>NZ_JAUFPN010000034.1 GCF_030409335.1 Paeniroseomonas aquatica
CGGCCCAGCCGGCCGCCCCCGCCGAGGCCCGGGCGGCGGCGCGGTCGGAGGCACCGGCGCCCGGCGAGCCCGTGGCCCCGGTCAAGGCGCAGATCGCCGCCCCGGCCCCGCCGGCCCCCAGGGACCAGGCTCCGGCCGCCGAGACGGCGACCGCCGCCGTGGCCGCCAAGGCCGCCGCGGTGGCGGAGAAGGCCCCCGTCGGCGCCGTCTTCTCCATGGATCACGATGTCGGCTCCGCCACCGCGCCGGTCCGGGTCACCGAGGCGGTGCCGCAGCAGGCCAAGGCCCCGGTCCTGGCGGCGGCGGTGACGCCGCAGGCCAAGGCGGCGCCGGAGAGCGTCGCCGCGCCGCACCAGGAGCAGGCGAAGGACTGGGGTGCGGAGACGGTCGTCCGGGCGGCGGCGGAGCCGAGGCCGGTCCTGGCCGAGACCGTGTTCAAGGCGGTGGAGACGCCCTCCGCCGGCGGGGAGGGCAGGGCCGAGGCGGTGCTGGCGGCGATCGGCGTGGTGCCGGAGGCCAAGCCGGCGCCGCAGGCCGAGGCACCCGCGCCGGCGGCGCCTGCCGTCACGCTCCCGGTCGCGGCGGCGGAGCCGGCGGCCGCGGTGCTGAAGCCCGTGCTGGCCGGCCTCGGGACGCTGGTCGAGGGCCTCGGCGCGACCAAGGCGGCGCTGCCGGGGGCCGATCCGGCCCCGGCGGCCCAGGGCGGCACGGCGGAGGCGCATCCGCTCCCGGCCGCGGCGGCCCCGGTCGTGCTGCCGGCCACCGCCGCGACGCCTCATGCTCCGGCGACGCCCGCCGCGGCCGATGCGCCGGCGACCCCGGGCGCCATCCAGGCCGGCCCGGTCCTGGCCGCGCCCGCCGGGGTGGTGGCGCCGGTGCTCTCCGCCGTGCTGCCGGGCGCCGCTCAGGCCGGGCAATCCGCGGACGCGGCTGCCAGCAGCCAGGGCTCGGCCCAAACCCCGTCCGCCGGTGTGGTGGCGCCGGTCCTAGCCGACCTGCTGCCGGGGGCCGTTCAGGCCGGGCATTCCGCGGACGCGGCTGCCAGCAGCCAGGGCTCGGCGCAAACCCCGCCTGCCGGCGTGGTGGCGCCGGTCCTAGCCGACCTGCTGCCGGGGGCCGTTCAGGCCGGGCATTCCGCGGACGCGGCTGCCAGCAGCCAGGGCTCGGCGCAAACCCCGCCTGCCGGCGTGGTGGCGCCGGTCCTAGCCGACCTGCTGCCGGGGGCCGCACAAGCTGGGCAATCCGCGGACGCGGCTGCCAGCAGCCAGGGCTCGGCCCAAACCCCGCCCGCCGGGGTGGTGGCGCCGGTGCTCTCCGCCGTGCTGCCGGGCGCCGCACAGGCCGCGCATTCCGCGGACGCGGCTGCCAGCAGCCAGGGCNACAGGCCGCGCATTCCGCGGACGCGGCTGCCAGCAGCCAGGGCTCGGCCCAAACCCCGCCCGCCGGTGTGGTGGCGCCGGTGCTTTCCGCCGTGTTGCCGGGGGCCGCTCAGGCCGGGCATTCCGCAGACCCGGTTGCGGGCACCCAGGGGTCGGCGGCGCCGGACGTCACGCATGCCGATCCGGTCCCGGCCGCGCCTGCCAGCGTGGTGGCGCCGGTGCTCTCCGCCGTGCTGCCGGGCGCCGTTCAGGCCGGGCATTCCGCGGACGCGGCTGCCAGCACCCAAGGCTCGGCCCAGGCCGACCCGGTCCCGGCCACGCCCGCCGTGGTGGTGGAACCGGTCCTTGCCGCCCCACTGCCGGAGGCCGGGCATTCCGCGGACGCGGCTGCCAGCACCCAAGGCTCGGCCCAGGCCGACCCGGTCCCGGCCACGCCCGCCGTGGTGGTGGAACCGGTCGTCGCCGCCCCGCTGCCGGAGGCGGGACATTCCGCGGACGTGGCTGCGGCCACCCAGGGGCCGGCGGCGCCGGGCGCCGTCCATGCCGACCCGGTCCCGGCCACGCCCGCCGTGGTGGTGGAACCGGTCCTTGCCGCCCCACTGCCGGAGGCCGGGCATTCCGCGGACGCGGCTGCGGGCGCCCCGGGGCCGGCGGTGGCAGGCCCGGTGCTGGCGGAGGCCGCGCCGGCGCATCCGCCCGCCACGACGGTCGATCATCCGCTTCCCGCGGCACCGCCGGCGGAGGCCTTGCCGCATGTGGCCCTCGGCGGGGCGCCGCCTATCCTGCTGCACACCCCTTCCATGGTCCTGCCGGCCGCGGAGCTGGCTCCCGGGGCGGCAGCCCATGCCGCCGGCACGGAGGTGGCGGCCGCGATCCCCGGACCCGCCGCGGCGCTGCCGGCGGAGGCCGCCCCGATCCTGCTGCCCGGCGAGCCCTTCAGCCTGTTCATGGACCATGCCGCCCTGGGCGCGGGCCAGCCCGCCGCGGCGCCGGCCGGCCTGACCGAGGTGCTGCACCTGGACAGCCTGCCGCCGGCCTCCCTGCCGCTGCTGCCGGAGGGCGGCGCGGATCTGGTGGTGGCGACGCCCGAGGCCGCGCATCAGGCGGAGATCGCGCTGCTGCCGGTGCCGGAGGCGATGGGGCCGGAGCCGCTGCTGCCGGCCGGGGCGGACCCGGCCCTCGAGCTGGCGATCCCCGCCCCGCACGCGGCGGACCTGCTCTTGCTCTGAGGGCGGGGCGGGGCCCGGCCCGGGTCGCTACCCGGGCAGCCCCAGCACGTTCTTCGAGAGGATGTTGCGCTGGATCTCGTTCGAGCCGCCGTAGATGGTGGCCGGCCGGGCCTGGATGAACTGGCCGGTCGGGTGGAGGTTGCGGTTGCCCTCCATCGGCTCCAGCAGCCCCGCGTTCTCGCCGGCGATCTCCAGCATGGTGTCGGTGATGCGCTGGAACAGCTCGGTCTGGATGATCTTGAGCATCGACACATCGGGGCCGAGGCTCTCGCCGCGCTTCAGCTTGGCGACGAAGGTGCCGTAGAGCGCCTTGAGGTCCTCCAGCTCCAGCCGCAGCCGGGTGTAGCGGTCCTGGAACTCGGCATCCTCGAAGACGCCCATGCGCTCGGCGAGGATGCGCAGGCGGGACAGCGCGTAGCCGGACTGGCGGGGGGAGCCGAGGAAGATCCGCTCGAAGCTGAGCAGGGCCTTGGCCATGTCCCAGCCCTTGTTGAGCTGCCCGACCAGGTTGGCCTTGGGCACCCGGACATTGTCGAAGAAGACCTCGCAGAACTCGTCATGCAGCTCGAGGTTGATGATCGGCCGGACGGTAATGCCGGGCGTCTTCATATCCACGAGGAGAAACGAAATCCCCTCCTGCTTCTTCGCCTGCTTGTCGGTGCGAACTAACAGAAAAATCCAGTTGGCGTCGGTCGCGAGCGTGGTCCAGATCTTCTGGCCGTTGACCACGTAGTCGTCGCCATCCGGCACCGCCTCGCACCGCAGCGCGGCGAGGTCGGAGCCGGCGCCGGGCTCGGAATAGCCCTGGCACCAGATGTGCTCGCCGGTGAGGATCTTCGGCAGGAAGTGCTGCTGCTGCGCCTCGGTGCCGTACTTGATCACCAAGGGTCCGAGCATGACGATGCCGTGGTCGTTGGTGCGGGCCACGCCGTAGCGCTCGTATTCCTCGGTCAGGATGATCTGCTTGGCCGGCGAGAGGCCGAGCCCGCCGTGCTCCTTCGGCCAGCCGGGGCAGAGCCAGCCCTTGTCGGCCAAGGTCATGTACCAGGGCTTGTTCTCGCTCCAGTGCAGGCGCTTCGGCGGGTTGCGCAGCTCTTCCGGGTAGTTCTCGTGCAGGAAGGCGCGGACCACCTGGCGGAAATGCTCCTCCTCCAGGCTGTCGAGCTCGGTCGGGGCGGGGATGCGAAGGGCGTCCATCGTTGTCAGCTCCCGGTGAAGCCTGGCGCGCGCTTGCCGAGGAAGGCGGCGCGGCCCTCGTTGAAATCCGCGGTGAGGAAGAGGGTCGCCTGGAAGTGGCGTTCCTGCTCCAGCGCGCGGTCGAGGCCCTCGCCCAGCATCTGCTTGGTCAGCGCCATCGGCGCCGGGGCCTGTTCCGCCAGGAACTTGGCCTTCTCGAGCGCGGTGGCAAGGGCATGGCCCTTCGGGACCACATGGTCGACCAGGCCGATGCGCTCGGCCTCGGCCGCGGTCATCTGGCCGTGGTAGAGAAGAATTTGGCGCGCCTTGCCCTGGCCGACGCGCATCGGCAGCGTATGCGGCAGGCCGAGGTCGGCCATCAGCCCGATCTTGCCGAAGCCGGCGCCGAGCCGGGCATCCTCCGCCGCGACGATGGTATCCGAGGCGCAGGCGAGCGAGAGGCCGGCGCCGACGCAGAAGCCCTCGATCGCCGCGACCACCGGCTTCGAGCCCAGCACCATCAGGCGGACGAGTTCGTGCGAGAGCCGCATCCGCTCCCGCCCGTCGAGCGCGGTCGAGACATCCATGCCGGAGATGTCGCCGCCGGAGCAGAAATGCCCAGCAGCGCCGGTGAGAACCACGGAGCGGACGGTCTTGTCGGCCTGCGCGGCGCGCAGCGCCTCGATCAGCGCGACGCGGATCGGCATGGCCAGCGCGTTGCGCCGGGCCGGCTGGTCCATGGTCAGGATCAGCACGCCGCCGTCGCGCTCGGTCAGCAGGCGGATGATCGGCTTGCTCATTCCTCGCCCTCCGGGCTGGTCGCCATGAAGCGGCGGCGGTGCAGCGTGGCGCTGCCGTACTGGTTCGCCATGACCATCGCCTTCCGCAGGTAGAGGCCGACGTCGTAGTCGTCGGTGTAGCCGATGCCGCCATGGAGCTGGATGCACTGGCGGGTGACGACCATGGCGCTCTCGGCCGCGCGGGCCTTGGCGCGGGAGACGGTGGCGCGGCGGAGGTCGCCGGTGGCGCCCTCGTCCAGGGTCGCCGCCGCGGCCTCGATGCTGGCGCGGGTCAGCGCGATCTGCATCTTCACGTCGGCGGCCTTGTGCTGCAGCGCCTGGAAGGTGCCGATGATCTTCCCGAACTGGCTGCGAGTCTTCAGGTAGTCGAGCGTCATGGCTAAGGCGCGTTCCATGCCGCCCAGCAGGTAGGCGCCGGTCAGCAGCGCCGCCTCGTCCAGCGCCAGCGCCAGGGCCTCGCCGATGTCGCCGGCGATGCGGCTGGCGCCGGCGAGGTCGGGCGTCAGCGTGCCGAAGGTCCCGCCATCCTGGGTCGGCTCCAGGGTCAGCGCGCCGCCGGCCTGCTCATACAGGGCGATGCGGTCGGCCTCGCGCACCGGCAGCAGGAAGCTGGTCGCCGCGGCGGCATTCACCAGGAATTTGCGCGGCGCGTCCGGGGTGCCGGGCACCTCCAGCGTATCCGCCCGCTCCTGCCAGGCGACCAACGGCAGGGCGGTGCCGGCCAGCAGCGCCTCCAGCGGGCCGGCGCCGACGGCGGCCAGCAGGCTGGCCGAGAGCATGGCGGGGATCAGCGGCTCCGGCACTAGCGCGGCGCCCAATTCCTCCGCCAGGGCGCAGGCCTCGCCGAGGCCGAGGCCGGCGCCGCCCTGGGCCTCCGGAACCCGCAGGCCGATCCAGCCCATCTCGCCGAGCTGGCGGAAGGTGGCGGGGTCATGCCCGGGGGCCTTGAAGCGCAGCCCGCGGATGCGGGACAGGTCGCCGCCGGGCGGGGCCACGGCGGCGGCGCTGTCGCGGATCATGCGGATCGATTCCGCCCTGGCGTCGTCCTCGAGCGCGGCACTCATCGGTGGCGTGTCCTCAGTTGGTGTGGAGGGTGGCGCCGGTCTTGGCCTGGACTTCCTCGAGCGTCACGCCCGGGGCGAGGCTGCGGACCACGAAGCCGCGGCCCTCCATCACGTCCAGCACCGCCAGGTTGGTATAGACCCGGTTGACGCAGGCGAGGCCGGTCAGCGGATAGCCGCAGCGCTCGACGATCTTCGGGCGGCCGTCCTTGGTCGTGTGCTCCATGATGACCCAGAGCCGCTTGGCCCCGGCCGCCAGGTCCATGGCACCACCCACGGCCGGCGCCGTGTCGTTCTCGGAGGTCGCCCAATTGGCGAGGTCGCCGTTCTCCGCCACCTCGAAGCCGCCGAGGACGCAGAGGTCGATGTGGCCGCCGCGGATCATTGCGAAGCTGTCGGCATGGCCGACGAAGCTGGCGCCCTTGGCCATGGTGATCAGCTGCTTGCCGGCATTGATCAGCCAGGGGTCCTCCTCGCCCTTGGCCGGCGCCGGGCCCATGCCGATGACGCCGTTCTCGGACTGGAAGATCACTTCGCGGGTCGGCGGCACGTGGTTCGCCACCATGGTCGGGATGCCGATGCCGAGGTTGACGCACCAGCCTTCCGGCACGTCGTCGGCGAGGCGGGCAGCCATCTGGTCACGGGTGAAGGGCATGACGGTCCTCCTCTCCTCAGAGTGTGTGAAGAAATCGAACTTGCGAAAGAATACCCTTCGCAATCATCGCGGAACTTCCTTCAAATTCAGTGCTGAAGGGCATTCTTTCACAAACTCTCAGGCTTTCTCGGGCTTCAGCCAGTCGCCGCCGCGGTCCACCTGGACCACGCGGTTCACGTAGACGCCCGGCGTCATGATCATGTGCGGATGCAGCTCGCCGAGCTCGCGGATGTGCTGCACCTGGGCGATGGTGAGGTCGGCGCCCATGGCCATGACCGGGTTGAAGTTGGCGCCCGAGCCCCGGTAGACGAGGTTGCCCCAGCGGTCGGCCTCCCAGGCCTCCACCAGCGCCACGTCGCCCTTCAGCGCCTGTTCCATGACATAGGGCTTGCCGTTGAACTCCCGCGTCTCCTTGCCGCGGGCCAGCAGGGTGCCGGCCGCCGTCGCGGTGAAGAAGGCCGGGATGCCGGCGCCGGCGGCGCGGATGCGCTCGGCCAGGGTCCCCTGGGGGACGATCTCCAGCTCGATCCTTCCCTCGCGGTACAGCGTCTCGAAGACCACCGGGTCGCTGCTGCGGGGGAAGGAGCAGATGATCTTGCGGACGCGGCCCAGCTCCATCAGCCGGGCGACGCCGACCCGGCCGTTGCCGGCATTGTTCAGCACGGCGACGAGGTTGCTGGCGCCCTGCTCGATCAGCCCCTCGATCAGCACGTCGGGCTGGCCGACGCTGCCGAAGCCACCGATCAGCACGGTGGCGCCATCCTTCACGCCGGCAAGCGCCTCGGCCACCGACTGCACGATCTTGTTGATCATTCCTGTCCCTCCCGCGGGGTGGATTGGGTTAGCGCCGGGCGGGGCTGTGGTCCAGCCCCCCTCATGCGGCGGCGCAGGCGTAGCCGGGGCCGTTGGTGATGCCGTGCAGCCGCATCGGCACCGGCGGCATCTCATGCAGGCGGCGGAGCAATTGCACGGCGAGCCAGGCATCCTCCAGCGCCCCGTGCAGGCTGCCCTCGCGCGCGAAGCCGCAGGCGGCGCTGGCCGGGTTCAGCCCGGCGCGCTGGCCGGGGAAGGCGCGGCGCCAGGTGCGCATGGTGCAGAGCTCCGCCTCCCAGGGGCGCGGCAGGCCGGCGCGGGCGAACTCGTTGCCCAGCATGCGGCGGTCGAAGGCGAGGTTGTGGGCGCAGCCGAGGGCGCCGGCGAAGAAATCCGCGATCTCCGCGGCATGGGCCGCGAAGGGCGGGTGGCGGGCGAGGAAGGCATCGGACATGCCATGCACCCGGGTCGCCCCCCAGTGGCAGGGCATGCCGGGGGCGAAGGCCAGGTGCAGCGTCGCCTCCGGCTCCAGCCCCGCATCCAGCCGGACGGCGCCGAGCGAGACCACGCGGTCATGGACCGTGCAGCCGGTGGTCTCGGTATCGAAGACCACCACCGGCCCGGCGGCCCAGGGCTGGGCCACCCAGGGCGCCGCCGGCTCGCGCGGCTTCGCCCGTCCGCTCATGCGAAGCGGAACAGCCCGTTGCTGACCACGACCTTGTCGCGCTCGACCACCCGGGCGCGGAAGGCGGCGCCGCCCTCCTCGTGCCAGATCTCGGTGCGGATGGTCTCGCCGGGGAAGACCGGGGAGGAGAAGCGCAGGTCCATCCGGCCGAACTTCGCCACGTCGTAGTCGCACAGGCTGCGGAGCAGCGCGTGGCAGACGGTGCCGAAGGTGCAGAGCCCATGCAGGATCGGCCGGGGGAAGCCGGCGCCGCGGGCGATCTCGGGGTCGATGTGCAGCGGGTTGAGGTCGCTGTTCAGCCGGTAGACCAGCGCCTGCTCCGGCCGGGTCGCCTGGTCCTGGGTGATGTCGGGGGCGCGGGTCGGCTCCGGATGCGGCTGCTTCACCGGGCCGGTCGGGCCGCCGAAGCCGCCGTTGCCGCGGAGGAAGCTGGTGCTGGTGGTGGTCGCCAGCGTCTCGCCGGTGGCGGCGTCGATGACGGCGCGTTCGGAGTACATCAGCGCGCCCTTGCCCTCGCCGCGGTCGACGATGCCGGTGATGCGGCTGCGGCCGAGGACGGTGCCCTCGGTCGGCAGCGGGCGGTGCAAAATGAGCCCCTGCTCGCCGTGCAGGATCTGTTCCCAGACGATGCCGGTATCGGCGTTGCGCGCCCAGAAGCCGGGGGAGCCGAGCACCACCGGCATCGACGGCATGGTCTTCAGCCGCGGCTCGTAGAGGAAGTCGAGCTGCTGCTCGTCCATCGGGTCCTGGCCCAGGCCGATGGAGAAATTGTACAGCGCCACATCCTGCCAGCGGAGGGTCTGGGTGACCTCGGGGATCGGGTAGTTCAGCAGGTGGTCGTAGTTGATCGGCATGGTTTCCTCCCTTGGCGCGCCCCGCTTTGTACCCCCTATTCGCCGCTCCGCCACCCCGGGGCCGGCTCAGCGCCTCCCGGCGGGGGTGCCCTGGCCGCGCCGCCAGGCGGCCGGCGGCAGGCCGGTGAGGCGCTTGAAGGCCCGGTTGAAGGCCGCCTCGGACTCGTAGCCGACCTCGAGGGCGATGCTGGCGATTTTGTCGCCGCCCTGCGCCAGCCGCCCCGCCGCCACCTGGAGGCGCCAGCGCGTCAGGTAGCGCATCGGCGGGTGGCCCACGAGGGCGGCGAAGCGGGCCTGCAGCGGGCTGCGGGACAGGCCGACCTCCCGCGCCAGCAGCTCCAGCGACCAGCGCCGCGCCGGCCGCGCATGCAGCAGCGCCAGGGCCCGGCCCACCTGCGGGTCGCGCAGCCCGCCGAGCCAGCCCTGCGCGCCGGGCGGCAGGCTGCCGAGGTGCCGCCGCACCACCTCGACGAACATCAGCTCGGCCAGCCGGGCGCGCAGCGCCTCGCCGCCCGGGCGCGGCGTCGCGCTTTCGGCCACCGCCAGGCGGAAGAGCTCGCCGAGCGGGCCCTCCCCCGCGGGAATCCGCAGCATGCGCGGCAGCGCCGCCAGCAGCGGGTTGAAGGGCGCGGCGTCGCAGCCGAGGTAGCCGCAGACGAAGCGCGCGCCGGGCTGTCCCGGCGCGCCGACGCGCAGCACCAGGGGCAGGCCGGTGCCGGCCTCGGGCGGCAGGTTGGGCGGCGGCGCGGGCAGGTCCGGGGCGCTGCGGAAGATGTGGGAATCGCCCTGCGGGAAGACCACGACATCGCCTGCCGCCGCCCGTTCCGGCACGCCCCCCGCCAGGCCGGTCCAGCACTCGCCGGCGACGACCAGGTGGAATTCCATCACATGCCCGGCCCCGGGCATGACCCGCGCGGCGATCTCCCGCGCGGGGGGCGACAGCGCGACCCAGGGCGCCGCCGCCTCCACCCGGTAGAAGACCGCGCCGCGCAGCCGCACCGCCTGCAGCACCTCGGAGAGGATGTCGGGGCTCATGGCGGCCGCACGACGGGGGCGTCCCGGGCAAGACTCCGGGCGGCCCGGTCAAGCGGCAGCGCCGCCGGACCCCTAGGGTCACGCTCGCACCGCGCCCGGCGCGGCAACGAGGGAAACGAGGCCCATGTCAGATCTTCGCCCATTGCCCCCCCGCGCGGCGGCGGATGCTCCGGCCACGGCCCCGGCGATCGATCTCAGCGCGCTCAAGGCGCGCCAGCACGCCGCCTGGTCGTCCGGCGACTTTGGGATCATCGGCGTCACCTTGCAAAGCGTCGGCGAGTCACTTTGCGAGGCGGTGGACCTGCACGCCGGCGAGCGGGTGCTGGACGTCGCCGCCGGCAACGGCAACGCGACCCTGGCCGCGGCCCGGCGCTTCGCCGAGGTGACCTCGACCGACTACGTGCCGGCGCTGCTCGAGAACGGCCGGGCCCGGGCCCAGGCCGAGCGGCTGCCGGTGACCTTCCGCGTGGCCGATGCCGAGGCGCTGCCCTTCGGCGACGCCAGCTTCGACGTCGTGCTCTCGACCTACGGGGTGATGTTCACCCCCGACCAGGCCGCCGCGGCGCGGGAGATGCTGCGGGTCTGCCGCCCCGGCGGCCGCATCGGCCTGGCGAACTGGACGCCCGAGGGCTTCATCGGCCAGCTGTTCCGGGTGATCGGCCGGCACCTGCCGCCGCCGCCCGGCGCCCCCTCGCCGGCCCTCTGGGGCACCCGCGAGGGGCTGGCGGCGCTGTTCGGCGACGGCGCCGCGGCGATCGCGGCGACACCGCGGGACTTCGTCTTCCGCTACCGCTCCGCGGCGCATTGGCTCGAGGTCTTCCGCAGCTGGTACGGGCCGGTGCTGAAGGCCTTCGCCGCGCTGGACGCGGCCGGGCAGGCACGGCTCGAGCAGGACATCCTCGACCTGCTCGGCCGCTTCAACCGGGCAACGGACGGCACGCTGGTGGCGCCCGCCGCCTACCTGGAGGTGGTGGTCTCGCTCAGGCCAGCTCGATGACCGCATCGGCGGCGTAGCAGCCCTGGCCGGCCGGCAGGACCAGCAGCGGGTTCACGTCGACCCCGGCCAGCCTCGGCCCGGCGGCGGCGGCGAAGGCGGACAGTGCCGAGAGCGCGCGGGCCAGCGCCGCCACATCCGCCTTCGGCCGGCCGCGGGCGCCGTCCAGCAGCGGGAAGCCGCGCAGCGAGCGGATCATGCGCTCGGCCTCGGCCGTGTCGAAGGGGCAGCGGCGGAAGGAGACGTCCTTCAGGATCTCGATGAAGATGCCGCCGAGGCCGACCATCGCCACCGGGCCGAAGACCGGGTCGCGGAAGACGCCGAGCGCCATCTCGACCGCCCCCTTGATCTGCTTGGCGACCAGCACGCCCTCGATCTTCGCCGCCGGCGCATGCTGGCGGGCACGGTCGAGCAGCAGGCCGAAGCCGTGGCGGACCGCGTCGGCATCGGCGACGTCGAGCAGCACGCCGCCGATCTCGCTCTTGTGGACGATGTCGGGGCTGAGGATCTTGAGCACGACGGGGTAGCCGATCGCCTCGGCCGCGGCGACAGCGGCCTCGCTGTCGGAGGCCGCGTGCTCCGGCACGGCGGGGACGCCGGCGGCGGCGAGCAGCGACTTCGCCACGGCCTCGCTCGGCGTGGTGCCGGGCAGGGCCACCTGCGGCAGCGGCACCGCGGCCTGCGGCGTCCTGGCCTTGGCGAAGGCGGCGCCGAAGCGGCCCATGGCTTCGATCGCGACGACGGCGCGCGAGGGATCCTCGAAGACCAGCCAGCCGTCGGCCTCGTATTCGCGGACCTTGTTCGGGGCGAGCATGGACATGACCCAGAGCCGGTCGGGGTAGGCCTCCCGCACGCCCTTCATGATCTCATGCAGCTTGGGGCCGAGGCTGCGGCCGGCCGCGGTCTGCGACCAGAAGGACAGGATCGAGGTATAGCCGCCATCCGCCGCGACCGATTCGGCGAAGGTGCTGATGAGCTTCAGGTCGTTGGTGACCTGGGCGGTGCAGTCGACCGGGTTGCGCGGGGCGCAGAAGGGGATCAGCGCCCGCAGCTTGGCCTGGGCCTCCTCCGGCATCGGCGGCATGGCGACGCCGGCCGCTTCCGCCGCATCCGAGATCAGCACGCCGGCGCCGCCCGAGACGGTCAGCACGCCGAGCGTGTTCTTCGCGGGGTAGATGCGGCGCGTCGCGGCATAGGCGATGTCCAGCATCTCCTCGGTCGTCCGCGCCCGGACCACGCCGTATTCGTCGAGCACCGCCTGCGTCACCGCATCGTCGCCGGCGATCGACGCCGTGTGGGACTTGGCGGCGGCGCCGCCCAACTGGCTGCGGCCGACCTTCATCATGACGATGGGCTTGCGGTTGGCGCGCGCCAGGTCGAGGGCCGCGATGAACTGCTCGCTCTCCCGGATGCCCTCGGCATAGGCGCAGATGACGTCGACCTCGGGGGCCTGGGCCATCCAGCCGAGCACGTCGCCGAGCGCCACCTCGGCCTCGTTGCCGGTGGTGATGCAGACCTGGGTGCCGATGCCGCGGTCGAGCGCGGCGGAGAAAATGTGCGTGCCGTAGGCGCCGGACTGGCTGGCGATGCCGATCCGCCCGGGGACCGGCCAGCCCTTCTCGAAGCTGGCGGTGAAGGTGCCGTAGAAGCGGATGGCATCGTTGAAGACGCCGAGGCAATTGGGGCCCAGCAGGCGGATGCCGTGCTTGCGGGCCACCGCGGTCATCTCGAGCTGGGCGAGCGCGCCGGCGTCGTCCATCTCGGCGAAGCCGGCGGTGAAGCAGATGACGGCGCGGCAGCCCTTGCGGCCGAGGTCGTCCAGCGCGGCGATGGCCAGCGCGGCGGGCACGGCGATGATGGCGACGTCGGGGGCTTCCGGCAGCGCGTCGATGCTGGGGTAGGCCTGCAGCCCCTGGACCGTCGCCCGCTTCGGGTTCACCGGGTAGATGGCGCCGGCGAAGCCGCGCTCCTTCATGTAGGCGATGGGCCGGCCGCCGATGCGGGCGGGCTCGTCCGAGGCGCCGATGACGGCGACGGAGCGCGGCCGCACGAGAGGGTCGAGGGAGGCAAAACCCGAAGGCGGCACGACGGCGGACATTGGCACGTTTCCCCTGATTCGGCCGCACCCTGCGGGAGGCGGGCAGCCTCGGCAAGGGGGCCAGGGCGGGGGAGCGGCGGCCGGGCGGGCTTCGTTACGGCCGCCGGGCGGCGGCCGGGATGCCGGGGGCCTCAGGCCTCCTCGTCATCCTCCTCGTCGTCGAGATCCTCGTCGTCCTCGTCCTCGTCGAGGTCCTCGTCATCCTCGTCGTCCGGATCCTCGTCCTCGTCCTCGTCGTCCTCCTCGTCGAGGTCGTCGTCATCCTCGTCCGGGCCGCCGCCGCAGCGCAGCGCGGGCGGCAGGAGGCCGCCGGCCGGGGTGGGAAAGGCTTCGGGTCGGGGGTCGCGGCTCAGCATCCGGGTGGCTCCTGGGCAGGCCGGCCCGCGCCGGCCACCGGCCTTCGCGCGGGCGACGGACGATGCCAGAACACCCGGGCGCCGGACGGGTTTCCGCCCGGGCCAAGGCGGCGCGCCCGCGTGGGGCGCGCCGTCGGTCAGCCCTGGGCGTCGGGCGAGAGCACCATGCAGGCGCCGCTGCGGCGCAGCCGGTCGCAGACCGCCTGGGCGGCGGGCTGGGACAGGCCGGTGACGCGGGCGCGGTAGAGCCGGTTGCGGCCGGCGGCCACCGGCTGGACCATGACCCGCCCGGCGGCACCGGCGTCGCGGGCGGTGGCGGCCGCGTCCCGCGCCAGGTTCTGGCTGGCGAAGGCGCCGACCTGGACGGCCCAGCCGCCCGGGGTGGCGGTGGCCACCGCGGGCCGGGCGGCGCCGGGACGCAGGGTGGCGGGCAGGCTGCTCGCCTGGGCGGTGCCGAGAAGGCCGAAGCCGCCGCGGCTGGCCCCACCCTGTTCGAGGCGCAGCGACTCGAGCCTCGAGGCCGCCAGGCTGGAGGCCGGCTGGGTCGCGGCGGCGAGGCGGAGGTTGCCCGGGGCCGCCTGGGCGGCGGCCAGGACCCGGCCGGCCGGGGCCGGGCGCGCGGCCGGCGGGCTGGGCCGTGCCGCGGCGAAGGGCGCCGGACGGGCGGCGGGCGGCGGGGCATAGGCGGGCGCCGGCGGCACGTAGGCCTCCGCCGCGGCGGCGGCGCTGGCCCGGGCCTCGGATTCCAGCAGGCGGGCGGCGCCCTCGCTGGTGGAGCCGTCCGGGATGGGGTCCATGCGCATCACCGCGCCGCCATCCAGCGAGGCCAGCCGGACCGGGGCCGGGGCCGGCGGCGGCGTATAGGCCGCGGTCTGCTGGTAGGGGGCGGCGACCAGGCCGCCGCCGGTCTCGGCCAGCGAGGTGCCGGTGCTGCCGTCCGGGATCGGCTCCATCCGCACCACCGGGCCGGCGGGCAGCCGGGCGACCTGGATGCCCGGGTCCACCGCCTGCCGCTGCTCCCGCAGGGCCAGCATGGTCGCGCTGTCCATCCGGCGCGGGCCGGCCGGGATGCTCAGCGGGATCTCGGCCGCGGCGTAGATCTCCGGCGCGACGCGGCGGCTCGGGTGGTGGGCGACGATGTTCGGGCCGATGCGGGCGACGTAGTTGCGGGTCTCCGCCGGCAGGCCCTTGCTGTTCCAGAGGTAGTCCTCCAGCCGCCGCGGCCCGGCGTTGTAGGCCGCCAGGAAGGCCGGTGAACCATAGAGGTCGTACATCTCCCGGATGTAGGCGGTGCCGGCCATGATGCTGTCGTAGGGGTGGTAGGGGTCGTCGCCGAGACCGTAGCGCGACTGCAATTCGCGGTAGGTGCCGGGCATGACCTGCATCAGCCCCATGGCGCCGACCGGGCTGGTGGCGCCGGTGCGGCCGCCGGATTCCTGGCGCATCACCTCGCGCACCCAGCGTTCCGGCACGTCGAAGCGCCGGGCGGCCTGGCGGATGTAGGGACCCCAGGGGTCCCCGGGCGTGCCGGGCGGGCTGTAGCTGGCCGGGCGGTTGTAGCTGCCGTGCGTCACCGCCACATGCGTGGCGGGTTGCCGGGTCGTTGCGGCCTTCTGGCCGCATGCGGCCAATACGGCCAACATCGAGAGGGTCAGCGCCGGGCGCAGCAGGCGCGGCATGCGCCCCCGCAATCCGAGGTCGATCCCACGCGACGTCCTGGTCCCTTCGGGCATCCCCATTCGCTCCACCGGGTCTTGGACTACCGGGTAACCGAAGCCTGCCCCCCTACGGGTCCAGTGCCATCCCCATGGCAATGGACCCCAGGCTGCCCCGAGAACCTGGCGGACGATCTGCGTCCTGAAGGCTTAGCCCTACACGCTCGTCATGGTTGCAGGCAAGGCCGCTTTGGCATCGCGGTATTGTGCCGCAACCAGGGATTGATTATTACACAATATTGTGAATCGAGTGTGTGCAGGCCGGCCTCCTGGCCACCCCTGCCCCATGGGGCTATAGGCGCGGCCA
>NZ_JAUFPN010000035.1 GCF_030409335.1 Paeniroseomonas aquatica
CTGCGGGCGCGATCGGCCTCCAGCCGGTTACGCGCCACCACCAGCCGCCGGAGTGCCCGGTCCAGCCGGCGTAGCTCCAGCCGCATCGCCACCAGATCCGGCCTTGCCGCCATCACGCTTGCTAGTGCGAAACAACGCCTCGCCGCGTTCGGTCCACCTCGCCACCGCCTCGGGCTGCTTCTTGGCCTGCTCGACGGCGGCGAGCAGCACGCCGGCGAGGGCCTCGATGGGCAGGGTATCGGCGCCGGTGACCTGGACCAGCTCGCCGAGGCGGGTGGTCTTCTGGCCCTTGAGCTTCTTGGTCCGTTCCATGAGAGCCTGGAGCTCGGCATCGTAGTCGCGGGGTTTGCGAGCCATCACTAACGTCCATGCTTCGTTCTGCGGCGGGCGCGCCTCGTAGCAGCCCAAAGCAGGCCCGTCATCGCCCCAAGCCAGCAGTTCCGCAGCTGCATCGAGCACCCGCAACACCGCGCCTTCCGTCACGGGCCGCCGGAGCGCAGCGGAGGTGGTCAAGGAAGTGCGCGCTTATACGTCACAACGTGACGTGCGCGGAACAGCGGCAGTCCAGGGTGGCCCGAACGAGCCGATGCCGGTAGCATCCGGCGCGTGGCGATCTACCATTTTTCCGCCAAGGTGATCTCGCGGGCGTCGGGCCGCAGCGCCGTTGCGGCGGCGGCCTACCGCGCGGCCGAGCGGCTGGATGACGAGCGGCTAGGGCGGGCGCACGACTTCACGGCGAAGGCCGGCGTCTTGCATTCGGAGATCTTTCTGCCCGAGGGCGCGCCAGAGCGGTGGCGCGACCGCGCGACGCTGTGGAATGAGGTTGAGGCGGGCGAACGGCGAAAGGACGCCCAGCTCGCGCGGGATGTTGAGATCGCCCTACCCCGTGAGCTGTCGCGGGCCGAGGGAATCGCGCTGGCGCGGGACTTCGTGCGCGAGGAGTTCGTCGCCCGTGGCATGGTGGCGGACCTGAACGTGCATTGGGGCAGAGGCGGCGACGGGGAGGCGCAGCCGCACGCACATGTCATGATGACGATGCGCCGTGTCGAGGGCGACGATTTCGGCCCGAAGGAGCGGGGCTGGAACGGCCGCGATCTGCTGACGGGCTGGCGCGAGCGTTGGGCGGAGCGGGCGAACGCGCGGCTGCACGAGCTGGGGCACGACGCGCGCATTGATCACCGGTCGCTGGCGGCGCAGGGCATCCCCCTTGAGCCGCAGCACAAGGTGGGGCCGGCGGGCGCACGACGGGCGGAGCGGGGCGAGGACGCGGAGCGGCGGGCCGAGCACGATGCCATCGCGCGCAGGAACGGCGAGCGGATCGCCGAAGACCCGAACGTTGCGCTCGACGCGCTCACCCGGCAGCAGTCCACCTTCACGCGGCACGAGCTGGCGCGGTTCGTCTCTCGCCATACCGAGGGGGCGGAGCAGTTCGCCCAGGTGATGGCGAAGGTGGAAGCGGCGCCGGAGCTGGTGCGGATCGGGGAGGACGGGCGCGGGCGGGAGCGGTTCAGCACGCAAGAGATGCTCACCATTGAGCAGCGGATGGAGGAGGCCGGAGCGGTGCTTGCCGGGTCGCCGAAGCGCCGGGTTGACCCGATGGTGGTGGACCGCACCGTGCGCCTCGCAGCCGAGGGCGGTCTGCGGCTGGGTGATGAGCAGGAGAGGGCGGTCGCGCACGTCACGACGGGGCAGGACTTGGCGCTGGTGGTCGGCTACGCCGGGACGGGCAAGAGCGCGATGCTCGGCGTCGCGCGGGAGGCGTGGGAGGCGCATGGCTACCAGGTCCGGGGGGCGGCGCTGTCCGGCATCGCGGCCGAGGGTCTGGAGGCCGGGTCGGGGATCAGGTCACGCACCCTCGCCTCCCTCGAATGGGGCTGGTGCGAGGGGAGTGAAGCAGACCGCCTCACGTCGCGCGACGTGCTGGTGGTGGACGAGGCCGGGATGGTCGGCTCGCGGCAGCTGGAGCGGGTGCTGAGCCAGGCGCGGGAGGCGGGCGCCAAGGTGGTGCTGGTGGGCGACCCGGAGCAGTTGCAGGCGATCGAGGCGGGGGCGGCGTTCCGGGCGCTGGCGGAGCGGCACGGGGCGGCGGAGATCGCGGAGGTGCGGCGGCAGCGCGAGGGGTGGCAGCGGGAGGCCACGCGCGAGCTGGCGACGGGTCGTACCGAGGTGGCGCTGGACCGCTACGAAGAGGTGGGGATGGTGCGGGGGCACGCCACGCAGGAGGCGGCGCGGGCGGTGCTGGTCGAGGGGTGGGCGGCGGGGCGTCACCAGAGTCCACACCAGAGCCAGCTGATGCTGGCGCACACGCGCGCCGATGTGGCGGCGCTGAATGGCCTGGCGCGGGAGCGGTTGCGGGAGGCCGGCGAGCTGGGGCCGGAGAGGGCGGTCGCGACGGAGCGCGGCGAGCGGGTGATGGCGGCCGGGGACCGGGTCATGTTCCTCCGCAACGAGCGGGCGCTCGGGGCGGGGCCGGACGGGCGCGGGGGTGCTGCGGTGAAGAACGGCACGCTTGGGACGGTGCTGGCGGTGGAGGCCGGGGGCGAGCGGCTGACCGTGGCGCTGGACGGGGCAGGGGGGCAAGTCGGGAGGGGTGAGGCCGTGACCTTCTACCTCCGGGACTACGGGCACCTGGACCACGGCTATGCCGCCACCGTCCACAAGGCGCAGGGGGTGACGGTGGACCGGGCGCACGTGCTGGCCGGATCGGGGATGGATCGTCACATGGCGTACGTCGCTCTGACGCGGCACCGGGAGGGCGTCTCGCTCCATTGGTCGGCGGAGGCAATGGGGAGCCGCGAGGGGCTGGCGCGCACGCTGTCGCGGGAGCGGGCGAAGGACACGACGCTGGACTATGACGGGCCGGAGCGGGTCGCGGCGTTCGCGCAGCGGCGCGGGCTGGCGCCCGCAAGCGAGATCGTGGTGCGACGGCCGGAGGAGATCGGGCCTGCGCCGAAGCCGCGCACGCCGACACAGGAGCGGGCGCGGGCGGCGGTGGACCGCGCGCTGCACTGGCACGAGCGGGGGCGCGCCCGGAAGCGCGAGGCCGCCGCGGCGGAGCCGGTGCGGAAGGCGGGGCGCGAGGAGCGGCCGGCGCCGCTGCTGGCGGCGCACCGCAACCCGTGGGGCCGGGACAGCCTCGGGCGGAGCACAACGCCGGGCGAGGTCGCCGCGGCCGTCCGGGCGGACCGGAACGTACAGCACGAGGAGCACCATCTGACGGTCTGGATCGGCAACGCCTACCGCGACCCGGCCGAGGCGCGGCGGCGGCTCCATGTCCTGGAAGCGGCCGAGGGTGGCCCGAAGGGGGCGGAGCGCGCCTTGGACCACGGCGGGCCGGAGCTGTTGGGCGAGTTGCGGGGCAAGGCGGGGTGGTTCGCGTCCAGCGCGGCGAAGACGGAGCGGGAGGCGGCGGTGCGGTGCGCCGACGCACTCGGGGCCGGATTGGTGCGGCTGCGCGAGGCCGAGGAGCGGGCGGGCGCGGCCCACGTGCGGAGCGTCGAGTGGCAGCGGGGGCGGGACGCGGTGGAGATCCCCGGGCTGTCGCCGGCGGCGTGGGGGGCGGTGCGGGCGCTGGAGGCTGCGGAGCGGGAGGGGGTGAAGGACCGGCCCGCCGCGACGCACGGCGCCGAGTATTGGACGTGGCACGGGCGGGCGGATGCGCGCGTCGGGGAGGTCTGGGCGCGCGAAGTGGCGGGCAAGCCTGGGGTGGCGGCAGAATTCGCGGCGGTGGTGGACGCGGCGAAGCAGCGGTTCGGGGACGACGACTTGGCGCGGCTGCGGCGCGGCGGGCGGGAGCTGCACGCGGGGGAAGAGGGTCTCAGCCGGGTAGTCGGAACGGAGAGCCGGGCACGCATCGCGTACGGGGCGGTGGAGAGGGCGGCCGAGCGCCAGCGCGAGGCTGAGCAGGAGCGGCTGGGGCTGCGGCAGGGGCGCGGGATGCGGATGTAGGGGAGTACGCCGCCTACGTGCACGAAGTGGAGGCGCAGCGACTGTTGGCGCCTGCGTCTGCACGAGGCGTCCTTCCGCGTCTCTCGTGCAGCCTGGAGGGGGCACGTTTCCCGGCGATACGTCGCATCAGCCACCCGAGCGGAGGTATTTGATAAGAGCCACAATCCCAAGCACGAGCAGGACGAGGAGCAGGAGCCCGACCAGGCCCATGCCGCCCATCATCCAACCCATACCCTCCATACCCTGCATCATCGTTTCATCCTCAGACTAAATTTCGATTGCTGCCACTCCGCGGGGACATCCTGCGGTAGGAACCTCGTTCTGGAAGGTGGCCTTGCCAGCTCGGTTCGAGGGAGATTGCATTCGCACCCGGCCAAGACGGCTGGAACGCGACTCCTTCCTGCGACCTTCGGCCGGGGTCGCCTCTTGGAGCCCGCCCTACCGGCGCTGATCCAGGTACTGCCTGACGAAGCCTTCGAGTTCGGGGCTCTTCCAGTCGAACCCGAGGTTCCGCGCCCTGGCGAGCGCCTCCTTCCCCGACAGCCCTTCCTGAGTGGCAAGCTGGAGCATGGCAAACGCGCCCGACCTCTTGCCGGAGGCGCAGTGGACGAGCACCGGCCCCGGCAACTCGGACAGCTTCTCCCGGAACTGATCCACCTGCTCGGGCCGTGGGTCCGTGCTGGCAACCGGGATGTGCAGGTAGTCCAGGCTCGCCTTGCGGGCGACCTCCCCTTCCGCTTCCGGTGAGAGCGGTTGGTTCTGCTCGCCTGCCGTCCGCAGGTTGACCACCGTCTTGAACCCCTCCTGGGCCAAGCGCCCCAGCTCTTCCCTGGTCGGTTGGCCGGTGTCGACGCTCAGGCCGTCGCTGAGTTTGATTCTGCGAGCCATGCGACCCTCCGTGCTGTGGTGACCTTGAAGACATATTCACGTTCCATATATCTTCAAGGATGAATATGGCTGAGATGCGCGGCCGGGCGGGCGAGGCGGGACGGTTCCTGAAGTCCCTCGGCAACGAGCACCGGCTGCTGATCCTGTGTTCCCTGGCCGAGGGCGAAAAATCGGTCGGGGAGCTCGAGCGGTTACTGGAGATGCGCCAGCCGCATCTGTCGCAGCACCTGACCCGGCTGCGCGCGGATGGGCTGGTGATGACCCGCCGCGTGTCGCGGACGGTCTATTACCGGCTGGGCAGCGAGCCGGCGGAGCGGCTGATCGGCCTGCTCTACGAGCTGTTCTGCGCCAGGGACGTGGCACCCGCCCTGGCCACCGATGGCACCCCGCCAGCGGACGGCACGACGACGGATGCGTGAAGCGACACGCGATTAACGGCCCAACCCCGCCCCAGCGGCGGAATGCCCATGCAAGGAGGTGACCATGGCTGACCATCGTCCGGCAGTGACCGGCTTCTACCACGAGGAGACCAACAGCATCGCCTACGTGGTCGCGGACCCTACGACCCGGCGCTGCGCGCTGATCGACCCGGTGCTTGACTTCGACCGCGCCTGCCGGGGCACCCACACCCAGTTCGCCGAGGAGATGGTGGCGTTTGTGCGCGACCAGGGGCTGACGGTGGAATGGATTCTCGACACCCATCCGCACGCCGACCACTTCTCCGCCGCGCCCTACCTCAAGGAGGTGTTCGGCGCGCCGACGGCCATCGGCGAGCACGTCGTCACCGTGCAGAAAATCTGGAAGGAGATTTACCACCTCCCCGACTTCCCGGCCGATGGCTCGCAGTGGGACCGCCTGTTCAAGGACGGCGAGCGCTTCCACGTCGGCGAGCTGGAGGCGGAGGTCATCTTCTCGCCCGGCCACACGGCAGCCTCGATCACCTACGTCATCGGCGACGCCGCCTTCATCCACGACACGCTGTTCGTGCCGGACAGCGGCACGGCGCGGGCCGATTTCCCCGGTGGTGACGCCTGCGCGCTCTACCGCAGCATCCGCCGCATCCTGTCGCTACCGCCGGAAACCCGCCTGTTCACCGGCCACGACTACCAGCCGGGCGGGCGCGCGCCGCAGTGGGAAGCGACCGTGGCCGAACAGCGCCAGCACAACATCCACGTCCATGATGGCGTGGGCGAGGACGAGTTCGTGCGGATGCGCCAGGAGCGCGACCGCACGCTGGCCTTCCCCGGCCTGCTGCTGGATGCGTTGCAGATCAATATTCGTGGTGGCCGCTTGCCCGAGCCCGAAGCGAACGGAGTTTCCTACCTGAAAATCCCACTTAATTATTTTAACGAAACAGGCTGCGCAGCCATTCGCAACCCCAAAAGCTGAGCCGTATCCATGGACAATTTCACTCCCGTTTCCGCCTTCTTCGGCGGCGTCCTGATCGGGCTGTCGGTGGTGGTGCTGCTGCTGACGAACGGCCGCATCGCCGGCGTCAGCGGCGTTGTGAGCGGGTTGCTTGTGTCTAGGGTGCACGACGCGGGGTGGCGGCTGGCCTTCATCCTGGGCCTGATCGCCGCCCCGCTACTCTATGCGGCCGTGGCCGGAGGGGTGCCGCCGATTGCCGTGACCTCCTCCACCGGGCTGCTCATCGCCGCCGGCCTGCTGGTCGGCTTTGGCGCGCGGCTCGGCAGTGGCTGCACCAGCGGGCATGGCGTCGCCGGCATCGCCCGTCTGTCACCGCGCTCCTTCGTGGCGACGGGCGTGTTTCTGACCGCCGGGATGGTTACCGTGTTCGTCACCCGCCACGTGATGGGGGGCTGAGATGCGCCAGACCATTGCCGCCCTGTTGGCCGGATCGCTGTTTGGCCTGGGCTTGACGCTCTCGCGGATGGTCGATCCGGCCAAGGTGCTCAGCTTCCTTGATATCGCCGGAAACTGGGACCCGAGCCTTGCCCTGGTTCTAGTCGGCGCAACGGGAACAGCTGCCATCGGCTTCCGGCTCGTCCTCGGCCAGCGGTCCGCACCGCTCTTCGCCGAAACCTTCAGTCTGCCAACCGCGCGCGACATTGACCCGCGCCTAGTCATCGGCGCGGCGATCTTCGGCATCGGCTGGGGCCTGGTCGGGCTCTGTCCCGGCCCGTCGCTGGCGGGCCTGGGACTCGCCTTCCGGCCGGTGGCGATCTTCGTCATAGCGATGCTCGTGGGCATGGCGGCGTTTGAGCTGATGGGCCGCCTGCGGTCACGAGCCGGCGCGTCAGCCTCGCCGGCCCCGAGCACCGGGCGCTGAAGCGGGAGCAGGTTGAACCTATGATGGACCTCTCGCTCTTGCAGGCTGGGCTTTCCGTGCTGTCCGGCTCCGTCGTTGGCTTCGCGCTCGGCCTGATCGGCGGCGGCGGCTCAATCCTGGCGGTGCCCCTGTTGCTTTATGTCGTCGGCCTGCCGAATGCGCACATGGCTATCGGGACCAGTGCTCTGGCGGTCGCCGCCAACGCCTTCGCCAACCTGGCGCAGCATGCGCGCAATGGCACGGTGAAGTGGCCCTGCGCCGCTGTGTTCGCCGTTGCCGGTGTGCTTGGTGCGCTCCTGGGATCGACCCTCGGCAAGGCGGTCCAGGGTGACTGGCTGCTGCTGCTGTTTGCCCTGGTGATGATCGCGGTCGGCGTGGCGATGCTGCTGCGGCGAGGCGGCGAGGGCGATCCGTCGGTGCGCATCACGCCGGCCATCGGCGTGCGGCTGGCGGGGATCGGCTTCCTGACCGGCCTGCTCTCCGGCTTTTTCGGCATCGGCGGTGGGTTCCTGATCGTGCCCGGCATCATGCTCGGCAGCGGCATGGCGGTCCTGAACGCCGTGGGCTCGTCCCTGCTGTCGGTCGGAGCCTTCGGCACCGCCACCGCCGTGAACTACGCGGTCTCCGGGCTCGTCGATTGGCCGGTGGCCGGCCTGTTCATCGTCGGTGGGGTGGCCGGTGGGACGCTTGGCATGCGCCTGGCGGTCCGCTTGGCGGGCCGGAAGGGGATGCTCACCCGCGTCTTCGCGGGCGTCATCTTCGCCGTTGCCGCGTACATGCTCTACCGCAGTGTGGGCACGTTTCTTGTTTCATAAAAGGAGACAGCCATGAGCTACTATTTTTCCAGAACGGTCGATGCGCGGTTCGAGGATGCCGTCGCCCGCACGCGCGAAGCGCTGAAGCTTGAGGACTTCGGCGCCATCGCGGAAATCGACGTGCAGAAGACCTTCAAGTCGAAGATCGGCGTGGATTTCCGACCCTACCTCATCCTGGGCGCCTGCAATCCGACAATGGCCCACGAGGCGCTGCAGGTGGAGGACAAGGTCGGCACGATGTTGCCGTGCAACGTCGTGGTTCAGGAACGCGCCGAAGGGCGCGTGGAGATCGCAGCCATTGATCCAGTCGCGTCGATGCAGGCGATCGAGAATCCTGGCCTCACCGAAAAGGCCGCCGCGGTCGCCAGAAAGCTCCAAAGCGCGCTGGAGCGGATCTGAGATGCCCAAGCTTGACCGGCGCTCCCTGCTCGTAGGCGGCGGGCTGCTGCTCTCCTCAGCCTGCTCGCGTCAGTTTGCGATTCCCGGAAGCGCTGCGGAAACCGACCGTCCACTCCCGATCCCGGCCTTGCTCGACGCCCGCCAGCAGGGACAGGTCATCGCTCTAAGCGCCCAGGCCGGGAGGACCTCCTTCTATCCAGGCCGGCCAAGCGACACGCTTGGGTACAACGGCAGCTATCTCGGGCCAACGCTCAGGGTCCACCGCGGCGACGAGGTGAAGGTCGCCGTCACCAACAGGCTGTCGGCCGACACGACGGTGCATTGGCACGGGCTGCTGATTCCCGGCGAGCTGGACGGCGGTCCGCACCAGCTGATCCCGCCCGGCACCACTTGGCGCCCGAACCTGCCGGTCCGCCAACCGGCGGCGACGCTGCTCTATCATTCGCATGTCCATGGCCTGACGGCAGAGCAGGTCTATTCCGGCTTGGCCGGGATGCTGATCGTGACGGACCAGGAGGAGCAGGGCCTGGGGCTGCCGTCTGACTACGGCGTCGATGACCTGCCGCTGCTGATCCAGGACCGCCAGTTCCAGGATGGGCGGTTGGTGATGCCTGCGGGAATGATGACCGCCATGCAGGGCCGGCGGGGCGACACCATTCTGGTGAACGGCGCGCCCAATCCCCTGGCCGCGGTGCCGAACCGCCTGGTCAGGCTGCGCCTGGTCAACGGCTCCAACGCCCGCATCTACGACCTTTCCTTCAGCGACGGGCGCGGCTTCCACTGGATCGGCACCGAGGGCGGCCTGCTGGAACGGTCGGTGGCACTGCGGAGCCTCACCTTGGCGCCCGGGCAACGGGCCGAGATCCTCGTGGATTTCGCCGACGGCAGGACGGTCTCTTTGGTGACCGGTCCGGATGCCAATGCGTCGATGATGGGCATGATGGGAAGCACCGGAATGATGGGCGGCCGGTCCGCCGCGGCGGGTCCTACCTCAACAATGACGGTGCTACGGTTTGCGCCCCGGGCGATGGCCAACTCCGGCGCCAGGACCTCCGCACCGGATCTCCTCGTCCCGCGTGTTCGTCCCGATCCCACCAAGGCCGTTCGGCGCCGCCGCCTGGTTCTGAACATGGGGATGGGCGGCATGATGGGGGCTGGCGGCGGAATGACCCTGACGATCAACGGCAAGCCGTTCGACAGGGGCCGCGTCGACGAACGGGTGAGGCTTGGCGACGTGGAAATCTGGGAAGTCTCAGGCCAGATGATGAAGCACCCCATCCACATCCATGGCGTGCATTTCGATGTTCTGCGTCGGGATGGCGGAAGGCCCGACCTGCTCGACCAGGGGGCCAGAGACACCGTCCTTGTGAAAGAGCCGGTCGAACTCCTGATCCGATTCGACCAGCCAGCCTCGACGGCGCCGTTCATGTACCACTGCCATGTCCTCGAGCACGAAGATAACGGCATGATGGGGCAGTTTACCGTGTCCTGACGGGATTTCAGAGTACATTACCCTTTTGTCAAACGCCGGACAGTCAGCGTGCAACGGGCGCTTCAGCGCCTCACGCGCGGAAGGAGCAGGGCGGTGAAAGACGAGCGCGAGAAGGTTAATCCGCGCAGCAGGACAGCTTTCTCGGGTCCTTGGTCCGGGCGATTGCGGCCACCTTCAGTGCCTCGGCCATGGTGGGGTACACGTGCAACAGGTCCACATAGTCCCCGATCCTGGCCCGGAAGCGCAGCGCCATGGCCGCTTCGTGGATCACCTCGGCCGCGGCCTCGCTCACCATGGACACACCCAGCACCTCGTCCGTGTCCCGGCCCGCCACCATCTTGATGATCCCGCGCGTGTCGCGGATCGCGCCCGCGCGCGGCACCAGGTCTATCGGCAGCGTCGTGCACCAGCAGCGGTGGCCGGCGGCGACCGCCTCGGCCTCGGTGACGCCGACGATGCCGATCTGGGGATCGGTGAAGATGGCACGCGGGATCACCCGGCCGTCGAAGCGTCGTGCCTCGCCCCCGAGCGCGTTGTGGCCGGCGATCTTGCCCTGCCGCGCACCCACCGGGGTCGCCATCTGGCTCCGGTGCTGGGTGCCGATCACATCGCCCGCTGCGAAGACGTGCGGCAGGTTGGTGCGGAGCTGCTCGTTCACCACGACCTCGCCGCGCTCGTTCACGGCGATGCCCACCGCCTCCAGGCCGATTCCGTCCGTGTTCGGGCGCCGGCCTGTGGCGACGAGCAGCCGCTCGGCGCGGACCTCGCGCACGGCGTCGCCGACCCGGGCCGTGGCCATGATCCCGCCCGCGCCGGGCTGGACCCGCTCCACGGTGGCGCGGGTCAGGACTTCGATACCTTCCTCGATGAGGATGGCACCGATGGCGCGGCCGACCTGCGGCTCGTAGCCGCGGGCCAGGAGCTGCGGGTTGCGGTCCACGATTGTGACCCGGGTGCCGAAGCGGGCGAACATCTGCCCGAGTTCGAGCGCGATGTAGCCGCCGCCCACGATCAGCAGCGAGGCCGGCAGCTCGGTCAGCTCCATCGCCTCGCCGTGGGTCAGCAGGTCGCTCGTGAGGTAAGGAACGGCGTCCAGGCCGGGGATGTCCGGGACGACGGGCCGCGATCCGGTGGCGACGAGGAACGCCTGCCCGGTCAGGCGCTTGCCGCCCACCTCGACCGTGCGCGCGTCGAGGAAGCGCACGTCGCCCTCCTCGATCCCGAACCTCCCGCCCACCAGGCTGTCGTACTTCTTCTCCCGGTAGACGCGGATCACCTCATCCTTCTGCGCGACCAGCTCGCGGAAGTTGACCTTGACCTCGCAGGGCGTGAGTCCGGGATAGCGCGGGTTGCGCGCGTCGTGGACGAGCTTGGCCGCCTCGATCAGGTTCTTCGACGGCAGGCAGCCGCGGTTGACGCAGGTCCCGCCAATGGTGCGGTTCTCCGTCATCACGGCCGTCTTGCCCAGTTCCTGCGCGGTCAGCGCCGCCGCGAACGCGGTCGAGCCGGAGCCCAGGATCACGAGGTCGTAGGTGTCGGTCATCGGTGGTCCTGGTTCGGCAGGGGCGAACCGCCTGCTTTGGCGGCGTTACCCACGGCCTGCGCGGGGGCGTGCCGGCGCAGGCTCCACAGAGCGAGGGCGATCACGCCGAGGCAGAGGGCGAGCGGCGGCAGGAGGACGTAGTCGGCCCAGGCAAGCCAAGTGGACACCCCGGACGCGCCGAGCGCGACTGCGAGCAGGGGCGTGCTGCAGCACAGCGCCGTGACGAGGCCGCCAGCGCGATGCCGGTGCTCAGGACGATGCGGTCGGCGGCGTCCAGGGCTGCCCTACTCCACCGCTCGCGACGGGAACCCGGCATTGGCCGTCGCCTGTACCAGGGCCGCGACGTCCGTCCTGGCGGCGTCGAAGGTCACCGTCGCGGTGGCCGTCCCGGAGCCTTCGACGACCGCCACCCGGCTCACACCGGGTAGGCGGGCCAGGGTCCGCTTCACGATGGGCGCGCAGGTGACGCAGGAGATGTTCTCCACTTCGAGGGTTGCCGTACGCTCGGCGGCGAAGGCGATGGCGCTGCTGGCCAGGACGAGGCTCAGGGCAGCGGCGAGGCGGGTGATCGACGTCATGTCGGGCTCCCTTGAGGGCGGCTACAGGAGGATCGACGCAGCGTAGGGGAAGGCAAGGGCCGCCGCGACGAGGGCGGCCGCGCTCCAGAGGGCGACCTTGGCGATCCGGTCGGAGGCCGGTCGGGCGCAGTACGAGCCTTCAGCGCAGGCCGCGGCCTTGGGCTTGCGGTAGACCGCGAAGAACCCGCCCGCGAGGCAGGCTAGGGCGACGGCCAGGAAGATCGGCTGGTAGGGCGCGAGGGCAGTCAGGTTGCCGATCCAGGCGCCGCTGACCCCGACGAGGAATAGGCCGAGAGGCAGTAGGCAGCAGCTCGACGCGCCAAGAGCGCCCAGCAGCCCCACCGTCGCCAGCAAAGCCGTCGGCGGGCCATTCCTGCCTGTGGTCCGTTGCTCAGTCTCACCGGCGGCGGGGTCGTTCAGGATGAGCGATACCGGAGCGGCGCCTCGCGCGCGACGATCCGCAGCGGCGGGCTCGACGGCAGCGTCGGACATGTCAGGGCTCCTTGGCAGCAGCATCGGGCGACCCTACCGTCTGTAGCGACTACAGACTCAAGTCCTTTTTTCGGGGAGCCGAAATCCATGGCACAGGGCGGCATCGCTATCGGCGAACTCTCGCGCCGGACCGGCTGCAATATCGAGACGATCCGCTACTACGAGCGCATCGGTCTATTGCCGGTGCCGGCTCGCCGCGGCCGCTACCGCCTTTACGGCGCCGAGGACGTGGGACGGCTGGCGTTCGTGCGCCGGGCACGCGAACTCGGCTTCACGCTCGATGAGGTGCGTGCCTTGCTCGGGCTGGCCGCCGGGGGCGGGGGCGCCTGCGCCGAGGTGCGCGAGATCGCCGCCGCGCACTTGGCCGAAGTGCGGGCGAAGCTCGCGGACCTGCGGGCGATGGAGGGGGTGCTCGCAGACGCGGTTCATCAGTGCGACATGGGCGAGACGCCCGGGTGCCCACTGATCGGCGTGCTCGCATCGGAGCTGGCCCGAATCCGATCCCATGGAGCCTTGGCTCATGTTCGGAGGTGCAGCAGTTGAAGGAGCGGGCGGCGGCTGCTTGAAGCGGCGTCGGGGCGGGCCGCCGTTACCATTGATCCCAGAGCGCTCCCGTCGCGGTCGCGGCCCCGCCGTGCGCATGGCGCTGTTGCGAATCTAAACCTCCGTTTAGAGTCCCTACAGCACCGCCCCGGACCCACCGCCAGTGACCATCGCCGTCTCCCCCGCCCAGCTCAGATCGCTTGTCGTGGATGCGCTCTACCCCGTGAGCGCCAACAAGCTGCCGGACGTGTGCGTCCGGTTCGGCCTTGCGGCCGGCACAGGCGAGGAGGCGTTTCGGAGCAAGCGCACCTATGTCGAGAGTAGGCTCAGCCCCCTCCCCTTCGATCAGATCCTAGCCGTCGCGCGGGCCGTGCAGGAGGACACACCCGACCACGAGCTGGGTGACGTCCTCGCGAGGATTGACGAGATGGGCGAGCGCGCCGTTTCGGAGCTGACCCGGCGCGCGGTCCTGGACGTGCTCGACACGTGCGAACTGTCCGACCGCATCGACCTCGTCGAATTCATCAGCGGCATGTGGCCGGTGGAGCGGATGTCTTCGCCCTACGATGGTGACCTGTGTTCGTTTGCCGATGCGATGGTGCGGCACACGCGCCGCAACGACGATTGGACCAACGGCGATCTGCTGCGGCACCTGGGCCTGCTCGGCTGCTCGCAGCGACGCTTCTTCGGCCTCCTTGAGGCTGCGCTGCACCCGCGCACGCGCGGCGAGGAGGAGCAGCGCTGGCTCGCCGACACGATTAACGGACCGCTGCGCCGCGACGGCTTCGCACTGCTGCCGACGGGGCGCCTTTCGGGCTACCCCATCTATTCCGTCCAAGAGGTGACGCCCTCGCACGCCAGCGGCGCGCCCGCCGACGCCGACATATCGGCCGTCCTCGGCGCCTTCGATGAGGCGGGCGTGCAGGCAGCCTGGATGAAAGCGCTGGAGCGGCGCGACCGGGATCCGGAGGGCGCCATCACCATGGCCCGCACGCTCCTGGAGAAGGTCTGCAAGCACATCATCGAGGAGGCCAGCGGAAGCTACGGAGAGAACGACGACTTGCCGAAGCTGTATCGCGCTGCGGCGGAGAAGCTGAACCTGGCCCCAAGCCAGCACACCGAGGAAACCTTCAAGGTGATCCTCGGCAACTGCCAAGCCGTGGTGCAGGGCATCGGCACCATCCGCAACAAGCTCGGCGATTCGCACGGCACGGGCCGGAAGCCCGCCCGTCCGCAGCCGCGCCACGCGGCGCTCGCGGTGAACCTTGCCGGGACGATGGCAGCCTTTCTTGTCGCGACGTGGGCAGCGCGGCAGGCGGAGAAGGCGGCATGACCGGCGCCTTCGTCGCCTACTACCGCGTCAGCACCGACCGGCAGGGCCGCTCCGGACTGGGCCTGGACGCGCAGCGCGAGGCGGTGGCGCGCTTTTTGGCCACCCGCCCAGGCGCCGCGCTACTGGGCGAGTTCACCGAGGTAGAGAGCGGGCAGCGCGCCGACCGTCCACAGCTCGCCGCGGCGCTAGCGCTGGCCCGCCGGCGCCGGGCAACACTGGTCATCGCCAAGCTGGACCGCCTGGCGCGCTCGGTGGCTTTCATCGCTGGGCTGATGGAGGGCGGCGCGCCGTTTTTGGCCTGCGACAACCCGCACGCCACCCCGCTGACGATCCACATCCTCGCCGCGGTGGCCCAGCACGAGCGCGAGGCGATCTCGGCGCGCACCAAGGCAGCGCTCGCGGTCGCCAAGGCGCGCGGCACCCGGCTGGGCAACCCGGATGGCGGCCCGGCGCGAGTGCTAGCAGCGGCGGCAAATCGGGCGGGGGCGGCGCGGCGGGCGGAGGCGGTGCGCCCGCTGGCCGAGCGGCTGGCGAGCGAGGGCCTGAGCCTGCGCGCCGTGGCGCGCGAGCTGGAGGAGCGCCGCGTGCCCACCCCTCGTGGCGGGCGCTGGCACGCCGCCAGTGTCCGCGCTCTGCTGGCGAGGGCATAGGAGCAAGGCCACAAGTCCGTCGAATTGTCTGCTAGGCGACGCGCCGATGTGTCTGTATGCTGATATGTCGACAATGCGAGGCGTCGAAGTGCAGACTTTGGCTATGATCGCCCAGAAGGGTGGAACGGGTAAAACGACCTTGGCCCTTTCGCTTGCCGTGGCGGCTGAGGCAGCAGGGCAGAGCGTCATTGTCATAGACCTGGACCCCCAGGCCAGCGCGTGCCGGTGGGGCGACCGCCGAACCGCCGAAGCACCCGCCGTCATGGACGCTCAGCCCGCCCGCCTCGCTGCCGCCCTCGCCAAAGCGGCCCAGGCCGGCTTTGACCTCGTCATCGTGGACACGCCTGCGCGTGTGGAACAGGCCGCGGCGGAGGCCGCGAAGGTCGCGGACCTCGTCCTGATCCCCTGCAAGCCGTCCATCCTGGACCTCGAAACCCTCCGCACCACCGCGGAGCTAGTGCAGGGCCGGTCCAAGCGTCCGCCGTTGGTGATCCTCAACGCGGTTCCGGCCCAGGGCACCCGGCACGAGCAGGCTGCCGAGGCGATCACGGGCATGGGGCTGGCGGTGTGTCCAGTTCACGTCGGGCAGCGCGTGGCGTTCGAGTACGCCGCGCAAGCGGGGCAGAGCGTGACTGAGTACGAGCCAGACGGGCGCGCCGCGTCGGATATTCGACACCTCTACGATGCGATATGTCAGATTGTCGGCATGTCGAAGAAGGAGCGGGCACAGTGAACAAGCGGCCAAATCTGGCTGCCGTGGCGGCGGCGGCCGGCAGCACCCGGCGTCGGGACCCCGAGCCGGCGCCACCTCCGACACTTGAGGCGCGCGAGCTGGCCATCCCCAGGACGCGGGTGGGGACGAAGCAGATCGCCGCCCATTTCCCCGAGGACGTGGCTTGGCAGCTCCGGGCGCTGGCCGTGGAGCGGAAAACCACCGTGCAGAACCTCATGGCCGAGGCGCTGAACGACCTGTTCGCGAAGCACGGCAAGCCCGAGGTGGCCCCCCTGGAGCGGGCGCGCGGGCTGTCCTGATGGCCGAGGAGGCGCCACTAGGCGGGCCGCTTCTGTCGAACACGACGCGCCGTCTTCTCGACGCCGCCGAGACGCTCCGCCGCGGCCCGCCCTTTGAGTTGGACTTCCTGCACACCGTCCTCACGCAAACCGGGCTGCCGTTCCGCAACCCCGGCGACGCGCGGACGTGGGAGCGGCAGCAGGGCGGTGCCGCGCTCCGCATTGAGGCGGGTGCCGTGGCCGACCCGCGCACCGGCGGGTTCCGCACCGTCGGCGTGCCCTTCGGCGAGAAGGCGCGGCTGGTGCTGATCCACCTCACCGGCGAGGCCCTCCGCACCGGCTCCCCCGTGGTGGATGTCGAGGACAGCCTGACCGCCTACGTGCGCGGGTTGGGGCTGCCGACCGACGGTCGGACCATCGGCACGGTGAGGGAGCAGCTCGCGCGTCTTTCGGCCGCGACCGTGCGGCTCGCCTACTTCACGGAGGGGCGGGCGGCGCAGGTGAACGCCGCGCTGGTGACAGGCCTGGATCTTTGGGCGCCCCGCGATCCGCGGCAGCGCGTGCTGTGGCCCAGCACGGTTCGCCTGTCCGACGACTACTTCGCCAGCATCCAGAGCCACGCCGTGCCCCTCGCCCGACCCGCGATCCGGGCGCTGGCGCACTCGGCGCTGGCGCTCGACGCCTACTGCTGGCTCGCCCAGCGGCTGCACCGGGTGCCGGTCAGCAAGCCGCAGGCCGTGTCGTGGTCGGCGCTGCGTGACCAGTTCGGGCAGGGCTTCGCGCGGGAGCGCGACTTCCGCCGGCAGTTCCGCGAGACGCTGCGGAGCGTCCTGACGGTCTATCCCGACGCGCGGCTGGAAGACGGCGAAGACGGGCTTCTGCTGCACCACTCCCGGCCCCCGGTGACGCCCCGGATCGCGCCGCGGGCGTCAAAGCTCCCCCTTCCGTAGGCTGTGGGAAACCGACTTATCCACGAGCACTTGGTCGCGCCAAGCACGAGCACTTGGTCGCNACATAATATAGAACCGATAGGTAAGCCTATAATCTTCCGGTAGTTGGCGGGCCTACCTGTGGAAAACCTTCAGGACACCTGTTCGGCAGATCACCCCCCTTCGGTCAAACGAGAGGGTTCATGCCCCGGTGCTCGGAGCCGTCAAGGACGCTCGCCCCTGGCTCGCGCCGCTGCGCGGTGCCTTCGGCATCCCTGACCGCCCCTGCGCGCCGCGGCGACCAGGCAGGGTCGGGACGGAAGGCATCCCGACCTTCAACCCGTCGCCTCCGGCGCGGGTCGAACAGAAGGCTGGGGGAAGAGGAAGCGATGGACGGCACGGGCACGGACGAAGCCCCAAGGAAACAGGAGCTAGCGAGCGACGATCCCGTGTGGGCAGCGGCAGTGCCGTTCCCGCCGGGGTTGGTGCGCCGGTTGGAGGCGTTGGCGGCTGAGATCGGCATGGTGGACCTCGACACCCCCATCGTTGTACCCGTCGCGCTCGGCGAGTCAGAACCGCATTGAGCGGTGGCGGCCGGAGGGGCTGCGCCAGAAGCCTCGCGAATCCCTCTTTCCAAGCCGTACAGGGCATCGGAGGCATCCGCATGAGGGTGAATAGCCCCTCGGCGCCTGTGGACCGCCAGTGGCCTCCCTAGGCGACCGCGGCCAAGTCTTGCGGCAGGGAAGCCAGACACGTATCTTCTGAATTGCTCAGATTGTTCGAGTTATTCAAGGAATTGGGATCATGCGAGTCACGACGGCCGAGTTCATCAAGGGCTATGGCCGGCTTGCCGACCGGGCGCTGGCCGAACCCGTCACCATCACCAAGAACGGGCACGACCGCCTCGTGCTCCTCTCGGCCGGGGAATACGAGCGCCTCCGCCGCCGCGACCGGCGCGCGGTCCTCCCGGAGGAGTTGACCGAGGAGGAAGTCGCCGCCATCGCCACAGCCGAGGTGGACCTCCGCCACGCCCACCTGAACAAGGAAGCCCGAGGCTGGCAGCCCTGAGTCGGCTCCCAACTCGGTGAGCTGGCCCGCACCGGAGCCCGGCCTCGTCGTGCGCTACGCCTACCTGTGGCGGCGTGAGCAGGAGGCGGGGCGGGAGGAGGGGACGAAGGACCGGCCCTGCGCCGTCGTGCTGGCCCTCGCCGGCGAGGAGGGCGAGCGACCGCGGGTAATCGTACTGCCGATCACCCACTCGCCCCCGCAGCCGCCGACTGAAGGCATCGAGCTGCCGCCGGCGACGAAGCGCCGACTTGGGCTGGACGACGAGCGGTCTTGGGTGGTGGTGAGCGAGGCGAACCGCTTCCTGTGGCCCGGCCCCGATCTGCGCTTCCTGCCCGGGCAGGGGCCGGAGAGCGCCGCCTACGGGGTGCTGCCGCCCGACGTGTTCCGCGCCGTGCGCGACCGCTTCCTCGCCGGGCTGCGGACGCGCCGCGCCGCCGTCGTGCCGCGCACGGAGTAGGAGCAGGAGGCAGCACGGCCGATTTTCGGAAGCTGCCGGGGCGTCGTGACGCGAGGGTTGGTGCCATCTGCAACAGCCAGAAGGCAACCGACTCCGTGACCCATATCACCACCATTGCCACGCTGCGCCAGGCGGCGCTCAACGCCATCGCCACGACGCGCAGCTTGTGCCCCGACGATCAGCTCGCGTCCCTCTGGACCACCCTGCGCCGGAAGGAGGTGGCGGACTGCCTCGCCATCCTGAACCGCGACGCCGCGGCGCTCCCCGACCCGGCCGAACGCGAGGCGGCCCGCCGGGCGGCCGAGGAGGTCCGGGACGCCCTCGGTGCGCCTCACCCGTCCGCCAGTCCCTTGAACTCCGGGTCGGAGTAGTGCCGGAGCTTGGCCGCGAGGACGGGAGGCTTGCCAGGTCGGAGCAGCACCTGGAGGTGCGGGGGCAGGCGCATGGCCTCGTCCGGCGTCAGCAGGGGCCGGCCCGCGAGGTGGGTGGAGGTGCCTTCGCTGACGCTGGCGTGGCCTCTGCCGAAGGCGGCAAGGCCGGCCGGGCTGCTGCTACCGGAGGAGGAGGTCTCGTACTCGACGGTGGCGTTGCCGAGGGTGCGGGAGAGCCAAGTGGCGGTGTTGAGGTCGGCGGGTGCAGAAATCTGCACGAGGCCCGAGTTGGCAAGGAAGGTGGCGGCCGACTCGCCGTAGGCGGCGCGCAGCTGGGCCATGTCCTGCAGGATGGGCCAGAGCTGGAGGCCGAGGCCAGCCATCAGCCCCGCCGCTGACAAGACAGGTTCCAGGCGGCCGAGGGCGGCGAACTCGTCGAGCAGCAGGAGGACGGGCGGCGTGCCGGGCCGCTGCGGGGCGCGGGCCAGCTCAGAGATCCCTTGGGCCACCAGCAGGCGCAGCCAGCGGGCGTAGGCCGCCATGCGGTCGGGCGGCAGGACCAGAAAGACGGTCGCCGCGCCGTCGCGGAGGTCACGCCAGCGGAAGTCGGAACGCGCCATGGAGGCGGCCATGCGCGGGCTGTCGAGGAAGTGGGTGTGGCGCTGGGCGGCGGAGAGCACGCCGGCGGCCTCGCGGTCGGCCTTGCCGAGCTGACGCGCGGCGGCGCGGGCCACCAGTCCGCCCGCCGCGCCAGCGTCGGCTAGCATGGACCGCAGCAGCGCCTCCCACTCGCGCGGCGGCAGGGTGAGGCGGGCGCGGAGCGTGGGCAGGCCGCGGGCGCCCGGGGCCGCATCCACCGCGTGCCCGGAGCCGGTCAGGCCGGCGCAGGCGAGATGCATCAGCAGTCCCGCGACGAGGGCCTTGGCCTCCTCGTTCCAATGGGCCTCCGCCACCTGCCCCGGCGGATCGAAGACGAGGGCGTCCGCCAGCGTCGCGGCGTCGTCGGCCAGGTCGGGGGAGGAGGGGTCGAGGACCGCCGTAGGGTCGTAGCAGGACGCAGGCTCACCGGAGGCGCCGAAGGGGTCCAGCACCCAGACCAGCCCGAAGCGGCGCCGGGCGCGCGCGGCGATGCGTGCGTTCTCCCCCTTGGGGTCCACGCAGACGACGGGGCGGGGTGCCGTGAGGAGATTGGGCAGCACGGTGCCGACGCCCTTGCCGGAGCGGGTGGGCGCGACGGTCAGCAAGTGGGCGGGGCCGGCGTAGCGCAGCGGCTCGCCGCGGCGATCGGCGGCGCGGCCGACGAGCAGGGCGGCGGGGTCGCGGGCGAGGGCAGGCGCGGCCAGTTCCGCCACCTCGCGCGTCCCGGCCCAGGCGGCGGAGCCCATCACGTCGGGGGGTCCAGGACGGCGGAAGCTGTCCAGGAAGGCGAAGACGGCGGCAAGCACGCCGGTGAGCATGGCGCCGCCATTCCAGACGACGCCGCCCCACTCTTTGGGGGCGAGCAGGCCGAGCAGGGCGAAGACAACGAGGCCCGCGAGCATGCCGATGACGCCCGAGACGGCGGCGCGCACGAGGGCGGTGCCGAGGCGCCAGGTGAAGCCGATGCCGTCCAGCACAGCCAGCAAGGCGGCCCTCATGCGGGCCTCTCCCCTGCCGCGTCCACTTCCTCCTGCCCCAGCACGCCCGCCGCCGCGGCGGCCTCGCGGTCGGCGGCGAAGGCGCGCAGCCCGGCGCGGCGCCAGCGGGCGCGCAGGTGAGCGGGATCGTCGTCGCCGTGCCCCTGGAGCTGTGCCGCGACGTGCAGGAGGGCGCCGAGCATGGTAGCGCGGTCGTCGTCCGTCAGCTCGACGAGGCCGGCCTTGCTGACGAGGCCGCCGAGCTCGATCAGGTGACGGGTGCGGGCGCGGCGGGCGAGGGCCCAATCGCGGGTATCGCTGCGGGCGCGATCGGCCTCCAGCCGGTTACGCGCCACC
>NZ_JAUFPN010000036.1 GCF_030409335.1 Paeniroseomonas aquatica
AAGCTCACCAGCCTCCGGCGAACCTGGAGCGGTTCACTCGACCCCGCGCAACAAAGCGCCAGTCGTGTCGTTGGCAACAACCTGCCCGTCGGCCATGATGGCGATGCGGTCGCATAGCGCCTCGGCTTCCTGGAGGTAGTGCGTTGTGAGGAGGACGGTGGTGCCACGGCGGTTGAGGAGCCGGACGTAGTCCCAGAGCTGCTGGCGCAGTGCGACATCGACGCCCGCGGTCGGCTCGTCGAGGACGAGAACCGGCGGATTGTGGACCAGTGCTTTGCCAACCATAAGGCGCCGCCGCATGCCTCCGGACAGGCTGCGGGCTGACGCCGTCGCCTTGTCCGCCAGACCCAGGACTTTCAGGAGTTCGTCCGTGCGACGCGCTACCTTGGGGATGCCAAACAGCCCGGCCTGCAACTCGAGTGCGGCACGCGCCGGGAAGTAGGGGTCGAGTGTGAGCTCCTGCGGGACAACACCGATCGCGGCACGGGCCGCCCGTGGCTGCTTGTCGATGTCGATGCCCCAGACCCACGCCTTTCCGCCCGATTTCCGCACCAGTCCGGCGAGGATATTGATGAGGGTTGATTTCCCGGCACCGTTCGGCCCGAGCAGGCCAAAGATGCTCCCACGGGGAATGGCGAGGCTCACCCCCTTGAGGGCGTGCTTGGCCGCCCGGCCGCCGGTTCCGGGGTAGATCTTGTCAAGATCCTTAACCTCGATTGCGGCCGCAGGCTCGTTCGTCTCCATCACGGCTTGGGGTATCCGACATGTTGAGCCCTCGAGGGCACGTTCTCATTCATGCAGCCAGCTTCCATCTCAGTCACTGCCGCAGGCGCCAGCCGGATGCGAGCAACCTGTGGCAGACGACACCGAGCAAGACATTGGCGACAAGCACGACAATGATCCCAACGAGGGGCGGCGCCTCCGACGTGCCGGTGATGCTGTGTCGAAAGCCGTCCACGATGTAAAAGACGGGGTCGAGGTAAGCGATGGAGCGGAACGGTTCGTCCAGCGTGCTGACCGCATAGAAGGTGCCCGAGAGTAGCGTCAACGGCGCGATGACGAAATTGGTGACCGCCGCTTGGTGGTCCATCTTCTGCGCCCAAAGTCCGCCGAGGACACCGAGCAGCGAGAACACTAGGGCGCCGCCGACAGCATAGAACAGGCCAAGGGTCGGATTTACCAGCGGCAGCGGCACGAACAGGGCGGTAGCAAGCGCGGTTAGCAAGCCGACGAGGAGGCCACGCGTGACGCCACCGAGCGCCAGTCCGGCCAGGAACTCCCCTGGACTGAGCGGGGCCAGGAGCAAGTCGACGATGTTGCCCTGGACCTTGGCCACCAGGAGCGACGACGAGGTGTTGGCAAAGGCGTTCTGTGCGATCGCCATTATGACCAAGCCTGGGGCAATGAAAGCAAGGTAGGGGACGCCACCCGGCGCCGGTGCGTGGCGGCCCAATGCGACGCCGAAGACCGCAAGAAAAAGTAGCGTGCTCACCACCGGGCCGCCGACGGTCTGCGCGGCGACGGCGAGAAAGCGTTGCACCTCGCGTCGATAAAGGGTGGCGACCCCGATCCAGTTCACGCCTTCGATGCGCGGTCGTGCAGGCGTTAGGTCAGCCTCCCGCGTCATGTACGGAAGCCGGACAGGCCGAGCCAGATGGACCAGGCACCGAGGGCGACCAGAAGCAGGCCCGTCCAAAAGGGCAGGCGTTGCGACATCCCCGCGAGCCGGTCGAGCGCGCGACGCGCAGGCTCGAAAAGCACGGCCAGTACCAATGGCAGCGACAGCGCCAAGCCGAAGAAGGCGAGTGAAACGAAGCCGCTGGCGAGCGCCGCCCCGGATGCGCCACCCGCGGCGGCGGCGCCGAGCAAAGCGACCAGCAGCGGCCCGGCGCAGGCGGGGATGTTGAATCCGAGCGCAATGCCGAGGGCGGCGGAGCCGCGCAGGCCGGATAAGCGCGAGAAACCTGGACCTAGGGAGACCATCAGTGCCCTGGACCTGCCCAGGAGATAGGTGAGACCGATCAACACGTAGACAGCACCGAGAATGACCCACGCAGCCCGCTGGAAGTCGAGGAAGGCGGCCCCCAGTAACGCGGCGAGCATACCCAAAAGGCCGATGAACACCGCGCGCGTTCCCGCGAAGGCGCCCACCTGGGCAACCTTGCTGGCGGTGCTCCTTCCTTCCATGTGCTTGACGACCAGCAGCGTCGAGCCAACGGAGCAGGGTTCAACGAACCCGAGCAGGCCGAGGCCCACGGGGAGCAACACAAGACTTGTCAGAGTAGCCCCGTCCATCACTTGCCCTCGCCGAGGCATCGGCCACTCGGATGGGATGTCAACGCGTTCATGATCGAGCATGACTGTAGTCCGTCACTGCCCGGGCAAGCCGCGATCAGCCGTTTCAGGGCCGTGCCGATACCCTGGAGCCGCCGGACTTTCCAGCGAACCTCGTCGAGCTTCGTCGCCGCCAAATCCCGGATTTCGGAACAGTCGGTGGAAGGAGCCGCCCGCAGTTCCAGCAGGTCGTGGATTTCGCGCAGGGAAAAGTCGAGCCCCTGTGCCATTCTGATGAAACGGACCCGCTCTGCGGTGGCATTGGGGTACAGACGGATACCCGCCCCTTCTGGCTTGAGCGGCTGCGGCACCAGCCGCCGCCGCTCATAGAACCGGATCGTCTCAACGCCAACGCCTGCCTCGCGGGTAGCTCCGCCGACGGTCAGCCCCTGCTTCATCTCGTTACCTCCCGCCCAATGTGGGATCCGTATCATGGTACGGAGTCAAGCATGGGAACAGGTAGCGCTGTTATCGGGAGCAGGAGAGGCTTGCATCAAGCGTCATGATGCGTAGTTGTTTTCTTGATCGACAAACAAGTTTCGGATCGCGCCTGCCAGCCCCATGTCGCGTTAGCGACGGGGCGGTCCGACGTTTGGTCCGTGTGAGATGTCGGCATCGTTGGTTCCGCCACCGGATGTGGGGCCGACCTGTGCCGCGACACCGAGGCCCTGGATCATACCCATGCGGCTATGGTCCATCGTGGCGTCGCTCGTTCCTTCACCCGTGGTCGGTCCCGTGCGATCGACAGCGCTCGGGCTGAGCGCGCCCATCGTGCGATGATCCATCTCGGCACCACTGGTTCCTCCACCCGTTATCGAGCCGATCGTCGGGGCGACCTGTGCTGGGCTCTGGCCGGTGTGGTGGCCGGGCATAGGCTGAGCCAATGCAATGTTTGCCATGAAGATCGTGGCGATACCGGCTGCAACAAGGGAAGCCAGATTGCTGGTATTTTTAATCATGAAGATGCTCCGTAGGATAAGTTGGCAATGTGCCGCAGGTGACTGGACGCCAGCCGCTGTGGTTTCAGCGCGTCACCGGTAAGCGGCGCGAACGGTGACGGTGCTCTGCACCGGTTCCACCTCGCCGGGCACGTGCGCCGAGAGGGTAAGGCGGTAGCTGCCCGTCATCGAGAAGTCGGCTGGAAGGCGGTAGACGCCGCTGCCTTCCGCCACCGCCGGACCAACCACGTGTGGCATCCAAGGGGCAGGGGGGGCCTTGTGCAGTTGGATCGGCCACATGCCGAGCCGCACGTCATCAAGCGCGGCGCCCGTCACCGGCTGCCCATCCGCCTGGCGCACCAGGCGTACACGCAGGTCGGTGGTGTCCCGGCTCGGCCGCACCTGTGCATCGAGCACCTCGAAGCGGTAGGTCATGGGCGCGGCGTAGGCCGCTCCAGCCAAACCGCTAACGGTGATGCCGACTGCCAGCGCCGCAGCGCGCAGCGACAGGCTGCGTTTGCTGGGAACTTGACGATGCGGGTCGTGCGTACGGTTGCCGACGACTGATTCGAGCATGGTCCACCTTTTCAGTACCGTGGTCCCGGTGACTGGATCTCAAGCCGACTGAGGGTCGTGCTGAGGCCAGCCGGTGGTGGGACTGCACCGGCCAGGTGAAGGTCCGGATTCCAACGATGGGAAGCTCAAGCGGAAAATCTGCTTATCGCGATTTTGTAATATCTACGGCAAAATTGTCCTTGACCTTCCAGCGATAGGAAGCCGCAGCCTCTGACTACCAGCAGGAATGGAAAGGATGCAGGACATGGAAACCCAACAGGCGGTGACGACCACCCCAGCGCTCGGCGCGGCGGCGGTACCAGCCGACCACCAAGCCAAGTATACCTGGCTGAGCAACTGGCGTGCGCTTGCCGCAGCCGTTGCCATCGTCGTGGTCATCGCGGTGGGGTTCGGCGGCGTGGCAGTGGCAGAGCGGTTGCTGCCGCTGCTCTTTGTGCTGCCTTGCGCGCTGATGATGCTCATGTGCATGCGCCATGCGGGCGGAAACAAGGCACCGGGCGCGACTGGCGCCGAGACCGGTCCGTCGGCCGACCAGCAGTAAAGGAGCCGTCCCATGCACCCAGCTCACAACACGAGTGCCGGGATGGCGGCATCCGCCGTGACCGGCAGCGCAGGACGAGCGATGACAATCGGCGAAGCGTCGGGCAACTCCGGCGTCTCGGCCAAGCTGATCCGCTACTACGAAGGGATTGGCCTAGTACCGACGGCCACCCGGACCGAGGGTGGCTACCGGGTCTACACCGACGCCGACGTGCAGACGCTCCGTTTCATCAAACGTGCCCGAAACCTTGGCTTCTCGATCGAACAGATCCAACGGCTGCTGGCACTGTGGCACGACCGGTCGCGTGCCAGCGCGGAGGTGCGCACCCTTGCGCTCGAGCACGTCACGGAGCTGGAGGACAAGATCAACGAACTGCAGGAGATGGCCGAAACGCTGCGCCATCTGGCGGTACTCTGCCACAATGACGAGCGTCCCGACTGCCCGATCCTGGCCGATCTGAACCGTTCGGAAAAGCAAGGAGAGCCTCGCGGAGGTGCCAGGGCGTCCGGTTTCCCGGAACGCCAGCCGGCGCGCCCACGGCCAGTTCGTTGAGGCTACCTGAGGATTGCTGTCCACCGACATTTGCCGCGGCCACGTTTTCCGCCAAGGCCACCGCTTGAAGGACACCATGCAATCTGCAAATACCCGTCTTTGTCGTCTTCCCTTAGTAAGCAGGCCACTGCTGGCCCTTTCTGCGCGGATGCGGCGGGGCTATACACCGGTGATGGCTATGAGGCTTCTTCGGCAGATTGTCTTCCTGGTGACCCTTGGCGCGTTCCTTACCGCCGGCGTGACTCAGGCTGTGCCACGGGCCGTAGCGCCTCCGCCGAGCATGGCGATGATGACCATGGACATTGCAAGCACCGGTACGCAGGTGCCCTGTCAGGAGAAGATACCCGACTGCATGCTGGATCTCGGCTGCATTTTCATGGTCGGGCTGCCGCTACCCTCGATGTCGGCTGTGACGCAGCTGTCCTTATCGAGCGTTACCTATTGGATGACATCGGTCGTCCACACCGGGCTGTCTCGAAAACCGGCCTTAAATCCACCTATCTCGCTCGTCTGAGCCATCGGTCGCGACTGTGTCGCACCGGTTTGCCTTCGTTTGTTTGTTGATGGCTACGGTCCTCTGCAGCTTTGGCTTGCAGGGTAATGTGTCCTGGCAAATGACCGGAGATTTCTGCGGAGCACGGCGGATTGCCGCTTCCGTTTCAGACGAACCCTGCCGCTTGCGCCCCTTCGTGGGCGGCGCATCAGTGAGATACGATGATGATTTCCACATTTTTGCGTGCCGCTCTCGGCGTAAGCGCCCTCCTTGCGTCTGGTCTTCTGGGCTCGGCCGCCTTTGCTGCGGCTACCGATTACCGCGTTGAAGTTGTCGGCGCCCGTGCCGCCGGGGCAGGCAAAACGGACGTTACCATCCGCCTGATCCGTGTACCGGACAACAAGCCGGTGCCGGACGCGGTCATTTTCCAGACCCGGGCCGACATGGCGCCGGCAGGTATGCCAACGATGACAGGTAACGTCTCGCCGCCGGCTGCGCAGCAGCCGCCAGGTACTTATCGGCTCCAGGTCGAGACCGGCATGGCCGGGAACTGGGCACTTACACTGTCTGCCAAGGTCCAAGGGGAGGCCGAGACTGTACGTGCCACCGTTCCCTTCAGCGCGGCCCAATGAGATGGCCCACGCATTGGAGGGGGTCTTGGTACCCCAGCAGTTGGTCAGGCGAAAGCCTGGCGCGGCGGTCGCGCTCGGCCTGACGCTCATCCTGCTGGCCGGGGCGGGTCACGCCCAAACCCGGACTACGCAGCGCACCTCGGGGGGATTACTCCCTGGGGCGACGTTGGACAGCGTGCTGGCCATTGCACGTCAACTCAGCCCCGAACTGGCAGCCCGCGGCATGGACACTGCTGCCGCCCAGGCGCGGGTGGCCATCGCCGGTTCGCTGCCCGACCCGACCATCCAGGTAATGTCGGATGACGTTGACCGAACCTCGGGTTCACGGCCGAACAAGATGATTTACAGCTTCCAGCAGGAGATCCCGCTGTGGGGCCGGCGTGATCTGCGGCGCCAGGTGGCTCGCGCTGAGGTCGGCCAGATGACATCTCAGGCCCAGGCGGCCGAGGCTGAGCTGATCGAGCGGGTGAAGACGGCCTTCGCGCGTTACTACACCTCCTATGAGGCGGTGCACCGGACGGAGGACCTCCACCAAGCCATCCATGGCGTCGCGCAGGTCGCCCGTGAGCGCTACGCGCAGGGACGCGGCGAACAGCAGGAGGTCTTCCGGGCCGAGGTCGAGACCACGCGCGTGGCCACTGAAATCGTCCGTTTGGAAGCCGCGCTGAAAAGCGCTCAGGGTCAACTGAACGCGTTGCTGGTCCGTCCGATCGGCGCGCCGCTCGCAACCCCAGAACGCCTGCGGCCTCTACCTGAGGTGCGCGCCCTGGACGCCGCCCGGCTGGCCGATCGTGCCCGGGCTGCCAATCCAGCGCTGGCGGCCGATGCCGCCGCCATCAATGGCGCTGACACCAACCGGCGGCTGACCGACCGCAACTGGTACCCGGATATCACCGTCGGCGCAGCGGCCGTCGACCGATCCGGATTCGGGCCAGGCGGTTATCAGGCATGGGTCGCGCTGAAGGTCCCGCTGCAATGGGGTTTGCGTGAGGCGCAGACCCGCGAGGCCGGGGCGCAGGCCGGCGCCGCGCGGGCACGGTTCGATGCCCGCGAGCTGCAGATCCGCAGTGACCTGGCAGAGGCGGTGGCCAGCTTCGAGGGCAACCGCCGGACGGCGGACCTCATCCGCCGTCGACTCCTGCCACAGGCCCAGGCACTCGTGCGCTCTGGGGCCGCCGGGTACGGCTTCGGTCGAGTTGATCTCGCCACCGTCCTGCGGGCCCAGCATGATCTAGCCGATTTCCGCCTACAGCTACTGTCGGCTGAATTCGACGGACAGCGCCAGCTGGCCGTCATCGAGCGGCTGGTGGGAGGTGACTTGTGAACCGCCACCTGTGGGCCAGCGGCTTGGTAGCGCTGGCCGTAGCCACCGGGACCGGTGGCTACTGGATGGCGGGCCGCCCGGCGGGTGTTATGGGCGCCGGGATAGCGCTGGCGCAGCCGGCGTCTGATCGTCCGGTCCTCTATTATCGGGATCCGGCTGGCCGGCTGGACTACTCGGCCACGCCGAAGAAAGCGGCGGACGGGCGCGATTTCGTGGCGGTCCATGAGGAGGCGGGTGCATCGCCAGCGCCGGCCGCCGCAGCACCCCCTCCCGCTACGCCTGGCGGGCGTGGCCGGCTTCTCTACTACCGCAACCCGATGGGCCTGCCCGATACCTCGCCGGGGCCAAAAAAGGACTCGATGGGGATGGACTACCTCCCGGTCTACGAGGAGGAAGCGAACCAGCCGGCGGGCACGGTCACCATCAGCCCGCAGCGGGTACAGATGCTTGGTGTCCGGACCGAAGCGGCGGCCGAACGGACCTTGACGCGCTCCATCCGCGCGGTCGGCACCCTAGCCGTCGATGAACGCCGCTTGGTGGTCATTGCGCCGCGCTTTGAGGGATGGATTCAAAAGCTGCTGGTCAATGAGACCGGGCAGCCGGTACGCCGGGGGCAGCCGCTGTTCGAGGTCTATAGCCCCGAGCTGGCGGCAGCTGAGCAGGAATACGTTATCGCCCGCCAAGCGGAGAGCGCCATGGCGCAGGCCGATCCGGGCATGCGGGGCGGTGTGTCGAGCATTGCGGCGGCGTCGCTGGCAAGGCTGCGCAATTTTGACCTGCCGGCCGAGGAAGTGGCGCGCCTGCGCCGCACCGGCACGGTCAGCCGCAGCCTCACTTTAACATCCCCCATGGACGGCGTTGTTCTGGAGAAAAATGCCGTTCAGGGCATGCGCTTTGCCCCTGGCGACACGCTGTACCGGCTGGCCGATCTATCGACTATCTGGCTGCTGGCCGAGGTCTTCGAGCAGGATTTGGGTCTGGTCAGCCCCGGTCAGGACGCCACGATTGGTCTGACCGCTTATCCCGATCGGCGCTTTGCCGGGAAAGTCACCTTCGTCTACCCCACCGTGAACGCCACAACGCGCACGGCCCGGGTGCGCATCGAGATCCCCAACGCCGACCAGCGGCTCAAGCCCGATATGTATGCAACGGTTGAGATCGCAGCGTCGGTCGGCACCGCGTCCATGGTTGTCGTGCCGGACTCCTCGGTGCTCGATAGCGGCACGCGGCAGACCGTGCTCGTTGAGCACAGCCCCGGGCGGTATGAGCCAAGGGTAGTATCGGTCGGCCGCCGGGCGGACGGCTACGCGGAGATCCGAAATGGCGTCGCGGCGGGCGAGATGGTTGTCGTCGGCGCCAACTTCCTGATCGATGCCGAGAGCAACCTGCGCGCCGCGCTGCAATCCTTTGCCCCACCGGCACCTGTTCCGGGCCCGGAGGCACCGCGATGATCGCCCGCATTATCCGTTGGTCGGTGGCCAATCCCTTCCTAGTGCTGCTGGTCACACTGTTCGTGGTCGGCACCGGCGTTTGGGCGGTACGCAACACGCCGCTCGATGCCATTCCCGACCTCTCGGACACTCAGGTCATCGTCTACACCGACTATCCTGGTCAAGCGCCGCAGGTGGTCGAGGACCAGGTAACCTATCCCTTGACCACGGCACTGCTGACGGTGCCGCGCTCGAAGACGGTACGCGGCTTTTCCTTTTTCGGGGCGTCCTTTGTCTATGTCGTGTTCGAGGACGGCACTGACCTCTATTGGGCACGCTCGCGCGTGCTGGAGTATCTAAGCCAGGCCGCGCGGCGGCTCCCGGAGGGCGTCACGCCGTCACTCGGGCCCGATGCCACCGGGGTCGGCTGGGTCTACCAGTACGTCGTCACCGGGGCGCAGCGCTCCTTGGCTGAGCTGCGCTCGGTCCAGGACTGGTTCCTGCGCTATCAGCTGGCCCGCGCCGAGGGCGTCGCCGAGGTGGCAAGCGTTGGCGGCTTCGTCCAGCAGTACCAGGTTGTCGTCGACCCGCAGCGGCTGCAGGCTTACCGCATCCCGCTATCGCGGGTCACCGAGGCCATTCGCGCCAGTAACCGCGATGTTGGCGGTCGCTCAGTCGAAATGTCGGAAACCGAATACCTGGTCCGTGGCCGCGGCTACCTTCGTAACATCGCGGACATCGAGCAGATCGTCTTGATGATGCAGGGCGGCACGCCGGTACTGCTGCGCGACGTCGCCCGCGTCGAACTCGGCCCAGAGGAACGCCGCGGTATCACCGAACTGAACGGCGAAGGCGAGGTGGTCAGCGGCATTGTCTTGCAGCGTCAGGGGCAGAACGCGCTTACCGTGATCGACAGCGTTAAGAAGACCCTGGCCGATATTGCCGGCAGCCTGCCGGAGGGCGTGACCGTCACCGGGGTCTATGACCGCTCGACGCTCATCGGGCGTGCCATCGACACCCTAAAATATACGCTGTTGGAAGAGAGCATCATCGTCGCACTGGTGTGTGTCGTCTTTTTGCTGCATGTCCGTAGCGCGCTCGTGGCCATCATCATGCTGCCGATTGGCGTGCTGATCGCCATGACACTGTTACATTTCCTCGGCCTCAGTTCCAACATTATGAGCCTGGGCGGGATCGCCATCGCGCTTGGCGCTATGGTTGATGCGGCCATTGTCATGATCGAGAACGCCCATAAGCGTCTGGAGCAGGCACCACCGGGCGCTTCGCGGGTCCAGGTGCTCACCGATGCCGCGGTCGAAGTGGGCCCGGCGCTGTTTTTCAGCCTGGCCGTCATTACCGTCTCTTTCCTGCCGGTGTTCACGTTGGAAGATCAGGAAGGGCGGATGTTCCGGCCGCTTGCCTTTACCAAAACCTTTGCCATGGCCGGCGGCGCGCTACTGTCAGTGACATTGGTGCCGGTGCTGATGGTGCTGTTCATCCGCGGCCGCATCATGCCGGAGCGCAAGAACCCGGTAAACCGGTTGCTCATCTGGCTGTACCGGCCAGTGATCTCCGTCGTTCTGCGCGTCCGTACACTAACCATTCTGCTAGCCCTGGTGGCTGTGGGCGCTACCGCATGGCCGTTCTCGAAGCTCGGCAGCGAGTTCATGCCGACATTGAACGAGGGGACGCTGATGTACATGCCGGTCAGCCTGCCCGGACTGTCCGTCACCAAGGCGGCCGAGCTGCTGCAAACGCAGAACCGGATTATTAAAAGTTTTCCAGAGGTGGAGAGCGTCTACGGGAAGGCGGGACGTGCTGCAACGGCCACCGACCCGGCGCCAACGGAAATGTTTGAAACCATCATCAACCTAAAGCCGGAAGCTGAGTGGCGGCCGGGGATCACGGTAGATTCGTTGACAGCCGAGATGGATGCGGCGCTGCGTATGCCAGGGGTCAGCAATGCCTGGACCATGCCGATCAAGGCGCGCATCGACATGCTCTCGACCGGGATCCGCACGCCAGTTGGCGTCAAGGTGTACGGCCCAGATCTGGGCGGCATCGATCAGCTTTCGCGCCAGGTCGAGGCGGCCATCCGGTCGGTGCCTGGTACCACAAGCGCCTTCGCCGAACGGGTAGAGGGCGGGTATTACCTGGAAATCGAACCGGACCGCTCGGCGCTTGCCCGCTACGGCCTGATGGTCGGTGATCTGCAGGAGACCATTGCGACGGCACTCGGCGGCGAGCCGGTCACCACCACGGTTGAGGGCCGTGCCCGTTACTCAGTCAATGTCCGCTACCCGCGCGGCCTACGCAGCGATCCGCAAGGTATCGCTAACCAGGTTTTGGTCCAGGCCCCAACGGGGGTGGCCATCCCACTCGGACAGTTGGCTGCGGTCAGCGTAAAGCGCGGTCCGCCAACGATCCGCACCGAAAACGCCCAGCTGGTCAACTATGTCTATGTCGATATGCACGGGCGTGACATCGGCGGCTACGTTGCCGATGCGCAGCGGGCGGTGGCAGAACAGGTGACGATGCCTGCCGGCTTCCATGTCGAATGGAGCGGGCAGTTCGAGTACATGCAGCGCGCCAAAGCGAAGCTGACGGTGGTGGTGCCTGTAACACTGCTGCTGATCTTCGTGCTGCTCTACATGAATTTTGGGCGGTTGACCGAAACACTGATCGTCATGCTTTCAGTACCCTTCGCGCTCGTCGGTGGCGTCTGGCTCATGTACCTGATGCACTTCAACCTGAGCGTCGCCGTGGCGGTTGGCTTTATCGCCCTGGCGGGGGTGGCTGCCGAAACCGGTGTCATCATGCTGATCTATCTGGACCATGCCCTTGATGAGATACGCGAGCGGTGTCGGCTGGAAGGGCGGCCACTGACCCAGGCCGACCTGCGTCTGGCGATCATGGAAGGCGCCGTCGAGCGGGTGCGCCCGAAGATGATGACCGTCACCGCCATCATGGCCGGGCTGCTGCCAATCCTCTGGAGCACCGGCACCGGCTCGGAGCTCATGCAGCGCATTGCTGTGCCGATGGTCGGCGGCATGGTGTCGTCGACGGTGCTTACGTTGCTGGTCATCCCCGCAATCTTCAGTGCTATCAAGGGCTGGGGTTTGCCGAAAACCACGACGGTCGCCGCGCATCAAATGCATTTTCTTGCGGCGGCGAAGTGATGCCGCAAGCCAGGAATCCTGTCTTTTGGCAGGATGGCGGCTTGGCCAATGTGGTCGGTCGTACTGAAGGAGACTAAGGCATGAGCAACAGGATTCGCGTAATGGCTGTCACGCTCGCGGCAGCATTGACAATGGCCGGTGCCGCCTATGCGCAGACGGCTCAGAACACGCCCACCGCCCCGGCACCAGGGCAGGGCATGATGGGACGTCAAGGCGAGATGATGATGGGCCAAAGCGGCATGAAGGAGATGATGGAGGCCCACACCCGCATGATGGAGACCTGCATGGAGATGATGCGGACCGCCGTGCATCAGAGTGGCCAACCGAACCAGACGCCGAGCACAAGCCGCTAACGGCTTTGGTAAAAGGGGCGGGCTTTCATAGCGAGAGCCCGCCCCACGGCTTCGGCTGCCAGCCGAGCTAGCCGGCTCGCCTACTACGCTGGTGATGCAAGACAACGATCCTCACCGACGGAACTAGGCAATCAGGAGGATGGACGGTAGCAGCATGATGTGGGGCATGGGGCTGGTGTGGCTCCTCCTCGTCATCCTGTTCCTCCTCGGTATCGCGGTACTGGTGAAGTACCTGACAACACGTCGTGGTGGACCACATTAACGGTTCATCGATGCCGTGACGACCAGATTACGCTGTACTGTCCGGCGTGCCAGCCAAAGGGCAACCAGCGGTACCACCAACCATTGCAGGAGCGGGGTGACGCCGGTGTCGATGATTGGGACGACAGGCATCAACTCCGAGTAGGCCCAGCTTTGGCGAACGACGATGTTCAGCCATTCACTGAAGATTGTGTAGCCGACGCCAAGAACCACCGTCACCGCAGCAACCGCTCGAAAGGCGCGCAGTGGCCAGTCGCGGTGACCAACAGTGATCAGCGCGAGTGCCAAGCAGGTGAGGGCAATCAGCACGTCGCCGCCAGTACAGTGAACGATAGCAAACAGCTTCTCTTGTGCCGTTCCAGTATTCCACAGGGTGTAGAGGGGAAGATGGGCGGCTTCCCAGACAAGATTGCCGACGGCGATGACGCCCAGATAGACGCGGAGGGCCGCCGGCCAGTCTGGCGCCATGGCAAGCACGGGGTGCTCCGCGCCGACTGCGCTCACTGAAGGAGGATCCGTGCCGTCGACCGCTTCAGCGGCGCGCCGAAGGCAGTGGAATACGCCTCGGCCAGCGCCGTGCCGAGGGTCGCATCGCTGCAGAGCGCTTCGATGGCGCGCAGTAGATGCTCCGCCACTTCCAGCTGGTTCTCGGCCAGCGCTTGGCGGAGCGCGGCGATAATTTGTTTTTCAAGGGGTCGCGGATATTGCATGGCCATCTCCGGTTCAGGTCATCATGGCAGTGGAAGTGACCCTGCAGCTTTCAGCGATGGGAAGGTCAAGAAGGAAACGCGCAGAGCATGGGCCCTTCATTAGCGGAGCGTAGGTGGCATGGTTGCCCGAGCGCGACAGCGTGGTCAAAAGGGCACGCCTGGCGACGGTGGATCGACCATTTGCCGTTTGGTGGGGTGTAGACGGTGCAGCCCTTAGCGGCGAAAATCGCACAGAGTGGTGCCGAGACGTAACCGCGATCGAGCGCCGCGTCGCAGGTCGGATGCCCGAGGCCAACGCTGTCGCGTAGCGCCGAGCGGAATGCTGCCTGGGGCTGCCAATTAGCCGTAAGATGTGGCCTGCACCATCAGCATGCAGCTTGAAGCATAGCCTTCCCGCGGCTATGGTCAGCGCTTCGGCTGGCGCCGAACTACCGACAGCCCCACTCGCCGCGCGGTGGGCTTTGCAGGGGGTACTGTCCAGCAACAGAAGCCCGTCAGCTGACAGCCTTGGAGGAAGCGTCTCGAAAGCTAACCCTCACCACGCGCGCAGGCACCAGCGCCGCCAGCGGTCATGCATGATTGACCAGAGGCCCAAGCCCTCAGGCAAGTCGCGCCAGGACGCGCCGGCCGCGCTGACCCGCAACGGGGTGTTCGACATCTGCAAGCGCTTCCGGGATAGCGGGATGGCTGGGAGTTGATCTGCTGCGGCACGCCGGACGCGTATGGGTTGCCCTTTGCGATGTGGGGTCGGGCGGCGGTTGCGGCTCTGATCGAAAAGCGCTGTAACGTGCGGCTGGCGGTGCGCACGATGGGGACCTACCTGGCACACTAGAAGTTCACCCGCCGAGGCGGGTTCGTACCGATCCGGCAAACTCAACCATCTCCTCATACTCGGGCCGACTGACGACGCGCCCGTCCTCGACCGCTCCCGGATAAACCACGGCAATGTAGTCCAGAAGGTACCAGGCAGTTTGAACCGCGGCGTCGTCAGCCGCTCGTCCCGGCTGGGGGAGCTACAGGCCGACAAGGAGGGTCATGATTAGAATGAAGCGGTACGCCAGTGATTCGCCTGTGGATTTGCAACTGCGAAGCTATCGCTGCGAAGAAGGCATGCCCAGGGTAGAGATCTGGCCGCTCCTGCAGCGGCTCGAACGACGTAATGCCGCGATAGCGCGCCTAGAGCAGTTTCGGGCTGGTCAGACCCACATCGGGCGGCCAAAGCCTGCGAAGCGGCGGTTTGGCAATCCTTTCCAAGACTGCCTGGGCTCGACTGAACCCGTGAAAACCAAAAGTGCTTTAGGTCTTACTTGGGGCGAGCGCTTCGATGATGCGGCACTCGGCGACCCGGCCATGCCGGCACTGTCCGATCAGCGAGTCTAGCTCCCGGCGCAGCGCCTGCAGGTCAGCAATCTTGCGGTCCACTTCCTCCAAATGCTCACGGGCAATCGCATCGACAGCCTCGCAAGGCAGGTCCTGTTGCCCAGCGACGTCCAGCAACGTGCGGATTTGGTCCAGCGAAAACCCAAGGTCACGGGCGCGCCGGATGAAGCTCAGGCGGCCAAGGTGCGCGGCGCCGTAAGCTCGATAGTTGCCAGATGTGCGGTCAGGGGCGGAGAGCAGCCCCACCCGCTCGTACCAGCGGATCGTCTCCACCTTCGTGCCGGTCGCCTTCGCCAAAATACCGATGTTGAAGGTAGTTTCTGTCTCCACCGTCCTTGACCCTGTAGCGACCACAGGGTCCATATAGGGCGTGGCGCATGGTTCGGGCAACCCGAGACCTGCTCCAGAATGGGAAAACGACAATGGCGGACGGCGAACTGGCAAGCGTAGGCGCAAAGCCGAGAGCAACCCTGCGCTACCGGGTGGAGGGCATGGACTGCCCCAGCTGCGCCTCGAAAATCGAAACGGCGGTTGGCCGGGTGGCCGGCGCCGAGGATATTCGGGTCAATTACGGCACCCGGGTCCTGGCGTTCCGCCTGGACGAAGCGGCTACACCCCGGACGGCCATCGAGGAGCAAGTCCGCAGGCTGGGCTATGGCATCGCGCCTGTGGAGGCGTTGCGGGTCGAAGCGGGTGACGCAGGCGAAGCAGCCGGGGTCGTGGGGCCCAGCCGTACTCCTCTGCCCTGGTGGAAAGGCACCAAGACCCGCTTGGCAGCCTTTATTGCGGCCCTGACTGTAGCCGGCTTCGCCGCCTCGCTGGCCTTCCCTGACCTGGAGCATTGGGCTTATTTGCCCGCCGCTCTGCTCGGCCTCGCCTTCTTTAGTCGCAAGGCAGTAGCGGCGGCCCGCGCCGGCTCGCCGTTCTCGATCGAGATGCTGATGTCGATTGCCACGGTTGGCGCCATCCTGATTGGCGCGACCTCCGAGGCGGCCGTCGTCGTGTTCCTATTTACTATCGGCGAGCTGCTGGAAAATGTGGCCGCCGGTCGGGCCCGTGCGGGCATTGAAGCGTTGGGCAGCCTGGTGCCGAGAACCGCGCTCCTGGTGGAGAACGGAACGGCACGTGAGGTGCCTGCCGCCCAGCTGAAAATTGGCGATTTCGTGCTGGTGCGACCGGGCGACCGGGTGTCTGCCGATGGCGTCGTGGCCGAAGGCGAATCCGAGATCGATGAGAGCCCGGTCACCGGAGAATCGGTGCCCGTGGCCAAGTCGGAGGGCGACCCGGTGTTCGCCGGCAGCGTCAACGCCTCCGGCGCGCTGCAGGTCAGGGTCAGCAAGCCCGCCTCGGACAACACCATTGCCCGCATCATCCGTCTGGTCGAAGAAGCGCAGGAGGCCAAGGCCCCGACGGCCCGCTTCATCGAGCGGTTCTCCGCCATCTACACCCCCATTGCGGTGGCCGTGGCGGCTCTGGTGGCTGTGGCGCCCCCACTGCTCTTCGGGGCCGACTGGGACACCTGGGTGTACCGCGGGCTGGCGCTCCTGTTGGTGGCCTGCCCCTGCGCCCTGGTGCTGTCGACACCAGCCGCCATCGCTTCCGGGCTGGCGGTCGGCACCCGGCGCGGCCTACTGGTCAAGGGCGGTGGCGCGCTGGAAGTTATCGGCCGCATCCGTACCGTCGCCTTCGATAAAACCGGTACGCTGACGGAAGGTCGCCCGCGCGTGACCGACATCCGTGCCCTGTCCGGGTCTGAGCGTACGATGCTGGGGCTAGCGGCAGCGGTTGAGAACGGCTCAAGCCACCCACTTGGCCGCGCTATCGTGGATCGAGCGGCGGCGGACGGTATCCCTTTGCGTCCGGCCAAGGACGCGCGCGCCATCCCCGGCAAAGCTGTCGAAGCCATCATTACCGGCAAGCGGGTCACTGTCGGCTCCCCGTCCTATGCGGCCGAGCAGGCGCCGCTGACGTCAGAGGCGGAAGGGGCCATCACCGCCTGGGAGAATGAGGGGAAGACAGTGGTGGTCGTGGCGGTGGATACCGTACCCGCCGGCCTCATTGCGGTCCGTGACGAGCCGCGCGCTGATGCGGCAGCCGGTATTCGGGCGCTTAGTGCCCTCGGCATCCACTCTGTCATGCTCACCGGCGACAATCCCCGTACCGGCCGCGCTATTGCCGAAACGCTCGGCCTCGAGGTGAAGGCGGGGCTGCTACCGGAGGACAAGTTACGAGAAATCGGCGCCCTGAAAGCCCAGGCGCCGGTCGCCATGGTTGGCGATGGCATTAACGATGCGCCGGCCTTGGCGGCAGCCTCGATCGGGGTTGCCATGGGCGGCGGGACCGATGTGGCTCTGGAGACGGCAGACGCCGCGCTGCTGAACAGCCGCGTCATGGATGTTGCCGCCCTGGTCGGGTTGTCACGCGCAACCCTCGCCAATATCCACCAGAACGTAGCCATCGCCCTGGGCCTAAAGGCCGTATTCCTGGTCACGACGGTAGCCGGTATTACCGGTCTCTGGCCTGCCGTGCTGGCCGATACCGGCGCCACGGTGCTGGTCACGCTGAATGCGCTGCGGCTGCTCGGCTACCGTTTCAAAGAAGCCGCATAAGGCAGCCAAGTCTCAATCATGGGCATGCACCTGACGTGGCAACGTCAGGTGCACGGCTTGGTCGCCTCGTCTCCATAGCGGTCGCAGGCGGCGATGCCATTCGCCACGCCGCCCAGTAGATCAAGAGCCAGCTGTAACAGCTCACCGACCCGGGCATCGCCCAGCCGATAGTACACGAACCGGCCGCGCGGCTCGGCCTGCACCAACCCGCACTCACTTAGGCAGCGCAGGTGATTGGACACGTTCGACTGGCTGAGCTGGGTGGCGCCGACCACGGCGCCGACATGCAGCGGTCCGCCGCGTAAGGCAGTCAGGATCGCCAGGCGTGACGGGTCGGCTAGGCCGCGGAACAGCTTTGCCTGAAGATCAAGTGTTTGCGCTTTGGTATCGATAAGCATGGTCCTTTTTAACTAGCAGCTCGACATATTGAGTTCCACTGATATGATGCGACATATCATTCATCGCTGATACGAGAAGGGCGACGATGAATACCACCACGACCTCCGCGCCCGCCTCGGCGCGCTACCGCATTACCGGCATGGATTGCCCGTCCTGCGCGGCCAAAATCGAGAAGGCCACGCGGACGGTCGGTGGCGTGGAGGACGTGACGGTCTCTATCGCCTCACAGATCATGACGCTAAGCCTGGACGATCCCGACGCCCGCTTGCCGGAGATCGAGCGCACCATCACCGGCCTCGGCTACCAGCTCGACCGGCTGGACCGGCCCGCCCGTGCCGAGATCGTCAACGATGACGACGATCTGCCCAAAGACCTCAGTCGCATCACACAGGGCTACAAGCGGGCACTGTGGATCGTGGTGCTGCTTAATGTTGGCTACGGCCTGGTGGAGATCGTCGGCGGCTTCCTCGCCGGTAGCCAGGCACTGAAGGCCGACGCGCTCGACTTCCTCGGCGACGGCCTGATCAGCTTCCTCGGCCTGATCGCTATTGGCTGGAGCCTGGCTTGGCGCGCGCGGTCGGCACTGATCCAGGGCATCTTCCTTGGTGTGCTCGGCCTCGGCGTGCTGGTCGCCACCGGCTACCGGGTACTGGTGCTCAACCAGCCGGATTCCGAGCTGATGGGCATGTTCGGAGCCATCGCCCTGGTGGTAAACGTGGCCGCCGCCGCCGTGCTGATCCCGCACCGCACAGGCGACGCCAATGCGCGCGCTGTTTGGCTGTTTTCGCGCAACGACGCCATCGGCAATGCGGCCGTGGTGGTGGCGGCCGGGCTGGTCTGGTGGACCGGCACGGCCTGGCCTGACCTAGTGGTGGCGCTGGTGATCGCCGGGCTGTTCCTGCAATCCGCCTGGTCGATTATCCATGACGCCCGGCGCGACCTGGCCGAGGCCGCGGCCTGATGCAGACCCAACCGCGTCGCTTCCTGGTGTGGGGCTTGGTCTTTGTCGTCCTCGCCTTCGCCGTAGATCAGGTGACGAAGGGGGTGGCGTTGGCCGCCGCCCCTGCTCTGACACACGGGATCGAGGTGCTGCCCTTCCTCGACCTGGTGCTGGTGCATAACCGGGGTGTCACCTTCGGACTGCTGGCGAGCGATCACCCGGCCGGCCGGTGGCTGCTGATCCTGCTGACCGGCACGATCACGGTGGCTCTGCTGGTATGGCTGAGGCGGGCGCAGAACCGCACACAAGCGGCGGCGCTTGGCCTCATCATCGGCGGGGCGCTTGGCAACCTAATGGACCGCCTGCGCCACGGCGCAGTGACGGATTTCCTGGACTTCCACGCCCAGGGCTACCACTGGCCGGCCTTCAACTTGGCGGACAGCGGCATCGTGCTTGGGGTAGCGCTGCTGCTGATCGCCGAGCTGCGCGCGCCAACGGGCCGCGCGCTGAGCGGGCGGTAAGCGTGAGCTTCCATCGCGCTACTCGCCACGTCACCTTCCCACAAGGGAGGGTCTCTACCGACTGGTTTCAACGGCAAAGGAGGCTTTATGCGTAAGATCATTGCACTACCCGCCATCATGCTCGCCGGAGTTCTCGCCACTGCCGGTGCCTTCGCCCAGAGCAATGCGCCGCAAGGCGGCATGCCCGGCATGCAGCACATGCCGATGATGCAGAGCCAGGGCGGCATGATGATGGATTGCCCGTGCCCGATGATGCAGCGCATGGCGTCGCTGGATCAGCGTGTGCGGCAGCTGGAGGATCGGGCCGGCGTCTCGACGCCCGCCCAGCCGAACGCGCCCGCCACGCCACGCTAGGGCTACCGCCGTCCGTAGATGCTGGGGGCCACACCAGATGTGGCCCCCGTGCTCGCGCGCTTTGAGACGATAAGGCCGCCTCCCTTTATGATGCTTGAGCTATCGGCATTTGGCCTGTTTCTCGCCTTCGGCGGCGGGCTGGTATCCTTCCTTTCGCCCTGCGTGCTGCCGCTGGTGCCGGGTTATGTGGCTTGGATTGCCGGCGCGAACCTCGCCCAGGCGCAAGCGCGACCCTGGCGCACGTTGCGCCTGGCCTTGTTCTTTGTGCTCGGCTTCTCGGCCGTCTTTGTAGCCCTCGGCGCAGGTGTCACCCTGCTCGGCGGCTTGCTGCGGCGATGGAGCTATGAGTTGTCCATCGCAGGCGGGCTGCTGATCGTGTGCCTCGGCCTGCTGCAGATGGGCTTGTTGCGGCTGGCTCCGCTGGCGCGCGACCTTCGCTTCGCCGCGCCCAATGCCGGCGGCAATCCTATCTCGGCCGTGTTGATCGGCGTTGCGTTCGGCTTCGGCTGGACGCCCTGCATCGGCCCGGTGCTGGCGGCCGTGCTGGCCGCCGGAGCGATGGCCCCAGCCGGAGGTGTGGCGCTGCTGGCCGCCTATGCGGCCGGCCTCGGCGTGCCTTTCCTGCTCGCCGCCCTTTACCTGCCGGCGCTGCTGGAGCGCGGCCGGCGTCTGGGACGGCTCGGCCATGGGCTGCGCCTGGCAAGCGGTGCGGTGATGGTGGCGGCCGGCGTCGCCATCGCCACGGGCGAGCTGACGACCATGGCTGGCTGGATGCTGCGCGCTTTTCCCTGGCTGGCGAGCATTGGATGAAAGTGGCAAGGCCGCGTAGCCTCTGGCGGTGGGATCGACCTAAAGGCGGAGAACCCCACCATGCGGGCCCTCTTGCCTGGCCTCTGCCTTTCGCATTGCCCCCTGGCGTTCGTCGGGCACTGCGGCTTCGCGCCCTTCGCTTGGCAGCGTATCACGCTCGGCGCGGCGATACTCGCCGGTTATTGATGGCCGCGCCGGCCTAGCAAACGACAAAGGAGATACGATGACGCCACACGGACCGATGGTGCACGGCTTTTACGACGAGGGCACTGGGAGCGTCGCCTACATCGTCGCGGACCCCGGGACAGGACGGTGCGTTATCATCGATCCCGTGCTCGGCTTCGACCGCGCTTCTGGCGCCACCGACACCCGACTTGCGGACAAGATCGCTGATAACATTCAGGCGCGACGCCTGACCGTAGAGTGGGTGCTCGATACTCACCCACACGCCGATCACTTGTCCGCCGTGGCCTACTTGGGCGAACAGCTGGGTGCGCCAACCGGCATCGGTGCGCGCGTCGCCGCAGTGCAGGAGATTTGGGCAGATATCTACAATCTGCCAGGGCTTCAGATGGAGGGCCACCGCTACTGGGACCGCTTGTTTGCCGAGGGTGACCGCTTTCGGGTTGGTGGGCTGGAGGTCGAGGTACTCTTCTCCCCGGGTCACACGGCGGCCTCCGTCACCTACCTTATCGGGGACGCAGCCTTTGTCCACGACACCGTGTTCATGCCGGACTCCGGCACGGCGCGGACCGATTTTCCCGGTGGTGATGCGCGTGCGTTGTACCGCAGCATCCAGAAAATTTTTGCGCTACCGCCGAAGACGCGCCTCTTCACCGGCCATGACTACCGCCCGGGTGGGCGCGAGGCGTGCTGGGAGTCAACTGTGGCTAAACAGCGGGCGTGCAACATTCACCTCAACGACCACGTCAGTGAGGAGGAGTTCGTGGGCTTTCGAGAAGAGCGCGACCGAACGCTGCCCTTGCCCGGGTTGATGCTTGCCGCGCTGCAGATCAATCTCCGCGGCGGACGTCTGCCGGAGCCTGAGGCGAACGGTACCTCTTACCTCAAACTGCCGCTGAATCGTGTTGGCATGTGACCACGAGCGGTTCTTCGAAACGGATTGAGCGAGCGGAACTGGCTTAGTTTCACGACGGTCTGGCTTGCCTTCCTAAAGGGGTAGTTGCCGTATGCCCTGCTACCAGATTTTTTGATTTGTCTTTCGTCAAACGGACCGGCTGCTGCCTTCTGCTGCCGGTCCCATCTGCCCGGGCATATTTTGTCACAGTGTTACGTGCCACTTACCACAACATTCCGCGTTTCTTGAATCTGCTGGTTCAGGAAACACGCCTATGGAGCTGTCCACCCATATCCAGCTTTGCCTGGACTGCCACCGCACATGCACTGCCTCTGTCATCCATCTACTGCATGGCGGAACCGGCCAGGGCCATGATGAGCAGGCGCACCTTGTTGCCCTACTCGACTGTGCGCAGATCTGTGTAACCTGCGCCGACTTCATGACCCGATCATCGCCGCATCACGCGCATATCTGTCGCGAATGCGCCGACATCTGCGAAGGTTGTGCCACGCTGTGCGAAGCGCATGCTGATCCGGACGGCACTTTCAAGCGCTGCGCCGAGGTTTGTCGACAATGCGCCGTGGCTTGTCGGGAGATGAGCGGCCACGACTGAATCGTCTCGCGTGGGTAAGCAGGCCGCCCGCCACTCAGAAGCCCGGGGCACGCAAAGAGCGCACAGGCTGAAGCAACACCGCGCAATGATGCTAGGGCCCGTCGTAGCGGGCGGCGCATCCGCCCTCTACTAGGTCTTACTAAGACGCGACAACGCGAAGCCAAGCATGCCCGCAGCGTTGCGGCTTACATTGTTGTTTATTGCGGTCGCCGCGCTTGGCGGCTTGCCAGGGGAAAACAAATGACTATTTCAAACACACTACTCGGCGCTGCGATCGCGGCGGGGATCTTCGCTATGGTACCTCCAGCTATCGCGGACGGCGTTGCCGATCGTGAGCTGTCGCTGGCGCAGGCTACCAGACAGCAGGAACAACGCCCGCAAGGTCCACACTTCGATTCAACGCAGGGCGGCGGTCAGCAACCGCACAACCCGAACGCCGCGCCAACGCAACCCAGCGGTCCCCCGGCGCACTTCGACGGCACGCAAGGCGATGGCCAGCAGCCGCACCGTCCAGGCACTGCGACCGGTCAAAGGGGTAGCGGACCAGGCGCGCATTTCGACTCCACACAAGGTGGAGGTCAGCAGCCACACGTTCCTGGTCGAGGCGCGCCCCAGCCCGGCCGCTAATTCAGAAACAGGCGCTTCAGTCCGCTTCTCCACCTACCATTCGGCATGGCGCCAGTATTGGCTCAATGCGTCCCGGTATGCGGGGTCGGGCCATCGGTCGTGTTGTCGAGATGTGGCGCCGGGCCAGCATTCGCCGAACGTGGCTCCGGCCCCGGCTGGTGCGGCACCGGACCATCACTCTGATTGTCGAGATGCGGCGCCTGGCGCGCATCAGCCTGTCCGAACACCGGCACGGGCCGATGGATCTCTGGGCCTCCGCCGGTCGTCCCATCGATATGTGGCGTGGCGTGGCCTGACACGTTGCCCGGCGCGAATTGCGGATTGCCCTGAGCGACGGCGGCGCTACCAAAGGCGGCGACCAGGGCAAGGGCAGTAAGCATGCGGGGGATCATGGAAGGCTCCGTATCGTCTGGGCGGCCTGATGCCGCTTCGATAGGCGTGGAGGTAGCCGTCCCGCGCTGTCATATCTTCTCGAGCATATGACGAATGATGACGGAGGCAATGATGGGCGCTGGGCATGACCACACCACCGGCGCTGCCGGCAACGAACGGGCGTTGTTAACAGCGCTGGCGCTTACCAGTGGCTTCATGGTGGCTGAGGTGGTGGCCGGGCTATGGTTCAACAGCCTGGCCCTGCTGTCCGATGCGGCGCACATGTTCACGGACGTGACCGCGCTGGGGATCGCCATCGCCGCCATCCGTATCGCCCGCCGCCCGGCTGACCGGCACCGCACATACGGCTACCATCGATTCGAGGTGCTGGCCGCCGCCTTCAACGCCTCGCTACTGTTCCTGGTCGCCATGTACATATTATGGGAGGCAGTGCAGCGCTTCCGCGCCCCAGCGGAGGTGCAATCGCTTGGTATGCTGCTGGTGGCGCTGGGCGGGCTGGCGGTGAACGCGGCTTCCATGCGCCTCCTGCGCGGCCGTGGCGAAAGCAGCCTGAACGTCAGAGGTGCTTACCTCGAAGTTTGGGCCGATTTGCTTGGCTCGCTTGGCGTGGTGGCGGCGGCACTGGTCATCCGCTTTACCGGCTGGTCCTGGGTGGACCCGCTGGTTGGCGTGGCGATCGGCTTCTGGGTGCTGCCGCGCACCTGGATCCTCCTTCGCGAGTCCACGAACGTTCTGCTGGAAGGCGTGCCGGAGGGCATCGACCTCGATGCGGTGGAACAGGCACTCCTGGCCCTGCCGGGCATCATCGGCGTGCATGACCTGCATGTCTGGGCGCTGTCTTCCGGTCGGGTTGCGCTGACCGCGCATGTCGAGGCGGATGATCGGTTGCACCGGGAGGAAGGATTGGAGGTGCTCGCCGGGAAGATGCTGGCGGAGCGCTTCCACATCACGCACGTGGTGGTGCAGATAGAACTGCCCAAGACGCATACGGGGGCAGCGCTGATCATCCATTGACGGTGGCACTGACGGTAATCCGGACATGTTTTGTCATAATGTAGAGAGGTTACTACGAACGAACGCTGCTAACCCGTGGCCTGACCAGACGGAGGCGATCGTGCAGCAGGGCGGGAATACAAGCGGCCGGCCAGCCTTGGCCTGCAGCACTTCTTTCGATAGGGCGCTGCGGCGCCTCGACGGGGGCGACTGAACCATGTCCGGTCTCACCCCGGATGGCGGGAGCGCCGTGCCTAACCTGCGCGATGCCCTTGCACCGGAGCCGCATGTCCTCATCGTCGAGGACGATGGCGAAGTCCGTCATCTGCTTGCCCGGTTGCTACGGGAAAATGGTTTCGCCGTCAGCGCCGCCCGAGATGGCCGGGAGATGCGGGAGGTGCTGCGCGCCGCCATGCCTCCAGTCGAGCTGGTGCTGCTGGACGTGATGCTGCCGGGCATTTCGGGCATGGATTTGCTGCGCGAGATCCGCACCACCTCGCGCCTGCCGGTGGTGATGCTGACGGCCCGGGGCGAAGAGACCGACCGCGTGCTTGGCCTCGAATTCGGCGCTGACGACTACGTCACCAAACCCTTCGGCCGTCGCGAATTGGTCGCCCGGCTGCGCGCCGTTCTGCGCCGGGTGGAGGGCGGCAGCGACGCGGCGGCGGCGGCGCCAGCGGGGGCCGCCGCCGTGCTGCGCTTTGCCGGCTGGACGCTGGAGCCCGGGAGGCGCGAGTTGACCTCTCCCGCCGGGGCGTTGGTGGATTTGTCCGGTGCGGAATTCGACCTGCTGATGGCTTTCCTTGCCCATCCTCAGCGGGTGCTGGGCCGCGACCAGCTGCTGGAAGTGGGCCGCCGGCGGCTCGGCGACGCCTTCGACCGCACCGTGGACGTGCAGGTCAGCCGCCTCCGGCGCAAGATTGAGCCAAACGAAAGTGCACCACCGCTCATCAAGACGGTACGTGGCGTTGGCTATGTCTTCGTAGCAACAGTTGAACGCGCATGATGCGCGTGCTCGCACGGATCTGGCCAGATAGCCTCGCGGGCCGCACCACCCTGGTACTGCTCGTTGGTTTGCTGGCGCTGCATCTCGGCAGCGTCTGGATCCACGAGACGGCGCTGCGCGGCAGCGACCAAGTGGCGCGGGAGCGCTCCTTGGCCGAAGGCCTGGCCCGCGCTGGCCGGGCCTTGGCCGCCTTGCCCGAGGCCGAGCGCGACCGGGCGGCACATGCCCTGTCCAGTCCCGGGTTAGAATTGCACTGGCGCCAGGGCCTGCCCCCGGCCGAGGAGGCCGGAGCGGACCCCCACCTACTAACTGTGCGGGAATCACTGGCCCGGACAGCGCCGGAGTTGGTGAGCGTCAGGTTGGGATGGGCCGATGATGAGCGTCACCTACTCGTGGGCGTGCTGCCGATCGGCGAGGCAGGAGCCATTTCCTTTGCAGCGCCAATCTTTCGCACCAGCCATGCCGCGCCTTTTGACCCGGGTGGCTTGACCTCGCTCGCCGCCATGGCGATTGGGATTGGCCTCGCCTCGATCTTCGTGGTGCGCGGGCTGACCCGGCCATTGCGCGATCTGTCGGCCGCCGCCGACCGCGTCGGGCGCGATGCCGGCGCGATCCGGGTGTCCGAGTCCGGCCCGACAGAAGTCCGCCGTGCAGCGGCTGCCTTTAATGCGATGCAGGAGCGTATCCGCCGATTGCTGGAGGATCGCACTCAGGCCCTCGCCGCCGTCTCACATGACCTGCGAACGCCGATCACCCGGCTGCGTCTTCATGCCGGCTTCCTCGATGATGTCGAGGCACGTGAACGGATCGACGCCAACCTTGACGAGATGGCTGCGATGGTCGAGTCGACGCTCGACTACCTCCGCGAGGGCCGCGAGACCGAGGAACGCCGCGCCGCCGACTTGGTGACCGTGCTGCGCACCGTCTGCGATGCCGCTACCGACGCGGGCGGCGAGGTGAGTTATGCGGGACCGGAGACGCTGGTGCTGCCGTTGCGTCCGGTGGCGATGCGGCGGGCGCTGACCAACTTGGTCGGCAATGCCGTTGCCTATGGCGACACCGCCCGGCTGGCGTTGCGGAGGGAGGCGGGGCGGGTGGTGATCGAAGTTGCAGACGATGGCCCCGGCATCCCCGAGGCGCAGCTCGAGGCCGTGTTCGAACCGTTCCGCCGACTGGAGGCGAGCCGCAATCGGGCCACCGGCGGCGTTGGCCTGGGGCTTACCATTGCTCGCCGGGCGGTCGAGGCTGAAGGCGGGACGCTCCGCTTGGTGAACCGCACAGGCGGCGGCCTTTCGGCGATCGTCTCGCTGCCTTTTGCCAGAACCGAACCGGAACCTGCGTCCCGAGGCGCCAACGGCAGCCGGGCGGCCGGGATGCCGGCTGGGGCGGCACATGATCCCGTCCGGGGCATCGCTTGATCCCCTTCCACATCAACAGACCCGCAGGAGACATTCAATGCGACGCAGAACAATGATGCAGGCCACGGCAACGATCCTGGCCGGCGCCGCTCCCGCGACATCCTGGTCGCAGGCGGCGGGTGGCCACGCCCATAGTGGTTCGGAGCAGAAGATCGGCCCCTATGAGGTGGATTTGACGGTCCGCGGCAGCGAGGCCGCGTTGATCATCGTGGACGACAAGGAGCAGCCGGTGGACGCGGCGCGGTTCGGCGCCACGGCCGTTGTGCTCGCCCGCGGCAATGAGCGCCGGACGGTGGAATTTCGCCCGGCCGGCGCCAATCGGCTGACCGCCGCCGTCGACTTCCCGTTCGATGGGAAGTTCCGCGCGACCGTGACCCTGCGCGGGCCGAACGGCAACCTGGGATCGGCCCGCTACAACGTTGATCCGGTGCGCTAAGGCATGCGGTACGGCGTGCGAGCCATGGCACTGGGAGCGGGATGGCGGTCGTTAGTGGCGCGCCTTCTATCCGTTGCCGTCCTGCTCGCCGCCCTGCTCGTGCCGCCCGTTTCTGAGCACGCCTCTGCAGTTGCAACGCAGCCAGTCTGGGCGGCAATGCCGTCATCTGACTCCAATGACCAGTCATCCGACCATCACGATGGAATGGCCCACCCGGGGGCGCATTGCGCCTGCCATCTGGGCGATCGGGTCGACCCCCAGGGCCAGCCTGGGCCTACAGCTTTCGGGCGTGCCGAGCATCCGATCCGCACGATCCGCACTTATACTTCCCGCAACGCGGATCCACCTTCTCGGCCCCCGCAAGCCTGATCGAACCGCCGTTCCAGTCTGCCTCCGATTTTGGGGACGGGCTCGCTTCGTGTTCCTTCAGTTTCGGGTGCCTGCCGATGTTTCTCCACTTCAGCTTCGCTTGCGGCCTGGCCGTTGTTGTCACTACCGCCACATCGGCGGCGGCGGAGCCGGCAAGCCGCCGTCATGCGGCCGCGCCAACGCCCGCCTCAGCCAGCACCCTCACCATCACCACGCCGCAGCAAGCCGTGGAACTTGCCCTAGCTCGCGCGCCCATTCTGCGCAGCGCCGAGGCGAGCCGCCGGGCCGCGCTGGGCGACCGCGTCCAGGCCGGGCTTCGCCCGAATCCGGAGGCCCGGATCGACAACCAGAGCTTTCTTGCATCAGGCCCCTACCGGGGCGGCAGCCCCCTTGAGACGAGCGTAGGCCTGTCGCAGCGCATCGAAACCGCTGGCAAGCGGCAGGCGCGCGTTGAGGCCGCGGGCCGCGCCCTGACGATCACTGGCCTCGATGCTGAGGCGGTGCGTCTGGATCTGATTCGCGAGGTGGTGCGCGCCCTCGCCGACGCCGTGGCGGGCGCCCGGGCGGTTGGGATCGCCCAGGAGCGGGTACGCCTCGCTGACGAGGTATTGCGCGCCACACGCGCGCGCTTCGAGGCCGGGCGCGAGCCCTTCGTGCAGCAGCGCCGAGCCGAGGTGGCGCGGGAGACCGCCGCCGTCGGCTTTGAGCGCTCGCAACGCGAGGCCGCAGTGTTGCAGCGCGCCTTGTCGGTGCTGCTGGCGGCGCCGCGGGTGGAGTTCGACGCCGACCGCGCGGCATGGTTCGACGACCTCGGGCCGCGGCCCAACCCCGCCCGCGCGCCAGCGCTTCCGCCCGGTCAGCTTGACCGGTTGCGGCTGGACGCCCTGGTCAACCAGCGCCGGTCCGAGTTGGACCTGCAGCGGCGGAATGCAATCCCGGACTTCACCGTCAGCGGGGGCGTCAGCCGGCTCCGTGAGGCTTCCCAGACCGGCACCGGCACCGCTTTCGTCGTGGGGCTCTCGGTGCCGCTGCCGATCTTCGACCGCAACCAGGGGAACATCCTGCGCGCCGGCGCCGAGGTGAACCGGGCCGAGGCCGATGCGGAGCGCGGCCGGCTCTACCTGGACGCCACATTTACTGATGCCGAGCGTCGGCTAGATCAGGCCTGGCGCGCTGCGGATTCACTCCGCCGTACCGTGCTGCCGGCCGCCATCGAAGCCGCAGGCTTCGCCCGGGAGGGCTACGCCGCCGGCCGCTTCTCGCTACTGGAGGTGCTGGATGCGCAGCGTGTTTTGTCGGATGTGCGGGACCAGCTCAACCTCGCCCTGTTGGATGTTCAGCAGGTCCGGGCCGACATCGCCAGGCTGCGCGGCACCGTGGCTAATCCGCCCGCGCCCATCCTTCCCGCAGGGAACCAGCGCCCATGAAGCCGATCATTCCGTTCCTCGTCGGCGGCGCCATCGCCCTTGGCGTCGTGGCTCTTGTCCCGGGCGTGCCGGCGGCGCTGCGGGTCGGATTAGCCCTTGCACCGGCGAGCCAGGGCCTAGCCCCAGCGCAGGCGGCGGCTGGCGATGGCCACGGGCATAAGCCGGGCGAAAGCCATGGCGGCGAAGCTGCCCCCGAAGGCAGCATCCGCATGACCGAGGCGCAGATTGCCGGCGCGGCGATCGAACTCGCGGATGCTGTCCCGGGCGCGGTGGTCCGGCGGGTTTCCCTGCCCGGGACGGTGGCGGCTAATGCCGACCGGCTGGCGCGCGTTCCGGCGCGGGTCGCCGGCATTGTCACCGCCCTGCACAAGCGGCTGGGCGACCAGGTCGCCGCCGGTGAGGTGCTGGCGCTGATCGAAAGCGCCGAGATCGCCACGGTAAAAGGCGAGTATCTTGCCGCGCTGCGGACGACTGAGCTCGCTCGCGTCACCTTCGAGCGCGAGCAGCGGCTTTGGCAGCGCAAGGTCTCCGCCGAGCAGGACTTCCTAAAGGCGCGGACCGACTGGCAGGAGGCGCAGATCCGGCTCGACCTCTCACGACAGAAGCTGGCGGCCCTTGGCCTCGGCCAAGCCGAGGTGGAGGCGCTGCCGCGGCAGCCCATTGAGGCGTTGCGGCGGCAAGAAGTACGAGCGCCGATTGCTGGCCGGGTCACCGCCCGCCCCATTGTGCTCGGCGCCGCCGTTGCGGCGGAGGCGGAGGTATACACGGTAGCTGACCTCGCCACCGTCTGGGTTGAGATGGCGGTGCCGCCGGCCGACCTGAGCTTCGTCAAGGAAGGCATGAGCGTGCGGGTGCGCGGCGAGGGCGAGACGCGCGCCGAGGGCCGCCTCGTCTTCCTCAGCCCAGTGCTTGATCCGGAGACGCGCTCGGCCCGTGCTGTAGTCGAGCTACCCAACCCGGAAAACACTTTCCGGCCCGGCGGCTATGCCACCGCCGATGTCGCCACCGCCGAGCAGCCGGTGGATGTGCTGGTCCCCCGTGGCGCCGTGCAGCAGATCGAAGGGGAGAGCGTGGTCTTCGTCCGCACCCCGGACGGCTTTGAGAAGCGCGAGGTGGTGCTTGGCCGCGGCGACCAGGATGCCGTTGAGGTGGTGTTCGGCCTTGATGCTGGCGAACGCTATGCGGCGGGCAACACTTTCGTCCTCAAGGCCGAACTCGGCAAGTCCGAAGCCGAGCACTCGCACTGACGCGACCCGACGACCGACGGCGCGCAGGCGCCACAGGTCTGAATCGGCCCGCTCTCCTCATGAAGGCGCCGGACTATGATTGCAGCTATTCTTAATTTTTCCGTCCGGCAGCGTTGGCTGGTGGTGCTGCTGGTCGCGGCGGCGGCGGGCTTCGGCCTGCGTTCGCTGCAGTCGCTGCCGATCGACGCGGTGCCCGATATCACCAACAATCAAGTACAGATCAACACCTTAGCTCCAGCGCTTTCGCCTTACGAGGTCGAGAAGCAAGTGACTTTCCCGGTCGAGACAGCGCTGGCCGGCATCCGCGGTCTGCAATCGACGCGCTCGCTCTCGCGCAACGGCTTCTCTCAGGTCACCGCGATTTTCAGCGACCAGGTCGATGTGTACTACGCCCGGCAACAGGTGCTGGAACGCCTCTCTGACGCGCGTGAGCTGCTGCCGCCCGGCGCCGAGCCGCGCATGGGGCCAATCTCAACCGGCCTTGGCGAGATTTACATGTGGGCGATCGACTATGCCCCGCGGCGCACGGGTGACGTGGTGCGCGACGGCCGGCCGGGCTGGCAAGCCGATGGCAGCTACGTCTCGGCTGAAGGCCAGCGGCTGACGACGGAGCTGGAGCGCATCGCTTATCTGCGGACCTTGCAGGACTGGGTGGTTCGGCCTCAGCTGCGCAATGTGCACGGGGTCGCCGGCGTCGATTCGATCGGTGGCTTGGTAAAGCAGTTCCACATCCAGCCGGACCCGGCACGGCTAATCGGCCTTGGCCTCTCGCTTGCGGATGTGGCCGACGCGCTGGAGCGCAATAACGCCAGCCGCGGCGCCGGCTATATCGAGCGCGGTGGCGAAGGGTACGTCGTGCGCTCCGGTGGTCGATTGGAGACGTTAGAGGATATCGGCAACGTTGTGGTCTCGACCCGCGAGGGCGTGCCGGTCCGGGTCCGCGACATCGCCCAGGTGCTGATCGGGCGGGAGTTGCGCACCGGCAGTGGCAGCATTGGCGGGCAGGAAGCGGTGATTGGCACCGCGCTGATGCTGATCGGCCAGAACAGCCGCACCGTCGCCGCGGCGGTCGATGCGAAGGTTCAGGAGATCGCCCGCACCCTGCCGCCCGGGATCCAGCTTCGCACCGTCCTCAACCGGACCGAACTGGTGGATGCCACGGTGTGGACGGTGGCAAAGAACCTCGCCGAGGGGGCGCTGTTGGTTGTCGTGGTGCTGTTCCTGCTGCTCGGCAACCTGCGGGCCGCAGTGGTCACGGCATTGGTCATCCCGGTGACCATGTTGATGACCGCGACGGGGATGCTGGAAGCCGGCATCAGTGCCAATCTGATGAGCCTCGGCGCGCTTGATTTCGGGCTGATCGTGGACGGGGCGGTGATCATCGCCGAGAACAGCCTGCGCCACTTGGCGGACAAGCAGACCCACCTGGGACGCAAGCTGACCTTGCCGGAGCGGCTGGAGACGGTTGCGGCCTCGGCGCGAGAGATGATCAAGCCATCGGTCTTCGGCCAAGCCATCATCATCCTGGTCTATGTTCCTCTGCTCAGCTTCCAAGGCGTCGAGGGCAAGATGTTCGCGCCGATGGCGATGACCGTCATCATCGCGCTGGTGGTAGCCTTCGTCCTATCGCTCACCTTTGTGCCGGCGATGATCGCGCTGGTGGTCACCGGCAAGGTGCAGGAGAGAGACAATTGGCTGGTGCGCGGCCTCAAGCGAGCCTATGCGCCAGCGCTGCGGTTCTCTATCCGCCGGCCAGTGCCGGTCATCGGCGCCTCCGCCCTGCTCTTTGCCGGTGCGCTCTTGCTCGGGTCGCGCCTTGGCTCGGAGTTCATCCCACAGCTGGATGAGGGCAATATTGCAATGCACGCGCTCCGCATTCCCTCAACCTCGCTCACCCAATCACAGGCGATGCAATTGCGGGTCGAGCAGACGGTGTCGCGCTTCCCCGAGGTGGCGTTGGTCTTCTCCAAGACGGGCACGGCGGAGGTCGCCGCCGACCCGATGCCGGTGAACGTCTCGGACGCATTCGTCATCCTCAAGCCGCGGGACCAATGGCCGGATCCGTCCCTAACAAAGGAGGAACTGGTTCGCCGCGTGCAGGAGGCTGTGCAGCAGGTACCCGGCAACAATTACGAATTTACTCAGCCTATCCAGATGCGGTTCAACGAACTGCTGGCGGGCACCCGTGGCGACCTCGCGGTCAAGGTCTTCGGTGAAGAATTTGGCCCAATGCTTGCAACGGCAAACCAAGTGGCCGGTGTGTTGCGCGGCATTGCCGGCGCCGAGGATGTCCGGGTGGAGCAGGCGACGGGGCTGCCCTTCTTGGAGATCACCGTGGACAAGGCGGAGATCGCCCGGCGCGGCCTCAGCCTCAACGCTGTGCAGGAGGTCATCGGTACCGCCATCGGCGGCCGCGAGGCCGGCTTCGTCTTCGAGGGCGACCGCCGCTTCGCCATCATCGTCCGGGTGCCGGAGGTAGTGCGGAACGACATCGAGGCGTTGCGGAACCTGCCCGTGGCGCTGCCTAATGAAGGGCGCTCAGGGTCAAGCACGGCGTCGGTGCCGCTGCGCAGCCTTGCCGCCTTTAATTTGACCGAGGGGCCGAACCAGGTCAGCCGCGAAAACGGCAAGCGGCGTGTAGTGGTCACCGCCAATGTCCGCGGCCGCGACATCGCCTCGGTGGTGGCGGAGGCACAGGCCGGGGTGGCACGTGAGGTGCGGCTACCGGCCGGGTACTTCATCACATGGGGCGGGCAGTTTGAGAACTTGGAAGCCGCGCGCCAGCGGCTTCTGGTGGTGGTGCCTGGCTGCTTTTTCCTGATTTTCCTGCTGCTCTACAGCGCGCTTGGCTCGCCGCGGGATGCGCTGCTGGTGTTCAGCGCGGTGCCGCTGGCACTCACCGGTGGCATCGCCCTGCTTTGGCTGCGCGACATGCCACTATCGGTTTCGGCTGCGGTTGGCTTCATCGCGCTGTCCGGCGTCGCTGTTTTGAACGGCTTGGTCATGCTGAACCACATCAAGCAACTGCGGGCTGAGGGGCTCGGGCGCGAGGATGCGGTGCGCCAGGGTGCGATGGACCGGCTGCGACCGGTGGCGATGACCGCTCTTGTTGCTTCCCTGGGGTTTGTCCCAATGGCAATCGCCGCCGGGGCCGGCGCCGAGGTGCAGAAACCGATCGCTACTGTGGTCATCGGCGGCTTGATCACCGCCACCTTATTGACCTTGATGGTACTGCCGGCGCTCTACGCTCGCTTCGGCAGCGCTGATGGGGTGCCGCCAGAAGGCGAAAAATCAATGGGCCCACTTAATAATGTGGAACTCGCTGCCGAGCGCTTCGATAAACCAGTGCTGGTAAAATAGAATACGGTAAGAATTACATCTATTTTTATTGAAAGGAGCAAGCCTTAAATGAGTTTACATTTCCATTTAATCATAGAAATTCCAAATAAAAGAAACTTTTATTTATTATAAGCGGAAAGAAGTTATTCTATGAGCCTTACAAATCAACCTTCAAAGGTATCGCTGGCGGTTACTTCTTCCGCTAGCCGCGTATTGGTGCCCGGCAGCCGCGACCTCGGCGCCAACCTGCCGCCCTTTCCTTTCAATCCGCTGCTTGATTCCCCCGCGCCGCGCACCGGCGGCACTGTGATCTTTGGGCTGTCCATCTTCCTGGTTTTCGTCGTTGGCGGCGTCGCTTGGTCGGTGTTCGCACCGTTAGCAGAAGCCTCCGTCGCACCAGGCGTCATCAAGGTCGAGGGCAGCCGCCGCACCATCCAGCATCTCGAAGGTGGAATCATAGACGAGATCCTGGTGCGCGATGGCGCCAAGGTTCAACAGGGCCAAGTGCTGATGCGGTTGGACGGTATTGAATCCAGCGTAATGTTAGAAACCCAACGCGCTCAGCGATGGGCGCTCCTGGCCCAGGACGCCCGGCTGACCGCCGAACTGGCGAAGACCCGCGACATCGCCTTCCCGCCCGAGCTAGTGGCCAGCACCAGCGCCCGCGCCATGGACAGCATGACCGGCCAGCGCGCCCTGTTCGAGGCGCGGACCGCCAGCTTGCTGAGCCAGATCCAGGTCCTGCAGTCCCGCATCGACCAGCAGACCGCTGTCATCTCCGGCGCCCGTGGCCAGCTCGCCTCCACCCGCCGCCAGCTCTCGTTGATCAGGCAAGAGGAGGAGATGACCCGTGCCCTGGTCAACCAGGGCCTCCAGCGGCTGCCGCAGCTGCTCGCGCTGCAGCGCAGTTCGGCCGGGCTTGAGGGCAGCATCGAGGATTTGAACGGCCAGATCGAACGCGCCAACGGCGCCATCGCCGAATCTCGCCGGCAGATCCAGCAGACTGAGGAGCAGCGGATGCAGGATAACTCGCTGGAGCTGCGGGAGGTTCGGGGCAAGCTGGCCGAGGCCGAGGAGAAGCTCCGCGCTTCCTCCGATGTTATGACCCGGCGCGAGATCGTGGCGCTGGAAAGCGGTACGGTGGTGAACCAGCGCTTCTTTACCTTGGGCGCCGTGGTGAAGCCGGGCGACCCGGTGATGGATCTGGTTCCCGACCACGACCGGCTCATCGCTGAGGTGAACGTTCAGCCCACCGATATCGATGTGGTCTATCCCGGTCTTCGCTCAGAGATCCGCCTGCCCGCTTTCAAGCAGCGGCTGGTCCCCTATCTGCACGGCCAGGTGACCTGGGTCGCGGCGGACGTGACCACCAACGACCAGAACCGCCAGCAATACTACCGGGCCTATATCCTGATCGATCAGGAACAATTGGCCAGCTTGCCGAACGTGTTCCTTACCCCGGGCATGCCGGTGGAGGCTCATGTGCAGATCGGCGAGCGGAGCTTCTTCCGCTATATCACCCAGCCGATCCGCGACAGCTTCCACCGCGCCTTCCGCGAGCAGTGAAGTGCCACTGCTTGAGGCGCGCTGTGGATTGGCAATTAATATTCATATTAAAATCGCTGTTTCCTGCAATTTAGCTAGACTGCTGGTTAGCCTTTGCAGCAGTCGACTGCCCAAGCCCAGGTGAATGACCTTCCATATTTTAATTTGCTTTCAACTGCATACTCAGATTCTATAAGCAAGATTCAATGCCGCTACCCAAATGTTTAAGCTGGTCCTTTATTGTTGATAAATACGCCGTTCTGCTCCATATGATATTATGGAATAGGCCGTCGAAACTGTTTTGAATAATTGAAATGACTGGAGCATAAGGTATGGCTGCTGATCTTAAAAAGGACGCTATATATGTATACTGCATTGGCTGGGTCTTGGCGGGAATATTTTCTTATTGGGCAGGAAATTCGTTTGTTCTATCATTATGCCTAGCTTTTTTAGCGTGGTTCTATGTGCTGTTTGCAGCACTTCGTGGTATTTGGCAAATGTTTCCTGCCATTTTTTGAATCACTTCGAGGTTCAAAATGGATGCTTATTGTCGAATTCTTGCTTATTTCCGCTCGATAATCTTAGGTTGCAGATTACAAAGTGCCCCGCTCTTTTCGCTGGAACTAATATCTAATCGCTACCGATGATGACGGTGGCTTCCGTGGGGCTGCCCACCATGCGCACCGTGATGCCCATTATGATGATGGTGTCTTGGTGGAGTGTGGTTATGGAAACGGTGGCCTCCGCCTCTGCCATACCAGGGGGAGCCTAAGTAGGGCGTTGGAGCATAGACCGGGTAGCCAGTCGCAAACCCGCCAGGGGTATACCCGCCTAACCCTGGATGAGCGCATGCGCTTACTGCCGTGGCGAGAAGCAATGCTACTACTGCAATGACCCTACGCACAGTACGTCTCCGGCTGTTGTTTCCCTTTTAATATGGGAAGCCGGTATGTCGTAGACAGGGCGTTTTCAGGACAGCATTTTGGCGTATTGCCGTCCCGCCTTGATGATGCACACCGATTAACAACAGGCCGTTGATTTCAATGGCAAAATAAAACGCCGTGCGCTACGCATCACAGGATCAATAACGGGCATTGGACCTGCGCGAGATTGTCACCCAGGCCGATCGTCTCCTAGGTGACCGGGTGCGCATCCGAGCACCCGGTCGTCGCGTCATGCAACCGTCAGGAGAAGAACCACTCACCGGTCTCGGCGTAGTTGGCCAGCACCCGCTCGGCGGTCGCATTCCAATCCACGGTGTCACCGAGCTGGAACTGGTTCAGCACGTAGTCTCCCAGCTCGGCCTCATCGGTATAGGTCCGGCCACTGCCACCAATCGCCTGACCTTGCTCGTTCCGCACCACATCGACCTGGTCGGACAAGACGAGCGTATCACCTGCGTTGGCACCTGCGGTGTAGAGGGGAACCAGCTGGTTGGAGTGGTTGTTGCTGAACCACGCATATTCCGGGACGCCGTCGCCGTCCTGGTCCGGCAGTACCGGCTGGTACGGGATAGTGGCGCCGTCCGGGCCGAACAGCAGGTGGTCATGATCGGCGGTGACGATCAGCAGCGTATCGGCGAAGGTAGCCCGGCTTTCTTCCGAGTTCACCCAGTCGACCACGAACTTCACCGCGTCATTGAAGTCGACGTACTCCTCAATCATCCGGCCAAAGTTGTTGGCATGCATGGCACGGTCCACGGCGCCGCCTTCGATGGAGACATAAAGGCCGTCCTCGTCGGCGTTGAGCCGGTTGAGCGCTGCGGCCGAAAGCTCGGTGAGGGTCGGCGAGCTGTCGAGGCGCGGCACGGAGAACGGAATTTCCGTCTCGCCAGGTGGGCTGCCGCCTGCTCGGTAAAAGTTGCTGCCGGTGAAAGCCTCGACCAGGATGGCCAGGCGCTCGTCGGTCGGGGCGCCGGTGCCAGCGGCTATGATGTCGGCCCGGTCCTGCAACAGGTTCCAGGAACCGCCGTCAGACGAGGTGTAGGAGCCGTCCTTCAGGGCGTTCCAAACATTCGGGCCAATCCACTGGTAGTTCGGCGTGGCGCGGGCCTGGCCGTCATCGTTGAAGTCCGGGTTGCCGGTTCCGGCGATGACGTCGAGGATACCCGCGCCAAACATCTCGGCCGCGATATCCTGGGCATTGGAGCGGGCCACGTTGTGGGCGCCACCACCGGCGGCGGGCGTCGCATCGGAGACCTGCACGGTGGAGACGACGCCGGTGGCTTTACCCAGCGAGTGTGCCAGCTCAGCCGTTGAGAACTGGGCGTCGCCGCTACCGTCGACGTTGATGGCGTTGTTGTAGGTCTTCTGCCCGTCCGAAATCGCCGAGGCGGTGTTGCCGGAGTCTGGGTAGGTGGCGCGGTTCCAGTCGTAGCCGGCGAAGGCGCGGAGATAGCCAGCGGCGTTGATACCCGCGACCGGCGTGGCATCATAGTTCTGTGTCGGGTCGTAGACGACATCCGGGTTCTGCTCGTCGCTGCCGGGGGTCGTGCGGGTATCGAGCGGGTAGACCGACTGCATGGCATTGGTGAACCCGGGGCCATCGACCACCAGGGAGCCAGCGCTGCCGCCGCGCTCATCCCCTGCAGGCAGGCCCTGAAGATACAGCCGGGTCGCTTCCAGGGTGTTGGCCCCGGCGCCATCGGCGATCATGAGAATGACGTTCTTGATGGGGCTCAGCGTGGGAAACTCGGCGCCTGCGCTGTCTGTCCTGATGTCGCTCATGTCTGCTCCGGTTCGGCGCGCCATTCTTGGGGCGACATGAACAACAACCCATGTAAACATCCGTCACGCTTGGTCGACGCAGTTTCGGTGTCAGTTAGATGATGTTCTGCCTTTAATCTGACGAGAAGGCGAAGCCGCACTAGCCTTCAGCTGGTGGGATTAGCCGGCACGCCAATGCGTAAAGGGACCGTCCCGTGAGGGGAGCGCCGATCAGGCGCTGGCGTACTCGCCTGAGGCGCGCAGGGCCACGCTATCTTTGTTCACTGGTGTTGGTGCTTTACCGACATGCTACTGATTGGGACGCTCAGATAACCTGTCCCCCTCGAAAACGCATGAAAACCTGGCGCCGGTTGCCCGGACCAAAGGCAATAACATTATAAATGTCGTCGGGCTGGTTTGGCACTTCCATCCCCGGCGACCCAATAGGCATGTATGGTACGGCCAAGCCGCGCACGCCGCCCGGGCGTTGTGAGAGGAGCCTCAGGACAGCTCCGGCAGGTACGTGACCCTCCAGTGCGTACCCCTCGACTGAACTTGCGTGGCAGGAAAGCAGGTCCGCTGGAATGCCAAGCGTGCGACGGACAGCGTCCGCCGAAGCTACAAGGTTATCCTCTACAATAAACCCAGCACCACGCATGTGCCTTACCCAGCCAGTGCAGCAGTTGCAGTTGGGGTCGCGCCAAACGCGAAGCAATCGCTGGTCGGTAGACAGTCCCAAAGCGTCAGATGCAATACCAGTCGCGGCAAAAGTTGCAAAGAAAAAACGCCGTTTCATTTCAATATCTTTCTGATTTAGCAATCGTTGATACTGCTAGTTGTTCCGTTGTTACCAGCCCTCTCCTGGAGTCGATTGGCGAGGCAATTAGTGCCTCGCCGCTGTGCGAAATTGAGGTCAGCAGGCGCTGATCCCGAAGTGGGTTGCCGCAGCTCGGCAGGATGCTCTCGCCGTCACCGCCGCAACTACCCGATCCACCGACACGCCCATCGCCCCCTCGCCAAAAAGCAACTGAGCCAGCTTGGGGTGGGCGCGAGGATCATATGCGATTCAGCTAGCCCCAAAACCAATCCAGCCTCTATGCGGCCAACTCCGAACCATGAAACCACAATTCAATTCTTAAAGGTGCTTCACCAAGGCTGGTGCAGCCAGACCAAGCTGCTCCAGGACTAGCCTACGGATTGCCGGAGCGGCCGCGCTGGGAACCCATGGTGTGGTCCATGTGCTGGCAGTACGTCGCCATCCGCTGCATGTCGGGCGACATCGGCGCGCCCTGCCTGATTTGCTGCCGCATGTCGTCGCAGTGGGCCATCATCGCCTGATGGTCACCCGGGGGCGTTACGGCAGCACTAGCTGGGGTGGGGGATGTAGCCACCGGGCGGGAAGTCTGCTGCGGCGCACAGGCCGAGAGGCTTGCCGTCAGCAGCACCGTCAGGCCCATACCAGTGCTCTTCAATTTCTTCATGCGGTTCTCCTTTTCTAAAACGGTTGCTCGGTGGCAACCCATACCGACGCAGCGCGGTGCTGACCTCGCGCACGTGCCATCCTGACGGACGTGCGCCGATCCGCCCTTGAGTCAAATCAATAACGTGCTCCGCCGTATTGCGACTTCAGCTACCCAAGGCATGTCATCGTGCGTAGTTGCTTAGGCTGCTACACAAGTACGGCGCGCCTCTTCCACCGCAAGTGGCTTCGGACAGGAGCCGTGCATGAAGCTCTCCAACGGACAGGAGGCGCAGGCGGCGAGTAACAGCGACGCAAGTGCACGCCGCGCTCGGTGGTGCCGCACATGCAGTGCGTTCGGCAATATGCCGAGATCCGCTGCCACATTGTCCCGCTTCTCGCCGCGGAGGTCGAGAAGGCGAATTAGAGCCGCCTGGTCTGGCCGCATCGCGGCCAAGAGTGGCACGATGCTGTCGCAGGCACATTGAGAAGGCTCCGGTTCTGGAGCGACCAGCGTTTCTGCAAATTCTTGCGGGTCTTTCAGCGACTCTCGTCGACGCGCAAACTCGCGCCCGTGGTCGGCGAGAGTGGAGGACAGCACACGCCCGAGCCAACCGTGGACGCGCTCCGGGTCGCGTAGCTCCCCCGCGTGTTCTAGCGCCCGCAGTGCGAAGCGCTGGAGAACGTCATCGGTGCCTTGGCGATCACCATTTAAGTGCCGGATGACTACACCGCGCAGTCTGGCCTGCGCCTCGGCGACGGCGCCGCGGACGGCAGCGTGAGATGCAGCCTCGGCGCAGGGAATTGGGCCGTCGTGGTCGCGCATGCTTGCTCCTCGCCGATCATGAGGCCTGAGGTGATGAACGTCCCACTAGCCACCTGTACTCGAGGCGGTCGCCATGCCCATGCCATGCAGGGTGTCGTAGGACCGTCGTCACTGCTTAGATGCGGATGGAAACCGAGACCACTGTTTCCCGTCGTCAAGCATCTTCGGGAAATGTTTTGTCGCAAACCAAAGCGAGCGTCATGCCGACGGCGGCACCGGTCAGGTATTTGGCTTATCCACTCCAGTGGAAAGGCGGCGGGCCCGACCATTCATGAACGCTGTCTCAGCATGCTCCTACGGAGCCAGCTCGGCTGGAAGCCGCAGTTGCGATCGCAGCACCGGCCGTTCGTTGCGTCAGATCAATCTCATCGTCCCGGCTGTAAGGCATGCTGGGTCTCGACGTCATACAGGCAGTCCGGCGCGCTGCGTTCGACATAGCAAGACGGAAGGACCAGAGACATGCATAGTAGACAGGCATTCTGTGCTGCGGCCGCGCTTGTAGTTTTGGTGCCGCTGCTCCCGCTTGGAGCAGCGGCGGAAGAGCGTGCCGTGCCCCTGCAGCTTGCCATGATGGAAATGATGCCGATGGGCAGCGGGGCTGCACAACAAGCCTCGCCCGGAGGCGCGGCGATGCCTGGAATGCCGGGCGCGCAAGCGGGGCCGCCAGCATCGAGCGGCATGATGGATGATGACAGAACGCGTATGGGTGGCGCCCCGGGGCAGGGGCGAGCCCAGATGCCAATGGGTGGAGGTACGCCCAGTCAGGCACAGCCTCGGATGCCGACGGGTCAGGCTCAGCAGCCGATGGCCGAGTGCCCGATGATGGGGATGATGCGGGATATGATGCGCAGTGGCGCCATGCCGCAGGGGATGCAAGGCGGCGCGGCGGCCGGGATGGGTGCGATGGGTAATGGCCCGCCCACGGGTAGCTCCGCCGCACGCTTGGAGGGGCGCATCGCCTTTCTCCGCATGGAGCTCCGCATCACGGACGTTCAGGCGCCTGCCTGGGACACCTTTGCCAGCACGCTCCGCGCTGGACGCGAGCACCTCGACGCCGCTCGTGCTGCACTACAGGACAGCGGCACGGCGGCCGATCCGATGGCCCGGCTCACATCCTTCGAAAGCCACTTGCGGGAGCGTACCGAGGCCATTCACATGACGCGGATGGCGTTCGGCAACCTCTACGGCTTGTTCGACGACGCTCAAAAGCGCACGGCGACCGCCACAATGCTGCCTTTCATCGGAGCTTTCTAAAAGCGTGCAGCGAAGCCTCGGAAACACCGGCCGCTTCGCAGCGCTGCTTAGCGCGGCACTGATTGGGATCGCCGTGGCGCAGACCGATCCTGGCGAGCACAGTGCGCACCATCCGGGCCAGTCCACGGGAAGTACAGAACCGGCGGCACCACCAGCAAACGTCCCCGCCATGCCGTCCATGCCCGCTCCTCAGACGGGCGCGGGATGCGGCGGTATGATGGGCTGCATGGGTGGTCCGGGGCGGCCATTTTACGCCTCCCTTCTGGACATGCCCGCACTCACGGCCGAGGCGCGCCGCGTCATCGAGGCCGAAGCTGAACGGCGCATCGGATGGGGGTCCCAGGCCATTACCTCGGGCCAGACGCGGCTTCACCACGCGCTGGCCGCCAACGACACAGCGGCGGTGCAGCAGATTACGGCTGGCGTTCGAGAGGGTCTGCTGCTGCTTGAGAGCGGGACGGCGGCGCTGCGCGCTATCGAGGCAGGAACACCACCGAAGCAGTTCGCCCTGGTCTGGTTCAGGGACCAGCTTGGCCTGCCGCTGCTTGGCGAGGCGGCACCGATGGCGATGGACGGCGGCCCTTGGGGCCTTTCCTGGTACCACCTGACCTCCATGGCGTTCCTTATCGCGTTCTTGGTCGGGACACTCCTGATTCAGTACGCGCGCATGCGGCGGGTCAACGCACTTGTCCGGCGGCTTTCCCCTGTGCCCACAACCGAGGACAGGTTGGACCGGGCGCCAAATTTTGGAGGAGCATCCAAGCTAGATCTGCCAGCAGCGCCTCCCGCCGAAGTCGCCGTTCTCTCGCTCCCCGGGGCGTCCGCTGCTCCCGCCTTGGCCACCAGCGCCGCGCCGTCGCCTATCGCGGCTGCTGCGGCCGCGCGGCGTCCGTGGTCGGGCCAACTGCGTGTCGCATTGATTTTTCCCGAAACACCCGACGTGAAAACCTTTCGCCTCGTGAATCCAGAGGGCGGGGACATTCCTTTCACCTTCATGCCGGGCCAGTTCGTGACTTTCTCGGCCGAGATCGGTGGCGTGCGCAACAGACGCTCGTACACAATCGCCTCCTCGCCGACCCAGCGGAGCCACGTCGAGGTAACCGTCAAACGCGAGGACCAGGGGCTTATCTCTCGCCATTTGCATGACAAGGTGGCGGTCGGCATCCTGCTCGATGTGTCGGCCCCATTGGGCGTGTTTACCTTCACCGGCACCGAGGCCAACAGCATCGTGCTGATAGCGGGCGGGGTCGGCATCACGCCAATGATGAGCGTCACCCGCTACCTAACCGACCGTTCCTACCCTGGGGACATCTATTTTCTCTACGGTGCGCGCACGACAGACGACTTCATCTTTCGTGAAGAGCTCGAGTATCTCCAAAAGCGACATACCAACCTGCACGTCGCGGCGACGATGTCGCGCGCCGAAGGGACCGCCTGGATGGGGCCGGAAGGACCCGTCTCCAAGGACTTCATCGCAGGATCCGTCCCCGAAATTGCCAAGCGACGCGTCCACCTCTGCGGGCCGCCGCCAATGATGGAGGCAATGAAAGCGGCGCTCGCCGAGCTTGGAGTGCCGAAGGAGCAGATCAAGACTGAAGCGTTTGGCCCGGCCCGGGGCGTCGCACCGGGAACCCCGGCTCCCTTGCCAACACCTACTCAGACATCATCACCCGGGCCTACTCCACAGACAGCCTCGGCCTCAGCAGTCCCACGAATCGTCACGACCGAGGTTCGGTTCACTAAGTCGGGCAAGACCGGGGCGCTGGCGCCGGACCAGACGGTGCTTGAGGCAGCTGAGGCCGTAGACGTCGAGATTGACTACTCCTGCCGGGTCGGCATCTGCGGCGTTTGCAAGGTGCTGCTCCTCAAGGGCGAGGTGACCATGGAGGTTGAGGAGGGGCTTCCTCCCGATGAGAAGGCTCGTGGCATTGTTCTAGCCTGCCAAGCAAAGTCGGTCGGCAGCCTCGAGGTGGAGGCGTAATTGAGCGCCCGGGAGCGGCTCACCGTCAGCCTGCTTATGGCTATGGTGGCACTGTTCGTGCCTGGCTTTCTGCTGCATGCGGCGCCGCGCTTTCCGGGCAGCCTGACCGGGGGGTTGCTTGGGATCGGTGGTGTCCTGGGCATGCTCCTGTTGCTCGCTTATTCGCTGACGAAGCGCATCCCCTGGCTGAGACGGCGCGTCGCGCTGGGCACAATGCTCTCCTTCCATGTCTACGCGGGCATGATCGGGGCGGTGCTCGGGATCCTCCATACTGGGCACTACTACCGAAGCCCGCTCGGGATCGCGTTGGTATCCGTCATGCTGGCCGTGGTGCTGAGCGGCTTCGTCGGCCGTTACTACCTGGTACAACTTGGGACTGACATCCGCGACCAGCGGGAGGAACTTGGTGCACTCCGCAATCGATACGATCTGCTAGCCGCGGAAAGGAGCGTTGGTTCGGCCGCTATCGTGGGGTTGGCCGATATATCCATGCGTGCCCTCGTGGCTGCCATCGCCGATCTGGAGCACGCGATCGGCCGACGTGAGGCGTTGAAGCGTACCCTTTCGCGCTGGACCGTGCTGCATGTAGCGGCGGCGATCGCGCTCTACCCGTTGCTCGCCCTGCACGTTTGGAGCGGAGTTTACTACGGTCTGAGGTGGCTCCAGTGAGGTTCACAACCCTGCTTTACACGGCGCTAGCGGCGGTCGGCCTCGCGGCGGCCGTTGCTGTGCCTACGGCGGTGCATCGCTTCGGGTCCGAAGGCGTCCCGCTATGGACCGCTGCGGCGAACCCAGGGCCTCTCTCTGCCGCGCATGATATTCTTGGGGCGCAGTGCGAAGCCTGCCACGTGCCGACCCGTGGGGTCGAGGCCGCGTCCTGCCTGACCTGCCACGCCACCGCGGCACCCGAACTGGTGACGAAGCCCTCGACCGCCTTCCACCAGAACATCGGCGAGTGTGCAGGCTGCCATGTCGAGCACCAGGGCCGCGGGCGCCGCCCCGTCAACATGGACCATGCGGTCCTGGTCGCGGCGGGGCACTCCCGAGCGGCAACGTCTGGCGCCATGCAGACAGAGGGGGAGGCAATATGGCACACCCTCGCGCGGCTCCGGAGCCTGCTTGACCACACCGCTGCCGATCTGCGTAGTTCCACGCTGGTGCCGAACTCGCTCCCCGCAGAGGGGTCGAACCAGCTCGATTGTGCAAGTTGCCACGCCAACCGCGACCCGCACCGGACGTTGTTCGGCCGCGACTGCCAGAGCTGTCACACTACCGCGGCTTGGACATTGGGCGGCTTCCGGCACCCCTCGCCGCGCTCGCGGGACTGCGTCCAATGCCACCAAGCGCCGCCGAGCCATTACATGATGCATTTCGAGATGATGGACCGAACCATCACCGGCCAAGGGCAAGCACGAGTTGAGCAATGCTTTCTATGCCACCAGACCGACGCGTGGAACAACATCCGCGGCGTCGGCTGGTACAAGCATCACTGAGGCCGCGCCCGCCGCTGATGGAGGCGGACGCGGCCCTGGCTTGGGCTACCGCCGCTGCGCCGGAGCGGGCGCAGGAGCCGGGGCCGCTGGGGCGTGCTGCACATCGGGGCCAGTGCCGGAATTGCCGGTGATCCTACCGCCCGAGGGCCCGCCCATGTTGCCGCCCCCCATCCGGCTATGGTCCATATCAGGACCGGCGCTCCCGCCCTGGGGGTTGAGCGTCGGGGCAGGCCCGCCGGGACGTTGAGGTTGGCCCTGGCCGCCCATCCGGCTGTGATCCATCTCGGGACCGGCGCCTTGGGGGTTGAGCGTGGGCTGTGCTAGCGCCTCGCCAGCGGCAAGCGTGGCAATCAGTGCGCCGATGGCGACAAGCCGTGTGATCTTCAGAGTCATGATGACTTTCTTTCTTTCAAAGGACCGTATCTTCGGTGCCAGTTCCGGCACCGTGTCTGCGGCTGCCGACATGACGCAGGAGCGCTCAATGCCTTACATCTCGTTCCAGAATCGAAGCAGAGTGGGGGCGCTGCACCTGTAGGTGGCTAGGCTTGACCCACGCCAGAAGGCGTCACCGGAGAAAGAAGGGCGCCGTTGCTGGGGGGATCACCATCGCGCCCGACTGTGTGCTGACGCGGCAACTGCAGTGTCGCCACCAGCCCGCCTGCGCGGCGGTTGGCGAGGGTCACTGTGCCGCCGTGGGTGGTGGCAACTTGGCGGACGATGGCAAGGCCAAGCCCCGTTCCGCCAGTGCCGCGGTTGCGGGAGGCGTCCAGGCGGTGGAACGGCTCGAACACCGTCTCCAATTCCGTCTCCGGAATGCCGGGGCCATTGTCCTCGACCCGTACCATGACATCTTTCGGCGCCTCTTCGACGGTGACATGCGCCCCACCGCCGTGCTTCACGGCGTTGTCGATGAGGTTCCCGATGGCACGCTTGATCGACACCGGACGGAGCCGCATCGGAATACGATCCGGTCCGATATAGGTCGCGGAAGCGCCGCGATCGGTGGCGTCGTCCACAAGCGTACTCAGAATGGCCGCGAGGTCCGCCTGCCGCGGCTCCTCGCTTTCGGTTTCGCCACGTAGGTAGGCGAGGGTTGACTCCACCATGCCCTCCATCTCGTCGAGGTCACCGTCGATCGCTCGCTGCACCTCCAAGTCGTCGAGGAAGCCCGCGCGTAGGCGCAGCCGCTGAATGGGGGTGCGCAGGTCGTGGCTAACAGCCGCGAGTGCCTGCGTGCGGTCGGCGACCAAGCGATGAATCCTTGCCTGCATGGCGTTGAAGGTTCGCGCGGCCTCCTGGACCTCGCGGGGTCCAGTCTCCGGTAGCGGCACTGGCGCCGCGCCCCTACCGAAATCTTCCACTGCCAAGGCGAGACGCTGCAAAGGCTTGGTAATCCACTGCACCACGAGCAGCGATGCGAGCACGATGCCGAGCGCCATTGCGCTGAGCGAGGGGAGCGAGGTGTGGGTCGGGACCGGCGCGACGTCCGGTGACTCGGCGGCGAATGAAACCCAACTGGCGTCCGCGAGGTGCATGGCGCCTCGGAGGCGCCTCGGACCCTCGTCCGCTGAGGTAAGACCAAGCTGGAGGCGGAGACCTGCCAGATCGGGCGCGCGCTGCTGCAACCGCTTGCGAAGCGGTGCCAAAGCCGTATCGCCCGCAGATGCCGCAGGGGGGGAGCGGCTCCAGCTGGCCTCGAAGGTAGACGTCGAGAGGGCGCGCGCGGCGGCCGCGCGCACCTCCTCGGGTAGGGTGCCCATGACTCGTGCGGCCATGGCGGCATGATCCGCCAAATGGGCCTCGTGTCCTTCCTCCACCGCGCCACGTACGTCCCGCTCAAGCAACCAAACGCTTCCGAGATGGAAGACCAGGAGCCCAACAAATAGGGCGAGGGTGGTACGGCCCGCTAGTGTCGCTGGCGAGAGCCAGCTGAGTCCGCGTCTCAAACCACGCGCTCCACCGCTGGCACAAACATATAGCCCGAGCCACGCACTGTCTTGATAACCGCCGTCCCACTCTCCTTGCCCTCTAACTTGCGGCGCAGTCTGCTGACCAGCACGTCGACGCTACGGTCGTTCGGGTCCGCAAGGCGGCCGCGCGACAGCTCCAGGATCTGGTTCCGCGCCAACACCCGGTGTGGGTGCTCGATGAACGCCAGCAGGAGGTCGTACTCAGCGCCGGAGAGATCAACGACCGTGCCCCCGGGCGCCAGCAACTCGCGCCGCGCCAGGTCTACGGTCCAGCAGTCGAAGCGCAGCCGTTGGACGGTGGCATGAGCCAAAGGTTCTGCAGGAGTCGCAGTCGGGGAGTGAGCGCGGCGCAGTACCGCGCGGACGCGCGCCAGCAGCTCCCGCCTCCCGAACGGCTTAGGCAGGTAGTCGTCTGCGCCAAGGTCGAGGCCGAGAACACGATCCGCTTCTGCTCCCTTAGCGGTGACCATAACCACTGGCAGTGAGCCCCGCTCGGCTCGCAGGCCACGGAGAAGCTCAAGGCCGGAAGCACCGGGCAGCATGATGTCGAGCAGGATCAGGTCGACCTCGGTATTCCGAAGCGTCTCCCACATCTCCCGGCCGTCGCGGACCCCGGTCGAGCGGAATCCGTTCTCACGCAGCAGCCGGGCGATAAGGTGGCGCATAGCCGCGTCGTCCTCAACGACGAGGACGTGCGCTTCTGGACCGAGCCCGCGTCGGCCCTGTCCCTCTATAGGCGGATTACCGCTGCGGACCGGGTTCATCCCGGGCCCGGTCTGAGCACCAGGCCGGGCATCAGGCGGCGAGCCTCTCGCCCTTGAACCCCGCCTGCCGCAGCGCGAAGGCCAGAGCGTCCGCGTCAGCCCCACCTTCTACCGTGACTTCGTGGCGTTCCATGTCCACCCGGATCTCGGATGCAGGAGCCACGCCGCGCAGGGCGGCTGTAACCGAACGGGCGCAGCCGCCGCACCTCATGTTAGGAATTCTAAAGGCTACCATGCCGACCTCCGAAAAGCGGGACAGCTCGTCAGATGGGCCTTCCCACAATGGGAAGGTCAAGGGCCTAACTAAGGTGGTGGCCATTCCGGTTTCCACTTGACCTTCCTATCGTGGGAAGCCCCACCCTTTTGATCAGAATATGCTGTTGGACGGTCGGAACGGAGGTGGACATGAACATTGGACAGGCGTCGGCGACCTCGGGCGTGTCAACCAAGATGCTGCGCTATTACGAGAGCATTGACCTGATTCCGCAGGCGAGCCGGACCGAGGCGGGCTACCGAATCTACTCAGTCAAAGATGTGAACACGCTCCGTTTCATCCGACGGGCGCGTGACCTCGGTCTATCTATAAACCGCATCAAGCTGCTAGTCGGCCTGTGGCAAGACCGGGAGCGGTCAAGTGCCGACGTCAAGCGGGTCGCTACGGAGCACGTAGCTGAACTCGACGCCAAGATCCTTGAACTCACAGCCATGCGGGACACTTTGCAGGACCTGGCCGATGCCTGCCATGGCGACCACCGGCCCGACTGCCCAATCTTGCATGATCTCGAGGGCGGTGGCCGCTTGTCAACGCAAGCGGGCGTCGTGACAAAGGATGCTAGCCACCCGAAATATGGCACAGCTCATGGCGCCATTCCACGTCACGAGGCGTAGGCTAGTGCAGGGCGCTAGGAAGTGACTTCGCCCCATGGCAACCCGGTCCGTCAACTCCTGCATCTTCTGAGCGCATCACTACACTAGGGCCGCCGGTATTACGCCGCCTCACATTTCGAATGTTTGCTGGCGCCGTCCAGGCCGTTGCGCCGCCCTGCGAGTGTGCGATGAGATTTGTCATGCCTGGACCGCGCCAGACGGGGCGGTGCAGCATCAGACTCGAGGTTCAACGTGACCGTAAAACTTCCCCAACGCTCCGCCCTCGTGGCCGCTATCGCTGTCCTGCTCTCTTTGGCTGCGGCCGGTCCCGCCCTGGCGCACTCCGACGTTCAGCACGCCCAACCCGCTGATGGCGCAGTGCTCCGAAACTCTCCACCCGCTATCTCCCTGATGTTTGCGGTACCGGTCCGGGTGGTAACCCTGCGGCTGCTTGACGAGAGCGGCCGTGAGCGGCGCATAACTCGTGAGGGAGAGCGTGGCGCCGCAGTCGAAAAAGTGCACGCGACCGTGCAGGAAACGCTGCCGCCAGGCGCCTACCGGGTCGAGTGGCGCGGCGCCTCGCCGGACGGCCACGTCGGCGGCGGGACACTGGCCTTCCGGGTCGAGCGCGCCGCCCGGTGATCCTGACCCTGTTCCAAGGCGGGGAGTTGGGTTGGGACGCCGTCGCCGTGGTTCTACGCGCTGCCTACTATGCCGGCAGCCTCGGTGGCGCGGGCCTCGCCTTCTTCGCACTGATCTTCGGGTCGCGGTTGGAAAGGGAAGATGCCCGGCGACTTCGGCACTGGGTTATGGGAGCCGTCCTGCTGGCCATCGTGGCAGGCTTTGGCATCCTGACTGCCCAGGTTGGCGTGCTGATGGGAGGCGAGAGCCTCACCGACCCAGAGGGCTGGAGTATCATTCTTCTCTCCCCAACGGGGGCGTCCTACGGCGTCGGTGGGGTCGGCCTGATGCTGGTGGCGACGCTAGCCCTTGGCAGGCGCTGGGCAGCCTTGGCCACAGCCGGGGGCGTCATCGCCTGCGCGAGCTTTGCTCTGCTCGGACATACCACCTCGGTCGTCCCGCGGCCGCTGTTAGCGGGCCTGCTGCTGGTCCACCTCATGGTGGCAGCCTACTGGATCGGCAGCTTGCCGCCACTCGCCTGGGTATCCCGGCGCGATGGTCCACAAGCGGCACGGCTGATCGAAGACTGGGCCCGCATCGCGTCCATCGCCGTCCCAGTGTTAGCAGCAGCAGGCTTGCTCCTGGCATGGTGGATTGTTGGAAACTTCGAGCAGTTACTCGGCTCCTGGTACGGATGGATTCTTATCAGCAAGGTGACCCTTGTTGCGGGCTTGCTCGGCATTGCCGCCTGGCATCGCTTTCAACTGACACCTGCACTGGCGGCCCACATCCCTGGTGCTGGGGCCAAGCTGGCCCGTTCCATAGCATTAGAGTCAATCGTCGCGCTGCTTGTGCTCTACGCGGTCGCTGAAATGGTTGCGACTTCGCCCCCAGGTCTTGCTCATCGAACGCACTGACGACACGCAATATAAAACCTAATGTCAACCTAGCCGCCTTTATTCTGATTTGGCCGTTGCTCTGCCGGCAAGCACCATGAGTGCACTAGAAAATCGGGGCACAGTGTTGCGATGCGCCTGGCCTCAATCGCTGCTTCGCTAGGCTCCATGCGCACTGCCTCCCATGGGTTTGAGGTCCAAGCGATTTCGCAATAGCTGCCGTTATCTCTGTAGCCCAGAAAAAAGCGATTTGGTGCGGATCCCGCCTCGTGAGCGATGATGATGTGGTCGAGCATGGGAAGCGCTCCACTGACGAGGGCAGGAAGTTGGTCACTTAAAACAAGCTCAAGTCGTAGGAGGAAGCACGCCGGAGTAAGTCTGCTCAGCGGTACCGCTGCTCGGGTGCCACCAACGGTGTGCCTGTAGTTGCACCTGTTGGCCGGCTTAAGCCCTCACCAGAGGCATGCGCGGGCTGCAATGCACGTTGCATACCGCCCGACGCAGTAGCGCAAGCTGCCAGCAGGGAGACCAACGCAAGGGAAAGTCCAGTTCTCTTTAACATGATCCCCCATTATCCGCGTGGTACAGCGGATCAACTGCCGAGGCTGAAAGAATGCTATCGGCATCGTAGGCGCCCTGCTTGGATGGACACGCGCCTGCCGCTGCCGCTAGCCGTTGAAGCCTAGCTATTTGCGGGGCGCTGAGCCACTCTCATGCCCGTGCCGAACTTCCGGTCCGCTGCCAGAGTTCCCGGTAATCGTACCACCAGACGGGCTACCAACGTTACCGCTGCCCATACGGCTGTGATCCATTTCAGCATTACTGCTGCCACCTTGCGGATTGAGCGTCGGTGCAGGTCCCCGCGGAAGTTGTCCGGGCGCCGGGGCGCCTCCCATTCGGCTGTGGTCCATCTCAGGACCAGCGCTTCCACCCTGCGGAATTAAAGTTGGCTGAGCAACGCCGGCATTCATACTGGCAAAGACTGCGATGGTGGCAGCTACCGCAAGCCCGGTAAGTTTTAGACGCATTTGTGAATCTCCGTTGAAGCGGCGCATTTCATGTCATTGCGGCGCTCCGATACAGATGCCTCCATGACCACCTTGCGACAACAGCGTGCAGCACTTCAGCAATGCTTTGTAAGTCTGGGTGGTGGCTTAGGCTTGCATCAGGTATTTCGAGCCGCTCTTGATAGCGCGAAGTAAGCGTTGTGGCGTTGGCACATTGCGGCGCGGGCTGA
>NZ_JAUFPN010000037.1 GCF_030409335.1 Paeniroseomonas aquatica
AAGGATTGTCGCCTAAATTACCGACTGCTGAGTAACGGCACTATCGCGTCTTGCTGGCACCACTGGCACCGCTCATTCGGCCTGCTGATCCGTCTCCAGCGCTTGAGGCACCGAGGGCGGCCGGACTACCAAGGCCCACCGCCGGCTATGGTCGCCGTAGCCCCTCGGCTAGCGACTGCAACGTGGCGACCAGTGAACGGACCTGCTCATCAGCGCCGCGCGCGGCGAGCACCGCATCGGCGATGCGCCGCTCGACCTCCTCGATCAGCAGGCCCTGGCGGTGCTGCGCGGCAGCGTAGTCGCTTGCCGCAATGCCGCCGAGCAGGCAGGGAGCGAACTCTAACACAGCCAAGCAGAACGCCTGCGCCGCCTCGATCTCAACGGTGCTCCAAGGCTCGGCTCGGCCACGCACGGTGTCGGCCCAGGCGGCAAACGATCCGCGTGGCGTCAGCCGATCACCCGATGGCCCAAGGGTCACAGCCGTCGTCGGATCGCCGGCCCAGGTCACGGTCTGCACCACTTCCGGCCTGAACCACATCACATAGTCGCCGCCCTGGCGCGAGGCGGGCACGGCCAGCATTCCGTATGGTACCGCCTCGGAGCATTCAGGCCGACTGCCCAATCTTCCGACAACCGGTCGGTGGCGACGACCTGACCCGGGCGCGACGAACCCAGCCAATTCGCCAACTCGGCGACCATGGCGGCGTCCGGCGCCATGCCGAGGGTGCTGGTCCGTCCGCCAAGGTGAACCGCGGCGCCGGTCGCCTTGACGAACTGCAGCAATCGCAGCCCGAGGCAGCGCAACGCCTCGGCACTGCCGCCACTCGCGCCCAAGGCGGCGAGCGTCGCCACCGTCCAGGCCTGCAAGCGGACCATCTCGGCCGACCGCTCCTCACGCTCCTTCGCCTCGATCTGCACCGCCAGGAGATGCCCCAGCGCCTCGAGCACGATGCGCTGGGCGTGCGGTACGCGGCGCGCGGTCATATGGTGGCAGGCGATCAGGCCCCACAATGCGCCGTCACGGACGATCGACAGTCCCATCGACGCGCCGACCCCCATGTTGCGGAGGTATTCCAGGTGGATCGGCGAAGCGGCGCGCAGGACGCAGCGGCTCATGTCGAGCGGCGGCGCCGTTACCGCGTCCACAACCGGCACCATTGGGGCCGGTTCGCCATCGGTGCCGGCCCAAACCCGGAGCGGGTTGAGTACGAATAACCGCCGGGCCTGCGCCGGGATGTCGCTGGCTGGGTAGCGCAAGCCGAGGAAGGGCTCGAGGTCGTCGCGCCGGTCCTCCGCGATCACTTCGCCGGCGCCATTCTCCAGGAAGCGATACAGCATGATCCGGCCGAAGCCGGTGATGCTGCGCAGGTGGCGCACCGCCTCGCCGCCTATCGCTGTCAAGGACGGAGCCAGGTGGACGGCCGCCAGCAAGTGCCGAAAGTGCTGTGGCAGGTCGAGGTCGGGCTCCGACACCACGAGCAGCACGCCATGCGCCTGGACGGCGCCGGGAATGTGAATCACCTCACGGTCGCAGTCGGTCAGGGTAGAGGGGCCGCCAGCACCCTTATCGCCTTCGTCGCATTCACCCACAGGACTTGTCGTCGGCGCCACCAGCGACTCGCTGTGGGGCTCTGCGAGGGCGTCGACGGGGGCACTGCCGGTCGGCGCCAAGGGGTCGACCGCATTCCGCGGCTCGCCATACCCGATGGCTTGACGCCCAGCGTTGGTGATCAGCACCGTCGCCGTACTGCCGTCGGTCCGCCGCCAACCCAGGACCAAATGGCCGCCCGGCGCCGACTGTTCGGCCACCAACCCCTGGCGCAGCAGGCTCCTGAGCACCGCATGCCGGGCGGCAGCAGGGAGCGTGGCCGGTGGGGCAGCAATGCCGAGCGAGTGCTGGCTCGCCTCGGTGAGGATACTGCGGGCGGTGTCGGAGAGGGGCATGGCAGGATCCAGGTGCAGGACACGATGAGCCGGGTCCTATGACCGGAAGCCCCGCCGAGAACCCGGCCGGGCTGGTGCCAGGTCTCTCCAGCACGGTTGAGCATTCGCTCTGCCTCAGCTGCAAGCCAAGCGGAACAACAATCACGATATTGCACTCTGGACACGGCACGCTGCCGAGCATCCTGTGTCCTCAATTCAATCAGACCGCCAATCAATCAGGCGGTCCAGTTGATTCGGCTTGCCCTTCGAGCCCCGTTTGTCACATCGTTTCCAATGGCGCGCTAGACGCCGAAAGAAACCTTGGGGGAGCTCGAGCCATGAAACGACGCAATGTCCTGCGTTCCGCAGCTGCATTGGGCGCCACCGCGTGCTTCAGCCCGCCTGCTGTCTTCGCCCAGTCCGCGCGCGAGCGGACCCTCCGCGTCGCACCCCTGACCGCGCTGTCCTCGGTTGACACTGTCTTCAACACTTCGCTGGTCACCACTAACCATGGCTACGCAGCCTATGACACGCTCTTCGGCTTCACCGGCAAGCGCGAGATCACTCCACAAATGGCCGAGGGCCACATCGTCGAGGACGATGGCCGCACCTACGTCATCAAGCTGCGTGAAGGCCTGAAATTCCACAATGGTGAACCAGTTCGTGCTCAGGACGCGATCCAGAGCCTAAAGCGCTGGGCTGGCCGCGAAACCTTCGGTCAGACCATCGCAAAGTTCGTCGACGACTGGGGTCTCGTCAACGACCGCACCCTGCGCATCAAGCTGACCCAGCCCATCCCCATCTTCCTGGAGGCGATCGCCCGCGGCAGCGCCTCAGTCCCCTTCATCATCCCTGAGCATGTCGCCAAAACCGACCCCTTCACCCAAGTCACCGACGCCACCGGCAGCGGCCCCTACCGCTTCGTGAGGGAGGAGTTCATTCCCGGTCAGCGCGCCGTCTATGTTCGCAACAAAGACTACATCCCGGCCTCCGGCCCGGCGGATTGGACCTCCGGCGCCAAGATCGCCCATTTCGAGCGGCTGGAATGGCAGGCCATGCCGGAACAGGCAACCGCCGCCGCCGCCCTGCGGTCCGGCGAGATCGACTGGTACGAACAGGTCCAGCCCGACCTAGTGCCCAGCCTGCGCGCCCATCCTCAGATCCGCATCGGCAACGCCAATCCCACCGGCTTTAACGGCATCCTGCGCTTCAACCACCTCCAGGCACCGTTTAACAACCAGGCCATCCGCCGCGCCATCCTGCTCGCCGTTAACCAGCAGGACTATATGCAGGCCCTTACCGGCGGTGACCCCACATCCTATGTCAACTGCCGCTCGATGTTCCCCTGCGGCACGCCCCATGGAGCGGATACGGCGGTGCAGCAGATGCCAGCCGACCTTTCCCGCGCCCGCGCAGCCCTCAGGGCCGCCGGCTACGACGGCGCCAAGGTCGTGGTGCTCAGCCCCAGCGATGTTCCCACCATCCACCCGATGGGCGAAGTTACTGCTGACCTGTTGAAACGCCTGGGTATGAATGTCGAGTTCGCCGCCATGGACTGGGCCACGCTGGTCGCCCGCCGCGCCAACCGCGAGACAACTGACAAAGGTGGCTGGTCGATCTTCCACACCTGGGCAGCCTCCTCTATCCTCGGCTCTCCAGTCGAACACTTCGCTATGCGCGGCCTCGGCAGCAAGGGCTGGGCAGGCTGGTTTGGCGACGAACAGATCGAGGCTCTCACCGCCAACTGGACTACCGCTGCCAACGATGCCGCCCGTGCTGAGGTCGCCGAAGGCATCCAACAGCGAGCCTTCGAGACGGTGCCCTTCATCCATTGCGGCCAATTCCAGATCCGCACCGCCTATCGTCGCTCCCTTACTGGAATGGTCGAGGGCGGCGCCGCCTTCATGTGGAACCTGCGCCGCGCTTAACTCTCCATCCGCTGTTTCGACGCCGCGGTGACCATGCGGGAGAACATTGCTGGCGACGTGCTGGCCTCGCTCACCACACCGATTTGGAATACCCCCTCTAAGGCCTGGACCGGCGGCGCGCCGATGGCGGACTCCTCGCTCAAGCGGCGCATGACGGTTCGGCTCGGCCCGAGCGTCGCCTTCGCGCAGATCGGCATCTGCGGCTTCGACGGGACGATCGAACTGGAGGCACTGCGGCTATATGGCCTGCCGGGGGAGGCGCCGGCGCTGCTCTGCGGCACGCCGGCGCTGCCGGTCGGGACGCGAGAGTTCGAGGCGGAGGTGTCATGGGATCTGCCCTCGCTGGCACCGGGCGTCACCAGCCTGCTCGACGTGACCGTGGCCAACTGCCGAGTGGGCGATCGCGCCGATGCCGCGCTGGCCTCGTTCACCCGATTCATTGAGCTTGACGCGACGGCCTGGACCACCAATACGGTCCGGGCGATGGCACGGAACATCTCGCCTTCGGCGACCTTCGATCTCGCAACCGCTACGCTGTCGGTCGCGGTGACGAAGCGGCGGGTGCTGTAAACTCGGGTATTACCTGGCCGGACTACCGAGCCGCGCGAGCCAAGCTTCATCCACTGATCCAGCGCGCCACGTCTTCGGGCTTCGGCAAACCCCCGGCGTGGACGACTTTACCGTCGACAACCAGGCCCGGTGTGGAGACGACGCCGAAGCCGGCTATCTCGGCGTAGTCGCTGACCTTCTCGACCGAAACCTCGACGCCGAGCCTGGCCGCCGCTTCGCTGACCATCCGCGACACCGTTTCACAACGCTTGCAACCCGGACCAAGCACCTTGACGCTCTTCATGGCCACAATCCTTCAGGCAATCAGCAGGTTGAACAGGAAGCCGACAGCAAGGATGCCGATCGTCACGACGGTGACGAAAGCCACGATCAGCTTCATCGACAGCACCTTGCGCAGGATCACCATCTCTGGCAGCGACAGCGCGGTGACCGACATCATGAAGGCGAGCACGGTGCCAAGCGCCGCGCCCTTGCCGAGCAGGGCCTCCACCACGGGGATGATACCTGCGGCGTTGGAATACATCGGGACGCCGATCAGGACCGCGGCCGGTACCGACCACCAGGCCTCCTTGCCCATGATCGAGGCGAGCAGTTCCTCGGGCGCATAGCCGTGGATCAGCGCGCCCACCGCGATGCCGGCGATGATCCAGTACCAGACGCGGCCAACGATCTCTCGCACCGCTTCGGTGCCGGCGCGGATACGGTCGGGCCAGGTGACCGATGCCGCGGGAATCCCAGCGCCACCGGCCTGGATTGTCAGGACCCAGGGCTCTAGCCAGCCTTCGAGCCTCAGCTTGCCGATGACCCAGCCGGCGCTGATCGCAATGGCAAGCCCGAAGGTCAGATAGGTCAGCGCGATCCGCCAGCCGAGCGTGGCGAAGAGCAGGCCGAGCGCGACCTCGTTGACCAGGGGCGCCGCGATCAGGAAGGAGAAGGTCACGCCGAGCGGCACGCCGGCCGAGACGAAGCCGATGAACAGCGGGATGGCTGAACAGGAGCAGAAGGGCGTGACGATGCCGAGCGATGCCGCCATGGCGTTGCCGATACCCTCCCGCCGCCCGGCCAGCAGCGCACGGGTGCGCTCCGGCGAGAAGAAGGAACGGATAATCCCCATGGCGAAGACCACACCGGTGAGGAGCAGCAGCACCTTCGGCGTGTCATAGGCGAAGAACCACACCGCCTCGCCGAGGCGCGTGTCCCGCGCGAGCGGCGTCAAGCCGAAGGCCAAGTCAGCGAGTGGCACCAGCGAGGTATAGAGCAGCACCCAGGCCGGCGCGGCGAGCAGCCACAGCAACACCGGGTCGAAGCCCATGGGACGAAGGCTTCGGGCCGTCATCGGCAGATCCTCCTTGCCGATGGCACGCGCCATCCGGCCTGCTGGCAGCCTGCGCCCGCCCCCGGCGCCACGCTTTGAGGCAGCGCAACAGCCGGCAGGAATCAGCCCGGCCGCATCTCGCCCTCGATGCGCCCGTCGCGCAGGCTCACCAGCCGGTCGAAGCGGCCGAAGATCTTGTCGTCATGCGTCACCACCAGCACTGCGGCGGCCTGTTCCCGCGCCACCCGGCGCAGCAGGTCCATCACCACCTGGGCGCGCTCGGAATCGAGCGCCGCGGTGGGCTCGTCCGCCAGGATGATATGCGGCCGGTTCGCCAGGGCGCGGGCGATCGCCACCCGCTGCGCCTCGCCGCCCGAGAGCTTGGCGGGCATCGCGCCGGCCCGCCGGCCGATCTGCAGGTAGTCGAGCAGGGCGCGGGCCCGGTCGCGCGCCTCCGGCAGCGGAACATCGTTCAGCGTCATCGCCAGGGCGACGTTGTCGGTGGCATCGAGGAAGGGCAGCAGGTTGTGGAACTGGAAGATGAAGCCGATGGTCCGGCGCCGCAGCGCCCGCAGGTCGGCCTTGGCCCAGCGTCCCTGCCACACCGTCTCGCCGGCCAGGCGGAGTATGCCCTCGTCCGGCTCCAGGATGCAGGCGACTAGGTTCAGCAGCGTGGACTTGCCGCTGCCGGAGGGGCCGCGCAGGCCGACCACCTCGCCGGCGGCGACGCTCAGGGTGATGTCGGACAGCGCCTGGACCCGGGCCTCGCCGGCGCCGAAGCCCTTGGCGATGCCCTGCAACGCGACCAGCGCGCTCATCCCCCCAGCGCCTGGGCCGGCTCGACCCGCAGCGCGTAGCGCACGCCAAGCAGGCTGGCGAAAAGGCAGATGACGAAGACCAGCAGGCCGAAGCCGGCAATCTCCTCCGGCCCCAGCACCACGCGGCGCGGGAAGTGGTCCTTCACCGCCAGCAGCAGCGCCGCGCCGCCGGCGAAGCTGACGGCGCCCAACAGCATGGCCTGCTGCATCACCAGCGCGACGATGGTGGAATCCGGCGCGCCGATCAGCTTCAGCGTGGCAATCTCGCGCATCTTGTCCATCGTCAGCGTGTAGATGATCAGCGCGACGATCACCGCCGAGACCAGCAGCAGCACGGTGGTGAACAGGCCGAGCTGCTTGCGGGCGCGGTCCACCACGCTGCGGGTCAGCACCTGTTCCTGCTCGGCCGCGGTCAGCGCCGCGAAATGCTTCCAGCGGCGGATCTCGGCGGCGACCGATGCGGGGTCGGCGTGCGGGGAGAGCCGGGCGATGACCGCATTCACCGTGTCCTGCGGCAGCGCGCCGCCGCCGCCCTGCTGTGCCCGCCGCGCCGCCGGCGGGTTCAGGCGGAATTGCAGGTCCTGGCTGTCCCGCAGGGTGATCCAGGCCAATGGGTCGCCGCCGGTCGAGACGGCGCGGGTGCTGATGCCGACCACGCGGTAGCGGATATTGGCCATCTCCACCATGGCGCCGAGCGGCGCGCCGGCGCCGCGGTCGAGCACCATCTCCAGTCGGCCGCGGCCGATGCCGCGGCCTTCCAGGATGCCGGGCGGGCCGCCCGGCCGGTCCGGCTCGTAGCCGATAACCTGCAGCCGCAGCACGGCGCCGCTGCGTTGCCGCCCGGCCTCGCCGGCCCGTTCGCGCACCAGCTCCTCGCTCGGGATCTCGCCGCTGCCGGGGCCGCCGGCATGGCGTGCCTCGACGGTCTGGAAGGTCAGACTGCCGGCCGCGGTGACGCCGGGCAGCCGGGCCACCGCCTCGCGCACGTCGCCGGGGATGCGGCTGGCCTCGGCGAAGGGGCCGCGGCTGCCGCCCTCGACCACCCAGAGATCGGCGCGCAGGCCACGCGCCAGGGACAGGGCCTCCTCCACCACCCCGCCATAAATCCCCACCATGGCCAGCGCCACGCCGAGGAGCAGGCCGAGGCCGAGGCAGGTCAGCAGGAACCGCCCGAGGTTGTGGCGGATGTCGCGCAGCGCCAGGTTCATCGCGGCCGCGCCGCCCGGCCTTCCTGCATGGTGCCCGAAACCTGGGTCACTACCGCCAGCGTCTCCGGCAAATCCGGGTCCAGCGCCAGGCGCGCATCCAGGGTGCGGGCAATGAAGCGGACCTCGCGGCGGTGCAGCGCGCCCCCCTCGATGGTCCAGACCCGGCCGGTGGCACCATCGAAGCCCTCGACGGCGTTCTCGGGCACCAGGCGGGCGTTCGGCAGCCGGCCGGTCTCGATCTCCAGCTGCACCTGCTCGCCGAGGATGATCCGTGGCGGGCAGGTCTCGCAGCGGGCGTAGATGCGCCGCTCCTCGGTCACCCGGTCGCTTTCGAGGCCGATCCGGACCACCCGCGCGGCAAAAGCCTCGCCGGGCAGGGACCGCAGCCGCAGCACCGCCGGCTGGCCTTCGCGAATCGGACCGGCCCGGCCCTCATCCACATGGGCGAGCGCCCAGAGGGTGTCGGCATCGACCAGGGTGAAGACCACCTCCCCCGGCGCCAGGGCGCTGCCCGGCTCGCGCTGCCGGCCGACCACCAGCGCGTCATAGGGTGCGGCCAGGGTATGCTTGGCCAGCGCGGTCTGCTCGGCGAGCAGCCCCGCCTGCGCATCGGCCAGGGCGGCGCGCGCCACCGCCAGGTCGGCTCGGGCGACGGCCAGGTCGGCGGTGGCGATGACCGCCTCGGTCTCCGCCAGTTCCGCGACCTCGACCGAGGCATTGCCCCGGGCCGCCAATTCGCGCCGGCGGTTGGCCAGGCTGCGCTTCTGCTGCGCCTGGGCGGTGGCCCGTTCCAGCGCGGCGGCGACGCGCAATTGCTGCGCCTCGGCGCTCTGCAGCCCGGCCCCCGACCTGGCGACGCGGGCCTGCTGCGCCGTCGGGCTCAGCCGGGCCAGGACCTGCCCGGCCACGACCCGGTCACCATGGTCGGCCAGCACCACGACCAGCGTGCCGGCGACCTCGAAACCGATGCGGGAGGTGACCCGCGCCTCCATCGTGCCGAGGCCGAAGACGCGCACCGGCACCCCCTGCTCCATCCGCGCCACCGGCACCTCGACCGGCCGGTGCCGCAGCGCCCAGAAGGCGCCCGCGCCGGCGGCGGCCACCAGCGCGATGCCGGCCAGAACGCCGATGCGGCGCATCCGGCGCGATCAGGCGCTACGCCGGTCGAGCGGACAGGTGTTCACGCCAAGCAGGCTGTAGACAGGGCAATTGCCGATCAGCCCGGTCGCCAAAGGCACCAGACCTATCAGCCCCCACCAGCCGAGCGGGCCCAGCCAGCCGAGCGCAAGAAGGACCAGGCCGGCCAGGATCCGCAGCCCCTTGTCGATGCCACCCACGTTGCGTGTCATGTCCGTTCTCCTGCCAATGCGTGGAGAGTACCGGATGTTTCCGGACATGCATTGCGCTGGCTCAAGCGGCCGCGTTGGCGTCCGCCCAGGCGACGATATTGCTGGCAGGCAAGGCGCTGGCTTGGCGCGCGACCTGCCGCCCACCGGCGAACAGGGCGAGCGTCGGGATGCTGCGGATCGCCACTTCGGCGGCAAGCTGCGGCGCCTCCTCGGTCGAGACCTTGACCAGCCGCAAGCGTGGCGAGAGCGTCCGCGCCGCTTCCTCGAAGGCCGGCGCCAATGCGCGGCACGGGCCGCACCACGAAGCCCAGAAATCCAGCAGCAGCGGGATGCCGCTGTGCTTCAGGTGGCGACGAAACCGCGCCTCGGACAGGGCGGCGCGGCATTCGCCGCAGCGTGGGCCGTCGCCGAGCCGCATGGCCGGGACGCGGTCGATGGCATCGCAACGCGGGCAGACCACCTGGAGCGGCGTGTCCATGGCTGGTTTCTCCGTCAGTTGGTAGCGCGGGACGCTGCAGGGTTGGCGCGCAGCCAGTCCTGGATCGGCCCCCAGGGGCCGTAGCGGTGCTGCTCCGGCGTCAAGGGGCCGACGAAGGGCGGGTAGCCAGCGTCGACCGGCTTCTTCGAGCGGTCGGGATAGTCGGCCTCCAGCCCGGCCTCATGATGCTCGTGCGACGAGGGCTAGTGTCCGGCGGTCTGCTACTGATCCGCGGGGTAGCGGCCGCCCACGATCACGATTGCCGACGCCGCGGTCCACTGCCTAGTGCAGCAGCCGGATCATTGCCGCCCAGTCCAGATGGGGATCGCCATGGCAATTCATGCCCATCACGCCGAAGCCCCATGACGGAGCGGTCGTGGCTGAGAAGGCGCCGCCCCGGCAAGACGGGCACGTTTGCCCGGCTAGTGTCGCCGACGCAGGTCGCGCCAAGGCCGCGTTCCTCGTTAGTGCGGACACGCAGGCGGTCGCGGCGATTGTCGCTCTCGCGCCGAGACGGCCGCGGCGATCCGGTCCATGCAAAGAATGCATCCTGAGTCTTCCATCGGTCAGCGTCTCGTCGGGGAAGTGTGATCGGGATTACGGGGTAACGCCCGAAATGCCGCATGGGCCTATCGAACGCGCTCAAGAAACCGGCCGGCGCGGGCGCTATCGCGCCGGCGGCGTCCCGGCCGTTCCCGGCGCGATCCCCTCGACGATGTAGGTGCGGGAAAGGCCGGAGCGCTGCCGGATGGGCCTCAGCGCCGTGTAACCGGGGGAGTCGTACCATGCGCGGGCGCGCTCCAAGCTGTCGAACTCGATGACGATCATCCGCCCGCGTACGGGTGTGCCTTCCAGCGAAGCCACCGCCCCGCCGCGCACGGCGAAGCGCCCGCCGAACGGCTCGAAGGTGGAGGCTACGCCGGCGCTGTAGGGCTGCAGCCCCGCCAGGTCGGTCGGCTCGAACTCGGCGACATAGTAGGCCTTCGGCACGGTCGCCAACTGTGCGGCGGCTGGCGCGGCGCCAACTCCGGCAAGAAGGGCGGCGGCAATGGCCGCTGACGGGACGATGCTTCGACGCGTGGTCACGATGGGGCCCTTTCCTCTCGATGGGGAGCGAGGTCGATGGGAGCGAGGTGCGCGGTGGGCCTGGGCGGCGTGGTCCAGCGCGAAACTCCGGGCCAGGGGCAGACGGAGCCAGCCCGCGCGAATACCGTCCAGCACCTTCACCGCCCGGCGGCGCAGCTCCGCCGCGTCGGCGACGTAGCTGAACACCGAGCCGCCGGCGACGCGCGCACAGGGGCTGGTCAACTCCATCGGGCTGACTGCCGGCGGCGGACCGGAGGTGGAGCCATAGGATACGGCCGTCCCGCCCCGCGCCAGCCCCTTGATCGTGTTCGCGAGAGTGGTGGTGCCGACGGAGTCGAATGCGAGGTCCACGCCGCGCCCGTCCGTCAGCTTGCGCAAGGCCGGAAGGAAGTCACCGTCGCGCCCGTAGTTGATGACGGCGTCGGCGCCCGCGTCGCTCGCGCCCCCTGCCTTCTCCTCCGTGGAGACCGTGCCGATTACCCAGGCGCCCCGGCGCTTCAGCATCTGGACGAGGATCTGCCCAACCCCGCCAGCCGCGGCTTGCACCAGCACGCGGTCGCCTGGCCGCACGTCCCGGTACTCGGCGGCGAGGTACTGCGCCGTCAGCGCCTGGAACAGCATTGCCTCGCCCGGCGCGAGATCGCCGGGCACGGGGATCGCGCGCTCCGCCGGGACGATCACCCGCTCGGCGTAGGAGCCGGGCGCGACGATCCAGGCCACGCGCGTCCCGATCGCGGGCGCGCCGGCCGTGCCCTCCCCCACCGCGGCCACGCGCCCCACGCCTTCCAGGCCGGGCACGAAGGGCGGTGTCCTGCCGTGCCCTTTGCGCTGCATGACGTCGAGGAAGTTCACCCCCGCCGCCTCCACCTCGACGAGGATCTGCCCGGGGCCGGGGACAGGCGCCTCCCCGGTTTCCGGCACCAGCTGCTCTGGGCCGCCATGGGCCCGGACGGTACGACGCGCAGGGGGTGCCTCAACGCCGCGATTCGAAAACGCTCTTGAACACCGGCAGCGCCGAGAAGGTGTTAGGCCAGCCGCCGTAGAAGGCGGTCTGCGTCAGCACCTCCGACGCCTGTTGCCGCGTCAGGCCATTATCCATAGCGCGGCCGAGATGGTAGGTGATTTGGGCGGACTGACCGGCCACGACCAGCGCGCTGACGGTGACGAGGCTGCGGTCCCGCGGCGCCAGTCCCGGGCGCAGCCAGAGATCGCGGAACAGTGGGTTCGTCGTGTACTGCACGACCCCCGGCGAGACCTCGCCGAAGTTCTCCTGCACGCCCGTCGCACGGCGCGCCTCGGCAGCCTCGTCAAGGGGCAGGCGCTCGCCCCCGGCGGGTGGGATGGCGCTCGCGGGCACGCGGCGCTCTGCAAAGACCTCCTTCGCGACCGTGACGGCGAGCATCGCGTTGGGCCAACCGGAATAGAAGGCAAGATGCGTGATCGTTTCCGAGATCTCCGCCGGCGTCACGCCGTTGTCGAGCGCGAGGTGCATCTGCCCCGCCATCTCCACGGCCCCCTGCCGTGCGATCAGCACCGCGAGGGTGACAAGGCTGCGGTCGCGCGGCGAGAGGCCCGGGCGCCTCCACAGGTCCTCCGCTAGCGTGTTTTGCGTGTAGGCGTCGAGCGCCGGCGCGACGGCGCGAAGGTCCTCGCGCGAAGGTGCGGCGGGCGCCCCGCTGGCCTCCGCCACGCCCGATGCGAGAAGGGACAGCGCAGTTGCCGTTGCAGCCAGTAGCTTCATCGTTCTCTCCTGATCCGTGCGATATCGTCTGGGTCTCTGGCAGCGCCCGTCACGCCAGTGCCGGCAGGTGCTCCAGATACTTGTCGAGCGTCAGCGGGTAGTCACGGACGCGCACGCCGATGGCATTGTAGATTGCGTTCGCTATGGCGGGCGCCACGCCGGTCAGCCCCAGCTCGCCAACGCCCTTCGCCTTCAAGGGAGACATGGTCGGGTCCACCTCGTCGATGAATACAGCGTCCAGATGGGGGACGTCGGCGTGGACCGGCACCTCATAGCCCGCGAGGTCGTGGTTCACGAAGAAGCCGCGGCGCTTGTCCACCGTCATCTCCTCGGTCAGCGCGGCGCCGATGCCCATCACCATGCCGCCGATCACCTGACTGCGGGCAGTCTTGGGGTTGAGGATGCGCCCCGCCGCGCAGACCGCCAGCATCCGGCGCACCCGCACCTCGCCGGTGTAGGCGTCCACGCCCACCTCGGCGAAGTGCGCGCCGAAGGTCTGCTGGGCAAAGCGCTGGGACAGGTCGCCGTACTCCATACTGTCCTCGACCGTGATGTCGCCGGCTCCCGCGGCCTGGCCGAGCGGTACGGCGCGGTTGCCGGAGCGGACCTCGCCGTCGGCGAAGGTGACGTCGGCCGAGTTGAAGCCGAGGCGGTGCGCCACGGCCTCCCGCAACTTCGTGCAGGCGGCATAGACGCCCGCTGTGACCGAGGGAGCGCCCTGCTGACCACCCGAACCCGGTGTCTCGGGGAAGCTGGAATCCCCGAGCTTTGCGACGACGCGCTCTAGCGGCACGCCCATCATCTCCGCCGCCGTCTGCGCGACGATGGTGTAGCTGCCTGTGCCGATGTCGGTCATGTCCGTCTCGATCGTGACGATGCCGCGCGCATCCAGCCGCGCGCGGGCCCCGGCCTTGGAGATGGGCGCGCCGCGGATCGCGCCGGCCATGCCCATGCCGACGAGCCACGCGCCGTCGCGCACGGCGCCCGGGCGGGGGCTCCGGCGGCTCCAGCCGAACCGCTCCGCCCCGACGCGCAGGCACTCGACGAAGGGACGGGTGGAGAAGGGGCGCTCCGGCTTCTCCGGGTCCACCTGCGTGTCGTTCAGGATCCGGAAGGCCACGGGGTCCAGGCCCAGTCTCTCCGCCATCTCGTCCATGGCGATTTCCAGCGCCATCAGGCCCGGCGCCTCGCCCGGCGCGCGCATCGCGTTCCCCTCGGCGAGGTCGAGCACCGCCAGGCGAACCCGGGTCATCCGGTTGGCCCCGGCGTAGAGGAAGCGCGTAGAGAGGGTGGTGGGCTCTGTGCGGCCGCCCGGCAGGTTGCCGGACCAGCTCTCATGGCCGATCGCCGTGATCCGGCCGTCCCGGGTCGCGCCGATCCGAATGCGCTGGATCGTCGCGGGCCGATGAATGGTGTTGTTGAACATCAGCGGCCGCTGCATCGCGACCTTCACCGGCCGCCCCGCCGCCCGGGCGCCGAGCGCCGCAAGGACGAGGTCTGACTGCACCGTTCCCTTCCCCCCGAAGCCGCCGCCGATATAGGGCGAGATCAGCCGGATCCTGTCCTTCGGAATGCCGAGCGCGAGGGACAGGTCGCGCAGGCCCCAGTTCATCTGCTGGATGGAGGTCCGGCAGGTCAGCCGGTCGCCTTCCCAGGCGGCGATGGTCGCGTGCGGCTCCATCATGGCATGCGCCTGGTCGGGCGTGGTGTAGGTCTCGTCCAGCGTTACCGGCGCCGCGGCGAAGGCGCCTTCGAAGTCGCCGACGGCGGTCTCCGGCGGTCCGCCGAAGGGAGCCCGCTGCGCGACCGGCGCCGTGTCGCGCTGGGCGGCGAGGTCGAACGCGCCGCGCCCCTCCACGTAACGCGCCCGTACCAGCCCAGCCGCATCGCGCGCCCCCTCAAACGTCTCCGCGACGATCAGGGCAATCGGCTGGTGGTAGTGATCCACCTCCGGCGCGGCGAGGAAACGCTGGACGTAGAACTGGCCGCGGCCCAGCGGTCCCGCGTTCTCATGCGTGACGACGGCCAGGACACCGGGCGCGCGGCGCGCGGCAGCGGTGTCGATCGCAGCGATGCGGCCCTTCGCGATCGTCGCGCCGAGGATGTAGCCGTAGGCCATGCGGCCCGGCACGTCCTGCCATTCATAAGCGTAGGGCGCCTGGCCCGTGGTCTTCAGGGGGCCTTCGACGCGGTCCAGCGGCTGGCCGACGACCTTCAGCTGATCGATCGGGTTGTTGGTGGCGGGGGTGTCGAACTTCATCGTCTCAGCCCCTCGCCTCAGCCAGCACGGCGGCGAGCGTCCGCTCCGCCAGCTTCACCTTGAACGCGTTGTCGTGCGTCGGCTTCGCGCTGTCCAGGATTGCGGCCGTGACCGGCCTTGCGCCGCGCGGCAGCTCGGCCTCGGCCGCCTCGACGCGCCAGGGCTTATGCGCCACGCCGCCCAGCGCCACGCGTCCCGTGCCGTCCCGCTGCATCACGGCCGCGACGGAGACGAGCGCGAAGGCGTAGGAGGCGCGGTCGCGCACCTTGCGATAGAAGTGCCGCCCGCCGATCGGCGGCGGCAAGGTCACGGCGGTGATGAACTCGCCCCTCTCCAGCGCCGTCTCGACATGCGGCGTGTCGCCGGGCAAGCGGTGGAACTCGGCGATCGGGATGCGCCGCGTCGTGCCATCTGCCTTGACCGTCTCCACCACCGCGTCCAGCACGCGCATGGCCACGGCCATATCGCTGGGGTGGGTGGCGATGCAGGCTTCGCTGCTGCCGATCACCGCCAGCAGCCGGGTAACGCCGCCGATCGCCGCGCAGCCGCTGCCGGGCTGGCGTTTGTTGCAGGGCTGAGCGGTGTCGTAGAAATAGGGGCAGCGGGTGCGCTGCAGCAGGTTGCCGGCCGTGGTTGCCTTGTTGCGCAGCTGCGCCGTGGCCCCCGCCAGCAGGGCGCGGGACAGCACGCCGTAGTGGCGCCGCACGCGCTCATCCGCCGCGAGCGAGGTGTTGCGCACCAGCGCCCCGATGCGCAGCCCGCCCTCCTGCGTCCCCTCGATCCGGTCCAGGCCGAGGCCGTTCACGTCGATCAGGTGGGGCGGCACCTCGATCTGCAGCTTCATGAGGTCGAGCAGGTTGGTTCCGCCCGCGATGAACCGGGCGCCGGGGTTGCGGATGGCCGCCGCGGCCGCCTCGGCGGGGCTGCGGGCGCGCTCGTAGGTGAAGGGCCTCATGCCGGGCTCCTCGCGACCTCGATGATCGCATCGACGATGTTGGAATAGGCGCCGCAGCGGCAGATGTTGCCGCTCATGCGCTCGCGGAGTTCGTCAGCCGTCACCTGCGGCGTCGCCATCAGGTCGGCGGTCACATGGCTCGGCACGCCGGCCTTGATCTCATCAAGGGCGGCTACCGAGGCGCAGATCTGGCCCGGCGTGCAGTAGCCGCACTGGTAACCGTCGTGCTTGACGAAGGCGGCCTGCATCGGATGCAGATTGCCGGGCCGGCCCAGCCCCTCGATGGTGGTGACCGTATTGCCCTCATGCATCACCGCCAGCGTCAGGCAGGAATAGATCCTCTGACCCTCCACCATAACCGTGCAGGCGCCGCACTGGCCGTGATCACAGCCCTTCTTACTGCCGGTAAGCTGCAGGTGCTCGCGCAGCGCATCCAACAGCGTCGTACGCGTATCCAGATCGACGGAGCGCACTTCGTCATTCACACGCAGAGATACCCTCACCATCGCCGGTGCTCCTGGGCTGGTTGTCGCGTTAGCGACGGAAGCGGGTTGTGCATCTGCCCCGCCTGAAGCGGTCGCTGCCGCTGTGGCTGCACCGGCCACGAGGGCACGCCGGGATATCGGAAGTTGAGCATGGTTTCTCATGCAGCTTCGTCCTTTGTTGGGTATGCGGGGAACGCGTCTGGGCCTAGGCGAGGTAGCGGTTGAAGAATGCGGCCAGCGTGTCGAACGGGATCAGGTTCGCCCGGTCATACAGGTCAACATGCCCGGCGCCCGCGACGTAGTGGAGTTCCTTCGGTTCCGCCGCGCGCCTGTAGGCATCCTTGCTGAACTCACGGGAGTGCGCCTGGTCACCGGTGATGAACAGCATCGGGCGCGGTGAGATCGTCTCGATGTCGTTGAACGGGTAGAAGTTCATGAAGTTGACGTTGCTGGTCAGTGTCGGGTGCGTGGAGGTGAGCCGCGTCGCGCCCGGAGGCGTGAACTCGCCGCGCGGCGTGCGGTAGAAATCGTAGAACTCGCGCTGGATCGGGTGCGTGTCCGCCGTCAGCTCCTGCACCGTTCCGCCGGTCAGTTGAATCGCACCGCCAGCGAACTCCGCGTGGCGCTGCTCGGCCGCTTGCGCGATGACCTGCTTGCGCTGCTCGACCGTTTGGCTGTGGTTGAGCGAATCGCGGTTCGCGGCACCCATGTCGTACATGCTGACGGTCGCGATGGCGCGCATGCGCGGGTCGATCTTGGCAGCACTGATGACAAAGCTGCCGCAGACCCCTATCGCGCCGATGCGGTCGCGGTTGACGAAGGGTTGGGTGCCGAGGAAGTCCACCCCGGCGCTGAACGCCTCGGCATACATGTCGGGCGAGACGAGATTGCGCGACTGGCCTTCGGTCTCGCCCCAGAAGGGCAGGTCGATGGACATGGCGACGAAGCCCTGCTCAGCCATCTTCGTGGCGTACAGGTTCGCGCTCTGCTCCTTCACGGCACCCATCGGGTGGCCGACGATGATGGCCGGTGTCCGCGCGCATGCGGGACCTGGCCTGGAGTGGGCTGCGTCTCAGTCATCGAAGGGCTTCCTTGTCGGGTTGTGCGTGTGTCGGCAAGATGTGCGCCGTCCTGTCGGTAGTTCCGGTGTCATCGGGCTATCGTTCGGAGAATGAGGTCGCGCTGGCGCGCCAGCTCAGCAGTGCCAGCACGGCGGAGGCGAACAACATGGCCGCAGCGGCGCCGAAGGTGCTTCGATAGCCGGTGAGGTCGAACAACAGGCCACCGACGGAGGCACCCAGCGTGATGCCGAGCTGGATGGTGGCGACCATCAACCCGCCGCCCGCCTCGGCGTCCTGCGGCAGGGTCCGGCTCAGCCAGGTTCCCCAGCCGACTGGCGCCGGCGTGCCGATCAGCCCCCAGGCGGCGAGCAGGGCGATGGTCGGGATCAGCGCCTGCCCCATTCCCATCAGGGCGATCGCGATCGCGGCCATGCCGAGTGGAATGGCGACCAGCACCGCCTGCGGCCCGCGTCGCAGGAACCACCCCACCGCATAGGTGCCGATAAGGCCCGTGACACCCAGGATCAGAAGGATGAGCGACAGCGTCGGAACATCGACGCGCGTGACCGTCTCAAGGTACGGACGGAGATAGGTGAACAGCGCGAACTGGCCCATAAACAGGAACAGGATCGCCGCCATGCCCAGCGCGACCGGAGGCCGGCCCAGCAGCCTGAAGGCGGCGCCGGCACTGGACCGACGCTCGGCCGGCAAGGGCGGCAGCGTTCCACGCAGCCAGACGAAGGCAATCACGGCGAGCGGCACGACGCAGAAGAAGGCGCCGCGCCACCCGATGATCCCGCCGAGGAAGCTGCCGAGCGGTGCGGCCACTGTCGCCGCAAGCGCATTGCCGCCGTTCAGGATCGCCAGCGCCCTCGGCACATCATCCCGCGGCACGATGCGCATTACCGTCGCGGTGGACATCGACCAGAAGCCGCCGATGGCCATTCCGAGCAGCGCGCGCCCGATCGTCAGCACGACGAAGTTCGGCGCTAGGGCGACGATGGCACCGGAGACGATCATGAGACCGGTGAAGCCCAGCAGGACGGTGCGGCGGTCCAGGCGCCCCACCGCGCTGGAAACGAACAGACTGGTGAGGACAGCGAAGATGCCGGAGACCGAGATGGCCTGTCCCGCCTGTCCTTCCGTTAGGCGCAGGTCGGAGGCCACCGGCGTCAGGAGGCTGACCGGCAAAAACTCGGATGCGATCAGCGCGCCGGCGCAGAGCGTCATGGCTAGCACGGCGCCCGATAGCGGGCCCCGGGATGCGATGGCCGCGCTGTCGCGAGCCGCAAGGATGACGCTCATGGGATGCGGTCCACGCGAATGGTGATCGGACCGGGACGGTCAAAGATGGAGACGTCGCCGGTGACGTGGCCAATCATGATGATGCCGGGCGATGGCACACGGCCGTTGCGGTAGTAGATGACGAAGTCACCCGAACCCCACAGCCCCAAGGTTCCGACCGCGAAGTCCGCTTGCCGTTCCGTGCCCGGCAGGGGCTCCGGCAGCCGGCCGGTCTTCTCCTGGCGCAGGTGGTCGCGCATCGGGATCGACAGCGGCAGCATCTGCACGAGACGGCGCGATGCGGCGTTGTCCACGAGATCGGCCGTGACATCGCCCCAGTCGGACGATATCCGGACACGCTCGCTTGCCATGACGGGCGTCGTTGCGGCGGAGGTGGTCATGATGGCAGCGCCGATGATCGATTCGAGCATTTGATGGTCTCCGACGTCGCGCGCTAGGAAGTCGGGCCAGGCAGGTATTGCTGATCGGAGACGTGCTCCAGCCAATCCACGGCCAACCCTTTGAGCTTTTCCTGGATCGCGATGTGGCTCATGGCCGTGGTGGCCGAAGCGCCATGCCAATGCTTTTCGCCCGGCGCGAACCAGACGACGTCGCCCGGACGGATCGCCTGAACCGGGCCACCCTCACGCTGTACCCAGCCGCAGCCGGCCGTCACGAGCAGCGTCTGGCCGAGTGGGTGCGTATGCCAGGCCGTCCGTGCGCCCGGCTCGAAGGTCACCAACGCGCCCGCCACCCGGGCCGGGTCGGGCGGGCTGAACAGCGGATCGATGCGGACCGTGCCGCTGAACCAGTCGGCCGGTCCTCGTCCTGATGGCTGTGTGCCTGCGCGCGTGATCTCCATGAACTCCATCCCTCGACTGCCGAATGCCTGGGGAGGCAGTGGCGCCTGACTGTCGTGACGGAAGATGGGGGATGCGGCAGAAGCGAATTAGGCCATAAATGTCACATGAGCCTTGAAGTAGGACTTCATAATGCCGCGGACCGACCTGAATGACCTCCAGGCCTTTCGGTCGGTGGCGACCGAGCGCAGTTTTACCCGGGCCGCCGCCCAGATCGGGGTCTCCCCCTCGGCACTGAGTCAGACCCTGCGTGCGCTCGAAGCGCGGTTGGGGCTACGGCTGCTGACGCGCACCACCCGCAGCGTCGCGCCCACGGAAGCCGGCGAGCGGCTGCTCCGGACGCTCGGCCCTGCCCTCGACCAGATCGATACCGGGCTCGCCGCGCTGGGCGATCTGCGTGAGAAGCCCGGCGGCACCATCCGGATCACCGCGGCCGAGCACCCCGCCGACAGCATCCTCCTGCCGGCCCTTCAGCAGTTGCTGCCCGACTACCCGGACATCAAGGTGGAGGTCGAGGTCGACAATACCCTGCTGGACCTCGTGGCCGGACGCTACGATGCGGGTGTACGCCTCGGCGAGCAGGTGGCGAAGGACATGGTCGCAGTGCGCATCGGGCCGGACATCCGCATGGCTGTCATCGGCGCACCATCCTACTTCGCGCGTCATCCGCAGCCGAAGACGCCGCAGGATTTGACGGACCACAACTGCATCAACATACGCCTGCCGACCCTGGGCGGGCTCTACGCCTGGGAGTTCGAAAAGGGCCGGCGCGAGATGAAGGTGAGGGTCGAAGGCCAGCTTGTCGTCAATACCGCTCCGCTGCTCAACAAGGCAGTCCTGGCGGGGCTCGGCCTAGCCTTCGTTTTCGAAGATCAGGTGCGGGGGCACCTCGAGGCGGGTCGGCTTGTCCGGGTGCTTGCCGATTGGTGCCCACCCTTTCCAGGATACCACCTGTACTACCCCAGCCGCCGCCAGCCCACGCCGGCCTTTGCCCTGCTGGTTGAGGCGCTCCGCTACAGGAGATGAAGGCCGGACTGGACTTGCCCCGCATTAGTGGAGAGGCATTGGGTCAGGTAGGAGCCATCTTCTCGAACTGTGCGGGGCTTGTGAAGTCGAGCGCGGAATGGCGGCGGATGGGGTTGTAGAAACCATCGATGTAGCGGCCGATGGCAGCCGTGGCGTCGGCGCGCGTCTCGAAGGCGGTGCGCCAGACGAGTTCGGATTTCAGCGTCTTGAAGAATGTCTCGACCATGGCGTTGTCGAAGCAGTTTCCCCGCCCGGACATGGAGATCAGGATGCCCATGGCCTCAAGCTCGGCTTGGTAGTCCGTGGAACAATATTGCGATCCGCGGTACGAATGGTGGATCAGCCCCGCTGGGTCGTGCCCCATGGCGTGGTGTAGGAGCGATGCTCCTTGGCGGGCTATGCCGCGGCGTCAGGTCGCCGCGACTGGCAGGCTGACGGCTGGAGTATCGCTCACCGCAGTCATGGTCTCCAGCGTCATGTAGCGCGATCGCTGGGTGGCCCATTCATCGGACTGCTCGAGCAGGAGCGCGCCGACGAGCCTGACGATGGCGGCTTCGTTGGGAAAAATGCCAACCACGTCGGTGCGGCGCTTGATCTCGCCGTTGAGGCGCTCGATGGGGTTGGTCGAGTGGAGCTTGGCCCGGTGCTCGCGGGGGAAGTCCATGAAAGCCAGCACGTCTTCCTCGGCGGCATCCATCAGGTTGGCCAGCTTCGGCACCTTGGGGCGGAGTTGGTCGGCAACCCGGCGCCACTGGGCGTGAGCAGCGGGAGCATCAGCTTCGGCATAGGCGGTGCCGATCCAAGCCGAGACGATGCGGNGCTTGGCCATAGCAGCCTTGAGCCCTTCATGGGCGTCGGAGATGACCAGCTTCACGCCGCGCAGGCCGCGCCGGGCCAGGCCGCGCAGGAAGTCGGTC
>NZ_JAUFPN010000038.1 GCF_030409335.1 Paeniroseomonas aquatica
GTCGCGCGCGATGTCATAGCCGGGATCGCGGTAGTAGGACGGGTTGATGCCGACCGAGCCGGTGTTGCCGATCACAAGCGTGTGCCCGTCCGGCGGCGCGGTCGCGACATGGCGCATGCCGATCTGCCCGGCGGCGCCGCTGCGGTTCTCGAGCACCACGGGCTGGCCGATCAGCGCGGGCATGTATTGCACCAGCACCCGGCCGGCGACATCGGTCGGCCCGCCCGGCGCGGCCGGGGCGATCATCACCACCGGCCGGCTCGGGAAGGCCGCCTGCGCCCGTGCCGGGGCCGCCAGGCCGGCGGCCAGGGCGGGCAGGGACCGTCGCGCCAATCGGATCATCGGCTTCCTCCTCCCTCGGCGGGCACCGCGGTCGCCGCCGGGCCGACGGCCCGCGGCACAAGCTGCTGGTCGGCGCCGAGCGGGCGGCTCGGCCAGCGCAGGCCGCGCTCGATGCCCTCGAAGCATAGCGCGCTGGTCGGCACGGTCATCGGGCCGAACTGCGGATGCTCGATGTCGAGCAGCGCGCGGCGTTCATGCAGGTGGCCATCGGCCACCACCTCGGCCAGTTCGCGCACCGGCGCGCAGGGCACGCCGGCCGCCGCGAGGCCCTGGAAGATCTCCTCCTTCGGCATCGCGGCCGTCCAGGAGGCGACCATGCCGTCGAGCAGGTCCATGTTCGCCACCCGGTCGGCCATCCGCAGGAAGCGCGGGTCGTCGATCAGCTCGGCATGGCCGAAATAGCGCGCGGCGGCGCGCCAATGGCCGTCATGGTTGCAGATGATGGCGACATGGCCGTCCGCCGCCGGATAGACGTTGTAGGGACAGACCGACAGCCCGCCATGGCGGTTGCCGGTGCGGCCGGGGAAGCTGCTGCCCTTCTCCGCCAGCAGGGCGAGGTTGGAGGTCAGCGAGGGATAGACCGCCTCCAGCATCGCCACCTCCACCGCGCGGGCCGGCCCGCCGCGCTCGCGCTCGAAAAGCGCGGTGACGATGGCGCCGTAGAGGTGGATGCCGGCGAAGAAGTCGCACAGCGCCGGCCCGGCCTTGAGCGGCGGGCCGCCGGCCTCGCCGGTGATGCTCATCACCCCGCTCATCGCCTGCACCACCAGGTCCATCGCCGGGTAGTCGCGATAGGGGCCGCTGCCGCCATAGCCCGAGCCGCTGGCGCAGATCAGCCGCGGATTGACCCCGCGCAGCACCTCGCGCGACAGGCCGAGCCGGTCCATCACCCCGGGGCGGTAGTTCTCCACCAGCACGTCGGCCTCGGCGGCCATCCCCAGCAGCGCCGCGCGGTCCTCCCCGGCCTTGAGGTCGAGCACGACGCAGCGCTTGCCCGAATTGAGCATGGCGAAGGGCAGCGTGGCCCCGCCATCGCCGTGCCGGCGGCGCAGCTGCTCGCCGCCGGGGGGCTCGATCTTGATCACTTCGGCCCCGGCCATCGCCATCAGGAAGGTGGCATAGGGGCCGTTGTAGATCTGCGTCAGATCGAGAACGGTGATGCCGGTGAGCGGTCCTGCCGACATTCAGCGTCCCTCGAAGCGCGGCGGCCGCTTCTCGGCGAAGGCGGCGCGGCCTTCCTTCACGTCCTCGCTGCCCTGCAGGATGCGGCTGACCATCTGCTCCAGCCGCAGCCCGTCGGCGAGCGGCATGTCGCGCGAGCGCAGCCCCAGCTCCTTTGCCGCCTGCACCGCGAGCGGGGCATTCGCGGCGATGCGGCGGGCGAAGGCGCGCGCGGCGGGCATCAGCTCCTCGGGCGGGACCACGGCATTGACCAGGCCCCAGCGTTCCGCCCGCGCCGCGTCGATGGCGTCGCCGGTCAGCAGCATCTCCATCGCGATCGCATGGGGCAGCTGCCGCATCACCCGCTGGGTGCCGCCATTGCCGGCGATGACGCCGCGCTTGACCTCGCTCAGGCCGAAGGTGGCGTGCGGGACGGCGATGCGGATGTCGGTGGCCAGCAGCAGGGTCATGCCGCCGCCCACGCAGAAGCCGTTGACCGCGGCGATCACCGGCTTCCACACCTCGAGGCCGCGATTGAGCAGCTGCCCCTTCTGCGTCAGCCAGTGGTCCGACAGCTCCTGCCGGCGGCCGATGAAGTCCTTGATGTCGGCGCCGGCCGAGAAGGACTTGTCCCCCGCGCCGGTGACGATCGCGCAGCGCACCGCGGGGTCGTCGCGCACGCGGATCCAGGCATCGGTCAGCCCGGCGTAATGCGCCGCATCGAGCGCGTTGCGCCGCTCCGGCCGGTTGATGGTGATGGTGGCGATGCCCTCGGCATCGATGTCGAGGTCGATGGACATCAGCGGCGCCCCTTCCCGCCGAGCAGGGTGCGGGCGAGCACCATGCGGTGCACCTCCGAGGGACCCTCGCCGATGCGCTTGATCCGCATCTCGCGGTACCAGCGTTCGAGCGGCATCTCCTGCGCGACGCCGAGGCCGCCGAAGATCTGCACGCAGCGGTCCACCACCCGCCCCGCCGTCTCGGTCGCCACCACCTTGGCGACCGAGGCGTCGGTCTTGAGGTCGCCGCCGAGCGCCGCGGTCCAGGCCGCCTGCCAGACCAGCAGGCGGGCGGCGCGCAGCTCCATCTCGCTGTCGGCGATCATCCACTGGATCGCCTGCTTGTCGGCCAGCTTCGAGCCGAAGGCCTCGCGCTGCCGGGCCCAGTCCATGGCGAGCTCGAGCGCCGCCTGGGCGATGCCGACGCAGGCGGCGGCATAGGGCACGCGGCCCTCGACCAGCCATTTCTCGCACAGCTGGAAGCCCTGGCCTTCCTCGCCGAGGCGGTTCTCGACCGGCACCTCGACATCCTCGAGGTGCAGCTCATAGGGCGACCAGGCGCGGATCACGCCGATCCGCCGCTTGGTCAGGCCCTTGGGGTTGCCGTCGATGATGAAGCAGGTGATGCCGCCGCGCTCCCCCTGCGCGCCGGTGCGGGCGAAGAGCAGGCCCCAGTCGGCGCTGCCCGCGCCCGAGATCCACATCTTGCTGCCGTTGAGCACGTAGCGGTCGCCGCGCCGCTCGGCGCGGGTGCGGATGCCGCGCGCCGGGTCGGCGCCGCCCGAGGGCTCGCTGATGGCGACGAAGACCTTCTGGCCGCGCTCGACGGCGGGGATGCCGAAGCGCTCGATCTGGTCGCGGTTGCCGAGCCAGATGGCATTGGGCGGATCGGCCCCGAAGGCGCCGCAGGCCGGGATATAGGCGCCCATGCGGCACTTCGACGCCTCCTCGGCGATCACCGCCTGGCCGAGCAGGTCGAGCCCGGCGCCGCCATACTCGGTCGGCGTGCGGTAGCACCACAGGCCAAGGTCGCGGGCCTTCTTCTGCAGCGGGGCCAGATCCGCCACGGGCAGTTCGCAGGCGTCGTGCGGCGCGCGGTCCTCGGCCGGCTTGACGTCGTTCTGCATGAAGCGCCGCGCGGTATCGCGCAGCATCTTCAATTCCTCGGGCAGGGCCCAGGCGCCGTTGCTCACGTCCTCATCACCTCCGGATGCCGGACCGGACGCGGTGCGTGGATGCGGAGGCGGCCATGCCGCGATGCGATGGCGCCCCCGTCTTTGCCGGGTGCGCCTGACGCTTCCTCCGTCTCCTCGGCCGCGCCGGCCGGGCCTTCTTGTTCAACGGGAGGAAGTGTTGTGCCGGGGCGGGGGCGCGTCTAACACTTTAGCGGCAAGGCGCCGATGCCGCAGCGGCATCGAGACGGCCAGGGAGGGTGGAAGCGCGTGGAACTGCGCCAGCTCCGCTATTTCGCCGCCGTCGCGCGGGAACGGCATTTCGGCCAGGCCGCGCGCGCGCTGCGGATCGCCCAGCCCGCGGTCAGCCGGCAGATCCAGCAGCTCGAGGCGGAACTCGGCGTGCGGCTGTTCGACCGCCGGCCGCGCGGGGCGGTGCTGACCGCCGAAGGGCTCGCGCTGCTCGACCGCGCCGAGCGGCTGCTGGGGGAGGCGGATGCGATGCGCCGCGACGCGCGCGGCCAGGCCGACCGGCCGCGCGGGGCGGTGACGATCGGCCTTTCGCCCGGCGTGTCGGACATCATCGGCGCCGCCTTCGCCACCCGCGCCGCGCGGCAGTTCCCCGAGATCCGGCTGCGGCTCGCCATCGGCTTCGTGCACGATCTTGAGAAGCAGCTCGAGGAAGGGGCGATCGACGCCGCCATGCTGAACGGGCCCGGCGCCTCGGCGCGGCTGGCGGCGGAGCCGCTGCTCGCCGAGCCGCTGTGCCTGATCTGCGCCGCCGCGGACCGCCGCTTCGAGGGGGCGGCGGTGCCGCTGCGCGCGCTGGCGGGCGTGCCGCTGGTGCTGGCCGGCCGGCCCGACAGCTGGGTGCGCCGCGCGCTGCGCGACGCGCTGGGCCAGGAGGCGCTCGGCATCGAGGTGGCGGCCGAGGCGGATACCGTCGCCATCGCCAAGCGGCTCGTGCTCGCCGGGCTCGGGCCGATGGTCGATGTCGCCTCGATGGTGCGCGCCGAGATCCTGGAGGGGCGGCTGCGCGCGGTGCCGCTCGGCGCGCTCGCCATCACCCGGCTGCTGGTCATGCCGCGCGGGCGGGAACCGTCGCCGGCGGCGGTCGCGGCCGCCGGCCTGCTGCGCGACTGCGCGCGCGAGATGCTGGCCAGCGGGCTGTGGCTGGGCGCGCGGGCGCCGGCGGCCTCAGCCGGTCCCTGACGCCGGGCGGTGCCGGGGATGGCCCCGCGCGCGCCGCGCCGTCACCCCTCCCAGGCCAGGCGCAACGCCGCCGCCGCCTGGCCGAGCGTCACGGCGGAAGCCGGGATCGCCTTGCCCAGGGTGAGGAAGCCGTGGATCTGGTCGGAGACGTGCAGGTGGCTGACCGGCACGCCCTCGGCCTCGAGCCGCCGGGCATAGGCGATGCCTTCGTCGCTCAGCGGGTCGTGGCCGGCGGTCATCACGAAGGCCGGCGGCAGGCCAGAGAGGCTGCCCGCCCGCGCGGGCGAGGCGCGCCAATCGGCCCGCGCCGCCGGGTCCGGCACATAATGGCCGATGAACCAGCGCATCGAGGCGGCGTTCAGCACATAGCCCTCGATGAAGCGGCCATAGGCCGGCGATTCCGCCGCGAGGTCGGTGACCGGGTAGAACAGCATCTGGAACATCGGCATCGGCGCCTGGCCGTCGCGCGCCATCAGGCACAGCGCGGCGGCGATGTTGCCGCCGGCGCTGTCGCCGCCCACCGCGATGCGCGCCGCGTCGATGCCAAGCGCCCCGGCCTGCCCGGCGACGAAGCGCAGCGCAGCGGCGGCGTCCTCGGCCGCCGCCGGGAAGGGATGTTCGGGGGCGAGGCGGTAATCCACCGCGACCACCACCGCGGCCAGCCGGTTCGCCAGTTCGCGGCAGAGCTGGTCATGGCTGTCGAGGTCGCCGACCACCCAGCCGCCGCCATGCAGGAACAGCAGGCAAGGCTGCGGCCCGGCGCCGGCGCCAAGGCCCCGATAAAGCCGCAGCCGCACCGCCCCGCCGGGGCCGGGGCCGGGGCAGGACAGGTCGCGCCATTCGGCGACCGCCGGCGGCTCGGGCTGCAGCACCTGCCGCGCGGCGGCATAGGCCACGCGCGCCTCGGCGGGCGTCATCGCCTCGAAGGGCGGCCGGCCGGAGTCGCGGATCAGGTCGAGCACCCGGCGGGCGCTGGGATGCAGGCTGGTCATGCGGGCGCTCCCTCGGTGGATTGATGCGATGCCGCCGCCGGGACCGCTGCCCTGGCGGCGGCGGCGGGCACCGGCGCGCCGGCCCCGCCGCCTGGATTCAGCCGGCCTGCCCCAGCGTGCCGGCGGCGCGCAGCGCGGCGATCTCGGCCTCCGGCAGCCAGCCGGCCAGCGCCGCCTCGGCCCCGGCGGGGTCGGCGGGCTGCGGCGGCAGGCTCAGCTCCGGCACGGTGCGGCTGAAGCGCGGCGCCGGGGCGGGCTGCGCCACGCCGTCGAACTCGACGAAGGTGCGCCGCGCGGCCATGTGCTTGTGGCGCAGCGCCTCGGCCGGGGTCAGCACCGGGGCGAAGCAGGAATCGGTGCCTTCCAGCAACTCGCACCAGGCATCGCGCGGGCGCTGGCGGAACAGCTCGGCCAGGCGGCGCTTCGCCTCGGGCCAGCGGGCGCGGTCGGACTGCTTGGGGAAATCGGCCGGGTCGATGCCGATCCGGCGCAGCAATTCCTGGAAGAAGCGGCCTTCGATCGGCGCCACCGAGACATAGCGCCCATCGGCGCATTCGTAGCAGTCGTAATAGGGGGCGCCGCCGTCGATCACGCCCTCGCCGCGGCCCTCGGGCAGCAGCCCGGCGCCGAACAGGCCGAACATGCCGGTCATCAGATGCGCCACGCCGTCCACGATCGCCGCATCCACCACCTGGCCGCAGCCCGAGCCGCGCGCCTCGAGCACCGCGCAGACGATGCCGAAGGCGAGGTAGAGCGCGCCGCCGCCATAATCGCCGACGAGGTTGAGCGGCGGCGTCGGCGGCTGGCCCTGGCGGCCGATATGGTGCAGCGCCCCGGTCAGCGCGATGTAGTTGAGATCGTGCCCGGCGGCCGGGGCGAGCGGCCCGTCCTGCCCCCAGCCGGTCATGCGCCCATAGGCGAGGCGCGGATTGCGCGCAAGGCAGTCATCGGGGCCGAGGCCGAGGCGTTCGGCGACGCCGGGGCGGAAGCCCTCGATCAGCGCATCCGCCCCGGCCACCAGCCGCAGCGCCAGTTCGCGCGCGGCGGGCTGCTTGAGGTCGAGGGCGAGGGTGCGGCGCCCGCGCAGGGTGAGATTGTATTTCAGCGGCCGGCTCATGCCGAGCTCGGGCGGGTCCGGCCGGTCGATGCGAAGCACCGTCGCGCCCATGTCGGCGAGCAGCATCGCCGCCATCGGTCCGGGGCCGATGCCCGCGAGTTCCACCACCTTCAAACCGGCCAACGGCCCCATCTGTTTCCTCCTCGCGCTTGCCGCGGCGTCCGCCGGCCGGGAGCCGGATTTTTCCGAACGCCGTTCGGGAACAGCCGACACGGCGGCGGGCGCGCCGTCAAGCCGCCGTGTTGACAGCCTGCCCGAACGGCGTTCAGCATGCAGAACAAAGCGCCGGACCAAGGCGCACCCGCGCGGGGCAATTCCGCAGCCGGGAACAACCGAGGAGGAAACGGGCGTGTCCTTTGCCCTGACCGAGGAGCAGATCCAGGTCCGTGACCTGGTGCGCCGGGTGGCGCGCGAGAAGGTGGCGCCGCGCGCCGCCGAGATCGACGCCAGCGGCGAATACCCGCAGGACATGTTCGATCTGCTGCGCGAACTCGGCCTGTTCACCCTGCCCTTCCCGGCCGAATATGGCGGCTCGGGCAGCACCCTGTCCGGCTGCCTCGCGGTCGAGGAGCTGGGCCGGGTCTGCTACAATACCGGTTACCTGCTGGTGGTGCAGTGGGTGCCGCTCGGCACCATCCTCGCCGGCGGCACGCCCGAGCAGAAGGCGCGGCTGCTGCCCGGCCTCGCCTCGGGCCAGCTGCGCGCCGCCTTCTCGCTGACCGAGCCGCAATCGGGCTCCGACGTCGCCGGCATCCGCACCCGCGCGCGGCCCGATGGCGACGGCTTCGTGCTCAATGGCGGCAAGATCTGGTGCACCAACGCCGCGGTGTCGGATTTCGTGCTGGTCGGCGCGCGGCTCGAACGCGGCGACGGCCCGGGCGAGGTGAACTTCTTCATCGTCGAGCGCGACCGCCCCGGCTTCCGGATCGGCCGCAAGGAGGAGAAGATGGGCGCCCGCGGCGTGCCCTCCTCGGCGCTGTTCTTCGACGACGTGCGGCTGCCGAAGGAGAACCTGCTCGGCGGCGGGGCGGGCGGCTTCCGCTCGGTGATGGAGGCGCTGAACAAGTCGCGCCCGATCGTCGCCGCGCGGGCGGTCGGCCTGGCGCAGGGGGCGATGGACCACGCGATCGAGTTCGCCCGCGGCCGCCGCGCCTTCGGCGAGACGGTAGCGAACTACCAGGGCATCCGCTGGATGATCGCCGACATGGCGATCCAGATCGAGGCGGCGCGGCAACTGACCTACGCCGCCGCGGCGGCGGTGGATGCCGGCAAGGCCGGCGCCGAGATGGCGAGCCTCGCCGCCTCTGCCAAGTGCTTCGCCAGCGACATGGCGATGAAGGTGGCGACCGACGCGGTGCAGATCTTCGGCGCCTCCGGCATCTCGAGCGAGTTCCCGATCAACCGCTACTTCCGCGACGCGAAGGTGGTGCAGATCATCGAGGGAACCAACCAGATCCAGCGCAACATCGTGGCGCGCAACCTGATCGGCAAGGCGGAGTGACCGGCATGGCGAAGGAAACGGGCGGGCTGCCCTATGTGGGTCTCGGCCTCTACTACGAGGACCTGGCCATGGGGCGGCGCTTCCGCACCATCGGCCGCACGGTGACCGAGGCGGACATCGTCAACTTCATCAACTGCACCGGCATGGCCGAGGTGCTGTTCATGAACCTCGACTTCCTCGAGAAGGAGAGCGACATCAAGGGCCGCGTCGCCCCGGGCGCGCTCGGCTACACCTTCGCCGAGGGGCTGCTGGTGCAGGCGACCATGCAGCACACCGGCTTCGCCTTCCTCGGCATGGATCTGAAGATCGAGAACCCGCTCTTCGCCGGCGACACCATCCATGTCGAGGTCGAGGTGATCGAGGCGCGGCTGTCGCAGAGCCGGCCCGGCCGCGGCCTGGTCCGCACGCGCAACCGCGTCGTCAAGCAGGACGGCACGGTGGTGCTGACCTATACGCCGCTGCGCATGGTCAAGTGCCGCAGCGCCGGCGGGCCCGAGGCGTGAGCGAGGCGGCTGGCGGGCCGCTCGCCGGCGTCAGGGTGATCGACCTGACGACCGCGGTGCTCGGCCCGGTGGCGACGCAGATCCTCGGCGACATGGGCGCCGACGTGATCAAGGTGGAGCCGCCGCAGGGCGACACCATGCGCCAGGTCGGCCCGACACGCGGGCCCGACATGGCGGTGATGTTCCTCAACATCAACCGCAACAAGCGCAGCGTTGTGCTTGACCTCAAGCGCGAGGCGTCGCGCCGCGCGCTGCTGCGGCTGATCGAGGGCGCGGACGTGCTGGTGCACAACATGCGCCTCGGCGCCGCGGAGCGGCTCGGCTTGTCGTATGCCGCGCTGGCGCCGCGCAACCCGCGCCTGATCCATGCCAGCGCCACCGGCTTCCGCAAGGACGGGCGCTATCGCGACCGCCCGGCCTTCGACGACGTGATCCAGGGCATGAGCGGCCTCGCCGCACTGAACGCCATGCGCGACGGCGGCGAGCCGCGCTACGTGCCGAGCGCCATCGCCGACAAGTTCTGCGGCCATGTCCTCGCCTCCGCCGTCGCCATGGCGCTGTACCGGCGCGAGCGCACCGGGCGCGGCCAGGAGGTGCATGTGCCGATGCTCGAGACCATGCTCTCCTTCAACCTGGCCGAGCATCTCTGGGGCGGGGTGCTCGATGATCCCTCGCTCGGCCTCGGCTACGGGCGCATGTTCACGCCCTATCGCCGTCCGTTCCCGACCAGCGACGGGCATCTGTGCCTGATGGCCAATTCCGACGACCAGTGGCAGCGGCTGCTGGGCGCGCTCGGCCGGCCCGACCTGGCCGGGGATCCGCGCTTCGCCCGCCTCGCGCAGCGCGCGGTCAACATCGGCGCGCTCTATGCCATCGTCGAGGAGGTGATGCGCACGCGCAGCACCGCCGAATGGCAGGCGCGGCTCGATGCCGCGGACGTGCCGAACGGGCCGGTGCTCGGCCTCGCCGACATGCTGGAGGACGACTACCTGGCCGAGACCGGCTTCTTCCGGCGCGTCGAGCATCCCTCGGAAGGGCGGATGCTGGTCACCGCGGTGCCGGTCGAGTTCTCCGAGGCCCCGGGCGCGGTGCGGCGCCTGCCGCCGCGTCTCGGCGAGCACACCGAGGAGGTTCTGCGCGAGGCCGACCTGGCGGAGGCCGAGATCATCGAACTCGCCGGAGGGATAGCCGCCGCCGGCCAATGAAGCGCCCGCCGCCACGGCGGAACGGGCACGCCAACAGGGAGGAGGGACACATGCGGCGACGCGGTTTGATGGCCAACGTGCTCGCACTTGCCGGAGCGGCGAGTGGGGCGCGCGCGCAGGAACGCTTCCCGGACCGCCCGCTGCGGCTGGTGGTGGGCTTCGCGCCCGGCGGGCCAACGGATATCGTCGGCCGGCGCTTCGCCGAGAAGCTCGGCGCGGTGCTTGGCCAGCCCGTGGTGGTCGAGAACCGCTCCGGCGCCAGCGGATCGGTCGGCGCGATCGAGGTCGCGCGGTCGCGGCCCGATGGCTACACGCTGCTGCTCACCACGCCCTCCGCGCATGCGATCTTCCCGCAGATCGCGGTGCGGCCGGGCTATGACGCGCTCGGGGACTTCAGCCCCATCGGCCTCGTCACCATCGCGCCGGTGGTGTTCGCCGCGCATCCCTCCTTCCCGGCCCGCAGCCTGCCGGAGATGATGGACCTGGTGCGTGCCCGGCCCGGCGCCTTCAGCTTCGGCTCGGGCGGGGCTGGCACCATCACGCATTTCGGCATGGAACTCTTCATGCGCCAGGCCGGCGGGCTGCAACTGGTGCATGTGCCCTATCGCGGCGCCGGGCCGGCGGTGCAGGATTGCGTCGCGGGCCACATCCCCCTGGTGGTGGACACCTTCGCGCCGATGATCGAGCACCACCGGGCGGGGCGGCTGCGCATTCTCGCCGTGCTCGCCGAGCAGCGCTCCACCGTCGCGCCCGACGTGCCGGCCCCGGCCGAGCACGGCGTCCCCGGCGCAGTGGCCAACACCTACAACGCGCTGCTCGGCCCGGCGGGCATGATGGAGGCGACCGTCGCCGCGCTCAGCCTCGCCACCCGGCAGGCGACCGAGAACGACGAGTTCCGCGCCTTCCTGCGCGCCATCTCCGCCGAGCCGGTGAGCGGGATGACGCCGGAACGCACCGCCACCTACATCCGCAGCGAATACGCCAAATGGACCCCGATCGTGCAGGCGTCTGGGTTGAGGATCGAATGATGACCGACACGACGAGACCGCGCGTTCCGCTCGCCCGGCGCCGGCTGCTTGGCGGCGGCGCCACGGCGCTTGCCGCCGCCGCGCTGCCGCTGGCCGAAGGGCGGGCCGCGGGCTTCCCCGAGCGGCCGGTCCGCCTGCTGGTGGGCTTCACGCCCGGTGGGCAGACCGACATCTTCGCCCGCGGCCTGGCCGAGCGCCTGGGCGCCGAGCTCGGCCAGCCGGTGGTGATCGAGAACCGGCCCGGCGCCGGCAGCTCGGTGGCGGTGAGCGAGGTGGCGCGGGCGCGGCCCGACGGCCACACGCTGATGTTCATCAACCCCTCGGGCTTCGCCATCCACCCGCAGGTGGCGGCGCGGCCGAGCTACGATCCGCTCAAGGACCTGGCGCCCGTCGCCATGGTCGCCAACACGCCGGTGACGGTCGTCGCCGGCCCGGGCTTCACCGGCGGCGACGTGCGCGAGCTGATCGCGCAGGCGCGGGCCAATCCGGGCGGCCTGACCTACGGCTCAGCGGGCGCGGGGACGGTGACGCAGCTCGGCATGGAGCTGTTCCTGCAGAAGGCGGGCGGGCTGCAGCTGGTGCATGTGCCCTATCGCGGCGCGGCGCTGGTGGCGCAGGACCTCCTCGCGGGGCGCATCCCGCTCATGGTGGATGCCTTCGCCACCATGGTCGAGCAGCATCGCAGCGGCACCGTGCGGATGCTGTGCGTGCTGGCGCAGGAACGTGCCGCCGCGGCGCCCGATGTGCCGACGGCGATCGAGAGCGGCGTGCCCGACGCCATCGCCGATGTCTACAACGCCGTCGTCGCCCCGGCGGCCACGCCCGCCCCGGCGATCGAGACCTTGAACGCCGCGATCCGCCGCGTCACCGCCTCGGGTTCCTATCGCGCCTTCCTGGCCAATTACGGCGCGGCGGCGGGCGGGCCGATGACGGCGGCCGAGGTGACGACCTACCTGCACAATGATTTCCGCCGCTGGACCCCGGTGATCCGCGCCACCGGGCTGAGGATCGAATGATGGCGGGCACGGCGTCGGGCGCCGGGGCGGGGCGGCGCGGCGTGCTGCGCCTCGCGGCGCTGGCGGCCGGCGCCGTGCCCTTCGGGGGCGCGCGGGCCGCCGCCTTCCCCGAGCGGCCGATCCGCGTGGTGGTGGGCTATGCCGCCGGCGGGCCGACCGACCTCTATGCGCGGCGGCTCGCCGAGGGGCTCGGCGCCGCGCTCGGCCAGCCGGTGGTGGTAGAGAACCGCCCCGGCGCCAGCGGCACCGTCGCCGGGGCCGATGTGGCGCGGGCGCGGCCCGACGGCTACACGCTGCTGGTCACCGCCTCCTCGGCCCATGCGGTCTATCCGCAGCTGGTGGCGCGGCCGCCCTATGACCCGGTGGCGGATTTCGCCGGCATTGGCGTCATCACCGTCTCCCCCACCGTGATCGCCGTGCACCCTTCCGTGCCGGCGGACAGCCTGGCCGCGCTGCTGGGGATGGTGCGCGCCGCGCCGGGCCGCTACGCCTATGGCACCGGCGGGGCGGGCAGCGTCATGCAACTCGGCATGGAACTCCTGCTGCGCGAGGCGGGCGGGCTGCGGATGGAGCACATCCCCTATCGCGGCGCCGGTCCGGCGGTGCAGGACTGCATCGCCGGCCATGTGCCGGTGGTGGTGGACACCTTCGCCCCCATGCTCGCCCATCATCGCGACGGGCGGCTGCGGATCCTGTGCGTGATGTCCGAACGGCGCTCGGCGATGGCGCCGGAGGTGCCGACCGCCATCGAGGCCGGCGTGCCGGGCGCGGTCGCCAACACCTATGCCGCCTTCCTCGCCCCCGCCGGCACGCCGGCGGATGTGCTGGCGCGGCTCAACGGCGCGATGCGCGCGGTGACGCAAACCGACGAATTCCGCGCCTTTCTGCGCGGCCTTTCGGCGGAGCCCGTGCCGGATCCGGCGCCGGCCGCGACCATGGAGTTCATCCGCGCCGAATACGACAAGTGGACGCCGGTCATTCGTGCGCTCGGCCTGCGGATCGAGTGACGCGGCGCAACAAAGGACCAGGGAGCAACGTGATGAACCGCCGCAACGTGCTGGGATTGCCCCTTGCCATCGGCGCCGCGGGCGGATTGCCCGCCCCGGCCCGGGCGCAGGGCGTCTATCCCGACCGGCCCATCCGCCTGCTGATCGGCTTCGCCGCCGGCGGGCCGACCGACATCGTCGGCCGGCGCTTCGCCGACCGGCTCGGCGCGGTGCTCGGCCAGCCGGTGGTGGTGGAGAACCGCTCCGGCGCCAGCGGCGCGATCGCCTCGGTCGAGGCGGCGCGCGCGCGGCCGGACGGCTACACGCTGATGCTCGCCACATCCTCGAGCCACGCGATCTATGCCAGCCTCGCGGTGCGGCCGGGCTTCGACCCGGTGGCCGACTACGCGGCGGTGGCGCTGGTCGGCGTGGTGCCGATGGTGATCGCCGCCCATCCTGCCTTCGCGGCCAACCTGCCCGAGGCGCTGGACAAGATCCGCGCGTCGCGGGGGGAGATCGCGCTTGCCACCTCCGGCAATGGCGGCATCGCGCATTTCGCCGCCGAGCTGCTGCTGCACCAGGCGGGCGGGCTGCGCGCCAACCTGGTGCATTACCGCGGCGGCGGCCCGGCGGTGCAGGACGCCATCGCCGGGCATGTGCCGCTGGTGGTCGAGACCTTCGCCACCACGCTCGAGCACCACCGCGCCGGACGGCTGCGAATCCTCGCCGCCTTCGCCGGGCAGCGCTCGGCCGCCGTGCCGGACGTGCCGACCGCGATCGAGCAGGGCGTGCCCAACATGCTCGCCAACACCTACAATGCCCTGCTCGCGCCCGCGGGCATGCCCGCGCCGGTGATCGCCAAGCTCGCCGAGGCCACCGCCAAGGTGGCGGCGGAGCCCGAGTTCCAGGCCTTCCTCCGCAGCGTCTCGGTCGAGCCGGTGCTGGACAGCACGCCGGCGCGCACGGCCGAGTTCATCCGCAGCGAGCGCGCCAAGTGGGAACCCATCATCCGCGCCACCGGGCTGCGGATCGAATAGGCAAGGTGCCCGCCGCGCCCCGCCACGGTCGCGAAGCCGCCGAGGAGGCGGGGCCGCCGCGCGCGCTCGGCCGCACGCTCGGCATCTTCGCCGCCGTCGCGGCGGCGCCGGAAGGGCTGCCGCTGGCGGAACTCAGCGCCGCGCTCGGCAGCCCGAAAAGCAGCCTGCTCGCGCTGCTGCGCCCCCTCGCCGAGGACGGCTTCCTGCTTCATGGCGCGGGGCGCTACCGGCTGGGGCCGGAGGCCTTCCGCCTCGCCGCGGCGATGCTGGCGGCGAGGCGGCTCCCCGAGCAGCTCCGCGCCGCGATGGAATGGCTTGCCGAGCGCAGCGGCGAGACGGTGATCCTTACCACTATCGACCGCGAGGCCGGGCTCGTCGTGTATGCCGAATGCATCGACAGCCGCCAGCCGGTCCGCTACGTGGTGCCGCCCGGCTCGACGCGGCCGCTGTACTGCTCGGCGGCGGGCCGCCTGCTGCTCGCCTTCCAGGACGAGGCGTTCCGCGAGCAATACCTCGAAACGACGCCGCTGCGCGCGCTGACGCCGCTGACCGTGACCGACCGGGCGGCGCTGCGGCGCATTCTCGCGCAGACGCGGCGGGACGGCATCAGCGTGACCGTGGGCGAGACCGTGCGCGGGGCGGCCGGCTGCGCCGCGCCCGTCTTCGACGCCGATGGCGGGGTCTCGCGCGCGCTGCTGGTCGGCGCCCCGGCCGACCGCTTCGAGCACGAGATGCCGCGGCTGACCGCGCTGCTGCGCGAGGCGGCGGCGCGCGCCTCGGAGCGCGGCGCCGGCCCGCCCGCCACCCTCATGCCTCACCGGCGCAAGCCGGCAAACCAAGCCAAGGGAGTAGGAGCGTCATGACCCATCGCCGCAGCGTGCTGCTCGTCGCCGCGGGCAGCCTCGCCGCGCCCGGCCTGCGTGCCCAGGGCAGGGAATGGCCATCGCGCACCGTGCGCGTCATCGTCGGCTTCCCGCCGGGCGGCTCGGTGGACGTGCTCACGCGCATCCTCGCCGAACGGATGCAGGCGCGCACCGGGCAGATCTGGGTGGTGGAGAACCGGCCCGGGGGGGGCGGCAACATCAGCGCCGAGGCGCTCGCGCGCTCGGCGCCGGACGGGCACACCATCGCGATGCTGCCGATCAGCATCTACGCCATCAACCGCTTCCTCTATGCCCGGCTGCCTTTCGACCCGGACCGCGACCTGATCCCGGCGAGCCTGGTGTGGGATTTCCCCAACGTCGCCGTGGTGCCGGCGCAGCATGTGTCGGCGCGCGACATCGCCTCCTTCGTCGCCTGGGCGAAGGCGCGGCCCGGCGGCATTTCCTACGGCTCCTCGGGGGTCGGCACGACGATCCACCTGTCGGGGGCGCTGTTCGCCGCGCGCAACGGGATCGAGGCCACCCATGTGCCCTTCCGCGGCGCCGCCCAGACCATCCCGGCGACGCTCTCGGGCGACATCCACTTCGCCATCGACGGGCTCGCCTCCTACATGCCGGTGATCCAGGAGGGCAAGGTGCGCGCGCTCGCCATCACCGCCGACCAGCGCTGGCCCACCCTGCCCGAGGTGCCGACCATGGCCGAGGCCGGCGTCGCGGATTTCGTGGTCATGCCCTGGAGCACTTGGAGCTTCCCGGCCGGCACGCCGCCGCGCATCGTCGCGCGCCTGGCCGAGCTGGTGCGCGAGCTGACGGCGGGCCCCGAGATGGCGCGCCGGGCGATCGAGGTGGGGGCGCGCTGGCGCGCCAGCACGCCGGAGGAAACGCGCGCCTTCATCCAGAGCGAATTGCCGCGCTGGCAGGAGATGGTCCGCATCTCGGGCGCCAGGGTCGAATGAGGAGCATGGGCATGGAGAGTTCCGCCACACCGAAGCGTTATGGTTTCGACGACGCGGAGCTGCTGGCGCAGCCGACGGTCTTTCGGCCGGGGCTGTTCGCCGGGCAGACGGTGCTGGTCTCCGGCGCCGGCAGCGGGCTCGGCAAGGCGGTCGCGACGCTGTTCGCGCGGCTCGGTGCGCGGCTGGCGATCTGCGGGCGCAATCCGGAGCGGCTGGAGGCGGCGGCGGGACTGCTGCGCGGCCTCGGCGCCGAGGTGATCGCGGTGCCGATGAGCATCCGCGACCCCGCGCAGGTGCAGGCGCTGATCGAACGCGTCTGGGCCGAGGCGGGCGGGCTCGACCTGCTGGTGAACAACGCCGGCGGGCAGTTCCCGCAGGCCGCGCTCGACTACACGGTCAAGGGCTGGAACGCGGTCATCGACACCAACCTCAACGGCACCTGGTACATGATGCAGGCGGCCGCGCGCGCCTGGGTGGCCGCCAGGCGGCCCGGCGCCATCGTCAACATCGTCGCCGACATCTGGCGCGGCATGCCCGGCATCGCCCATACCTGCGCGGCGCGCGCGGGCGTGGTCTATGTCTCGAAGAGCGTCGCGGTGGAATGGGCGCCGCACCGCATCCGGGTGAACTGCGTCGCGCCGGGCTGCGTCGAGACCTCCGCCTTCAACCTCTATCCGCCGGAAGGGGCGGCGAGCTTCTACGAATCCAACCCGATGCTGCGCGCCGGCGACGCGCAGGACATCGCCGAGGCGTGCTGCTACCTCGCCGCGCCATCGGGCAAGTTCGTCACCGGCGAGGTGGTCACGGTGGATGGCGGGCAGCAGCTCTGGGGCGACCCCTGGCCGATCGGCCGGCCCGACTATTTCAGGATCCCGCAGGGCGCCGCCCCGGCGCCGAAGGAGTGAGAGCGTGGACGACAAGGACCCGATACTGTTCGATCTGGATGCGGAGAGCGGGGTGGCGACGCTCACCCTCAACCGCCCGGACCGCTTCAACGCCTTCAACCGGCCGATGCTGCTGCGCTGGCGCGAATGCCTCGACCGCGTCGAGCGCGACGGCGCCATCCGCGCCCTGGTGGTGACCGGGGCCGGCCGCGCCTTCTGCGCCGGCGGCGAGATGGACGAGCTGGAATCCTTCCTCGATGCCTCCTCCGAGGATCGCAAGGGCTTCCTGTGGGACAGCGTCCACCCGATCGCGCTGACCCTCGAGCGCATCGACCGCCCGGTGATCGCCGCGCTCAACGGCACGGCGCGCGGCGCCGGGCTCGACATGGCGCTGATGTGCGACATCAGGATCGCCGACCGCGGCGTGCTGCTGGCCGAGAGCTACATCGCCATGGGGCTGATGCCGGGCGATGGCGGCAGCTGGTTCCTGCCGCGCCTGGTCGGCGTGCCGAAGGCGCTGGAACTGCTGTGGACCGGCGATGCCATCGCCGCCGAGGAGGCGGAGCGCATCGGCCTCGTCAACCGCGCCGTGGCCGACGGGCAGGCGCTGGCAGAGGCGCGCGCGCTCGCCGCGCGCATCGCCCGCCAGCCCGCCGCCGCCATCCGCTTCACCAAGCGCGCGGTGCAGCAGGGGATGCGGATGGACCTGCGCGCGCATCTCGACATGGTGTCCTCGCACATGGCGGTGCTCGAGGACATGCCCGACTTCGCCGAGCGGGTGCGCGCCTTCAAGGCGCGCCGGCAGGCGCCGCGAGGCGGGTGACGCCGGCCTCGGCGAGGGCGGCGATCTCCTCCTCGGCGTAGCCGAGCTCGGCGAGCAGCTCCGCGCTGTGCTCGCCGAGCCGCGGCGCGTGGCGGCGGATCGCCGGCGGCGTCGCGCTCCAGTTGGCGGCGGGCGGGCGCATGGCGCGGACGCGCCCCTCGCTCGGGTGGTCGGTCCAGCGGAACATGCCGACCTGCGCGAGGTGCGGATCATCGAGCAGCGTCTCGAGCGTGTTGAGCGGCGTCGCCGGGATGTCGGCGCGCTCGAAGGCGGCCAGCCAGTCGGCGGTGCTGCGGTGGCGCAGCTCCTCCTCGAGCATGGCGTGGATCTCGCGCGCATGGATGGTGCGGCTGGTCAGGCTGGCGAAGCGCGGGTCGCGCTCCATCACCTCGGGCCGGCCGACCAGTTCGAAGAAGCTGCGCCAGTGGCGGTCGGTATAGACCATGGCGCAGACATAGCCGTCGGTCGTCGCGTAGGGGTGGCGCTCGGGCGCGAGGGAACGCGGATAGCCCGGGTGGCCGACCGGCGGGTCATAGGCGAGACCGCCCATGTGGTCGCCGAGCACGAGCTGGGTGACGGTTTCGAACATCGGCACCTCGATCGCCTGGCCTTCGCCGGTGCGGCCGCGATGCACCAGGGCGCCGAGCGCTGCATTGGCGACGGTGGCGCCGACATGGCGGTCCATGATGGCGAGCGGGATGTAGCGCGGCACGCCGTCCCCCGCCAGGGCGATCAGCGAGGGGACCGAGGCGATGCCCTGGATCAGGTCGTCGAAGGCCGGGCGCGCGGCATAGGGGCCGTCCTGGCCGAAGCCGACGGCGGCGACGTAGATGAGGCGCGGATTGGCCGCGCGCACCGCCTCGGCGCCGAGGCCGAGCCGCGCCATCGCCGCGGGGCGGATGTTGGTGATCAGCACGTCGGCGCGCCCGGCGAGACGCAGCAGCGCGGCCCGGCCTTCCGCGCGCTTGAGGTCGAGCACGAGGCTGCGCTTGTTGCGGTTGGCGTTGAGGAAGAGCGGCCCCATGCCGGGATTCCGCATCGGCCCGATGCCGCGCACGGAATCGCCTTCGGGCGGCTCGACCTTGATCACGTCGGCGCCCATGTCGCCGAGGATCTGCGCGGCGACAGGCCCCATCAGGACCGAGGAGAGATCGAGCACGCGAATACCGTCGAGCGCCGCAACGGCCATGGAGTCTTCCTTCCCCTGATGCAGGCCGGCGGCGACGCTGGACGCACGCGCGCCGGCTTCCGTAGTGTGCAGGCGCGGCGCGCGACGCGCCAGCCAATGCGGAGAGGAAACCTGCCATGCACCCGTCGCGACGCGCGATCCTGCTGTCCATGCCCGGCCTTGCCGCGGCGCGCGCCGGCCTCGCGCAGACGGCCGCCGCCTATCCCGCGCGCGCGGTGCGCGTGGTCATTCCCTCGGCGCCCGGGGGGCTGACCGACGGCTTCGTGCGGCTGGTCGGCGACGCGATGCAGCAGGCCTGGGGGCAGCCCTTCGTGATGGACCACAGGCCGGGCGCGGGCGGCATCGTCGGCACCGAGCATGTGGCGCGCGCGGCGCCGGACGGACACACGCTGCTGATGGGCAATATCGGCCCGCTGGGCATCAATCCCGGCCTCTATCCGCGCCTGCCCTACGACGCCGCGCGCGACCTCGCGCCGGTCTCGCTGGTCGCCGTCTATCCGAACGTGCTGGTGGTCAACCCCGCGGTGCCGGCGCGCAACGTCGCCGAGCTGGTGGCGCTGGCCAAGGCGCGGCCCGGCGCGCTGCGCTTCGCCTCGGCGGGGATCGGGCAGTCGCAGCATCTCTCGGGCGAGATGTTCAACGTGACCGCCGGGGTGCAGATGACTCATGTGCCCTATCGCGGCACCGGTCCGGCGCTGTCGGACGTGATAGGCGGCCATGTCGAGATGATGTTCAGCAACCTGCCGCCGGCGGTGGAGGCGATCCGTGCCGGGCGGCTGCGCGCCCTCGGCGTCACCGGCACCGCGCGCAGCGCGGTGCTGCCCGAGGTGCCGACCATCGCCGAGGCCGGCGTGCCCGGCTATGAGGTGTTCTCCTGGATCGCGCTGGTCGGCCCCGCCGGCATGCCCGGCGAGATCGTCGCCAGGCTGCACGCCGAGACCGCGCGGGTGGCGCGGACCGAGGAGGCGGGCCGCTACTACCTCTCCCTCGGCGCCGAGCCGCGCACGGAGCTGAGCCCGGAGCAGGCCGGCGCCTACATGCAGCGCGAGCGCGAGCGCTGGGCGGAGCTGATCCGCCGCGCCGACATCCGCCCGGAATAGCCGCCGCCGCGCCCCTTGCCGCGTGCCGGGGCGCATGCGATCCTGATTGCTCCAATGATTGACCGCGGCGCCCATGGCGGCGCCGCGGCGTGATGGGTGGACGTCGATGCGGCTGACCGAAGTCAAGACGCAGCGCGCCTTCGAGGCGATATCGAGCCAGATCACCGAACGGATCCGCCGCGGTGAACTGCGCGCGGGCGACCGCCTGCCCAATGAGCGCGAACTCGCCGACGCCTTCGCGGTCAGCCGCCATGCGGTGCGCGAGGCGCTGCGCTCGATGGAATCGGTCGGGCTGCTGCATCTCCGCAAGGGGGCGACCGGGGGCGCCTTCGTCTCGGGCGGGCGGCCCGAGGCGGTGGCCGAGGCGATGCGCGGCATGTTCTATGTCGGCGGCATCTCGCTGGCGGAACTGACCGAGGCGCGGCTCGAGATCGAGACGGCAGTGCTGCGGCTCGTCTGCGGCAGACTCGACGAGGCCGGGCTCGCGCTGCTCGAGGACAACGTCGCCGCCGCCGAGCGCGCCACCGAGGCGGGCGACAACGCCGCCAAGGTGACGCTGAACATCCGCTTCCACGAATTGCTCGCCACCCTGACCGGCAACACGGTGCTGGTGGTGATGATGAAGGCGCTGCTCGACATCCTGCGCGAATTCGCCCAGCGCGTCGGGCCGGTGACGCAGATGGACGTCATCGCCTCCCGCCGGCGGCTGCTGCACCACCTGCGCGCCGGGCGGCAGGACAGCGCCGTGGCCGAGCTGGTCCGCTGCCTGCGCGCGGTGCACCGTCACTACCTCGGCGCGCTGAAGGGGCGCGGGGCCGCCGCGCCGGGGATGCCGGGGCGATGAGCGCGCCCGCCGCCGCGTCCGGCCCGCTGGCGGGGATGCGGATCCTCGACCTCAGCACGCTGATCGTCGGGCCCTATGCGACGCAGATCCTCGGCGACTACGGCGCCGACATCATCAAGGTCGAGGCGCCGGACGGCGACATCATGCGAAACTCCGGGCCGGGGCGCGGGGCGGGGATGGGGCACATGTTCCTCCATGCCAACCGTAACAAGCGCTCGGTGGTGCTCGACCTCAAGCGGGAGGAAGGGCGGCAGGCGGTGCTCGCGCTCGCGCGCGGGGCGGATGCGCTGATCTACAACCTTCGGCCGGCGGCGATGGACAGGCTCGGGCTCGGGCACGACGCGGTGGCCGCGGTCAATCCCGGCATCGTCTATGCGGGCGCCTTCGGCTTCAGCCAGCGCGGCCCCTATGCCGACCGGCCGGCCTATGACGACCTGATCCAGGGCATGGCGGGCATCGCCTCGCTGTCGGCGATCGCGGCGGGGGAGCCGCGCTACGCGCCGCTGGTGCTGGCCGACCGGGTGGTGGCGCTGCAACTGGCCAATGCGGTGCTCGGCGCGCTGCTGCACCGGGCGCGGACCGGGCGCGGCCAGCGGGTGGACGTGCCGATGTTCGAGGGGCTGCTCGAACTCGTGCTGGGGGAGCATCTCGCCGGCCTTGCCTTCCGCCCGGCGGAGGGGCCCTTCGGCCATGCCCGCAGCCTGTCGCGGGAGCGGCGGCCCTTCCGCACCGCCGACGGCCATGTCTGCCTGCTGCTCTACAACGACGCGCAGTGGCGCCGCTTCCTCGGCTGCATCGGCCGGTCCGAACTGATGGAGGATGCGCGCTTCGCCACCTATGCCGAGCGGATGCGGCATGTGGACGTGGTCTATGGCTTTCTCGCCGAGACGCTGGCCGCGCGCTCGACCGAGGAATGGCTGGCGCTGCTGGCCGAGGCCGACGTGCCGGTGGCGCGCATGGCCGCCATCCCCGACCTGCTCGAGGACGAGCACCTGCGCGCGATCGGCTATTTCCGTGAGATGGAGCATCCGAGCGAGGGCGCCATCCTCGGCCTCGCGGTGCCGTCGGAATGGTCGGATTCGCCGCCCTCCATCCGCCGCCACGCGCCGCAGCTCGGCGAGCATACCGAGGAAGTGCTGCGCGAGGCCGGGCTCGACGCCGAGGCGATCGCCCGGCTTTCCAAACCCACCGAGAAGACTTGAGGGACATGGACCGCGACACGCTCGCCGAACGCATCGTCAGGGCGCCCTTCCACCGCTGGCTCGGCCTCGAGGTCGAGAAGGCGGACGCGACCGGCGTCGAACTCGTCATGCCCTGGCGCGGGGAGATCGTCAGCCGCGCCGATCCGCCCATCATGCATGGCGGGGTGGTGGCGGCGCTGATCGACACCGCCGGCCTCTATGCCGTGCTCGCGGCGGGCGGCAGCGCCATCGGCACGGCCTACATGCATGTGGACTACCACCGCCCGGTGGTCAGCGGCACGGTGCGGGTGCGCGCGCGCGCGCTCAAGCTCGGGCGCCGCATCTCGGTGGCCGAGGCGATGGTCTATGGCGAGGGGCCGGAGCCGCTGGCCAGCGGTCGCGGCGGCTATTTCCCGCCATGAACGGCGGACGGAAGGACGCATGACGACGATGATGGGACTTGCCGGCACGCTGGCGGGCATCCGGGTACTCGATCTCAGCCAGGGCATCGCGGGGCCGCATTGCGGCTGCCTGCTCGGCGACCTCGGCGCCGATGTGGTGAAGATCGAGCCGCCGGAGGGCGACTGGGGCCGGCGCCTCGGCGCCGCGCCGGGGGAGGTCGGGCCCACCTTCCACAGCTTCAACCGCGGCAAGCGCAGCGTCATGCTCGACCTGCGGCAGGAGAGCGGGCGCGAGGCGGCGCGCGCCCTCGCCGCGCGCGCCGAGGTGGTGATCGAGAGCAACCGCCCCGGCGTGGCGCGGCGGCTCGGCCTCGACCATGCCACGCTGTCGGCCGGGCGGCCGGAGTTGATCTACGTGGCGGTGAGCGGCTTCGGCCAGGACGGCCCCTATGCCGAGCGGCCGGCGACCGATTCCATCGTGCAGGCCTTCACCGGGCTGCCGCACGGCGCCAGCACCACCGGCGAGCCGCTGCGGATCCGCTTCGGCATCGTCGATGTCGGCGCCGGCGTCTATGCCAGCCAGGCGGTGCTGGCGGCGCTGCTGCTGCGCGCCCGCACCGGGCAGGGCGGGTTGCTCGACATCAACCTCGCCCATGTCTCCGCCGCGCTGCAGGCCTACAAGCTGGCCGAGGCGGCCGGACCCGCGGGCAGCGAGCCGCGCGAGCTGGTCGCGGGCATCGGCACCTATGCCACCGCCGATGGCCACCTGGTGGTGGCCGGCGTGCAGGAGCGGCATTTCGGCATCGTGCTCGACGTCGTCGGCCGCGCCGACCTGCGGAGCGATCCGCGCTTCGCCGAGCCCGGGGCGCGGCTGGCCAACCAGGCGGCGCTGCGCGGCCTGATCGCCGAGGCGATCCGCCGCAGGCCCACCGCCCATTGGGTGGCGGCGATGGGCGCGGCCGGGCTGCCCTGCCAGGAGTTGCTGACCTATGGCCGCTTCCGCGAGGACCCGCATGTGCGCGCGGTGAACCTTGTGGAAGATGTCGCCTATGAGGGGCAATGGCCCCTGCCATCCGTGCGCTGCCCGGGCCTTCCGCAGGCGGAGTTCACGGCCCGCCGCGCCCCCGCGCTCGGCGAGCATACGCGCGAGATACTGGCCGAGGCGGGGCTCGGCCATCTGTCCGACGGCCCAACGCAGCACCAAGAGGTCATTCGATGACGGCGAAACTCAAGGAACAGCTCGGCTACGACGCGCCGATCTTCGCCTTCAACCATTGCCGCGATGTGGTCGTGGAATGTACCCGCGCCGGCGGCTTCGGGGTGCTGGGCAGCAGCCTGTTCTCGCCCGAGGAGCTCGACCAGGAGCTGAACTGGATCGACCGGCATGTCGGCGACCGCAGCTATGGCGTCGATATCCTGATGACCTCCAACTACGACGAATCGACGCAGAAGGTGGCCGGGCCGCTCGCCGATTCGCTGCCCGAGGCGCAGCTGCGCTTCGTCGATGAGGTCCTGGCGCGCGAGGGCGTGCCCCCGCTGCCCGAGGAGATCGAGCGCGAGCGCCGCGCCTCCATGGCCGCCCGCGAGCGCTACATCACCCGCGAGGGCGTGCGCGCCCTGGTCGATGTGGTCTGGCGCCATCCCAAGGTGAAGCTGCTGGTCAGCGCGCTCGGCGTGCCGCCGGCGGACATCATCGCCAAGACGCATGAGCGGGGCATGCTGGTGGGCGGCGTCTGCGGCGCGCCCGAGCACGCCGAGCGGCAATGCGCGGCGGGCGTGGACGTGCTGGTCGCGCAGGGCAGCGAGGCGGGCGGGCATACCGGCACGATCTCGACCATGGTGCTGGTGCCGCAGGTGGTGGATGTGGCGAAGGGCCGCGCCGCGGTGCTCGCCGCCGGCGGCATCGCCCGCGGCAGCCAGATGGCGGCGGCGATGGCGCTCGGCGCGGATGGGGTGTGGTGCGGCTCGGTCTGGCTGGTGACGCGGGAGAGCGACCTGCTGCCCAACCAGAAGGCGGTGCTGCTGAACTACCGCAGCCAGGACACCATCCAGAGCCGCAGCATGACCGGCAAGCCGGTGCGGATGAACCGAAGCCGCTACACCGACGCCTGGTCGGCCGCCGGCGCTCCGGCGACGCTGGCGCCGCCGATGCAGAAGGTGCTCTACGAATACGCCCGCAGTCGCATCGACCGCGCCCAGCGCGACGACCTCTATTCCTACCCGGTCGGCCAGGTGATCGGCATGGTGCGGGAGGAGACCACGGTGCGCGAGGTGATGCTGCGGATGCAGAACGAGTATCTCGAGACCTTGGAGCGCATGGGGCGGCAGACGGAATCAGCCTGACGACGGCAGGCCGGCGCATGGCGCGCCGGCCCCCGGACATCGGGCCAAACGGGAGGAAGGAAGATGACCATCAACAGGCGCGCCCTGATCGCGGGCGCTGGCGCGGCGATCGCCCCGGCATTGGCGCCGGCGGCCCTTGCCCAGGCCTATCCGGCGCGCCCGGTGCGCCTGATCGCGCCGATCCTGCCGGGCGGGGTGACCGACATCCTCGCACGGCTGTTCGCGCTGCGGCTGACCGAGCGCATGGGCGTGCCGGTGGTGGTCGAGAACAGGCCCGGCGCCGGTCTGATCATCGGCATGGAGCATGTCGCGCGCTCGGCGCCGGACGGCTACACCATCATCATCGCCAGCCAGGGCGCGATGGCGGTGAATGCCTCGCTCTTCGCCCGCCTGCCCTACGACACGCTGCGCGACTTCGCGCCGATCACCCAGGTGGTCGAGTTCCCGGTGATGCTGGTGGTCAAGCCGGACTTCCCGGCCGCCGACATCAACGCCTTCCTGGCGATGGCGCGGGCGCAGCCCGGCGCGCTGACCTTCGGGTCGGCCGGCATCGGCACCATCTCCCATCTCGGGATGGAACTGCTGAAGGCGCGGGCCAATGTCGATCTTACCCATGTGCCCTTCAACGGCGAGGCGCCGCCGCTGCAGGAGGTGATCGCCGGGCGCGTCTCGGCCCTGCTCGCGACCTTCGCCGTCGGCATGCCGGCGGTGCGCGGCGGGCAGGTGCGCGCGATCGGCATCGCCTCGCGCCGGCGCTCGGCGCTGGCGCCGGACATCCCGACCCTGGCCGAGACCGGCCTCGCGGATTTCTCCGTCACCGGCTGGTTCGGCATGCTGGCGCCCGCGGGCACGCCCCCGGCCGTGGTGGAGCGGCTGCACGGCGAATTCCTCGCCGTCCTCGCCGAACCGCAGAGCCGCGAGCGGCTGCTCGCCCTCGGCGTCGAGCCGCGGGGATCGGAATCGCCCGCCGCCTTCGGCCGCTTCATCGCCGAGGAGACCGCCCGCTGGCGGGAGGTGGTGACGCGCGCCGGCATCCGTGCCGGCTGAGACCCGCCCCCGCCCCGCCACAGGAGGAAACAACGAGATGAACGCAGCCGAAGCCACCCCAACCCTGGTGCGGACCGAGCGGCGCGGCGGGGTGATGATCATCACCCTCGACGATCCGCCGACGCGCAATTCGCTGACCAACCCGCTGCGCGCGCAGCTCGGCGCGGCGGTGGCCGAGGCCGAGGCGGACCGCTCGGTGCGCGCGGTGCTGGTCAACGCCACCGGCCCGACCTTCTGCGCTGGCGGCAACCTCGAATCCATCCGCGACGACAGCGCGCCATGGAATGTGCACCAGCGCTTCCGCCGCTTCACCCAATGGCTGTTCCCGCTGATCTGGCTCGACCGCCCGGTGGTGATGGCGGTGCAGGGCCAGGCCGTGGGCGGCGGCCTCGGCCTCGCGCTGACCGCCGACCTGCTGGTGGCCGGCGAGAGCGCGGTGTTCATGGCCGGCTTCTTCCGCCTCGGCGTCATTCCCGACATCGGGGTGATGTACCACCTGCCGCGGCTGATCGGCATGGCGCGCGCCAAGCGCTTCCTGTTCGAGAACGCCACCATGACGGCGCGCGAGGCGCATGAGATCGGCCTCGTCGCCCATGTCGTGCCCGACGCGCAATTGCAGGAGGAGGCTTTCGCCCGCGCCAAGCGCCTGGCCGCCGGGCCGACTGCGGCGATGGGCCTCGGCAAGCAATTCATGGCCCGCAGCTTCGAGACCAGCATGGTGGACATGTTCGGCTATGAGGGGCTCGGCCAGATCCTCGCCATGACGCATCCCGAGTTCCGCGAGGGCATCGGCGCGATGATCGACAAGCGCAAGCCCGATTTCCCCGGCGCGGCGCAGGGGGGCTGAGCCAGCATGGACGACACCGAGGTGGGCTACGTGCCCGGCCCCCGCGCGCTGTTCGGCCAGGCCGAGCTGCGCCGCATGATGCACCCGCGCTCGGTCGCCGTGGTCGGCGCCTCGGAGACCCCGGGGTCGTTCGGGCGGCGCACCATCGAGAATCTCGACATCGGCTTCCCCGGCCGCATCCTGCCGGTCAACCCGCGCTACCGAGAGATGTTCGGCCGGCCCTGCTACGCCTCGCTCGAGGACCTGCCCGAGCCGCCGGACTGCGTCATCCTCACCGTCCCGCGCGAGCATGTCGAGCCGCTGGTCGAGCGCGCCGCGGCGATCGGCGCCGGCGGCGTGATGCTCTACAGCTCGGGCTATGCCGAGGTCGGGCGGCCGGAGCGCGTCGCCGCGCAGCGCCGCCTGGCCGAGATCGCCGCGCGCACCGGCCTGCGGATCCTCGGTCCCAATTGCGCCGGCATCGCCAACCTGACGCTGCCGGCCGGCCTGACCTTCATGCCGAAATTCTTCGAGATGCGGCGGGTCTGCGGCCCGGTCGGGCTGGTCTCGCAGAGCGGCGCGCTCGGCTATGTCGTGCTGCAGGCGATGGAGCGCGGCATCGGCTTCTCGCACTACCTCACCGCCGGCAATTCCTGTGACGTCGATGTCTGCGACCTGGTGAACTACCTGGTCGAGGAGGAGCAGACGCGGGTCATCGCCTGCATGCTCGAAGGCGTGCGCGACGGGGCGCGGCTGCTCGGCGCGGCGCAGGCGGCGCTGCGGGCGGGCAAGCCGCTGGTGGTCTACAAGCTCGGCGGCAGCGAGATCAGCCGGCAGACCGCGATGTCGCACACCGGCACGCTGGTCGGCGCCGACGAGGCCTATCGCGCCGCGCTGCGCCGCGCCGGGGCGGTGATCGTGGACCATTGGGAGGAGGTGCTGGAGACCGCCACCCTGTTCGCCCGCGCCGGCGCCCCGCGCTGCCCGGGCGTGGGCGTCATGGCGCCTTCGGGCGGGGCGGCGGTGATGGCGGCCGACGAGGCCGAGCGCGTCGGCCTGTCGCTGCCGCCGCCGCAGCCGCAGACCTCGGCGAAGCTCGAGGCGGTGATCCCGGAATTCGGATCGAGCGCCAACCCGAGCGACATCACCGCCGAATCGGTCAAGGACGTGACGATGTACGGCACCTGCATCCGCGCCTTCGCCGAGGATCCCGGCTATGGCGCGGTGGTGGTGCCGATGATGTCGGTGCACCTGCCCGGCGCGGTGGAGCGCGCGCACTACATGGCGAAGCTGGCGCCGGAACTGCCGGTGCCGCTGTGCGTGGTGTGGCTGAACGAGTGGCTGCAGGGGCCGGGCAGCGAGATCTACGATGGCTGCGAGAACCTGCCGACCTTCCGGACCATGGCCCGCTGCATCACGGCGCTGGCGCGCTGGAATGCCTATCATGCCGGGCGGGCGGAATTGCTGCGCGAGGACGCGCCGGCCGCCGCCCCGCCCGGCGCCGCGGCGGCGGCCCGCGCCGTGCTGGCCGCCGCTCCGCCGGGGCGGACCCTGGGCGAGCGCCTGTCGAAGGAGGTGCTCGCGGCCTACGGCATCCCGGTGACGCGCGAGGTGCTGGCGCGCGATGTCGAGGCGGCGGTCGCCGCGGCGCGCGGGATCGGCTTCCCGGTCGCGCTCAAGGCCGATTCGCCCGACATCCCGCACAAGACCGAGGCCGGCGTGATCCGCCTGGGCATCGCCGACGAGGCCGCGCTGAGGGCCGCCCATGCGGCGATCCTGGCGGCGGCGGCGCGCGTGCCCGGGGCGCGGGTCGATGGCGTGCTGGTGCAGCAGATGGCGCGGCCGGGGGCGGAGATGATGGTCGGCGCGCGGCTCGACGCGCAGTTCGGCCCGCTGATCACCTGCGGCTTCGGCGGCGTGGCGGTGGAGGTGACGCGCGACGTCGCCACCGCCCTCGCCCCGGTCGGCGCGCGCGAGGCGGGGGCGATGATCGCCTCGCTGCGCGGCCACCGGCTGCTGACCGGCTACCGCAACCTGCCCACCGCCGATACCGGGGCGCTGGCGGAGATCGTCGGGCGGCTGTCGCGGCTCGCTTGCGACCTCGCGGACGAGATCGAGGAGATCGACGTGAACCCTGTCATCCTCGGCCCCGGCGGGGCGCTGGCGGTGGACGCGCTGGTGGTGCGCCGCGCCGCGGCGGGCGCGCCATGATCGGCGCCGCGCTGCCCGACGAGGCCACCGCGCGGGGCTGGCGCGAGGCCGGCTGGTGGGCGGGGGTCACCATCCTCGACGCGCTGGCCGAGGCGGTGCGCCGGACGCCGGGCAAGACCGCCGTGGTCGCCCCCGGCGGGGTAAGCATGACCTATGCCGAGCTCGACGCCGAGGCGGGGCGCCTCGCGGCGGGGCTGGCGGCGCTGGGGGTGGGGCCGGGCGACGTGGTGGCGCTGCAGCTGCCCAATTGCGCCGAGTTCGTCTGCCTGCACCTCGCCATCAGCCGGCTGGGCGCGGTGACCAACCCGCTGCTGCCGAACTACCGGGCGAAGGAGCTGGACTACATCCTGCGCCATGGCGGGGCGAAGGTGGCGGTGATCCCGGCACGGCACCGCGGCTTCGACTATCCGCCGATGTATGCCGCGCTGGCGGCCGGCCTGCCGGGGCTGCGCGCGGTCGTGGTGATGGGCGGCGAGGCGCCGGGCATGGTCGGCTTCGCCGATCTGCGCGCCGGGGCGGCGGCGGCCCCGCCCCCGGCGCGGGTGGACAGCGGCGAGATCACCGCGCTGATCTTCACCTCTGGCACCGAATCCACGCCCAAGGGCGTGATGCACAGCCACGACACGACGATGTACGCCACCCGCACCATGGCGCGGGTGGTCGGGCTCGGCGCCGATGACGTGGTCTGGATGCCCTCGCCGATCGCGCATGGCAACGGCTTCCTGTGGGGCATGCGCCAGGCGCTGACCATCGGCGGCACGCTGGTGCTGCAGGACGCCTGGGACCCGGAGGAGGCGCTGCGCCTGATCGAGACGCATCGCGGCACCTTCACCCTCTGCGCCACGCCCTTCGCGGCGATGCTGGTCGAGCAGCCCTCGGCGGCCAGCCGCGACCTTGCCTGCTTCCGCATCTTCGCCACCGCCGGGGCGCCGATCCCGCGCCACCTCGGGCCGCTGGCGCGAGAGCGCATCGGCTGCACGCTGATCGGCATGTGGGGCATGACCGAATGCTTCGTCGGCACCGCCTCCCCCCCCGATGACCCGGATGAGCGGCTGTGGGGCACCGATGGGCGGGCGATGCCAGGCACCGAGGTCGCCATCTTCGACGAGGACCGCCAGCGCATCCTGCCGCCGGGCGAGGTGGGGGAACTGGCGACCCGCGGCCCGCATGTCGCGCTCGGCTACCTCAACGACCCCGAGCGGACGCGCCAGACCTTCACCCCCGGCGGCTGGCTGTTCACCGGCGACCTCGCGACGCTCGACGCGGCGGGCTGCATCCGCATCGCCGGGCGGCGCAAGGACATCATCAACCGCGGCGGGCTGAAGGTCAGCGCCAGCGAGGTGGAGGAACTGCTGCTGCTGCACCCTGCGGTGCGCGAGGTGGCGGTGGTCGGCGTGCCCGATGCCCGGCTCGGGGAGAAGGGCTGCGCCTTCGTGGTGCCGCGCGGCGATGCCGCGCCCGACCTCGCGGAGCTGGTACGCCACCTGGAGGCGCGCGGGGTGGCAAGATACAAGCTGCCCGAGTATATGAGGCTGGTTCCGGAACTGCCGATGACGCCGAGCGGCAAGGTGCAGAAGTTCGTGCTGCGCGAGAGTTTCACGCGCGAGCATGGGCAGGCGGGCGGATCGGGGTGATCCCCGCTGGGCGCCGCGCAACAGGCGCGAGGCGGAGGCGCGGGACCGGCGCGGAAAGACCGCAACCAGAGGAACGGACAGGAACCACCCATGACCATTGACCGGCGCAGCCTTCTCAAGACCGCGGCGGCGGCCAGCACCGCGGGCGCCCTGCCGTGGCGCAGCGCCAAGGCGCAGGCGGCGAACACCATCAAGCTCGGCCTCATCATCGACATGTCGGGCACTTATCGCGACATCACCGGGCCGACCTCGGTCGCCGCCACGCGGCTCGCCATCCAGGAATTCGCCGGCCGCGGCATCAATGTCGAGCTGGTCTTCGGCGACCACCAGAACAAGCCCGATGTCGGCGTGGCCATGGCGCGGCAGTGGCTGGACCGCGACGGCGTGGACGCGCTGATCGATGTCGGCACCTCCTCGGTGGCGCTGGCGGTCAACGAGGTCTGCCGCGAGCGCAACAAGGTCCATCTCAACAGCTCGGCGGCGACCACCGACCTCACCGGGGCGCGCTGCTCGCCCAACACCGTGCACTGGACCTACGATACCTGGATGCTCGCCAATTCCACCGGCGGGGCCATGGTGCGCGCGGGCGGCGACAGCTGGTTCTTCATCACCGCCGACTACACCTTTGGCCATACGCTGGAGCAGCAGACCGGCGGGTTCGTGCGCGGCGCCGGCGGACGCGTCGTCGGTTCGGTCCGCACGCCCTTCCCCGGCACCACGGATTTCTCCTCCTTCCTGGTGCAGGCGCAGGCCTCGCGCGCCAAGGTGATCGGGCTGGCGAACGCCGGCGCGGACACGATCAACTGCATCAAGCAGGCGGCCGAGTTCGGCATCACCCGCCGCGGCACCAAGCTCGCCTCGCTGCTGATGTTCATCTCCGATGTCCATGCGCTCGGCCTGCAGGCGGCGCAGGGCCTGGTGCTGACCGAGACCTACTACTGGGATCTCAACGACCGCACGCGCCGCTTCGCCGAGAAGGTGCGCGCGATCACCCCCGCCAACCTCCCCGGCATGGGTCATGCGGGCTGCTATTCCGCCGCGACCCACTACCTCAAGGCGGTGTCCGACATGGGCGTGGCGGCGGCCAAGGCGAGCGGCGCGGCGGCGGTGGCGCGGATGAAGGCGATGCCGACCGACGACGACTGCTTCGGCCCGGGCTCGATCCGCGCCGACGGGCGGAAGCTGCACCCGGCCTATCTGTTCGAGGTGAAGAAGCCGGAGGAGAGCCGCGGCGCCTGGGACTACTACAAGCTGCTGCAGACCACCGCGGCGGACCAGGCGTTCCGGCCGCTGGCCGAGGGCGGCTGCACGCTGGCCTAGCCCGCCGGCCGGGAGAATCGCGGCGCGGCGGCCGACAGCCCCGGCCGCCGCGCCGCAAGCCCCCGGGACGGGCACGCCCCCGGGGCAGGCACTGAGAGCGGAAACAAGAAGGACTGACTGCCATGAATCACATTGCGCCCGGTTCAGGCGCCGGAACGCCGGCCCATGGCGGCGATTTCGACGCCATCGTCGTCGGCGCCGGCTTCTCGGGGATGTATCTGCTGCACCGCCTGCGCGACCAGCTCGGGCTGTCGGTGCGCGTGCTGGAGGCCGCGGACGGCGTCGGCGGCACCTGGCACTGGAACCGCTACCCCGGCGCGCGCTGCGATTCCGAGAGCCATTCCTACTGCTACTACTTCTCGAAGGATCTGCTCGAGGAATGGGAGTGGTCGGAACGCTATCCCACCCAGCCCGAGATCCTGCGCTACCTCAACCACGTCGCCGACCGTTTCGACCTGCGGCGCGACATCGCGCTCAACACCCGCGTCGGCTCGGCCCGCTTCGACGAGGCGGCGAACCTGTGGCAGGTGACGACCGCCGAGGGCCGGACGCTCAGCGCGCCCTTCCTCGTCACCGCCGTCGGCTGCCTGTCCGCCGCCAATGTGCCGAAGATCCCGGGCCTCGAGGATTTCGCCGGCCAATGGTACCACACCGGCGAATGGCCGCAGGAAGGCGTGGACTTCACCGGCAAGCGCGTGGGCCAGATCGGCACCGGCTCCACCGGCATCCAGGCGGTGCCCGTGATCGCCGAGACGGCGGGGCATCTGTGGGTGTTCCAGCGCACCGCCAACTACAGCGTGCCCGCCCACAACGCCCCGCTGTCGCCCGAGACCAAGCGCTGGATCCGCGAGCACCGCGACGAGATCCATCGCGTGATGACCAGCAACACCAACGGTCATCCCTTCAACATCGAGGACCGCTCGGCGCTCGAGGTGAGCGAGGAGGAGCGCCAGCGCCTCTATGAGCAGGCGTGGGCCAAGGGCGGGCTGCAGTTCCGCGCCACCTTCCGCGACCTGCTGACGGACAAGACGGCGAACGACACCGCCTCGGAGTTCCTGCGCGCCAAGATCCGCTCGATCGTGAAGGACCCGAGGACGGCGACCATTCTGTCGAACATCGACCACCCCTATGCGACCAAGCGCCCGCCGATCGACAGCGGCTACTTCGAGGCCTTCAACCGCGACAACGTCACCCTGGTCGATCTGCGCGCCGCGCCGATCGAACGCATCACGCCGCGCGGCATCAAGACGAAGGATGCCGAATATCCGCTCGACATCATCGTCTTCGCCACCGGCTTCGACGCGCTGACCGGGCCGCTGCTGCGGATCGACATCCGCGGCCGCGACGGCCGGTCCCTGCGCGAGGCGTGGGAGGCCGGGCCGGTCAACTACCTTGGCCTGCAGGTGCCGGGCTTCCCCAACATGTTCACCATGACCGGGCCGGGCAGCCCCTCGGTGCTGTGCAACATGCCGGTGGCGATCGAGCAGCACGCCAACTGGATCGCGGATTGCATCACGCGGATGCGCGCGAAGGGGCTGAAGCGGATCGAGGCGCGGCCCGAGGCGGCGGAGAGATGGGTGCGCGACGTGAACGCCGCGGCCGAATCGACGCTGCTCCCCGAGGCCGGCAGTTCCTGGTATCTCGGCGCCAACGTGCCGGGCAAGCCGCGCGTCTTCATGCCCTATGCGGGCGGCATGGCGCATTACCGCGCGATCTGCGACGAGGTCGCGCGCAAGGACTACGAGGGCTTCGCCGTCTCCGCTTGATGGCCGGCCGGGCGGCGGGCGCGTGCTGCCCGCCGCCCGCGCCCGCGCGTCAGGTCGGCTCCATCCCGGCCTTGGCCATCAGTTCCCGGTTCACCGCCAGTTCGCGGCGGATTCGCTCGATCAGCGGCGCCTCGCCGATCTCGGGCGGCGCCATGCCCTGGGTGGCCATGAAGGCCCGCACCGCCGGATCGGCGAAATGCTCCGTCAGGGCGCCGCGGATGCGCTCGATGATCGGCGCCGGGGTGCGCGCCGGGGCCTCCACCGAATACCAGGTGGTCGAGATGAAGCCGGGGAAGCCCTTCTCGATGAAGGTCGGCACATCGGGCAGTTGCGTGGCCCGCGACGCTGTGGGCACCGCCAGGGGGCGCAGCCGCCCGGCCTCGAGATGCCCCTTGCAGGCGCTGAGCAGGGCGAACATGCAGTCGGTGCGCCCGGCGATGGTGTCGGTCATCGCCGGCGGCGAGCCCGCATAGGGAACGTGCAGCATCTCGATGCCGGCGCGGTTGTTGAGGTCGAGCATCGCCATGTGCGCCGTGGTGCCGACGCCCCAGGTGGCATAGGAGATCGCCTCGGGCCGCGCGCGCGCCGCCGCCAGCAATTCCTCAAGGCTGTTCCAGCGCGGATTGGCAACCAGCAGATAGAGGCTGTCGCAGACCTGGGTGATGTGCGTGAAGTCGGTGATCGGGTCGTAGCCCGGGTTGCGCAGCGCCAGCGGCGTCAGCGTGAAGGTCGAGATGGTGCCGAGCAGCAGCGTCAGCCCGTCCGGCCGCGCCCGGGCGACATGGCGCGCCCCGATCGAGGTCGAGGCGCCGGGCTTGTGGTCCATGATGAAACTGCCGCCCAGGCGCGATTGCAGCCCGTCGGTCACGATGCGGCCGATCACGTCGGAGGCGCCGCCCGCCGCATAGGGCACCACCAGCGCGACCGACTGCCCCGCTGGATAGGGCGCCTGCGCCCGGGCAGCCGGGGCGGCAAGGCTTGCCGCGGCTGCCCCCAGCGCGCCGCGGCGCGTGATGTTCATCTGTCGCATGGTCATCCTCTCCCTTCCTCAGGCGGTCGCTCGGGGCCCCGGCGGCCCGCTCAGCGGTGCCCGCGGCTCATGATGGCTCGACACCCGAGCGGGCCATCAGCTCCCGGTGCAGGGCCAGTTCGCGCCGGATGCGGGCGAGCAGCGGCCCCTCGCCGATCTCGGGCGGCAGCATCCCCTGGGTCGCCATGAAGGCCTGCACCGCGGGATCGGCGAAGTGCTCGGCGAGCGCGTCGCGGATCCGCGCCGCGATCGGCGCCGGCATGCCCGGCGGCCCCTGCACCGAATACCAGACCGTCGAGACGAAATCCGGAAAGCCCTTCTCGATGAAGGTCGGCACGTCCGGCAGTTGGGGCGGCCGCGTCGCGGTGGGCACGGCAAGGCCGCGCAGCCGCCCGGCCTCCATATGCCCCTTGCAGGCGGCCAGCAGCGCCGGCAGGCAGTCGGTGCGCCCGGCGATGGTGTCGGTCATCGCCGGCGGCGAGCCGGCATAGGGGACGTGCAGCATCCGCACGCCCGCCCGCCGGCACAGATCCTCCATCCACAGATGCGACGTGGTGCCGATCCCCCAGGTCGCGTAGGAGATCGATTCCGGCCGCGCCCGCGCCGCGTCGAGCAGCGCCTCGAGGCTCGGCCAGCGCGGATTGGCCGCGAGCAGGAACAGGCTCTCGCAGGCCTGGGTGATGTGGGTGAAGTCGTTGATCGGGTCATAGCCCGGGTTCTGCATGGTCAGCGGCGTCAGGGTGAAGGTCGAGATGCTGCCGAGGAACAGCGTGGTGCCGTCCGGCCGGGCGCGCGCGACATGGCGCGCCGCGATCGAGGTCGAGCCGCCGGTCCGGTGCTCAAGGAAGAAGGTGCCGCCGAGCCGCGCCTGCAGCCCCTGGGTGACGATCCGCCCGATCACGTCCGAGGCGCCGCCCGGCGCCAGCGCCACCACCAGGGCGACGGACTGGCCGGCTGGATAGGGCGCCTGCGCGCGCACCGACGGGGCGGCGAGGCTTGCGCCGGCGGCGAGAACCGCGCGGCGGCGGGTGATGGTCCCATAAGCCATTTACGCTTCCTCCCTTGCTTGCGGCGCGAGAGCGCCGAACCCCTTGACGCCGGCCTCAGCCCTGGCGGGCGGCGATGCGGGCGAGGATCGGCCGCCAGCGTTCCGCCTCGACCTGCATGAACGCGCTGAATTCAGCCGGCGTGCTGCCGGCGAGGAATTGCGCCTCGTCGGTCAGGCGCCGCTCGATCCTCTGGTCGCGCAGCGCCTCCACCGTGGCGCCGTGCAGGCGGTCGATCACCGGCTGCGGCGTGCGCGCCGGCGCCACCAGGCCGAACCAGCTCTGCGCCACCAGGCCCGGCGTCACCTCGCCGAAGGTCGGGATCTCCGGCGTCGTGGGCACGCGCCGCTCGCTGGTCCAGCCGAGCAGCCGCCCCTGCCGGTTGCGATAGACCGGCAGCGCGGTGCTGCCGGCGACCACCATCAGGTCGAGGTTGCGCGCAAGGAAGTCGTTGAGCTGCCCGGCATCGCCGCGATAGGTCACGTCCTGCATCTGCAGGCCGAGCCGTTCGAGCACCATCAGCATCGCCATGTTGGTCAGCGTGGTCGGGCCGTTGGTGCCGTAGGTGATCTGCCCCGGCCGCGCCCGCGCCGCCGCCACCATGGCGGCGATGTCGGCCGGCCCGTCATGCTGGGCGATGATCGCGAAGGGGAAGGTCGAGATGAGCGAGATCGGCGCGAAATCCGCCACCGCATAGGGCAGGTTCGGCACGATCGCGGGATTGATGGTCAGCGTGGTGCCGGCGGCCATCAGCAGCATCTGGCCGTCCGGCCTGGCGCGGGCGACCGATTCGGCGCCGATCACGGTATTGCCGCCTGGACGGTTCTCGACCAGCACGGTCTGGCCGAGCAACTGGCCCATGCGCTCGGCCAGCAGCCTCGTGACGACATCGGTGCTGCCGCCGGCGGCGAAGGGCACGACGATGGTGACCGGCCGCGGCGCGCCGCCCTGCTGGGCCAGCGCCGGGCGGCACAGGCCCGGGCTCGCTGCCAGGCCGCCCATGCCGGTGGCAAGCCGTCGGCGCGTAAGGGAAAATGAATCCATTTGCCTTCTCCCCATCCCTTAGTTCTTCGTTTCTTCGGCGCGGGTCCGGCCGTGCCGCCATCGGCCGGCCCCGCGTACCAACATCGCGCGCCCGGCGGTCGACGGCCAGCGCGCAGCAAGCTAGGCGCCGGCCGGGGCCGCGAGCTCCAGCCGCGCGAGCAACTGCCGCGGCCGCACCTGCTCGCCCTCCGCAACGCGCAACTCCACGACCTTGCCGGCCGCCGCGGCGGTTATCGCGAGATGCATCTTCATCGCCTCAAGCACCAGCAGCGGCGCGCCCTTGTCCACCTGCTCGCCCGCTGTGACCTTCACGGCGACGACGCGCCCGCTCATCGGCGCGAGCACCTCGCCGCCCGCCGCCCCGTCCTGTAGGCGCGCATCGGAGAGCGGCGCCGGCTCGAAGCGCAGCACCCGGCCGCCGAGGTCGAGCAGCAGCGCCTCGCCGTCGAAGGCATGGCGGGCCGTCGCCTGCAGGGGGCCGAGGCGGAAGCGCAGCCGGTCGCCCTCGCGCGCCAGCAGCGCCACCGCCAGTGCCGGCGCGTCATCGGCCGGCGGGGTGGCACCATCGCCCAGGCTGACCGCGAGATGGCCCTCGGCGCGCGCGATGCGGGCATGGCGCAGCGTCTCGCCATGCCGCAGCCGCAGCGGGCGGCGCATCCGCCCGGCGCTCCACCAGCCCTGTCCGGCGCCCTCGCGCCCTTCCAGCAGCACCGCCGCCAGCGCCCAGGCCGCGTCGTCCGGGGCAGCCGCCGGCGGCATCGCGAGGCGATGGTCCACCCAGTCGGTGGTCGCCCCCCCGGCGAAGACCGGGTCGCGCAGGATGCTGAGCAGGAAGTCGCGGTTGGTGATCGGCCCCAGTAGCGCCAGTTCCTCGAGCGCGCGCACCAGCCGCCGCCGCGCCTCCTCCCGGTCGCGGCCATGGGCGATGATCTTGGCGAGCATCGGGTCGTAGAAGGCTGTCACCTCCTGCCCGGGCAGGATACCGGCATCCACGCGCAGCCCCGGCCCCGCGGGCGGGTCGAAGACCAGCACCCGGCCGGTCTGCGGCAGGAAGCCCTGGCGCGGATCCTCGGCATAGAGCCGCGCCTCGATGGCGTGGCCGCGCAGCGCCACCTCCTGCTGCCCGAGCGGTAGCGGCGCGCCGGCGGCGACCTCGATCTGCAGCGCCACGAGGTCGAGGCCGGTGACGCATTCGGTGACCGGGTGCTCGACCTGCAGCCGCGTGTTCATCTCGAGGAACCAGAAGGCGCCCTCGGCGTCGAGCAGGAACTCCACCGTGCCGGCCCCGACATAGCCCACCGCGCGGGCGAGGCGCACCGCCGCCTCGCCCATCGCCGCGCGCAGCGCCGGGTCCACCGCCGGGGAGGGCGCCTCCTCGATGATCTTCTGGTGGCGCCGCTGCACCGAGCAGTCGCGCTCGCCCAGATGCAGGCAGTTGCCGTGGGTGTCGGCGAAGACCTGCACCTCGACATGGCGGCCCGAGAGCACGGCGCGCTCGAGGATCAGCTCGCCGTCGCCGAAGGCGGATTGCGCCTCGGCCGCGGCGAGGGTGAGGGCGGGGGCGAGGTCGGCCTCGCGCTCGACGAAGCGCAGCCCGCGCCCGCCGCCGCCCGCCGCCGCCTTGACCATCAGCGGCAGGCCGAGGCCGCGCGCGACCGCGAGGATGCCTGCCTGGTCGAGGCCGCGGCATTCGAGCCCGGGCAGGCAGGGCACGCCCGCCGCCGCCGCCCGTTCCTTGGCCTCGCGCTTGTTGCCCATGGCCTGGATCGCGGCCGGCGGCGGGCCGATGAAGGTCAGCCCCGCGGCGATGCAGGCGGCGGCGAATTCCGCGTTCTCGGCCAGGAAGCCGTAGCCCGGATGCAGCGCGTCGGCGCCGGTCAGCGCCGCCGCGTCGAGCAGCCGCGGCACCGAGAGGTAGGATTCGCCCACCGGGGCCGGGCCGATCTCCACCGCCTCGTCGGCCAGGGCGACATGCGGCGCGCCGGCATCGGCGGCGCTGTGCACCGCCACCGTGCGATAGCCCAGCGCGCGCGCGCTGCGGATGATGCGCGCGGCGATCTCGCCGCGATTGGCCACCAGGATCTTGGAGAAACCCGCCACCGGCGCCCCCCTATGCCTCGCCGGCCCAGGCCGGGCGGCGTTTTTCCAGGAAGGACCTTGTGCCCTCGATGCCTTCCTCGGTGGTGACGCAATCGGCGAAGACCTCGGCGGCGAATTCGATCATCGCCGCGTCGTCGAGCAGCGATGCGGCGTTGAGCACCCGCTTGGTGCCCGCCAGCGCGCCCGGCCCGCAGCGCCGCACGGCGCGCTCGATCTCGGCGAGGCGCGCCTCGATCGCCGCATCGTCCTCGCACAGGTGATGCGCGAGGCCGAGTGCCGCCGCCTCCCGCCCGTCGATCCGCGCGGCGGTCAGCGCAAGCCGGCGCGCCTGCGACAGGCCAAGCCGCCGCACCACATAGGGGGCGATCTGCGCCGGGGCGACGCCGATGCTCGCCTCCGGCATGGCGAATCGCGCGTCGGGCCGGGTGAGGGTGATGTCGGCCGCACAGGCGAGGCCGAAGCCCCCGCCCATCGCCGCCCCCTCGACCACCGCGACGACCACCTGCGGCGCGTGGTTGACGGCGCGGAACAGCTCCCCGCCCAGGCGGTTGCGCTCGCGCGCCGCGACGCGTGGATCCGCGTTCGGGTCGTGCAGGCTCTGGTCGCGCTCGCGCATGTCGCCGCCCGAACAGAACCAGCCGCCGGCGCCGCGCAGCACCACCAGCCGGACCGAGCGGTCATCGACCAGCGCCGCGAACAGCGCGCGCATCTCCCGGTTCAACGCGGCGCTCATGGCGTTGCGGCGTTCCGGCCGGGTGAACAGCACGTCGAGCCGCATGCCGCGGCGGGCAAGCGCCAGCGCCTCATGCTGGCCGATGGTGATTTCCATCTTCCTGCTCCCCGCCGTCACATGCGCGCCGCGCCGAAGGTGATCGGGCTCAGCGGCCGCAGCGCGCCCTCGCGGCAGATCGACAGGCAGAGCCCGAGCACCCGGCGCGTGTCGCGCGGATCGATGATGCCGTCGTCCCACAGCCGCGCCGTGGCGTAGAGCGCGGTGGAGACGCGGTCGTATTTCTCGATTATCTCGCGGCGCAGGGTGGCGATCCGCTCCTCCTCCACCGGCTTGCCGGCGCGCTGCAGCTTCGCCTCGGTCACGGTGCACAGCACGCCGGCCGCCTGCTCGCCGCCCATCACCGCGATGCGCGAATTGGGCCAGGAGAACAGGAAGCGCGGGTCGAAGCTGCGCCCGCACATGCCGTAGTTGCCGGCGCCGAAACTGCCGCCGACGATGACGGTGATCTGCGGCACGGTGGCGTTGGTGACCGCCTGGATCATCTTCGAGCCGTGCTTGACGATGCCCTCGGTCTCGGCCTCCCGCCCCACCATGTAGCCGGTGGTGTTCTGCAGGTAGATGATCGGGATGCCCGACTGGCAGCACAGCTGGATGAACTGCGCCGCCTTGACCGCGCCGCGCTGCGTGATCGGGCCGTTGTTGCCGATCAGCCCGCAAGGGTGGCCCTCGATCCGGCCGCGGCCGCAGATGGTGTAGGGATCGAAGGCGGCCTTGAACTCCAGGTAGTCGGAATCGTCGAGGATGCGCGCGAGGATCTCGCGCATGTCGTAGGGCGTCTGGTGGTGGGGCGGCACCAGGCCGAGCAGCTCCTCGGCCGCGTGGCGCGGCGGGCGGGCCGGCGGCACCGCGAGCGCCGGCCGGCGGTCGTTCCAGTACAGCTTCTCCACCACCTCGCGCGCCAGGGCGATCGCGTCGGCGTCGTCCTCCGCGAGGTATTCGGTGGTGCCCGGCCCGGTCGCGTGCATGTCGGCGCCGCCGAGCTCCTCGTCGTCGGCGATCTCGCCGGTGGCGGCGCGCAGCAGCGGCGGGCCGGCGAGGAAGACGCGGGCGCGCCGCCGCACCATGATGACATGGTCCGACATGCCGGGCACATAGGCGCCGCCGGCGGTCGAGCTGCCATGCACCACCGTCACCTGCGGAATGCCGGCGGCCGACAGCCGCGCCTGGTTGAAGAACTTGCGGCCGCCGCGGACGAAGGTCTCCTCCTGGCGGAACAGGTTGCCGCCGCCGCTCTCGACCAGCTGGATCAGCGGCAGCTTCTCGCGCAGGGCGATGTCCTGCGCGCGCAGCGCCTTCTCGGTGCCCATCGGCACCGTGGTGCCGCCCTTGATGGCGCTGTCATTGGCGATGACCATCACGCGCGTGCCCGCGACCTGGCCGATGCCCACGATCAGCCCGCCGCCGAGCACCTCCTCCACCCCGTCATCGTCATGCATGCCGAGCCCGGCAAGGGAGGAGAGGGCGAGAAAGGGCGCGCCGGGGTCGAGCAGCAGCTCGACCCTCTCGCGCGGGAGCAGCTGGCCGCGGCGGCGGAAGCGTTCGCGCTCGCGCTCCGAACGCTGCCGCACCTTGTCCTCGAGCGCGCGGAAGCGGGCGATCTCCGCCAGCATCCGCTCACGGTTGTCGTGGAAGGCGGGCGCTGCGGTGTCGAGCCGCGATTCGATCACCGGCATCGCCGGACCTCCCGCCGCCTCAATGCCGCTGCCGCTGCCGGTGCGACAGGCCCATGTCCTTGGCGATGATCTGCATCATCACCTCATTGGCCCCGCCGCCGATCGAGCTGATGCGCGAATCGCGGTAGATGCGCGAGACAGGGTTCTCCCACATGAAGCCCTGGCCGCCCCAGAACTGCAGGCAGCCGCTCGGGATCACCTGCAGCAGCTGGCCCGCCTTGAGCTTCGCCATCGAGGCCAGCCGCGTGACGTTGCCGCCATTCACGTAGATCTCGACCGCGCGGTAGATCAGCGCGCGCAGCGCCTCGATCTCGGTCTGCCATTCGGCGAGCTTGAACTGGATCCACTGGTTGTCGAGCAGGGCGCGCCCGAAGGCCTGGCGCTGGCCGGTGTATTCGGCCGTCATCGCCACCGCGTCCTCGAGCTGCGTGATGCTGCGCGTGGCCCCGTAGAGGCGTTCCTCCTGGAACTGCTCCATCTGGTAGATGAAGCCCTTGCCTTCCTCCCCGATGCGGTTGCGGACCGGCACGCGCACCTCGTCGAAGAAGATCTGCGCGGTGTCCGAGCAGCGCAGGCCGAGCTTGTCCAGCACGCGCGCCACGGTCACGCCCTTGGTCTTCATCGGCACGACGATGAGCGACTTGTTGCGGTGCGGCGCGCCCTCCTCGCCGGTGTTGCACAGCAGGCAGATCCAGTCGGCCTGGGCGCCGTTGGTGATCCACATCTTGCCGCCGTTGATGACGTAGTCGTCGCCGTCGCGCCGCGCATGGGTGCGGATGCTCGCCACGTCGGAGCCCGCGCCCTCCTCGCTGACGCCGATCGCGCCGACCATGTCGCCGGCGATCAGCGGCGCGAGGAATTCCCGCCGCAGCTCGTCCGAGCCGTGCTTCGCGAGCGCCGGGCAGCACATGTTGGTCTGCACCCCGATCGAGGTGGACACGCCCTGCGCCGCGACATGGCCGAGCTCCTCGGCCATCACCGTCTCGTAGGAATAGTCGAGGCCGAGGCCGCCGAAGGACGGCGGGCGGGTGATGCCGAGCAGCCCGGCCTTGCCCAGGATCTTCATCACCTGGTGGGCGGGGTAGCGGCCGGCCTTCTCCCACTCATCGACATGGGGATTGATCTCCTCCTTCACGATCCGGGCGATCGTGCGGCGGATGGCCTCGTGTTCCTCGGTGAACAGCATGCGCGTCTCCTCGTTGTGTCGCTCAGAGCGTCTGGATCAGGGCGTCCACGGCGACGCCGCCGCGCCCGCGCGGGTGCAGGATGAAGGGGTTGACGTCCACGCCGAGCAGCCGGTCGCGGTGGCGGTCGGCGAAGACCGACAGCCGCGCGAGTGCGGCGGCCAGCGCCTCGACATCGGCCGGCGGCGCCCCGCGCGCGCCTTCGAGCAGCGGCCAGGCGCGCAGCTCGCGCAGCATCCGCATCGCCTCGGCCTCGCCGAAAGGCGCGACGCGGAAGCTGACATCGCCGAGCGCTTCGACATGGATGCCGCCGAGCCCGGCCATCACCACCGGGCCGAAGACCGGGTCGCGGTGGACGCCGAGGATCATCTCGGTGCCCCGCCCGACCATCGGGGAGACGATAACGCCCTCGATGCGCGCGCCGGGCGCCTTCTCCCGCGCCGAGGCGCTGACGCGCGCGAAGGCGTCGCGCACCGCCGCGGCCGAGGCGAGTCCGAGCGCCACGCCGCCCACCTCGGTCTTGTGGGCGATGTCGGGGGAGAGAATCTTCATCGCCACCGGGAAGCCCAGCGTCTCGGCCGCCGCCGCCGCCTCCTCCGCCGAGCGGGCGAGGCGGTCGGGGACCATCGGGATTCCGGCGCCGGCGAGGATCGCCTTGGCCGCGCGCTCGTCGAGCGGGCCCGCCGGCAGATCCGGCTGCGGCGGCAGGACCGGCGGCGGCCCGGCCGCGCCGCGTTCGGCGAAGGCGCGCCCGAAGCGCACCAGCGCGGCGATGGCGCGCGTCGCCTCGACCGGGTCGCGATAGACCAGCATGCCGCGCTCCTCGAGGCTGCGCCGGACCTCCGGCGCGGCATCCATGGCCAGCGCGAAGACGCGGTCCGCGAACTCGGCCGACAGCGCCTCGAAGATCGGGCGCAGCCGCTCGACGAAAACGGGGTTGCGGCCGAGATGGGCCATGAACAGCACCGCCGTCGGGCAGCCGCCCTGCTGCATCAGGATCCGCAGCGACTTCGGCCACAGCGAGAAGTCGTGCAGCGCCGCGCCGGTCAGGTCCACCGGGTTGCGCAGCCCGCCCGCCGGCACCAGCGCGCGCAGCTCCTCCTGCGCCGGGGCCGGCAGCTCCGGCACGTCGAGCCCCTCGCGCCGCGCGGTGTCGGCGGTGAGCACGCCCGCCCCGCCCGAGATGGTCAGCACGCCGAGCGCCGGCGTGGTCGGGAAGCGCCCGAGGTTGCAGGCGTAGCCGATCGAGAGGAACTCCTCGAGCGAGCGGGCGCGGTGCACGTCGTACTGGCGGAACAGCGCGTCATAGACCTCGTCCGCGCCGGCCAGCGAGGCGGTGTGCGAGGCGGCCGCCGCGGCGCCGACATCCGAGGCGCCGACCTTCATCATCACCACCGGCTTGCCCAGCGCGCGGGCGCGTTCCAGCGCGACCACCAGCGCCTGCGGCCGGCCGCAGCCCTCGATATAGGCGAGCACGACGCGCGTCTCGGGATCCTCGAGCGCATAGGTCAGGGTGTCGGTGAAATCCACATCCGCCTGGTTGCCCGTGGTGGCCCAGAGGTTGATCCCGATCCCCTGGTCGCGCGCGAGGCCGAGGCAATAGGAGCCGAAGGCGCCGGACTGGCTGACGATGCTGACCCCGCCCGGCTTCGGCCAGTTGCCCGAGACGATGTAGGTGAAGGAGGCGATGAGCCGCCGGCGCACGTTGATCGTGCCCATGCAGTTCGGCCCCATCAGGCGCATGCCGTGCCGGCGCGCCAGCGCGACGAGGCTCTCCTGCGCCTGCCGCCCCGCCTCGTCCACCTCGGCGAAGCCGGCGCTGAACACCACCGTGGCGCGCACGCCCTTGGCCGCGCAGGCCTCGATGGCGCCATGCACGTCGCGCGTCGGCACCGAGACGATGGCGAGATCGACCTCGCCCGGCACATCCACGATGGAGCGATAGGCGGGCAGGCCCTGCACCGTCGGGTAGTTCGGGTTGACGGGCAGGATGCGGCCCTCGAAGCCGGCCTCGATCAGGCCGGCGACGGGGCGGCCGCCGATCTTGAGCGGGTCGGCCGAGGCGCCGATCACCGCCACCGAGCGCGCATCGAAGAAGGGCGCGACCGTGCCGGTCGCGGGCCAGCAGCCGACGGTCACGGACGCCGCGCCCGGCAGCGGCAACCGCTCCGCATCGCGCGCCGCGATCCGCAGCCCGCGCCGGCATGCCGCGCCGCGGCCCGCAAGCGAGTCGTCATCCTGAACTTCCCCACCCATGGCCGCGGCTGCGTCGCGCCGCGTGCCTCATTCTTGTGGTCCAATCATTGAGGGCCGGAACAGGGTTGTCAAGGACGCCGGGACGGCTGGCGCGACAGCGCCCTCATGCCGCAAGATGGCGCGGCGGGCGCAACGCGCCGGCGCATATGGGGAGGAGGCCAGGACGCATGTCCGATCTGCCGAAGCGCGTCGAGTTCCACGAGGAAGGCCCGCGCGAGGGCTTCCAGATCGAGCCGCGGATCTATCCGCTCGAACAGCGCGCGGCGCTGGTCGAGGCGCTGGCCGAGACCGGCCTCAAGGCGGTGCAGGTCGCCTCCTTCGTCTCGCCCAGGGCGGTGCCGCAGATGGCGGATTCCGAGGCGCTCTTCGCCGCCATCCGCCGCCGCCCCGGCGTGCGCTACGAGGCGGTCTGGCTAAACGAGCAGGGCTTCGAGCGCGCGCGCGCCACGCCCGGCGTCGATCTCGCCGGCAAGATCAGCCTCTATGCCTCCGACGCCTTCGCGCGGCGCAACAACAACTGCTCGGCCGAGGAGATGCGCGGGCGCGTGCTGCGCTGGCTCGACCTCTATGCCGAGGCGGGGCTGACGGTCGAGCGCGCGCTGGTCATGGCCGCCTTCGGCTGCAATTTCGAGGGCGAGATCCCGCCGCGCCGCGCGGTGGACGAGCTGGTCTGGGCGCACCGCATCTGCGCCGAGCGCGGCATCGTGCTGCCGAAGGTCTATCTCGCCGACACCATGGGCTGGGCCAATCCGCAATCGGTCCGCCAGCTGGTGGGCATGCTGCGCGAGGCGCTGCCCGCCACGCGCATCGGCCTGCACCTGCATGACACGCGCGGGCTCGGCGCGGCGAACGTGCTGGCGGCGCTCGAGATGGGCGTCGATCTGTTCGACAGCTCGATCGCCGGGCTCGGCGGCTGCCCCTTCGCCGGGCATGGCGACAGCAGGGGCGCGGGCAACATCTGCACCGAGGACATGGTGTTCCTCTGCCACGAGATGGGCATCGAGACCGGCCTCGACCTCGAGAAGCTGATCGAGGCGGCGCGCCTCGCCGAACGCATCATCGGCCGTCCGCTCGGCGGGCATGTCATGCATGCCGGCTCGCTCGCGGCATACCGCGCGCGGGCGGGTGCCGCCGCCGGCCACGGCTGATCGCAACCAGGGGCGGGACATCCGCGAGGGAACCACGAATGAGCTTCATACCGACCGAGGAGCAGCAGGCGATCTCCGACGCCGCGCGCCGCTTCGCCGCCAGCCGGCTCGCGCCCGGCTACCGCGCGCGCGAACAGGCCGGCGCGCTCGATCGCGCGCTGCTGCGCGAGATGGGCGGCCTCGGCCTGATCGCGCCCGAGATGCCCGAGAGCCATGGCGGCCTCGGCCAGTCCTGCGTGACCGCGGGGCTGGTGGTCGAGGCGGTGGCCCATGCCGACATCAATGTCAGCTACGTCCAGCTGCTCGGCTCGCTGATGGGCAGCATCATCCTGCGCCACGCGGCGCCGCCGCTGGCGCAGGACTGGGTGCGGCGCATCGTCGGCGGGGAGGCGATCGTCGCCATCGGCCTGACCGAGCCGCGCGGCGGGTCGGATGCGGCCAACCTCGCGCTGCGCGCCGAGCGCGCCGGCAATGGCTGGGTGCTGTCGGGCGAGAAGACCTCGATCAGCTGCGCCGACCAGGCCGAGGGGATCGTCGTCTTCGCCCGCAGCGGCCGCCCCGAGGACGGCGCGCGCGGCATCAGCGCCTTCCTCGTGCCGCTCGACGCGCCGGGCATCTCGCGCTCGCGCTTCGACGATTTCGGCACCTGCGCGGTGGGCCGCGGCTCGGTCTTCTTCGACGGCGTGAAGGTGCCGGCCGACCACATGCTCGGCGAGGAGAACCGCGGCTTCGTGCAGGTCATGCAGGGCTTCGACTACAGCCGCGCGCTGATCGGGCTGCAATGCATCGCCGCCGCGCAGGCCTCGCTCGACGAGAGCTGGGCCTACATCCAGGAACGCCGGACCTTCGGCGCGCCGCTGGCGCAATACCAGGGCGTGACCTTCCCCCTCGCCGAGGGGGAGACCATGCTCGCCGCGGCGCGGATGCTCTGCTACCAGACCCTGGCGCTGCGCGACCACGGCCTGCCGCACACCTCGGAAGCGGCGATGTGCAAGTGGCTCGCCCCCAAGACGGCGGTGGAGGTGATCCACCAATGCCTGCTGACCCACGGCCATGCCGGCTATTCGAAGGACCTGCCGCACCAGCAGCGGCTGCGCGACGTCATGGGCCTCGAGATCGGCGACGGCACGGCGCAGATCATGAAGCTGGTGATCGCGCGCGAGAGGATCGGGCGCGTCGCGGTGCAATACGCGCGGCAGGGCTGATGCCCCGCCGCGCCGGCGCGGGGCCTCCGTTCAGCCCTGCCGCTGCTCGGGCGTCAGGCTCTTGGCCTGCTCGCGCAGCTGGAACTTCTGGATCTTGCCCGAGGGCGTCTTGGGCATCTGCTCCACCACTTCGAGCCGTTCGGGCAGATACTGCTTGGCGATCTGCTCGCGCAGCAGGAAGGCGTTGAGTTCCGCCAGGCTCGGCGCGCCGGCGCCGGGCCGCGGCACGACGAAGGCGCAGGCCCGCTCGCCGAGCCGCGCATCCGGCATGGCAACCACCGCCGCCTCCTGCACCGCGGGGTGGCGGTAGATCAGGCCCTCCACCTCGACGACGGGAATGTTCTCGCCGCCGCGGATGATGATGTCCTTGGCGCGGCCGGTGATGCGGACATAGCCGTCGGCATCCAAGCGCGCGAGGTCGCCGGTCTCGAACCAGCCCTCGGCGTCCGTGGCGAACCATTCCGGCCGGCGCAGATAGCCGACGAAATTGCTGGCGCTGCGGATCTGCAGCCGGCCCTCCTGATCGGCCGACAGCGGCTGGCCTTCCGCATCCACCACCCGCAGCTCGACGCCGGGCAGCGGGCAGCCATCGGTCTCGAAGGCCTTCTCGGGCGGGTCGTCCGGCCGGGTGGTGGTGGCGGCGCCGTTCTCGGTCATGCCCCAGGCGGAGATGATGGTGGCGCCGAGCGACTCGGCGGCGCGCCGCGCCAGCACGCGCGGGATCGGCGCCCCGGCCGAAAGGAACATCCGCAGGCTGCGGACCGAGGCGGGCCGGCGCGCGCCCACCTCCGCGAGATCCGACAGGAAGGGCGTCGAGGCCATGGTGAAGGTGACGCCCTCGGCCTCGATCAGGTCGGCCGCCTCCTCCGGCTGCCAGATGTCCTGCAGCACCACCTTGGCGCCGAGCAGGATCGGCGCCATCAGCCCGTACATGAAGCCGGTCTGGTGCGCCATGGGCGAGGACATCATCAGCACATCCGCCGCCCCGAGGCCGATGCGCCCGATATAGCCGCGGACATTGCTGAACAGCGTGTTGGAGGTGTGCATCACCCCCTTCGGTTCCCCGGTGGTGCCGGAGGTGAAGAGGATCTGCACCACATCGTCGGCCGCCGGCCGGCCGGCGGCGAAGATCGCGCGCGCATCGGCCCCGGGCTGCGGCGCCAGGAGCTGGTCGAAATCCTCCTCGCCCTCGCCGCCGACCACCAGCAGCCGGGCGAGCCGCGGCAGGCGCGGGCGCAGCGTCCGCGCCATCGCCGCGTGATCGAAGCCGCGATACAGCCGCGGCACGATGAACACCTTGCTCTCGGCCAGGGCGAGCATGAAGCCGAGCTCGCGCTCGCGGAAGATCGGCATCAGCGGGTTGGTCACCGCGCCGATCCTCAGGCACGCCAGGTGCAGGGCGGTGAACTGCCACCAGTTGGGCAGCTGGAAGGAGACCACGTCGCCGCGCCCCACCCCCATCCGCGACAGGCCGAGCGCGATGCGTTCCGCCCGCGCGGCGAGCTCGGCATAGGTCAGCGAGGCGCGCTCGCCGGTCAGGCTGTTGCGGCCGACGATGGCGGTCGCGCCCGGTTGCGCGGCGACCGCCGCATCCAGGCTGTCGGTCAGCAGATGGTCGCCCCACAGCCCCGCCGCGCGCATGGCGCGGATGCGGGATTCGGGCAGGATCGGGTCGAACTGCATGGACGTTGCCTCCGTTGATTGGGGGCCCGCCCTGTCAGTCGCGCCGGGCGAAACTCCGGCCGATCAGCTGGCGGTGCACCTGGTTCGTACCTTCCCATATCTGGGTGATCTTGGCGTCACGGAAAAGGCGCTCGACCCGGTAGTCCTGGATGTAGCCGTAGCCGCCATGCATCTGGATCGCGTCGGTGGCGATCCGCATGGCGAGGTCGGAGGCGCGCATCTTCGCCATCGAGGATTCGAGGCCGTAGCCCTCCTCGCCGTCCTCCATCACGCCGCACAGGTAGTCGAGCCACGCCTCGGCCATGGCGAGGTCGGTCGCGGCATCGGCGATGGTGAACTGGTTGGCCTGGAAATCCACGATCCGCCGGCCGGAGGAGCGGCGGTCATTGGCATAGGAGACCATGTCGCGGAAGGCCGCCCGCGCGATGCCGAGCGCATGCGCCGCCACCGAGGGGCGCGAGCGGTTGAGCGCGGCGAACAGCAGCTTCAGCCCCTCCCCCGGCGCGCCGATCAGGTTGGCGCGCGGCACGCGGCAGCCCTCGAAGGCGAGCGCGGCGGTGGAGGATGCGCGGTGGCCGAGCTTCTCCTCCAGCCGCAGCACCTTGTAGCCCTGCACCGCCTGCCGCTCGATCACCAGCAGGCTGATCGCGCCCTTGGGGTCGGCGATGCCCTCCCACTTGCCGAAAAGAAGCAGGAAATCGGCCACGTCGCCGCTGGTGATGAAGACCTTGCCGCCATCGACCACGATCTCGTCGCCCTCGGGGCGGAAGCGCGTGGTCATGGCGGTGGCGTCCGAGCCGCCGACCGCCTCGGTGATGGCGAGCGCGCCGAGCGCGCCCTCGGCGATGCGCGGCAGCACGCGCGCCTTCAGCGCCTCGGAGCCGAAATCCATCAGCGGGCCGAGCGCATGGTAGTTGGTCGCATAGATGATGGCGGTGGCGGCGCAGGCCTCGGCGAGGAGCTTGACCACCTCGAGATAGGCGCGGAAGCGCAGCCCCACCCCGCCATGGGCCTCGGGCAGGAAGATGCGGTTGAGGCCGAGCTCGTTGATGCGGCGGATGTTGTCCCAGGGGAATTCGCCGCTGCGGTCGTGATGGGCCGCGCGCGGGGCGATCTGCTCGGCGCAGAGCCGACGGACCTGGTCGAGCAGCAGCGTCTCCTCCGCGGTCCAGCCGCGGCGGCGTTCGATGCGTTCGAAGATGGGGTTCATGGGTTCCTGCCTTTCCTGCGCTGGCGCCGCCCGGTCATGCCGGCCGCATGCCGGAACGGCGGACGACATCGCCCCAGCGCTCGATCTCGCGGGTGATGAAGGCTGCGATCTCCGGCGGCGACATGGGCTCGCCCGGATTGGCGCCGAGTTCGGCGAAGCGCGCGCGCAGCGCCGGTTCGGCCAGCGCGGCGATGATGGCCTCGTTCAGCCGCGCCACCGCCTCGGGCGGCGTGCGCGCGGGCGCGAGCGCCGCGTTCCAGGTGCGGCAGTCGAAGCCCGCGACGCCCGCTTCCTCGAGCGTGGGCACGCCGAGGAAGACCGGCGAAGGGGTGCGGGTGCTGATCGCGAGGGCCCGCACGCTGCCCGAACGCACCAGCGCCGAGGCGGTGGAGACCGGGTCGAACATGAACTGGATCTGTCCCGCCACCAGATCCTGCAGCGCCGGGCCGTTGCCGCGATAGGCGACGTGCAGGATGTCCACCCCGGCCAGCAGCCGCAGCAGCTCGCCCGCCAGGTGCGGCGTGCTGCCCACCCCGGCCGAGCCATAGGTGAAGGCGCCCGGCCGCGCGCGCAGCAGCGCCAGGAAGGCGCGCGCATCCGCCGCCGGCACCGCCGGGTGGACGATCAGCGCCATCGGCACCTCGCTGAACATGGCCACCGGGGCGAAGTCGCGCTCGGTGTCGTAGGGCAGGGAGGGCAGCAGCGTCGGGTTGACCGTGTGGCTGGTGGTCGCCACCAGCAGCGTGTAGCCGTCGGGCGCCGCGCGCGCGACGAATTCCGAGCCGCCGACGACCCCGCCGCCGGTGCGGTTCTCGACCACCACGGGCTGGCCGAGCCGGGCGGTGATCGCCTGCGCCACGAGGCGGGAGACGACATCGGTGCCCCCGCCCGCGGCATAGGGCACGACAAGACGCACCGGACGGTCGGGAAACGCCGCCGATGCGGGCGCCGCCAGCGCCACGCCGCCCATCCCGGCCATCAGCGACCGGCGCGAGATGCCAGGATTGTGCTTGTTGTTCATCGCCGCCTCCTCCCTGCCTTGTGGCGGGCGCGGGCGGTGGTCCGCCCGCGCCCGTGATGGTCCGGTTTCCCGCCGTCGCGCCTCAGCGGAAGGGCGAGAAGTCCGGCTTGCGCTTCTCGACGAAGGCGCGCTTGCCTTCCATCGCTTCCTCGGTATGGCCGAAGCCGTCAAGCGCGGACATCGCCATCTTGGTGGTGCCGTAGGCATGGGCCGAATCGGCGTTGAAGGAATACTTCAGGAACTTGATGGCGGTCGGGCTCAGCGCCGCGATCTCCGCCGCCCAGCCCTTGGCCTCGGTCATCAGCTGGGCCTGCGGCACGATCTTGTTGACGAGGCCCATCTCCTTCGCTTCCTCCGCCGTGTACTGGCGGCAGAGGAACCAGATCTCGCGCGCCTTCTTCTCGCCGACGATGCGCGTCAGCAGCGCCGTGCCCCAGCCGGCGTCGAAGGAGCCGACGCGCGGCCCGGCCTGGCCGAAGCGGGCATTGTCGGATGCGATGGTCAGGTCGCACAGCACATGCAGCACATGGCCGCCGCCGATGGCGAAGCCGTTCACCGCCGCGATCACCGGCTTGGGGATGTCGCGGATGGTGTTCTGCAGCGTCTCGACCTCCCACAGTCCGTTGGCGCTGGTGCCGTAGCCGCCGGTCTCGACGTATTCCTTCTGGTCGCCGCCGGTGCAGAAGGCCTTGCTGCCCGCGCCGGTCAGGATCACGCAGGCGACCTTCTGGTCCACCCAGGCGCGCTGGAGGGCATTGATGAGCTCCTCCACCGTGCGGCCGCGGAAGGAATTGTAGCGGTCGGGCCGGTTGATGGTGATGATCGCCGTGGAATCCTCCACGGCATAGAGGATGTCGGTGTAGTCCATCGGTGTATTCTCCTGGAGATGGGCGAGAAGGGAAGGCGCGGGGCGCGGCGGCCCCGCACCCGTCACGACATGGTCAGCCCGCCCGAGACGCTGAGCGTCTGGCCGGTGATGTAGCGCGAGCGGTCGGAGGCGAAGAACACGATCGCATCGGCGATCTCCTCGGGCTTCGCCACGCGCTTCAGCGGGATGACGCGGGCCAGCGCCTCGCGCATCCGCTCGGGCTGGGCGGCAAAGAGCGGCGTGTCGGTCGGCCCCGGGCAGACCACGTTGCAGGTGATCTCGTGGCGCGCCATCTCGCGCGCCAGCGACTTGGTGAAGGCGATGACGCCGCCCTTGGCGCCGGCATAGACCGTCTCGCCCATGCTGCCGACGCGCCCGGCGTCGCTCGCCACCGTCACCACCCTGCCGCCGCCGCCCTCCATCATCGGGTCGAGGAAGGCGCGCACGAAGCGCACGCAGCCGAGGTAGTTGATCTGCACGATCTGTTCCCAGAACTCGGGCGGATTCTTCACGAAGGGCTCGATGCGGTCCCACCCGGCGGTGCTGATCACCGCATCGGCGCGCTTGACCTTCGCGTGCACGCCGGTGGCGAAGGCGGCGACCGCCTCGGGCTTGGTGACATCGAGCGGCAGCGCCTCGGCCTGGCCGCCGGCGGCGGCGATGCGCGCGGCCGTCTCGCGCGCGCCCTCGAGGTTGAGGTCGCCGATGAAGACGCGCGCCCCGACCTCGGCCAGGGCGAGGCAGGTGGCGCGCCCGATGCCGGAGGCGCCGCCGCTCACTACGGCAACCTTGTCGTTGAGTTTCATCTCTCGCTCCTACTTCCGTCTGCTTTCAAGGAAGGCCGAGACGCGCTTGCGCGCCTCCTCCGTGGTCATCAGCCGCCGCGTCGCGTCGTGCTCCATCGCGTAGCCGTCCGGGGCGCGGTCGGTCGAGGCGCGGATGCACGCCTTGCAGGCGGCCAGCGCCGGCCCCGCGAGGCCGGCCACCTGGTCGGCCAGCGCGCGCGCGCGCGCCGGCAATTCGGCGCCCGGCACCGCCCACTGGACGATGCCCAGGCGTTCGGCGGTGGCGCCGTCCACCATGTCGTTGGCGAGGATGATGCGCGCCGCGACGCCGGGCCCGCACAGCCGGGTCAGCCGCTGCGTGCCGCCGGCGCCGGGGATCAGGCCGATGCCGGCTTCCGGCAGCCCGATCCGCGCCTCCTGCGCGGCGATCCGCAGGTCGCACGACAGCGCCAGTTCCAGCCCGCCGCCGAGCGCCGGGCCGTTGATCTCGGCGATGGTGACGAGCGGCAGCCGCTCGATGCGGTCATAGAGGTGATGGAAGGCCGCGACATGGCGCAGCATGTCGCGCACCCCGTCCTCGGCGCCGAACCGCCCGCCGATCTCCTTGAGATCGGCGCCGGCCGAGAAGAACCGCAGCGCGCTGCGGATGTGCAGCGCGCGCGGCAGGCCCTCGCGCTCGATCCCGTCGAGCAAGCGGTTGAAGCCGGCGAGGAACTCCTCGCTGATGGCATTGGCGGGCGCCCGGTTCATCGTCACCACGACGACGCCCTCGCGCCGCTCGACCTCGAACATCACGATCCCTTTCCTTCCTTCCTGCGGGCGCCTCAGCCCATCCGGCAGGCCGCCGAGGGCGGCGGCGTCGCCTCGGCGGCCGGCAGCGTCATCTCGATCGCCCGGTGCACGCGACCGCCGTCGCGCACCACGCGGCCCATCAGGTTCGGCATCACCAGCTGATGGTCCTCGGCGCGCATGCGCACCATGCCGAAGGGCGATTCGAATTCGAGGCCGTTCATCGCCCGCGCCACCTTGTCCGGATCGGTGCTCTCGGCCTTGCGGACCCCCTCGAAGATCAGGCGCATGCCGGTATAGGTCTCGGCCTCGTATTCGCCGGGGTCCTGGTTGAAGCGGCGGCGCCAGGCCTCGACGAAGCGGCGGTTCTGCGGCGTGTCGAGGGAGGCGTCGTAGTTGATGACGCCATAGGAGCCGACCACGTCCTCGCCCGCCGCGCGCAGCGTCGTCGGCACGATGTAGGCGTGCCCGACGATCGTCAGCTCCGCCGACAGCCCGAACTGCCGCGCCTGCTTGGCGAAGTTGATCGCGTCCCCGCCCGAGAGCACCACCCACACCCCCTGCAGCCCGGCCGCCTTGAGCTGCGAGATGTAGGGCGCGTAGTCGCGCGTGCCGAGCGGCGGGAAGACGCTGAGCGCGACCTCCTTGCCGGCGTCCTGCGCCGCGCGGGTGAAGCCGGCCGCCGAATCGCGGCCCCAGACGTAGTCCGCCGCGCAGATGCCCCATTTGCGCTCCGGCCGGCCGCGCAGCCACGGCCCCACCACCATCAGGTCCATCGCATCGGAATGGTTGGCGCGGAACAGCCGCCGCCCGCAGGCCTCGCCCGTCAGCCGGTCGGCCTTGTTGACCGTCGAGACATAGAGCGCGTTCCACCGCTCGAGCTGGCCCGCGATGGCAAGGCCGCTCGCCGAGGAGATCGCGCCGATCAGCAGGCCGTGGCCGCCGAGGGCCAGGCGCTCGGCGGCGCGGCGCGCGGCGTCGGGGTTGCTCTGCTCGTCGCCGATGCGGAACTCCACCTGCCGCCCGTCGATGCCGCCGGCGGCATTGGCCTCGTCCACCGCGAACTGCACGCCGCGGATCACCTCCTCGCCCAGCACGGCATAGGCGCCGGTTTGCGAGGTGGGCACGCCGACGCGGATCGGCTCGCGCCGCGCCTGGGCGCGCGCCGCCCCGGCGAGCCCGGCGGCGAATGCGCCGAAGGCGGCGGCGCCGATGATCGCTTCTCTCCTGGTGCGCATGACGTTCCTTCTCTTCCCTGGTTGACGCTAGACGCCGAGATGCTCGTGCAGCACCGTCTCGTCGAGGCCGGCAACCGGCCCCGAGGCGACGATCCTGCCCTTCGCCATCGCATGAAACTGCCGCGCGGCGCGGCGGATCAGCCCGAGATGCTGCTCGATCAGCAGCAGCGCGGTGCCTTCGCGCGTCGCCAGGCGGTCGAGCGCCTCGCCGAGCTCGTCCACCACCACCGGCGCGAGCCCCTCGCTAGGCTCGTCGAGGATGAGCAGGTCCGGGTTGGCCATCAGCGCGCGCCCGATGGCGAGCATCTGCTGCTGCCCGCCCGACAGCGCGGTGCCCGGCGTCGCCGCGCGCTCGGCGAGGATGGGGAACATCGCGCACACCGAGGCGAGCGTCCATGGCCCCGGCCGCCGCACCGCGGCGCCGAGCAGGAGGTTCTCGCGCACCGTCAGGTTGGGCAGGATGCGCCGGCCCTGCACCACCACCGCGATGCCCGCCCGCGCCGCCCGGTAGGGCCGCAGCGGCAGCGTCTGCGCCGCCCCGTGGAAGCGCACCGCGCCAGCCCGCACCCGCGCCAGCCCGAGCACGGCATTGACCGTGGTGGTCTTGCCCACGCCGTTGCGCCCGACCAGCGCCACGCGCTCCCCCTCGGCCACCGCCAGGCTGACGCCGTGCAGGATATGCGCCTCGCCGTAGAAGGCGTGCACGCCGTCGAGTTCGAGGATCATGCCGCCGCGCTCCCGAGATAGGCGCGCACCACCTCGGGGTGGCGGCGGATCTCCTGCGGCGTGCCCTCGGCGAGGATGGCCCCGAGTTCGAGCACGGTGATGCGCTCGCAGATGCGGAACACCACCTCCATGTCGTGCTCGACCAGCAGCACCGTCACGCCCCGCGCGCGGGCGAGCTCGCGCAGCCGGTCCGCCAGCGCGAGGGATTCCTCGGCCGTCAGCCCCGCCGCCGGTTCATCGAGCAGCAGCACGCGCGGCGGGCCGACCAGCGCGAGGGCGAGATCGAGCCGCCGCTGGTCGCCATAGGCGGTCTGCTCGGCCGGCACCGCGGCGAGCCGCGCGAGGTCCAGCTCATCGAGCAGGCGCGGCGCGTCGGTCGCGCCGACGCGCCGCGCCGCGAGGTCGAGCTGCGCGCCCACCGGCAGGGCGGGGAAGATGCTGGTGCGCTGGAAGGACCGCGCCAGCCCGGCATGGCGCCGCGCCGCCGGCCCCAGGCCGGTGATGTCCTGGCCGAACAGCCGCACGCTGCCGCCGCTGCCCGGCGCGCGGCCCGACAGCACGTCCACCAGCGTGGACTTGCCCGCCCCGTTGGGGCCGATCAGGCCGCGGATCTCGCCGGGCACGAGGTCGAGATCGACGCCGCGCAGCGCCGCGACGCCGCCGTAATGGCGCGCGAGACCCCGCGCCAAGAGCGCCGGCGCGCTCATGCCTCGGCCCCGTGCCGCCGGCGCAGCCGCCGCGGCAGGCCCGACAGCCCGTCCGGCAGGAACACCATGACCAGCACCAGCAGGATGCCAAGCAGGCCGAGCCAGCGCTCGGTCACCTCGACCAGCTGCTCGCGCAGCAGGAAATAGACCGCCGCGCCGGCGAGCGGCCCCCATACCGTGCGCGTGCCGCCGAGCAGCGCCATGATCAGCGCCGAGCCCGAGACGCTCCAATGCACCGTCTCAGGGGAGACGAAGCCGTTGTAGAGCACGTAGAGCACGCCGCCCGCCGCGGCGATGCCGCCCGACAGCGCGAACACCGCCGCGCGCGGCAGCACCGTGCCATAGCCGAGGAAGCGGGCGCGTTCCTCGTTCTCCCGGATCGCCTCGGTCAGCAGGCCGAAGCGGCTGCGCGCGAGCAGCGCGGCGAGCGCGGCCAGCGCCACCATCGCCAGCCAGGCGATGAGGAACATTCCCTCGGCCCGCTGGAAGGTGGCGGCGGGCAGGCCGAAGATCTCGCGCGGCAGGGCCACGGTCAGCCCGTCGGCGCCGCCGGTCACGCCGCGCGCCTTGTTCGCCGCCTCGAAGCAGGCCTGGCCGAGGGCGAGCGTCAGCATGGCGAAGGCGATGCCGTGCACCCGCACGACGATCAGCCCGAGGCCGAAGCAGACCGCCGCCACCGCCAGCACGGCCAGCGGCAGCGCCGCTTCCGCCGGCAGCAGCCCGGGCGCGCCGAGGCCGATGCCGGCGAGATAGGCGCCGGCGCCGAACATCGCCGCATGACCGAAGCTGACCATGCCGTTCTGCCGCGCCAGCACGCCGACGGACAGCGCGAGGATGGCGTAGATGCAGGCCTGCGCCAGCAGCGAGAGCAGCACGCCCGGCGGCACCAGCGCCGCGATCGCCGGCCCCGCCGCCGCTGCCGCCAGCGCCCCGGCGGCGATCCGCCCTGCCCCGCTCACAGCCGCTTCCCCGCCAGCCCGGTCGGCCGCCACAGCAGCACCGCCGCCATGGTCAGGAACGGGATCAGCGCCGCGATGTCGGGCAGCAGCACCGCGCCCAGCACCTGCACCTGGCCGAGCAGCAGCGCCGCCAGCGCCGCGCCGCCCAGGCTGCCCAGCCCGCCCACCACTACCACCACGAAGCAATCCACCAGGATCTGCCCGCCCATCGCCGGGGACAGCGACAGGAACGGCGCGGCGATCACCCCCGACACCCCGGCCAGCGCGGCGCCGAGCGCGGTGACCAGCATCGCCACCGCGTCGGTGTTCACCCCCTGCACGGCGGTGATCGCCGGATCGAGGCTCGCGGCGCGGACGAACAGCCCGGCGCGGGAACGGTGCAGCCAGGCCAGCAGCGCGGCGGTCAGCGCCGCCGCCATGGCGATCACCGCCAGGCGATAGACCGGGAAGGCGTCGCCGCCCAGCGCGACGGAACCCGCCAGCAGCGCCGGCGCATCCATCGAGCGGCCCTCGGTGCCCCAGATCCACTGCACCGCATCCTCGATCACCAGCAGCAGGCCGAAGGTGACGATCACCGTCACCAGCGGGTCGCGGTCCTGCAAGGCGCGGAACACCAGCCGGTCGAGCACTGCGCCGAACAGCGCCAGCACCACCGCGCTCGCCGCCAGCCCGGCCCAGAAGCCGCCCGCCTGCGCCGCCGTGTAGCCGGCATAGGCGCCGAGCATGTAGAAGGCGCCATGGCCGAAATTGACCACGCGCCGCAGCCCGTAGATCAGCGCCAGCCCCGCCGCCAGCACCAGCAGCAGGCTGCCATAGACGAGGCCGTTGAGGATCTGGATGGTCACCGCGCCGCCTCCGCCCGCCGTTGCGCGCCGAGCGGCGTGAGCAGCGCGCCGAGCAGCATCTCAAGGCTGTCGGCGATGTAGTCGTCGATCGTCATCCGCCCCGCCAGCCGCCAGGTCTTGAGCGCCCATCCATGCGCCATCATCACCACGCGATAGGCGGTCAGCTCGGCATCCACCGGCCGGAACAGCCCCTGCGCGATGCCGTCGCTGATGCAGTCGGCGATCAGCGCATTCGTCTCGACCTCGCGCCGCTTGATGTGCTCGCGCAACGAGCGGCGCAGCGAACGCGATTCCTGATAGGCGAGCAGGGTCGCCTCGGGCCTTTCGGCGACGATCCGGCAATAGGTATCCACCGCGGCGGCGAAGCGCGCGAGCGGATCGCGCAACCCGGCGAGCGCCGCCGGGATACTGCTGGCATAGGCATCAAGCAGGCTGTCGAGGACCAGGAGCAGGAGTTCCTCCTTGTCCTCGACATAGTTGTAGATGAGCCCGGGGCTGACGCCGACGCGAAGGGCGATGTCGCGCATCGTCGCCGCGTGATAGCCGCGGCGCCCGAACAATTCGCCCGCCGCCTCGGTGATCTGGGCCCGGCGCTCGGCGGTCAGCCTGGCCGCGGCGGGCTGGCCGCCGCCGGCCGCGCGCGCCGACACGGGGGCACCGCGTCCCGCGCTCACCGACCGGCTCCGCGTGCGCCGGTGTCCCGCCGGGGCGCCATGCCGCGGCACTTCCGCCCGCCCGCCCGGGCGGGCGGGCGCCCTTCGATGGAAGGTCCGATCATCGCCGCGCGCCGGTCAACGCGGCGGCGCCCCGCCCGAGGCCGGCATGTCGTGGGCGAGGAAGATCTCGCCGCCATAGCCGGCGGCGAGCGGGATGCGGAGTTCGCGCCCGCCGGGGACGGCGCGCACGAATTCCGGCTCGACGGTGATGACGGGCGCGCTGCGCGCGGCGCCGATCGAGGCTTCGGCGGTGGTCTCGCGCGCCAGCTTCATCAGGTTGATGCGGGTCGGGAATATCATCTTGCGGCGCCCGTTGGCGGCATCGTCCAGCGCGTCGGCCGGCCGGATCCAGACGGAATCGACCGCCTCCCCGCCGTCATGCAGGGCGAGATGGTCCTCCGGCGCGACGGTTAGGAAGAAATGCGTGTCGAAGCGCTTGGGCTGGGTGCGCGGCGTGATCCAATGCGCGAAATGCACCAGCAGGTCGGTCGCCGGCACCAGGTCCTCGGCGGCGAGGATATCGGCGAAGGCGGCCTCGCGGCGGCACAGCGCGGCGCGCGGCGCCTCCAGCCGCTGCACCACCTCGGCGCCGACCAGCCCCTGCTCGCCGCGCCGCCGGGCCAGCAGCACGCCGCATTCCTCGAAGGTTTCGCGCACCGCCGCGACGTGGATGGGCGTGGCGTGCGAAGCACCGCCGAGGGCCTCGGCGATCGCGGCATCGTCCGGATCGACGCGGCCGCCGGGAAACACCAGCGCGCCCGAGGCGAAGTCGATCTCATGGTGGCGGACCACCATGAACACCTCCATGCCCTGCGGGCGGTCGCGCAACAGCAGCACGGTGGCGGCGGCGCGGGCGGAAACCGGGGAAGCGGGGCTGGCGGACATGGGCAGGGGAGCCTCGGGCGGCGTGCAGGCAGGGGCCGGCTGCACAGGCGGCGTGGGGCGCCATCGCGGCGCGGGGGGCGTGGTCAGTGGCGGCGCAGCAGCACCTCCCCCACGGCATGATCGCTGCGCTTGGACAGCACGAGCCGCGCGCGCTCGCGCGTCGGCGCGACATTGCGCCGGAGGTTGACGAGATTGACGCGGCGCCAGATGTCGCGCGCCATCGCCTCCGCCTCCGCGCGCGGCAGGTCGCGGTAGCGGTGGAAATAGGAGGCCGGGTCGCGGAAGGCGGTGCGCTGGAGCAGCAGGAAGCGTTCCAGGTACCAGGCCTCGATGTCGGCGGTCTCGGCATCGACGTAGATCGAGAAGTCGAAGAAATCCGAGGCCACGACCGAGGTGGCGGTGGTCTGCAGCACGTTCAGCCCCTCGAAGATCAGGATATCGGGCCGGCGCACCGCCTGGTGCTCGCCGGGCACGATGTCGTAGGCGAGGTGCGAATAGACCGGCGCCTGCACCTCGAGCCCCGACTTTGCATCGGCGAGGAAGCGGATCATCCGGCGCAGGTCGTAGCTTTCGGGAAAGCCCTTGCGGTGCATCAGACCGCGCTGTTCCAGCACCCGGTTCGGATGCAGGAAGCCGTCGGTGGTCACGAGATCCACCCGCGGATGGTCGGGCCAGCGCGCCAGCAGGAACCGCAGCGTGCGCGCGAGCGTGCTCTTGCCCACGGCGACGCTGCCGGCGATGGCGACGATGAAGGGCCGGTGTTCCGCCGCGCGGTCGAGGAAGGCCGCCTTCTCCGCCGCCAGCCGCCGCGCCGCCGCCACCTCGAGGTTGATGAGGCAGGCGAGCGGGGTCAGCGTCTCGGTCACCTCGGCGAAGGAGACCGGCTCGCTCACGCCGCACAGCGCGGCGAACTCGGCTTCCGTCAGGGCGGGCGGCGTGCCGGCGGCGAGCGCGGCCCAGTCGCGCCGCGTGAACCGCTCCCATTCCTGCGGGCGCGGCTCCGCGCGGGGCGCGTCGAGGGCCGGCGCAAGGGCCGCGGCCAGCATGGCCGGACGCGGCATCAGCCGCCATGCTCCGCGCCGCGGGCGGCGCCGCGAGGAGGCGAAGAAACCATCGGAAAAGCCTCGAGGTGCATGGCGGTCCCCGGAATCAGCTCAGCGCCACGCCGGCATAACCGCGCGCGGCGATGTCGTCGGCCCAACCGCGGTAGGCCGGCGCGCTGCCGGTGTAGCGCGCGACGCGGCGCACCTGCCGGCCCTTGACATTGACGTTGACGCCGGTCATCCATGAATCGACCTCCATGGAGAGCAGCCCCTTGGCGACCTCCATCACATGGTCCATCCACTTCGCCATCGCCTCGGGCGTCGCCTCGGCGCGCGTCAGGCCATTGGCCTGCATGTGGCGCAGCAGCCGGGTCACCCAGTCCACGTTGAACTCGATCGAGCGCGGGATGTTGCCGAGCGCGGCGTGCGGGCCGAGCAGCATGAACATGTTGGGGAAGCCGTCCTGCAACATGCCGACCAGGGATGTCGCGCCGTCCTTCCACATCTCCTTCAGCGTCACGCCGTCCTTGCCGCGGAAGTCGATGCGGTCGAAGGCGCCGCGCAAGGCGTCGAAGCCGGTGGCATAGACGATGATGTCGAATTCGTAGTCCCGTTCGCTGGTGCGGATGCCGGTCCCGGTGATGCGCTCGATCGGCGTCTCGCGGGTGTCCACCAGCGTCACGTTCGGCTGGTTGTAGACCTCGTAGTAGTTGGTCTCGAGCGGCACGCGGCGGGTGCCGAAGCCGTGGTTGGTCGGGATCAGCTTCTCGGCGACCTTCTGATCCTTCACCCGCTGGCGGATCTTGTTGGCGACGAAGTCCGAGATGACCCGGTTGGCCTCGCGGTTGGTCAGCATGTCCTTGAAGTTGCCGACCCAGATGCCGAAGCCGCGCTCGTTGTAGAGCTTCTCGAGGATCGCGTTGCGCTCCTCCTCGGACGCGTCGAAGGTGTTCTTGTCCATCGGCGTGTGCAGGAAGCAGGAGAAGGTCTCCTCGCAGCGACGGAAGATCTCGTCGTAGCGGGCGCGGATCTGCTCCATCTCCTCGGGCGCGATCCTGCCGTTGCCGAGCGGGGCGCACCAGTTCGGCGTGCGCTGGAAGACCACCAGTTCCCGCGCCATCTTGGCGACCTCCTGGATGGTCTGCACGCCCGAGGCGCCGGTGCCGATGACGGCGACGCGCTTGCCGGCGAAATCCACCGGCTCCTTGGGCCACAGGCCGGTGTGGAAGGACTGGCCGCGGAAGTCGCTGATGCCGGGGAAGTTCGGCATGGTCGGCGCCGACAGCGCGCCGATCGCGGTGATCAGGAAGCGCGAGCGGTGGCGGCTGCCATCCTCGAGCGTGACGGTCCAGCTGCGGCTGGCCTCGTCCCATTCGGCCGCCTTGACCCGCGCGTTGAACTGGATGTCGCGGCGCAGGTCGTATTTGTCGGCGACGCGGTTGAGGTAGCGCTCGGTCTCCGGCTGCGGGGCGAAATGCTCGCTCCAGCTCCATTCCTGCAGCAGGTCCTTGTCGAAGGAATAGCCATAGGAATAGCTCTCGGAATCGAAGCGGCAGCCGGGGTAGCGGTTCCAGTACCAGGTGCCGCCGACGCCCGTGCCGGCCTCGAAGACGCGCGCGCGCAGGCCGAGCTCGCGCAGGCGGATCAGCTGGTAGAGGCCCGACATGCCGGCGCCGATCACGATGGCGTCGAAGGTGGTGCCAGGGGCGCCGGCGGGCGCCGCGCGCGTCTCGGTCATGGTGGTCATCGGGTTCGGTCCTTGCAGGATTGGCGGCGCGCCGGTCAGTCCGCGCGGGCGCCGGAAATGCGAACGATCTCGCCCCAGCGGTCGATCTCGGAAGCGATGATCCCGCGCAGCTCCTCGGGCGAGGAGAAGGCGATCTCGAGCCCGAGCGTGTCGCGGAACCGTTCCTCGACGCCGGGCGCGCGAAGGCCCCGCTGCAGTGCGGCCGAGGTGCGCTCGACCGCGGCGCGGGGCATCCCGGCGGGGCCGATGACGGCGAAGAACACATCGGTGACGCAGTCCGGCACGCCGGCCTCGGCCATGGTCGGCACGTCTGGCAGCGCCGGCGCCCGCGCCGCCCCGGTCACCGCCAGGGCGCGGAACTGCCCGGCGCGGATCGCGGCGAGGCCGGTCGTCATGGTCTCGAAGGTGAAGGCGACGTCGCCGCGCATCATCGCCGTGGCCGAGGGCGCATTGCCGCCGAAATGGACGGCGAAGATGTCGATCCCGGCGCGCACGCGCAGCAGCTCGCCCGACAGATGGCTCGACGAGCCCACCCCGGGGGTGGCGTAGGAGAGCTCCCCCGGGCGCGCCCGCGCCGCGGCGATCAGCTCCGGCAGCGAGCGGATCGGCGATTGCGAGCGCACCACCAGGATGTTCGCCGTGCGCGCGATCTGGGCGATCGGCTCATGGTCGCGGCGCGGGTCATAGGGCAGGCGACGGAACAGCGAGACATTGATCGCCAGCGCCCCGCCCGCCGAGACGCCCATCGTGTAGCCGTCGGGCGCCGCCTTGGCGATGGCGTCCACGCCGATATTGCCGCCGGCCCCGGCGCGGTTCTCGACCACCACAGGCTGCCCGAGCCCATCGCGCAGCATTTCGGCGAGCAGGCGCCCGAGCACGTCGGTCGAGCCGCCGGCGGGGAAGGGCACGATGAAGCGGATCGGCCGTGCCGGCCATTCCTGGGCCCGGGCCGGGGTGGCCAATGCAGGCGTCAGCAACGCCGCGCCGCCGATCAGCGCCTGCCGGCGCGGCAAGGCCGCAGCCTTCGGTCGTTCCATGGTTTCCCCCACTCCACTCATCTTTTTCGGTTTGCTTTTCCAGCGGGCGGCAGCCCGCTGAACATGGGTTTAGTCTGCGCAGCCGGCGCGGCAATCGTCAATCACCTCTCCTGCGGCCCGCCAGGCGGCCATCGGGCGACGCATCGCGGATGCCGCCTCCGGCAGCGGACCGCCGCGAGGACCGCCATCGCCGCTTTTTCGATTGCATCAGATTAATTGTCTGGCTAATTAATTACCTGCGATGAGATTGGATGCAACCCTGCTCGGCGGTCAGGAACGCTTCGGCGTGCTGCTCGGGCAGATCGCCCGCCATTGGCGCGCGCGCCTCGACCGCCGGCTGAGCGAGTTCGGGCTGACGGATGCCCGCTGGGTGACCCTGCTGCATCTTGCGCGCAGTGGCGACGGCCTCACCCAGAAGGACCTCGCTGCCCGCGTCGGTGTCGGCGGGCCGACGCTGGTCCGCACCCTCGACCGCCTGGAGCGGGAAGGCATGGTCGTCCGGGTGGGCGACGTGCAGGACCGCCGCGCCAAGACCGTCCACCTGACGGCCAAGGCGATCCCGGTGCTGCGGCTGATCGAGGAAAACGCGGCTGCGGTGCGGTCGGAACTGCTGGACGGCATCTCCGCGGCGGAGCTCGATCTCTGCCTCGCGGTGTTCGATCGCGTGGCGGCCAATCTCGCCGCCACGCCTGCAAGGACGGATTGCGAGAATGGACATAGGGCAGCCTAGCGGCATCCCGGCGGAGACGGCTGGCCAGCCTGCGCGGATGCGGGTGATCCGGCGGATCGTGGGGCGGGCGGCCGCGGTGGTGGTCGGCGGGGCCATGCTGGTCGCCGCCGGTTCGTGGCTGATGAAGCAGTTCACCCATATCCATGTCGATGATGCGCGCATCGCCGCCGACATGGTCGTGCTGAGCAGCCGCATGCCGGGCTGGGTGACGGAGGTCAGCGTCGCGGAAGGCGATTCCGTCACCCGGGGAACGGTGATCCTCACCATCGATCAGCGCATCGCCGCGCTCGACCTGCGCAATGTCGAAGCGCAGCTCGCCGGCGTGGCCGCCCGCCGCGCCGAGACCGAGGCGCGCATCGTGATGATCGACCACCAGACCGCCAGCCAGGAGGAGGCCCAGCGCGCCCGGGTCGAGGCGGCCGAGGCGGCGCTCGCCGGGGCTGAGGCGCAGTTCGAGCTGGCCCAGGCGGATTTCGCGCGCGCGCAGGAACTCGTGACCACCGGCGCCGGCACCAGGGCCCGCTTCGACCAGAGCCGCGCCGCCCTCGATTCCGGCCGGCAGGCGGTGCTCGCCCGGCGCGCCGACCTGACCAATGCGCGCGCCACCCTCGCCGAGGTCATCGCGGCGCGCGAGCAGCTCAACGTGCTGCGGCGGCAGCTCGAGACACTGGCGGCCGAGGAGGCGAGCCTGACGGCGCAGCGCGAGCGCGCCGCGCTCGACCTCGCCGACCGGCGCATCGTCATGCCGTTCAACGGCAGGGTGGACCGCGTCTTCGTCGATCCGGGCGAATACGTCACGCCGGGCCAGCGCCTGCTGATGGTGCACGATCCCGACGCCGTGCGCGTGGATGCCAACGTCAAGGAAACCGACATCCGCTATTTCCGCCCCGGCGGGCGGGTGCGGGTCACGGTGGACGCCTATCCCGGCCTGGTCCTCGACGGGGCGGTCGATCGCCTCGGCCAGGCCGCGACCAGCGAATTCGCGCTGCTGCCCAACCCCAACCCGAGCGGCAATTTCACCAAGATCTCCCAGCGCCTGCCGGTGCGGATCCGCGTGCCGCAGCAGGAAGGGCGGCTGCGCCCGGGCATGATGGTGGAGGTCGAGGCATCCATCCGTGACTGACCAGGCGCCGGCGCCCGGCTCGCTCCCCGCGCTCATGAAGCGCTGGGGGCCCAATTACCGGTGGTATGTCACGATCACGGCGATGATGGGCACCATCAGCACCGTGCTCAGCTCGACCATCGTCAATGTCGCCCTGCCGGACATCATGGGGACATTCGGCATGGGCCAGGACAAGGCCCAGCTGATCTCCACCGGCTTCCTCGCGGCAATGACCGGCACCATGCTGATCAATGCCTGGCTGGTGGACAGCTTCGGCCAGCGCGCCACCTTCTCCGGTACCATCGCCGTCTTCATCGTCGCCTCGGCGATGGGCGGCCTCGCGCCCAGCGAGCCGATCCTGATCCTTGCCCGCGTGCTGCAGGGCGGCGCGGCGGGGGTGCTGCAGCCGCTTGCGATGGTGACCATCTTCCAGGTCTTCCCGCCCGAGCGGCGCGGCTCGGCCATGGGCATCTACGGCATCGGCGTGGTGCTGGCGCCGGCGCTCGGGCCGACCATCGGCGGGCTGATGGTGGACAACTTCAACTGGCGCTTCGTGTTCTTCCTGGTGCTGCCGACCTGCGTCGCCGGGCTGTTCCTCTCCGCGCTGTTCATGCCCAGGCGCGCGGCCAGCGGCCCGCGCAAGCCCTTCGACTGGATCGGCTTCGCCCTGCTCTCGGTGTTCCTGGTCGTGCTGCTCAACGGGCTGTCCAACGGCCAGCGCCATGGCTGGCGGTCGCACATGGTACTGCTCAACTTCACCCTCGCCGCGGTCTCGGGCCTCGCCTTCGTGGCGTGGGAGACCTGGACCGCCGCGCCGATGCTGAACCTCGCGCTGTTCCGCCTCCCGAGCTTCTCCGGCGCCTCCATCGTCGCCATCGTGTTCGGCGCCGGCATCTTCGGCTCGACCTACCTGGTGCCGATCTTCGTGCAGACCATCCAGGGCTACACCGCGACCCGGTCGGGGCTGGTGCTGATGCCCGCCGGGCTCATCCTGACGATCGCCTTCCCCATCGCCGGGCGGCTGACAGACAAGCTGCCGGCGGATGTGATGATCACCGCCGGGCTGCTACTGTTCGCCTGGTCCTCGCTGCTCATGGCCGGGCTCGACACCAACACCCCCTTCTGGTCGCTGGCGGTGTGGATCGCGCTGGGGCGCGTCGGGCTTTCCCTCATCATGCCGAGCCTGAACGCGGGGGCGCTGCGTGCGCTTCCGCCGCAACTGCTGGGCCAGGGTTCGGGGGCGCTCAACTTCGTCCGCCAGCTTGGCGGGGCGATCGGGACCAACCTGCTCGCGGTGATGAGCGAGCGGCGCGGCCAGCTCTACGCCCATGCCTTCGCCGCCTCCCAGGACACCGCCAATCCCGCCACGGTGGATTTGCTGCGCCAGCTTCTCTCCTACCTCCTGGCCGAGGGAGGCGTTGCCGAAGGCGGTGTCGCCCCGGGCTTCGGGGCAGAGAGCATCGGCCTGGCCGAGGGGCAGCGGCTCGGCTACGCGCTCGACTATCTCGGCCGGATGCTGGCCGCGCAGGCGGCGATGATGGGCTACCGCGACGGCTTCCTGCTGGTCGCCATCGCCTTCGTCGTCGCCATCCCGCCCGCCTGGCTGATGCGCCTGCGCCCGCGCCCGGCGGGCTGAACGCCGCCGCATCGCCGGAGCCGGCCGGGGTGCTTCCGCGAATGGCGGGGCCGTGCCAGCCTGGGACGGTGACTTGACGGATGCCGGTCCGAACCGATCGGCGCGGATGGCGATCGAGGAATGAAGGGGGAAACGTCGTGGATTTCGCTCTGACACCGCAGCACGAGGCGCTGCAGGAGGCCATCGGGCGCATCTGCGCCGATCTCGGCGACGACTACTGGCTAATGCGCGACCGCCAGGGCGGCTTCCCGACCGAGCTGCACCAGGCGCTCGCGAAAGGCGGCTGGCTCGGCGTCTGCATGCCCGAGGATGTGGGCGGCGCCGGCCTCGGCATCACCGAGGCGGCGCTGATGATGCAGACCATCGCGCAATCCGGCGCGGGCATGAGCGGCGCCTCGGCCATCCACATGAACATCTTCGGGCTGCAGCCGGTCGTGGTGTTCGGCACCGAGGAACAGAAGCAGCGGATGCTGCCGCCGCTGATCGAGGGGCGCGAGCGGGCCTGCTTCGCCGTGACCGAGCCCAATACCGGCCTCGACACCACCCAGCTCAAGACCCGCGCCGAGCGGCGCGGGGACCGCTATGTGGTGCATGGCCAGAAGGTATGGATCAGCACGGCGCAGGTCGCCGAGAAGATGCTGCTGCTGGCGCGCACCACCCCGGCTGAGCAGGCGCGCAAGCGCACCGAGGGGCTGTCGCTGTTCTACACCGACTTCGACCGCAGCCGCATCGAGGTGCGCGAGATCGAGAAGATGGGCCGCAAGGCGGTCGATTCCAACCAGGTGTTCATCGACGGGCTCGAGATTCCGGTCGAGGACCGCATCGGCGAGGAAGGGCAGGGCTTCCGCTACATCCTGCACGGCATGAACCCCGAGCGCATCCTGATCGCCGCAGAGGCGGCGGGCCTCGGTCATCTCGCGGTGTCGCGCGCCGCCGCCTATGCCAAGGACCGCGTGGTGTTCGGGCGCCCGATCGGCCAGAATCAGGCGATCCAGCATCCGCTCGCCGAATGCTGGATGGAGCTCGAGGCGGCGCGGCTGATGACGATGAACGCCGCCTGGCGCTACGATAGCGGGCTCGAATGCGGGGCGCAGGCGAACGCGGCGAAATACCTCGCCGCCGAGGCCGGCTTCAAGGCATGCCAGCAGGCGGTGATGACCCATGGCGGCTTCGGCTACGCGAAGGAGTATCACGTCGAGCGCTACCTGCGCGAGAGCATGATCCCGCGCATCGCCCCGGTGAGCCCGCAGCTCATCCTCAGCTTCGTCGCCGAGCGCGTGCTCGGGCTGCCGAAATCCTACTGAACGCGCCGCCGCAGGGCGGCCCCTTGAGCAAACCAGGAAGATGCCGATGAAGGTCCTTGTCCCCGTCAAGCGGGTGGTCGATTACAACGTGAAGGTCCGTGTCAAGGCGGACGGGTCGGGCGTCGAGACGGCGAACGTCAAGATGTCGATGAACCCGTTCGACGAGATCGCGGTGGAAGAAGCCGTGCGCCTGAAGGAAAAGGGCGTGGCGACGGAGATCATCGCCGTCTCCGCCGGCCCGTCCGCCGCGCAGGAACAGATCCGCACCGCGCTCGCCATGGGGGCCGATCGCGGCATCCTGGTCGAGCATGACGGCGTGCTGGAACCGCTCGCGGTGGCCAAGATCCTCAAGGCGATCGTCGCCAAGGAAGGCCCGGCGCTGGTCATCCTGGGCAAGCAGGCGATCGACGACGACATGAGCGCGACCGGCCAGATGCTGGCCGCGCTGCTCGGCTGGGGCCAGGGCACCTTCGCGTCCAAGATCGAGAAGGATGGCGAGACCCTGAAGGTGACGCGTGAGGTCGATGGCGGGCTCGAGACGGTGTCGCTGAAGCTTCCCGCGATCGTGACCACCGACCTGCGGCTGAACGAGCCGCGCTACGCCTCGCTGCCCAACATCATGAAGGCGCGCAAGAAGCCGATCGAGACGGTGAAGCCGGCCGATCTGGGCGTTGATGTGACGCCGCGGCTGAGCGTGCTGAAGGTCGAGGAGCCGGCGAAGCGCCAGGCCGGCAAGAAGGTGGGCTCGGTGCAGGAGCTCGTCGAGAAGCTGCGCAACGAAGCGAAGGTGATCTGACCATGGCCGTGCTCGTTCTCGCCGACCACAAGGATGGCGGCATCACCCAGCCCACGCGCAGCACGGTCGCGGCCGCCGCGGCGCTCGGGGACGTCCATGTGCTGCTGGTAGGCGAAGGTGCCGCCGCGGCAGCGCCCGCCGCCGCGAAGATCGCCGGCGTAGCGAAGGTGCTGACCGGTGCGGAAGCGCCGGTGCTGGCCGAACCCCTGGCCGCCCTTCTGGTGGCGATGGCGCCGGGGTATTCGCACCTGCTGGCCCCGGCCTCGGCCTCGGGCAAGAACGTGATGCCGCGTGTCGCGGCGCTGCTCGACGTGCAGATCCTGTCCGACATCTCGGGCGTGGTCGATGCCGATACCTTCATCCGCCCGATCTATGCGGGCAATGCGTTGGCCACGGTGAAGTCGTCGGATGCGAAGAAGGTGATCACGGTGCGCGCCGCGTCCTTCGACCCGGCGCCGGCCGAGGGTGGCTCCGCTTCGGTGGAAGCCGCGCCGACCGCCGCCGATCCCGGCCTGTCCACCTTCCTGGGCGCGGAGATCGTGAAGTCCGAGCGGCCGGAACTGACCGCCGCGCGGATCGTCATCTCCGGTGGTCGGGCCATGGCGTCCTCCGAGAACTTCGCCATCATCGAGAAGGTCGCGGACATCCTGGGCGCGGCCGTCGGTGCGTCGCGCGCCGCGGTCGATGCGGGCTATGCGCCGAACGACATGCAGGTCGGCCAGACCGGCAAGATCGTGGCGCCGGACCTCTACATCGCCGTCGGCATCTCGGGTGCCATCCAGCACCTGGCCGGCATGAAGGACAGCAAGGTCATCGTCGCCATCAACAAGGACGAGGAGGCGCCGATCTTCCAGGTCGCCGACTACGGCCTGGTGGCGGACCTGTTTAAGGCGGTGCCGGAACTGGAAGCCGAACTGGCGAAGTAAGGCCGGGGGAGGAGAACCTCTCCCGAACCTCCTCCCTTCCTTGTCATCTGGCGCCGGCCTCGGCTGTCAGTTCCCAGGTGCCAAGAAAGGTTGAGGGGGGTACGGGGGGAGAAGTTCCCTTCTCCCCCCGTTTCTCGTTTCAGGGTTCAGCCCGCGAGGACGATGCCTTCCTCGATCAGCGCGGCGATCTCGGCGCCGGTCGCGCCGAGCCCTTCCAGCACCTCGATGCTGTGCTCGCCGATGCCCGGCGCGGGCCGGATCGCGGCCGCGGCTTCCGGCGGCACCCCGGGCAGCCGGGGCACAAGGATGCGGCCATAGGGCGCCTGGTCCAGCTCCGTCAGGATGCGCGAATGGCGCACCTGCGGATCGGCGCGCATCTCGGCATAGCTGTTCACCGCGCCGCACAGCACGTCGTGGCGGCTCAGCAGCTCGATCCAATGCGCGGTCGGCGCGGTGGCGAACAGCGCGGCCAGCCCGGCATCGATCTCGCCGCGCCGTTCGAGCCGGCCGGCGATCTTGGCGAGGGACGCATCCCCCGCCCAGTCGGTCCGCCCGATCGCCTGGGCGAGCTTGGCGAACATCGGGTCGGTCAGCGCGGTGACGTTGATATAGCCGTCGGCGGTCGCGTAGGTCGCCGCCGGCACCGCCACGGGCTGCACGGTCTTGCCGCCGGCGATCTCGTCCTCGACCACCGCCATGGCCTGGAAGGCGCTGGTGGCCTCGAGCAGCGAGGCCTCCACATGCCCGCCCTTGCCGGTGGTGGCGCGGCGATAGAGCGCCGCGCCGGTCGCCTGCGCCGCATAGACGCCGGTGCAGATGTCGGCCACCAGCACGCCCACCTTGCGCGGCGTCCCGCTCGCATCGCGGTTGACGCGCATCAGCCCGGTCATCGCCTGGAACACGGAATCCGATCCGGGCCGCGTCTCATAGGGGCCATCCTGCCCGTAGCCATTGACCGAGACATAGACGAGCCGCGGATCGCGCGCGGCGAGATCGGCATAGCCGAGGCCGAGCCGCGCCGCGACGCCGGGGCGGAAGCTCTCCACCACCACGTCCACGCCCTGGGCGAGGCGCGCCAGCAATTCGCGCCCCTTTGGCCGCGTCGCGTCGATGGCGATGGACCGCTTGCCGAGGTTGCCGGCGATGAACAGCCCGCACTTGCCTTCGAGCCCCCAGCCGATGCCGCGGCCCCAGTCGCCCGCGGGCGGCTCCACCTTGATCACCTCCGCCCCCTGCTGGGCGAGGATCGAGGCGCAGGACGGCCCCGCGAGCCCCTGGCTGATATCGAGCACCCTGAGCCCGCGATAGGGCGGCTCCCATGCCGGCATGGCGTTCCTCCTCCTCAGAACCTGGCCCGGTCGTAGATCTCCGTCCGCAGCGCCTGCTCGAAGCGGTCCACGTCCACGCCGGTGCGCTGCACGATCTCGCGCCATTTCCGCAGATTGGCAAGGAAGGCCTCGATCACCGGCTCCGGGTTGCGGGCGCCGCGCTGGCGCGCCACGGCGATGGCGTTGCGGACCTCGTCACGGTTGTAGTCCTCGAGCAGCCGGGCCAGCGCCGGATCGGGCGGGAAGGTGGTCACGCCGCGCTCGCGCGCGCGGCGCTCCACCGTCTCGTCGTCGCGGACGTAGCCGACCGCGACCTGCGCCAGGGCGCGCGGGACCAGGCGCAGGAAGGCGGCGCGGTCCTCGGCGCGGATGCCGTTCCAGCTGTCGCGGTTGAAGGCGATCAGCGCGCCGCCGAAATACGCCCCCATCGGCAGGTCCACGACGTTCTTCGCCACATCCCACAGCGACAGCGTCTCGAGCCAGGCCACTGAGCCGATGACGCAGTCGAGCTGGCCGCGCTCGAGCGCCTCATAGGCCTCGGCGTTGGGGATGTTGACGCCGACGCCGCCCATGCGCTGCGCCCAGCGGCCATAGACATTGCCGGCCGCGCGCATCCGCAACCCGCGCAGGTCGTCCATGCTGCGAACCGGCTGGCGGCACATGACGCGGTATGGCGTGGTCGAGTAGGCGCCGATATAGACCGTGTTGTTGCGGCGATACTCGGCCAGGCAGTCCGGGCAGTTCAGCAGCACCGTCTCGTTGATGGCGCCCATCGTCGCCAGCGGATCGGCGGCGAGCAGCGCGAGGTCGCTCATCGCCGTGTTCAGCGGGATCTGGTTCGGGTGGTAGAGCGAGACGACGAAGCCGCCATCGACCAGCCCGGTGCGGATGGCCGAGAGCGTCGCCGGCCCGGCGACCAGCGAGCCGCCCGTGTGCAGCTGGATCCGCAGCGACCCGCCGGTCGCGCGCTCCGCCTCCTGGAACAGCGGGATCAGCCCGTCGCGGTTGCTGCCGTGGCTGGGCGGCAGGTAGCTGGAATAGGTCAGCGCCCGCTGTTGCGCCGATGCGCCGGCCGGCAGCAGGCTGCCCAGCGCCAGCGCGGCGCCGGCCAGCAGGGTTGTCAGTCCCGATCGTCTCGTCATCTCCGTTCCTCCCTTGTGGTTGATGGCCGGTCGCGCGCGGGGCGGCAGCCTCAGCGCCCCATCAGGTCCGGCAGCCAGAGCGAAATCTGCGGATAGGCGATCAGCAGCGCCATGATCACCGCCTCGGCCGCCAGGAACCACAGCAGGCCGCGGAAGATCGTCGGCAGCGGCACCTCCTTGCCGACGATGCCGCTGACGACATAGGCGTTCATCCCCACCGGCGGCGTCAGCAGGCCGATCTCGAGATACTTGATGACCAGCACGCCGATCCACACCAGGTCGAGGTTGAGCGCCTGGAACATCGGCAGCAGCACCGGCAGCGTCAGCAGCATCAGCCCGAGCGGATCGAGGAAGCAGCCGAGAAACAGGTAGATCAGCGAGGCGCCGATCACCACCAGCAGCGGATCCACCGCCCAGCTTCCCATCAGCCCGGCAAGGAAGCCCGGCATCCCCGACAGCGCCAGGAAGCGCGACAGCAGCACCGCGCCGATGGCGATGAAGAAGATCGAGGCGGTCCCCTCCAGCGCCTCCATCACCGCCGCGCCCATCGCCGCGCGCGACATCCGGCCCTGCAGCGCGGCGATGCCGCAGGCGGCGAGCGCGCCGACCGCCGCCGCCTCGGTCGGCGTGGCGACGCCGCCATAGAGGCTGCCGATCACCGCCAGCACCAGCACCGGGATCGGCCAGACCTGGCGCAGCGCGGCCAGCCGCTCGGCCCAGCCGGCCGGCTCCTCCGCGCGCGGCGCCAGCGCCGGGTTCAACCAGCAGCGCAGGATGATCATCGCCGCATAGACCGCCGCCGTCAGCAGCCCCGGCACGATGCCCGCGATCAGCAGCCGGCCGATCGGCTGCTCGGCGAAGATGCCGTAGAGCACCATCAGGATGCTCGGCGGGATGAGCGAGCCGAGGGTGCCGCTCGCCGCCACCACGGCGGTGGCGAGGCCGGGCTCGTAGCGCGCGCGCAGCATCTCCGGGATGGCGAGCCGGCCCATCGCCGCCGCCGTCGCCATCGAGGATCCCGAGGCGGCGGCGAAGCCCGCGGCGGCGAAATTGGTGGCGACCGCGAGCCCGCCCGGCAGGAAGCCCAGCCACAGCCGCGCGGCGCGGAACAGGCTGCCGGTCATGCCGGTGTGGTAGGCGACCGCCCCCATCAGCAGGAACATCGGCACCGCCGAGAGCGACCAATGCGCGGCGAAGTCGAAGGGCAGCGCGCCGAGCGCGCCGAGCGCCGCCTGCGGGCTCCGCAGCACCGCGATGCCGACGACCGACACGCCGCCGAGGGCGACGCCGATCGGCACCCGCAGCGCGATCAGCACGAAGACGGCGCCGAGCCCGGCGAAGCCGATCTGCAGCGAGGTCATGCGGCGGGTCCGGGCCGGGGGCGGCAGGGAGGCGGGCGGCGCTGCGGCATCTACTCCACTCTGATCCCGGCCTCGCGGATCAGCGATCGCCAGGTCGCGAGGTCGGCGGCGAGCAGCGCGCGCAGCTCCTCCGGCCCGCCCTGGCCCATCACCAGCCCGCGCGCTTCCCACTGGGCGCGGAAGGCGGGATCGGCGGTGGCGGCGCGCATTGCCGCGGCAAGGCGCGCGATGATCGGCTGCGGCGTGCCCGCCGGGGCGAAAAGCGCCTGCCAGAAACTCGCCTGCACGCCGGGCAGCGTCTCCTGCATCGCCGGCAGGTCGGGCATCAGCGCGATCCGCTCGCGCGCGGTGACGGCGATGGCGCGCGCGCGGCGGTCGGCCAGCAGCGGCGCCGCATCCGACACCGTGGCGAGGAAGGCGGGCAGCCGCCCGGCCGTCAGGTCCACCAGCGCCGGCGCCGCGCCGCGATAGGGCACATGCACGAAGGGCGCGCCGGAGGCGCGGTGGATCATCTCGATCATCAGGTGGTTCACCGCGCCGATGCCCGAGCTGCCGAAGGTCAGCCCGCCCGGCGTGCGCCGCGCAAGGTCAAGGAAACCGGCGAAGTCGGCCGCCGGCACGTCGGGGTGGAGCACCAGGATGAAGGGCGTGTCGTAGAAATGCGCGATCGGCGCCAGTTCGCGCAGCGGGTCCTGCGGCACCAGCTGCGGCTGCAGCGCCGGCGCGATGGCGAGGCTCGCCGCGCCCATCAGCAGCGTGTAGCCGTCGGGGCGCGCGCGCACGACATGGGCGGCGGCGATGGCCGCCGCCGCGCCGGTGCGGTTCTCCACCACCACCGGCTGGCCGAGCTCGCGCGCCAGCCGCTCGGCCGCCGCGCGCGTCGCCGTGTCGGTCAGCGCCCCGGCCGGATAGCCGGTGACGAGCGTGACCGGCCGCGCCGGCCAGGCCGCCTCCTGCGCGCGCGCTGCCGCCGGCGCGCCGAGTGCTGCCGCCAGCATTGTCCGCCTGCCGATGCCGCTCATCGCCTCTCTCCCCATCCGCGCCCGCGCCGCGCGCCCCGTTGACGCATCATCGCCCCGCCCGCAGCCTGCGCGCGAAGAAGCAGGAGGACGCCATGACCGAAAGCCCCGCCGAGCCCGGCATCCTTGGCGCCGCGGCGCTGACCGTCGCGGACCTGTTCCGCGACCGCGCGGCGCGGCACCGCGACCGCGTCGCGCTCGAACAGGATGGCCGGCGCTGGACCTATGGCGCGCTGGAGGAACGGGTGAACCGCCTCGCCCGCGCGCTCGCCGCGCGCGGCGTCGGGCGCGGCGAGCGCATCGCCGTGCTGTCGGAGAACCGGCACGAATTCGTCGAGGCCGAACTCGCCGCCGCCTCGCTCGGCGCCATCGTGGCCTGCCAGAACTGGCGCCAGTCGCGCGAGGAACTGGCCTATTGCCTCGCCCTCGCCGACCCTTGCCTGTGCCTGGTCTCGGAACGCTTCGAGGCGCGCCTGGCCGAGGCCGGCGGCGGCGCGCTGCCGGGCCTGGTCTTCGGCCCGCGCTACGAGGCGGCGCTGGCCGCCGAAAGCGCCGCGCCGCCGCCCGACCGCGCCGAGCCGGAGGACGGCCTCGTCATCCTCTACACCAGCGGCACCACCGGCATGCCGAAGGGCGCGCTGATCAGCCAGCGCGCCATGGCCGCGCGCGCCATCATCGCCCGCGCCGACCAGAGCGCCTTCCCCGAGGAGACCTTCGTCGCCTGGTCGCCGATGTTCCACATGGGCGCGACCGACAGCGCGCTGGCGGCGCTGATGCATGGCGGCAAGGTCATCATCCACGACGGCTTCGACCCGGCCGCCCTGGTCGCGGTGCTGGCGCGCGAGGAGCTCGGCTGGCTCTCGGTCATGCCCGGCACCGCCGAGCCGCTGCTCGAGGAACTGCGCCGCACCGGCGCGCGCCCGCGCGGGGTCCGGCTGGTCGGCGCCATGGCCGACCTGATCGCGCCGGCCGCCATCGCCGAGCTGACCGAAAGGCTGCAGGCGCCGTTCCGCAACACCTTCGGCTCGACCGAGACCGGCCCCGGCCCGGCCAGCCGCGGCCGCATCCCGGTGGGCGCGACGCCGGCGCGGCTGTCGAAGGTGCAGAGCTCCTACTGCCGCATCCGCCTGGTGGACTCCGAGGACCGCGAGGTGCCCGACGGCGAGCCCGGCGAGGTCGCCTTCCGCGGCCCGAGCCTGTTCAGCGGCTACTGGCGCGCGCCCGAGACCAATGCGCGCGACTTCCGCGGCGGCTGGTTCCACATGGGCGACGTGATGCGGCGCAACCCGGACGGCACGCTCGATTTCGTGGACCGGGTGAAATACCTCATCAAGTCGGGCGGCGAGAACATCTACCCGGCCGAGATCGAGCGCGTGCTGCTCGCCTCCCCGCGGGTGAGCGAGGCGGTGGTGGTGCGCCGCCCCGACGCCCGCTGGGGGGAGGTGCCGGTGGCCTTCGTCGCCCGCCGCGACGCGGCACTGACCGAGGCCGAGCTGATCGCCGCCTGCCGCGCCGCCATCGCCGGCTACAAGGTGCCCAAGGAGATCCGCTTCATCGAGGAAGCCGCGCTGCCGCGCAGCACCACCGGCAAGATCCGCCGCCACGAGCTGGAGGCGCTGCTGTCCCCGCCTCCCGCCTGAACCGGCGGGCATCGCCCAGGGCGCGGCGCGCGTCACGGCGCCGGCGCCCGGGGCGGCGCCACCTCGCGCACGGCCTGCAGCAGCATCCACGCCGCCATCGACCAGGTGCCGAGCGGCACCGCCCAGCGCGTCGGCCAGATCAGCACGTCGAACGCGACCGCGCCGGTGGCCTCGCCGACCTGCGTCATCTCCCACGCCTCCTCGGCGCCGGCCCAGCCGAAGGCGGCCAAATAGACGGCCGAGAGCAGCAGCGCCGCCGCCTCCACCCCGCGGCGCGCGGGCGCCGGCAGCGCGTCGGTGAACAGCGTCACCGCGATGTGGTGGCGCTTGCGCTGCACATGGGCGAAGGGGAAGAACACCGCGGCCGCCATGAAGTAGTAGGAGACCATCTCGAGCGTGCCGGGCACCGGCCAGCGGAACAGGAATTTCAGCGTCACGTCGAGCGTGACGTTGACCATCATCAGCAGCAGCGCCGCCCCGGCGATCCACAGCATCGCCGCGGTGGCGGCATCGAGCGCGCCTTCGGCGGTCCGCATGACCGCGCCCCGCTGCCGCTCACAGCCCCATGCGGCGGGCGATGATCCCGCGCATGATCTCGCTGGTGCCGCCGCCGATGGTGCCCACGCGCGCGTCGCGGAAATACATCTGCATGTCGTGGTCCATCATGTAGCCGGCCCCGCCCATGATCTGGATGCCCATGTCGGCGCAGCGGCTGTTGTTCTCGGTCGCCACGACCTTGGCGATCGTGGTCTCGCTCACCGGGTCGAGGCCGGCATCCATCATCTCCGCCGCGCGGTAGGTCAGGGCGCGCGCCGCCTCGGCCATCATCCGCATGTCGGCGAATTTGTGCGCCACCGCCTGGAACTCGGTGATCCGGCGGCCGAAGGCGGTGCGGTCCAGCGCGAATTCGCGGGCGTCGTCGATGATGCGCTGGCAGTTGCCGCTCGCCGCCGCGGCGAGGCAGAGCCGCTCGACATTGAGCCCGCGCATCAGGTTGCTCCAGCCCTGGCCGCGCCCGCCCAGCATGCGCGCGGCGGGCACGCGCACATCGTCGAAGAACACCTCGTTCACATGGATCATCCGCCGCCCGAGTGCGCGCAGCGGCCGGATGGTCAGCCCCGGGCTGCGCGCATCCACCAGGAACACGGTGATACCGCGATGGCCGGCATCGGCCTCGGTCTTGGTCACCACCGCGAGGTGGTGCGCGACATGGGCGCAGGTGATGTAGATCTTCTGCCCGGTGATGACGAAGCCGTCGCCGTCCTGCACCGCGCGGGTGCGGATCGCCGCCGCGTCCGACCCGGTATGCGGCTCGGTCAGGCAGAAGGCGAGCCGGGTCTCGCCGCGCAGCAGGCCCGGCATGATCTCCGCCTTCAGCGCCTCGGACGCGCCGAGCAGCTGCCGCCCGCCATAGATCGCCGTGGTCAGCCAGGCCGAGGCCATCTGCGCGCTGTGCCAGGAGACCGCCTCGACGAAGACCGCGAGGTCCTTGAACGAGCCGCCTGCGCCGCCGATCGCCGTGGGGAAGGGCAGGCCGAGCCAGCCGTCCCGCGCCAGCGCCTCATAGGCCTCGAGGGGGAACTCGCCGGCCTCGTCGAGGGCGCGGATGCGCTCGCGCGGCAGCACGCGGGCGAGCAGCGCCTGCACGCTGTCGCGCATCATGCGCTGTTCGTCGGTCAGGCCGAAATCGCGCCCCGGATCCTGCATCGCCATCATCCTTCCCCCTGCGCGCCCGCCAGCGCCGCCGCGCGTCCCGCCGCCGCGCGCGCCCCGGCGACGATGCGCGCCACCACCTCCCCCGCCGGGGGCAGGTCGTCGATCAGGCCCACCGCCTGGCCGGCCCAGACCAGCCCCTCGTCGAGCGCGCCGCCGACCGCGGCGCGTTCATTCGCCGCCCAGTCCACCATGGCGAGCACGCTGTCGCGGTCCGCCCCCGCCTTCTCCGCCGCCTGGATGCGGCGGGTCCAGGCGCTGTCCAGCACCCGGCCGGGCATGCCGAGGCTCTGCTTGATGACCAGCGTGTCCTCGGGCTGCGCCGCCAGCAGCGCCGCCTTGTAGCGTTCATGCGCCGCCGCCTCGCGGGTGGCGACGAAGCGCGTGCCGAGCTCGATCCCGTCCGCGCCGAGCGCCAGCGCCGCGGCCAGGCCGCGCCCGTCCACGATGCCCCCGCTCGCCAGCACCGGGATGCCGACGGCATCGACCACCATCGGCACCGCCACCATCGTCGTCAGGTCCGAACGGCCGAGATGGCCGCCGCCCTCGTAGCCCACCGTCGCCACCACGTCGGCGCCGGCCTGTTCCGCCTTGCGCGCCTGCTCGGCGCCGGCCACCAGCACCAGGGTGCGGGTGCCGGTGCCCGCCAGCCGGTCGATCCAGGGCCGCGGATTGCCCGCGGTGAAGGAGAGCACCGGCACGCCTTCCTCGACCGAGAGATCCACCAGCGCCGAGATGTCGATCCGCCCGATCGGGAAGTTCACCGCGAAGGGCGCCGAGGTCAGCGCCTTGGCCTTGCGGATCTCGGCGCGCAGCAGCTCGGGCTGGTGCAGCCCGGCCATGGCGATCTGGCCGAGGCCGCCGGCCGCCGAGACCGCCGCCGCCAGCTCCGCCCGCGCAACGCGCGCGAGCCCGCCCTGCACGATCGGGTAGCGGATGCCGAGCACGCGCGTCGCGCGCGTCTCCATCCGGTCGGCGGCGCCGTTCATCGCGCGCTCAGCCCGGCCGGCGGCGATAGAGCAGGGTGGCGCGCATCTCCTGCGCCACCGTGCCGTCCTGCTTCACGCAGCGCCGGTCGAGCGTGACCGTGCCGCGGTCCGGCTTGCTCGATTCCTTCTTCGCCACCACCTTCGCTACCATCCGGATGGTGTCGCCGTGCTTGACCGGGGAGAGCATCTTCCAGCCGTCGATCTGCAGCAGCGCGAGCAGCGTGCCGTCATTGATGCCGCTGGCGTAGGTGAGGCCGCCCATCACCGCATAGACCAGCGGCCCATGGGCGATCGGCTCGCCGAACTGGGTGGTGCGGCAATACTCGAAATTGGTGTGGACCTCGTTGAAGTCGCCCGACAGGCAGGCGAAGTTGACGATGTCGGTGGAGGTGATGGTGCGCGCCGGCGTCGTCAGCTCCTGGCCGATCTCGAAATCCTCGAAATACATCCCGCGCGGCTTGCCTGCGGTGGTCATGCTCCGTTCCTCCTCACGCCTTGTCCTTGCCGAGCAGCATCGTGCAGTGCGAGGACAGGATGCCGCCCTCATTGTGCACCAGCGCGATCTCGGCGCCTTCCACCTGCCGCGCGCCGAGGCCGCCGCGCAGCTGGCGCACCGCCTCGACGATGCCGAACAGCCCGCCCGCCGCGCCCGCATGGGCGTGGGAGAGCATGCCGCCATGGGTGTTCACCGGCACCGCGCCGCCGCCGATCGCCGCCCGCCCGTCGAGCCAGTAGCGGCCGCCCTCGCCGCGCGGGCAGAGCCCGAGCTCCTCGGCCTCGATGATCGGCACGATGCTGAAGCAGTCGTACAGCTCGGCCACGTCGATGTCCGCCGGGCCGAGCCCGGCCATGCGATAGGCCGCAGCCCCCGAGCGCGTCGCGCCGAACTCGGTCAGGCTCGGCGCGCACATGATGTGCTCATGCGTGTGGAACTCGCCGATGCCGAGCAGGTAGGCCGGCTTCGCGCGCAGGTCGGCCGCCCGCTCGGCCGAGGTGACGATGAAGGCGCCCCCGGCATCGGAGATCAGGCAGCAATCGAGCATGCCGAGCGGATCGGCGATCGGCTTGGCCGCGAGCACCTGCTCGCGCGTCAGCGGGGCCTTCATGTGGGCGTTGGGGTGCAGCAGCGCGTGCCGGCGCGTGGTCGCGGCCACCTCGGCCATCTGCTCGCGCGTGGTGCCGTATTCCAGCATGTGGCGGCGCGCGATCATGGCGTAGAAGCCGGGGATCGAGGATCCGTAGGGCTGCTCGAAATACGGGTGGCCGACCGCGGTCAGCGCCGCCACCGCCTGGTCGCGGCTCTGGCCGGTGGCGCGGTTCTCGCCGGCGGTCACCAGCACCACCTCGGCCTGGCCGGCGACGATCGCCTCGGCGGCGTGCTTCAGCATCACCGCCGGCGTCGCCCCGCCCACCACGAGGGAGGCGTTGAAGCGCGGCTGCAGGCCGAGATACTCGCACAGCACCGAACCCAGCATGAAATAGGGCTCGGTGAAGGAATAGGCGGTCAGCAGCCCGTCGATGTCCGACGGCTTCAGACCGGCATCGTCCAGCGCGCGCTTCGCCGCCTGGGCATTCAGCCCGAGTCCGGTCATGGCCGGCACCTTGCCGATGTCGGATTCGCCGACGCCGACGATCGCCACCCGGTTCCGCAGGCTCGTCTCGCTCATCTTCCCGCTTCCTTGCCGCGGCGTCCCGTCGCGCCGTTCACAACCCGATCTCCCGCGCGATCAGCTGGCGCTGGATCTGCGAGGTCCCGCCGCCCACCGTGGAATTGCGCGCATCGCGCCAGTAGCGCTGCATGTCGTGGTCATAGGTGTAGGCATGCCCGCCCAGCACCTGCATCCCGAGCGTGGTCAGCCGCACCAGCATCTCCGACGCATGCAGCTTCGCCATGCTCGCCTCCCGCGCGCAGGGCAGCCCCTGGTCGTAGCGCCAGGCGGCCAGCGCGGTCAGCCAGCGCGCCGCCTCCACCTCGGTCGCCGCGTCCGCCAGCGCATGGGCAAGCGCCTGGAAGCGCCCGATCGGCTGGCCGAACTGCTCGCGCTCGCGCGCATAGGCCACCGCATCCTCCAGCGTCGCCAGCGCGCAGCCGAGATTGTAGGCGGCGATGGTGATGCGCTCGCGCTCCAGGTGGCGGGTGACGTAGCGCCAGCCCTGGTTCGCCTCCCCGATCAGGGCCGAGCCGGGCAGCCGCACCTCGTCGAAGTAGATCTCGTTCAGCCCGATGATGTGCCGCCCAACCGTGTCGAGCCGGCGCATGGTGATGCCGGGCGCGTCGTTGGGCACCAGCAGCAGCGAGATGCCCTTGTGCTTCGGCGCGTCCGGATCGGTGCGCGCCACCAGGATGATGTGGTTGTCCCTGGCATGGGCGCCGGTGGAGAACAGCTTCTGCCCGCTCACCACCCAGTCGCCGCCGTCGCGCCGCGCGCGGGTCCGCAGGGACGCCGCGTCCGAACCCGATTGCGGCTCGGTCAGGCTGAAGGAGAGCTTGGCCTCCCCGCGCGCCACCCGCGGCAGCATCGCGCGCCGCATCTCCTCGGACGCGAAGTCGCCGAGGATCGCCGCCCCCCAGGCGATCAGCGCGATGCGCGAGGCGATGTCCATCGACGGGCGGGCGAGCTCCTCATAGACGATGGCGCAATCCTGCATCGGGCTGCCGAGGCCGCCATGGGCGGCGGGCACCACCATCGCCGGGAAGCCGGCCTCGACCATCGCCGCGTGCAGCGTCTCGGGGAACTCGCCTTCGCGGTCCCAGCGGCGCACCGCCTCGCGCGGGCAGTGGCGGCGGACGAAGGCGGCCGCACTCTCGCGCAGCAGCCGCTGCTCCTCGGTGGGGGCGAAATCCATCGCTCAGCCCCGGCCGCCGGCGCGGCGGAACTGCGGCACGGCGGCGCCCTCGCCGCGATCCTCGAAGCAGACCGCGACGGCATCGCCGATCGCCGTGTCGAGCGCATCATCGCCGAGGATGTTGGCCATCATGCGCGGGCCTTCCTCAAGGTCGATCAGCGCCACCACATAGGGCACGCGCGGGGCGAAGGCGGCAAGCGGCGCGCGGCGGATGATCGTGAAGCTGTGCACCGTGCCGCGGCCCGTGGCCTCGACCCAGCGCAGGGCGGCGGACCAGCAGGCGGGGCACAAATGGCGCGGCATGAAATGCGTCTGGCCGCAGGCATCGCAGCGGCGGATCAGCAGCCGCCCCTCCCGCGCGCCCTGCCAGTAGGGGGCGGAATCGGCGTTGACGACGGGGCTCGGCAGCGTTTCGGTCATGCTCTCGGGTTCCTGTCGGGCTCAGCGGCGCGCCGCGGCGGCGGCGGCCGGGAAATCGGCGGGCCGGCGGTCGAGCATCGCCGCCAGCCCCTCGCGGAACTCGGGGTTGGACATGGCCAGCGCCTGGCCCAGCCCCTCATAGGCGAACATCTCGTCGAGGCTGCTCTCGAAGCTGCGCGCCATCAGGATCTTGGCGAGGCCCATCACCTCCGCCGGACCGGAAGCGAGGCGCTGCGCCTCGGCGAGTCCCGCCGCGTCGAGTTCGGCATCGGGCACCACGCGGCCGACCAGGCCGATCGCCAGCGCCTCGGCCGCCGTCAGGCTGCCGCCGCCGAACAGGAAATCCTTGGCGCGCGCCATGCCGATCAGCCGCGGCAGCGTGTACATCATGCCGATGTCGGGAATCGCGCCGAGGCGGAAGAAGCCGGCCATGAACACCGCGCCCTCGGCGGCGATCAGCCGGTCGCCGGTGAGCGCGAGGCCCATCCCGCCACCCACCGCATGGCCGTTGACGCCGATCACCACCGGCTTCTCGAGCGTCATCAGCGGCACCAGCCAGCGGCCGAGGCGGCGGAAGCGGCGATGCACCGGCCAGGGAGCGCTGGCCTCGCGCAGCATCCGCAGGTCGCCGCCGGCGCAGAAGCTCGGCCCCGCGCCGGTGAGATAGACCGCGCGCACGGCGGGGTCGGCTTCGGCTTCCTCGACCGCGGCGCCGAGCGCGACGCGCATCGGCTCGTCGAGCCCGTTGCGGTTCTTCGGATTGTCGAGCCGCAGCACCAGCACCGCGCCCTCGCGCCGCCGCCTGACCAGCTCCCCGGCCGGATCGGTGCTCATGGCCTTGCCCTCCCTGTCCGCGTTACGCCGCGACATGCTTCAGCCAGCGCCCGCCATCGACGACGAGGTTCTCCCCGGTCACATAGGCGGCGAGCGGCGAGGCGAGGAACACCGCGGCATGGGCGACATCCTCGGTCCGCCCGAAGCGGCCGAGCGCGGTGCGCCGGCGCTCCAGCTCCGCCACCCCGCGGTCCTCGTAGAGCCGGCGCACCCCTTCGGTGTCGGCGATCGGCCCGGGCGAGATGGTGTTGCTGCGGATGCCGTCCGGCCCCCATTCCACCGCCAGGCTGCGGCTGAGCGAGAGGATGCCCGCCTTGGCCGCCGCTGCATGGGCCGCCCCCGGCCAGCCCGACAGCGCGTTCATGGTGATGATGCTGATGATCCGCCCGCCGCCGCGCGACGCCTTGAGAGCGGCATAGGCGGCGCGGCAGCAATGGAAGGTGCCGTTGAGGTCGATGTCCACCACCGTCTTCCAGCCATTGGCCGACAGGCCGGCGGTGGGGCAGAAGAAGTTGCCGGCGGCGTTGTTCACCAGGATGTCGAGCGCGCCGAAGCGTTCGACCGTGCGCGTCACCGCCTCGTGCACCTGCTCGTAGGAGCGCACATCAGCCTGGAAGGCGGCGACCTCCGCGCCCTCGGCGGCGAGGCGCGCCGCCGCGGCATCGAGCGTCGCCTGCCTGCGGCTGGCGATCACCACCCGCGCGCCGAGCCGGGCATAGGCGGAGGCGATGGCGAAGCCGATGCCGCTGCCGCCGCCGGTGACGAAGGCCACCTGGTCGGCGAGCAGCCCGGGCGCGAAGGCGGTGCCGGCGAGCATGTCAGGATCCCTTGCGCGGCGCGGATTGCCGCCGGCGGGCGGCGGCCAGCGCGGCGCGGTGCGAGGCGGTGGTGGTGGCGAGGGCGAAGGCGTCCGCCTCATGCGCCAGCGCATTGTCGAGGCCCTGGCCCCAGCGCTGGCGGCACAGCGACTTGGTCAGCGCCAGCGCCTCGCGCGGCAGCGCCGCGACCTCCTGCGCCAGCGCCAGCGCCGCGGCGTCGAAGCCGGCCACCGGCGCCACCCGCCGCGTCAGGCCGAGCCGCCGCGCCTCCTCGGCCGGCAGGGTGCCGCCGGTCAGCAGCAGGTCGAGCGCGACCGCGCCGCCGAGGCGCGCCTGCAGCAGGAAGGCGGCGCCGCCATCGGGCACGATGCCCAGATGCACGAAGGGAAAGCCGAGCCGCGCATCCTCGGCGAGTAGCAGGATGTCGGCGGCGAGCGCGAGCGAGGCGCCGCCGCCGAAGGCCGCGCCCTGCACCGCCGCGACCACGACCTTGTCCATGCGGATCAGCGCGAGGTGCTGCGCCTGCGCGAGCAGGATGCGCTCGCGCCAGGCGAAGGGATCCTCGGGCATGTCGTCGAGATCGGCGCCGGCGCAGAAGGCGCGGCCCTCCCCGCGCAGCAGCAGCACGGCGATGCCGGGGTCGGCGGCGACCTCGCGCAGCCGCGCGGCGATGGCGTGGCGCATCGCCGCGGAGAGCGCGTTGAGCCGGTCGGGCCGGCACAGCCGCAGCACCGCCACGGCGCCGTCGCGTTCGAGCACGACACCCTCCGCGCTCATGGCGCGCCGCCTCCATCGCGCTGATCTTGGCGCATGGCTGTTCCTCCCGCGGTGCAGGACGTCGCCGTCGCGGCGCGCGCCATGCCTCCGGGGATGAACGCAGCAATGCATGTGCCAGCGGCGCTGGCCGCCGCATCCGGGCCATCGCATGCCTTCGCGCCTCCCGCATTGTCGGCGTCGCGGACATGATGTCCGCGCCGCGCGCAGCGCGCCATCGCGCCCCGGGGGTTGCGCGCGCGATGGCGCGGCGTGATACTGCCGCGCCGTCGCATCGATGCCGCGAGGACGCTGGCACGCCGCGCGCAAGGCACGCCGCGCAAGACGGGCCGCGCGCATGGCGCCGGGGGCGATGGCAGGCCGGCGCCGCCCGGGCGGGACGGGATGCGGCGTGCGGGGCGGCGGTCCGGCACGCGGACTGGAACAATGAGCGGAGGAACTCCATGGATTTGACGCTGACCCCGAAACACCGCGCGCTGCGCGACGAGGTCGATGCCTTCATCGCCGCGCATCGCGACGCCGCACCGCGCCCGGGCGGCGGGCGCAAGCGGCCCGACCGCAAGGCGCTGGACTGGCAGGCGCTGCTGCTCGAGCACGGCTATTTCGCGCGCACCATCCCGCGCGAATACGGCGGCTTCGGCGCGCCGCACGACGTCATCGAACTGGCGATCATCGCCGATGCCTTCAGCCGCGCCGGCATCTCGCCAGGCATCCACAACCAGGGCATCAGCATGCTGGTGCCGACGCTGCTCGAGGTCGGCACCGAGGAGCAGAAGCGGCGCTGGATCGGTCCGACCATCCGCGGCGAGGTCATCTGGTGCCAGGGCTATTCGGAGCCCGGCTCGGGCTCCGACCTCGCCGCCGCGCAGACCCGCGCCGCGGTCGAGGACGGGCATTTCGTCATCAACGGCCAGAAGATCTGGACCAGCTCGGCGCATTTCGCCGACATGATGTTCCTGCTCTGCCGCACCGAGCCCGACAAGTCGAAGCATGCCGGCCTGTCCTACCTGCTGCTGCCGATGAACACGCCGGGGATCGAGGTGCGCCCGCTGCGGACCATGACCGGCCGCGCCGAGTTCAACGAGACCTTCTTCACCGACGTGCGCGTGCCGGTGGACCAGATCGTCATGGGCCGCGGCGACGGCTGGCACGTCGCCAACGTCACGCTCAAGTATGAGCGGATGCTGCTCGGCGATCCCAACAAGCTGCAGCAGCGGCTCGAGGCGATCCGCCGCATGATGGAGCAGCCGGGCGCCGACGGCGCGCGCCTGCTCGACCGCGCGGAATGGCGCGACCGCCTGCTGCGCCTACAGGGCGAGGTGATCGCGGCGCGCAACCACAACATGCGCCTGCTGACGGAAACCGCCGAAGGGGTGGATTCGGGCCTCGGGCGCTTCATCGTGAAGTATCACGGCACCATGCTCGGGCACCGGCTCGCCTCGCTGGCACTCGACGTCATGGGCAGCACCGGCCTGCTCTACGAACCGCAGGGCGAAGTGGCCGAGGACGATCCCGCCACCACCTGGCAGATCGACTACATGTACGACATCGGCCTCATCATCGGCGGCGGGTCGTCGAACATCCAGAAGAACATCATCGGCGAGCGCGGCCTCGGCCTGCCGCGCGAGCCCAAGGCGGCGGTGCCGGCGGGGAGGAACTGAGATGCGGTTCGGATTGACGGAAGACCAGGGACTGTTCGGCCGCTCGCTGCGCGGCTTCCTCGCCGACCGGCTGCCGCTCGACGCGCTGCGCCGCCTCGCCGAGCCCGGCACCGGCTTCGATGCCGAGCTGTGGCGCGGCCTCGGCGAGCTCGGCCTGCACGGGCTGCTGGTGCCCGAGGAGCATGGCGGGGCCGGGCTCGGCATGCTCGACGCCGCGCTGGCGGCCGAGGCGCTCGGCTACCACGCCGCGCCCGCGCCCTTCGCGGCGGCGCTGGTGATGGCCGTGCAGGCCTTCCGCAGCGCCGGCGACGCCGAGCAGCAGCGCCAGTGGCTGCCGCGCATCGCCGCGGGGCAGGCGCGCATCGGCCTCGGCTTCGCGGGGCTGGCGGGGCAGACCGGCCGGGCGGCGCTGCGCCTTGAGGGCGGGCGCCTGTCCGGCGCGCTGGACGGGCTGATGGATGGCGGCGACGCCACCCATTTCCTCGCCTACCTGCCCGATGGCCGCGCCGCGCTGATCGAGGCCGGCGCCCCGGGCGTCACCGCCACGCTGCGGCGGAGCGTGGACCGCACCCGCGCGCTGGTGGACCTCGACCTCGCCGGGGCGGCGCCGGTGGCGCTGCTGCAATCCTCGAACGATCCGCTCGCCGCGGCGCGGCGGGTGCGCGACGCGGGGCGGGTGGTGCTGGCAGCCGACACGCTCGGCGCCGCGCAGAACATGCTCGACCGCGCCGTGGCCTATGCCAATGAGCGGGTGCAATTCGGCCGCGTCATCGGCAGCTTCCAGGGCGTGAAGTACATGTGCGCCGACATGGCGACCATGCTCGAGCCGTGCCGCGCCATGGTGTGGTATGCCGCCTACGCGCAGGACGCGGTGCCGGAGGAAGCCGCTATGGCCGCCTCCCACGCCAAGGCCCATCTGGCCGAGGTCGGGCGCGAGGTCGCGCGGCTGGCGACCGAGGTGCATGGCGGCATGGGTTTCACCGACCTGCTCGGGCTGCACTACCAGTTCAAGCGCATCACTTTCGACCGGCAGGCCCTCGGGGGGCCCGAGCGCTGCCGGCACGACGCGGCGGTGGCGCAGGGCTGGATCGCCGCCTGAGCCTGCATTTCCGCGAAGATTGAAGGAGGATAGCCATGTCATTGTGCGAAAAGGGCGCGATCACCGGGGTGGGCGAAACCGCCTATTCCCGGGAATCGGGCCGCAGCGTGCTGTCACTGCAGCTCGAGGCCTCGCTGAAGGCGATCGAGGATGCCGGTCTCAAGCCGACCGACATCGACGGCCTGATCCCCTATTCCACGGGGGTCGTCGCCGAGGATTTCATCACCAATCTCGGCCTGCCCGACCTGCGTTTCTCGGCGACGACGCCGCTCGGCGGGGCAAGCTGCGTCGCCGCGGTGCAATGCGCCATCGCCGCGATCGCCGCGGGCATCTGCAACCATGTGCTGATCCCGGTCGGGCGCAACGGCGCCTCGCAGGGGCGCATCGGGACGCGGGTGCAGCACATGCCGCAGTTCCGCCTGGTCGGCGAGTTCGAGATGCCGCTCGGCGCCATCGCGCCGGCGCAGCTCTACGCGCCGATGGCGCGCCGGCACATGGAGCTCTACGGCACCACCAGCCGCCAGCTCGGCGAGATCGCGGTCTCAACGCGCGCCAACGCCATTCTCAACGGCAACGCCGTCATGACGAAGCCGATGTCGATCGAGGACCACCAGGCCTCGCGCATGATCTCCGACCCCTTCCGGCTGTTCGACTGCAGCCTCGAGAGCGACGGCTCCTGCGCCATTGTTGTCAGCGGCGCCGAGCGCGCACGCGACCTGCGCAAGCCGCCGGTGATGGTGATGGGCATCGCCGAAGGCCATCCGGACTCTCCCAGCGTCATCACCCAGCGCCCGGATATGACGCGCCTAGGCATCGCCAAGGCGGCGCCGCGCGCCTTCGAGATGGCCGGCGTCAAGCACGACGACATCGACGTGGCCGAGATCTACGACTGCTTCACCTACATCGTGATGTGCCAGCTCGAGGATCTGGGCTTCTGCAAGAAGGGCGAGGGCGGCCCCTTCGTCGAGAGCGGCGCGATCCGCCTCGGCGGCAAGCTGCCGGTCAACACCCATGGCGGCCTGCTCAGCCAGGCGCACATGGTGGGCATGAACCACATCGCGGAGCTGGTGCGCCAGCTGCGCGGAGAGGCCGGCAAGGCCCAGGTGCGCGACGCCGAGATCGGCCTCGTCACCGGCTATGGCGACATGGGCGACGGCTCCGTCGCCATCATGAGGAGGGGATGATGAGCGCGACCGGAACCTACAACAAGCTCGTCCCCGAGCCGACGCCGCACAGCGCGCCCTATTGGGAAGGGCTGAACCGGCGCAAGCTGCTGCTGCAGAAGTGCTGCGGCTGCGGCAGGATCCGCCACTATCCGCAGCCCATGTGCCCGTCCTGCCATTCGACGGAGGTGGAATGGGTCGAGGCCAGCGGCCGCGGCGTGATCCATAGCTGGACCATCACCCACCACGCCTTCCATCCCGGCGTGCGCGACGACCTGCCTTATACCCTCGCCACGGTGGATCTCGACGAAGGCGTGCGGATGCTCGCGCAGCTGCGCGCGGTGCCGGCCGAGAAGCTGCGGATCGGCCTGCCCGTGCGCGTGGATTACGAGACGGTGAAGGACGGCCTCACCCTGCCCTACCTTGTCCCGGGAGAGCCGGCATGAAGATCGACATCGACCAGCTGCGAAGCCATATCGGCCGCAAGATCGAGGAAACCGACGAGGCGACGCTGCCGCCCATGCGCGGCATGACCGTCACCTTCGAGCGGCCCGAGCCCGCCCCCGCGCGCGGCGAGCCGGTCCCGCCGGGCTGGCACTGGTGCTTCTTCGTGCCGCTCGCGCCGCGCTCGGTGCTCGGCGCCGACGGGCTGCCCACCTCCGGCGGCGTGCTGCCGGAGATGCCGCTGCCGCGGCGGATGTTCGCCGGCCAAGCCTATACCTTCCACGCACCGATCCTGGTTGGCGACGCGCTGCGGCGCGAAACCGAGCTGAGCGACATCCAGCTGCGCGAAGGCGGCACCGGCACCATGCTCTTCACCACCGTGACGCGGCGGATCTACACCCCGCGCGGCCTCGCGGTGACCGAGGACCAGCACACCGTTTTCCGCGAGGCGGTGGACCCCGCCGCGCCCGTGCGCGCGCCCAAGCGCGACCCGGCCCCGACGGACGTTGCTTGGCGGCGCACCATCACCACCGACCCGGTGACGCTGTTCCGCTATTCGGCGCTGACCCTCAACCCGCACCGCATCCACTACGACCGGACCTACGCGATGCAGGAGGAAGGGTATCCGGGCCTGGTGGTGCACGGGCCGTTCTCGCAGCAATGCCTTCTCGACCTGCTGCGCGACAATCTCCCCGGCAAGGCGATCCGCACCTTCACCATGCGGGCGCGCGCGCCGCTGTTCGACACCGCGCCCTTCACGGTGGTCGGCCGGCCGACCGCCGAGGGCGCCGAGGTCTGGGCAGTGGGCCCGGATGGCGGCATCGCCATGCAGGCGACCGCGACGCTCGGCTGAACAGCGCATGGCGGGGAGGGGGGCGGCCCCTCCCCGCCATTCGCTCCTCGCCACGGCGGGGGATCAGCCTTCCAGCAGCACCCGGCCCGGCAGGCCGCCGCGCGCGACGAGGTCCAGCGCCTCAGCCGCCGCGGCAAGCGGCAGGCGGCGATGAATGCGCGGCCGCAGCCGCCCTTCCAGGAACAGCGCGAAGATCTCCGCCTGCACCGCCGCGACGCGCGCGGGCTCGCGGTCGCGGTGGTCGGCCCAGTTCAGGCCGACCACGCCGACATTCTTCACCAGCAGGTAGTTGCTGCGGATCTGCGGGATCTCCCCGGCGGCGAAGCCGACCACCACCAGCCGCCCGCAGGGGGCGAGGCAGCGCAGCGCGGCGGCGGTGACGGCATCGCCCAGCGGGTCGATCACCACATCCACGCCGCGCCCGCCGGTCGCCGCCGCCACCTGCTGGCGCAATTCCGCCCCCTGGTCGAGCCGCAGCGCGGCATCGGCGCCCGCGGCGAGGGCGCCGGCCGCCGCCGCCTCGCCGCGGATGCCGGCCAGCACCCGCGCGGCGCCGAGCGGACGGGCCAGTTGCAGCGCCGCGGCGCCCACCGCGCCCGAGGCGCCGAGCACCAGCACGCTCTCCCCCGCCGCGAGGCCGCCGCGCGCAGCCAGCGCGAAATGCGCGGTCTGGTAGTTGAGCCCGAGGGCGGCCGCATCCGCCGCGCCGATCCCCTCGGGCACCGGCAGGCAGGCGGCGGCGGGCAGCGCCACGCGCTCGGCGAAGGCGCCGTATTCGACATGCGCGATCACCCGCGCCCCGCGCGCCGGGGCCGCCGCGCCGCGCGCATCCAGCACTCGCCCGACCATGGCCTTGCCGGGGATGAAGGGCAGCGGCGGGCGCGTCTGGTAGCGGCCGCTCACCACCAGCGCGTCGGGGTAGTTCACCTCGGCCGCCTCGAAGCCCAGTAGCACCTCGCCCTCGGCCGGCACCGGCTCGGGTAGGTCGCGCAGCACGATCGCCGAAGGCCCGGCGTATTCGGTCAGCAGCGCCGCCTTCATCGGGGCAGCACCGTGGCGGTGTCGGCGCCGAGCGCCGGGGCGGAGCGGATGCCGGGCGGGGCGCGCAGCGCCGGGGCGAGCGGCACCGGCAGCGCCGGCATCTGCTGCCCGGCGGCATTGGCGAGGCGATGGCCGAACAGGCCGCGCGCGGCGAAGTGCGGGTCGTTCATGGCTTCCTCCACGGTCGCGACGATGCTGCAGCAGCAGTCGCGCCCGGCGATCGCGCTCCGCCAGGCAGCGGCGTCGCGCGCCGCGACCAGTGCGGCCACCCGCGCCGCGGTGCCGGCGGGGTCGCGCGCATCGTCGCGCCATTCCGGCTCCAGCCCGATGATGTCGCAGAACACGGCCCAGAAGCGGTCCTCGATCGGCGCAGCGGCGAGCAGGCGGCCATCGGCGGTCGGGTAGAGCCGGTAGCGCGGCGTGCCGCCGGTCACCAGCCCATCGCCATTGCCGGGCCAGCGCCCGGTGGCGAAGCCCTGCCCGATCGCCCAGTAGAGGAAGGGGAAGAGGTTGTCGGTCATGGCGATGTCGAGCCGCTGGCCGCGGCCCGTCGCCTGGCGAGCGAGCAGCGCCATCAGGATGTTCATCACCGCCGGATAGGCGCCGCCGGCGATGTCGGCGATCAGCGCCGGCGGCACCACCGGCCGCACCGGGTCCCCATGGCCGAGGGAGAGCAGCCCGGCATCGCCGATGTAGTTGAGGTCGTGCCCCGCCGCGTCGCGCTTCGGCCCGCTTTGCCCGTAGCCGGTGATCGAGCACCAGATCAGCCGCGGGTTGCGCGCCATCACCTGCTCGGGGCCGAGGCCGAGGCGCTCCATCACGCCGGGGCGGAACTGCTCGACCAGGATGTCGGCGCGTTCGATCAGCGGATCGAGCCGCGCGCGCTGCGCGGGGTCCTTGAGGTCGAGCGCGACGCTGCGCTTGCCGCGGTTGAGCAGGGCGAAATTGGCCGAATCCGCTCCCCAGGGCGGCTGGTAGCCGCGCATCTCGTCGCCCGTGCCGGGGCGTTCGACCTTGACCACCTCGGCCCCCGCCTCGGCCAGGATCAGCGTCGCCAGCGGCCCCGGCAGCAGGGTCGAGAAATCGAGCACCAGCAGCCCGGCGAGCGGCCCGGCGGCGGCGCTCATTCGGCGATCCCGTGCGCGCCGTCGATGGTCAGCGTCGTGCCGGTCATGAAGTCCATGCCTCCCTCGAACAGCGTGCCGACCAGCCGGCCGACCTCCTCGGCGCGGCCGTAGCGCCGCAGCGGAATGCGCGTCATCAGCCGCTCGTGCAGCTCCTGCCCCGCCAGGGCCTCGCGGTTGAGGTCGGTCTCGATGTAGCCGGGGGCGACGCACAGGGCGCGGATGCCCTCGGGCGCCCATTCCACCGCGAGGCAGCGGGTGATCGCCCCGACCGCCGCCTTGGCGGCGCAATAGGCGAGCGCGCCCGGCACGCCGAGCCGGGCGTAGAAGGAGCCGATATTGACGATCAGCCCGCCCCCGGCGGCGATGAGATGGGGGCGGATCTCGCGGCAGCCGACCATCACCGCGGTGGCGTCGAGGCGCATCACCGCCTCGAACTCCGCGGTGGTCAGCCGGGCGCTGCGGCGGTGATGGACGGCGCCGGCATTGTTGACCAGGCCGACCACCGGCCCTTCCTCGGCGGCGCGGGCGAAGGCGGCGCGCAGCGCCTCCTCCTCGGTCACGTCGCAGGCGATGCCGAGGCCCGAGGCGCAGACTCCGCTGCGCGACAGCCCGACGACGCGGAAGCCGCGCCCGGCGAGGTCGGCGGCGATGGCGGCGCCGATGCCGCGGCTCGCCCCGGTGACGACGACGGCGCCGCGCGTCGGCGCGCTCATGTGCGGCGCACCAGCGGGCACTCGCTCTCGGCGAGCGGGCGATAGGCCTCCTCGCCGGGGATCGTGCCGGCCACCTCGAGCAGGTCCCACTCGCTGCGGCTGTCCTGCGGGCGCTTGGCGCGCAGCAGGTACATGTCGCGGATGACGCGCCCGTCCTCGCGGATGCGGCCGTTGCGGGTCATGAAGTCGTTGATGGGCGTGGCGCGCATGCGCGCCATCACCGGCTCGGCGGCATCGGTGCCGGCGTCGCGGATGGCGTTGAGGTAGTGCGTCACCGCGCCCCAGACGCTCGCCTGCATCATGGTCGGCGGGCGGCCGTGGATGGCCTCGAAGCGGCGGGCGAAGGCACGCGTCTCGTCGTTCTGGTCCCAGTAATAGGCCTCGGTGAAGACCAGCCCCTGCGCCGTCTGCAGCCCCATCGCCCGGACATTGGTCAGCAGGCAGAGCAGCGCCGCCGGCTGGATGCCGCGCCGCGCCAGCCCGAACTCGCCCATCTGCTTGACGATGTTGACGAGGTCGAGCCCCGCCGCCGCGATGCCGACCACATTGGCCCCCGAGGCGGCGGCGCGCAGCAGGTGGGAGGAATAGTCCGTCTCCCCCAGCGGCGCGCGCACTGCGCCCGCCACCTCCCCGCCCAGGCGGCGGACGAGGTCGGCGGCGTTCTGCTCGAGCGAATGGCCGAAGGCGTAGTCGGAGGTGATGAAGAACCACTTCCGCCCGCCGCCGCGCACCAGCGGCGTCACCGTGCCCTTGGCCAGGGCGTAGTTGTCGTAGGTCCATTGCACGCCGAGCGGCGCGCAGGCCTTGCCGGTCAGCTCCGTGGTGCCGGGCGCGGTGGCGACGGCGATGCGCCGCTTCTCCTGGGCCAGCGGCTGGACTGCCAGCGCGACGGCGGAATTGCCGATGCCGAAGATGGCGTCCACCTTATCCTGGTCGTACCAGCGCCGCGCGATGGCGAGCCCGACATCGGCCCGGTTCTGCAGGTCGCCATGGATCAGCTCGATCGAAGCGCCGAGCACGCGGCCGCCGAAATCCTCGATCGCCATGCGCGCCGAGACGACATCGCCCATGCCCTGCTGGTCGGCGAAGACGCCGGACATGTCGTCCAGCACGCCGAGCTTGACCACGCCGTCCGACACCACGCCCTGCGCCCGCAGCGCCGGCGCGGCCAGCGCCGCGAGCCCGCCGGCCGCCAGCGCCGCGCGCCTCGTGAGATGCCTCATGGTCATTGTCCCTCCCTCCTTGGTTCCGCCGCCGCGCGGCGGTTCATGCTTCGCGCACGCCGTCGCGGCGCACCGGCTCGGGCCGCAGCGTGCCGGCCCTCGCCATCGCCGCCAGGTCCCGCTTCAGCACCTTGCCGCTCGCCGTCAGCGGAAAGGCGTCGAGCCGGAGGAACCATTCCGGCATATCGTAGCGCGACAGCCCCTCGGCGGCGAGATGCGCGAGCAGCGCCTCGGCCCCGATCTCGCCGATGACGGCAAGGCAGACGCGCTCGCCCAGCCGCTCGTCGGGCACCGGGAAGGCGGCGGCGCGCTTCACCGCCGGGTGGCGCAGCGCCAGCGCCTCGATGCGCGCGGGATGGATGTTGTGCCCGCCGCGGATGATGAGGTCCTTGCTCCGCCCGACCACGCGCAGGTTGCCGCGCTCGTCGATCATGCCGAGATCGCCAGAGAGGAACCAGCCGTCGCGGTTGAAGCTCGCCTCGGTCGCCGCCTGGTTGCCGAAATAGCCGAGCATCAGCGCGGCGCCGCGGCCGCCGATCTCGCCGATCTCGCCCGCTGCCACGGGGCGGTCCGGTTCGGCCGGGTCGAACAGGCGGATCGCATAGGCGCGGCCGCCGCGGCCGCAGGTCTCGACGATCACCTCGGTCGGGTCGTCGGGATGGGTGTAGTGGTGCGAGGAGTTCTCGGTCATGCCATAGACGTTCTGCGGTCGCACGCCGAGCCGCACGAAGGCCTCGGCCACCGCCGGCGGGATCGGCGCCCCGGCCATGTAGAAGCAGCGCACCGCGCCCAGCGCGCCGAGGCCGCGTTCGCGCGCCGCCGCCAGCACGTCCATCGCATGGGTCGGCACGCCGAGCACGTAGGTCGCGCCGTTGGCGAGGATCCAGTCGAGCCGCCCGGTGCCCGGCGGCGGGTCGTCGGCGACCAGCAGCGCGCCGGCGACCAGCCATTGCGCCACCGCCACCCAGGCGATGTGGTGCGACAGCGGCGACAGGGTGAGGATGACGCTGTCCGGCCCGTGCCCCCAGTCCCGCACCAGGTCGCGGGCATTGGCGAGCAGCGTGTTGTCCGAATGCATGACGCATTTCGGCGTGCCCGTGGTGCCGGAGGTGAAGGCGAGATAGGCGACCTTGTCGGGGTCGGCCACCGCCGGGCCCGGCGCGGCGCCGGGGCCGGGGAAGCCGGCGGGCGTCAGCACCGCGGCCAGCCCGGGCAGGCCGCCGAAGCGCGCCACCGGGTCGGCGAGCCGGTCGGCGCCCCAGCCCGGCTCGCTCAGCAGGGCGCGGGCGGAGAGTGCGGCGAGCAGCGGCGGGATCTCATCGGCCGTATAGGTGCGGTGCAGCGATGGGTTGCAGGCGATGCCCTGCCGCGCGCAGGCGAGGAACAGCACCAGCGTCTCCAGCCGGTTGCCGGCCCAGATCGCCACCCTTTCGCCCGCGCCGATGCCGAGCGCGCCGTCCAGATGCGCCGCCACCCCGTCCACCCAGTCGCGCAGCGCGCGCCAGCCCAGGGTGCGCGAGCCGTCGCGCGCCGCCGGGGCCTCCGGCCGCGCCTCGGCATGGGCGGCGAGCAGGCCGTAGAGCGTCTCCCGCCGCCATAGCCCGGCCTCGTAATGCGCCCGCGCGGCGGCCGGATGGTGCAGGGTGAGGAAGGGCCGCATCGGCTACAGCGCCCCTTCCGCCCGCAGCGCCGCCACCCGCGCCGCATCGAGCCCGAGCCATTCCCCGAGCACCGCCGCGGTGTCGGCGCCGAGGCGCGGCGGCGGCCGGCGCGGCCGGTTCGCCGCGCCGTCGAGCAGGAAGCCGGTGCCGACCTGCGGCATCGCCGTGCCCTGCGCCTCGACCTGGTAGAACAGCCCGCGCGCGATCAGCGCCGGGTCGGCCACCACCTGGTCCACCCGGTTGATCGGCCCTGCCGGCACCCGCGCGGCGGCGAAGGCGGCGAGCCATTCGGCGCGCGGGCGGCCGCGCAGGATGTCCTGGATCTCGGCGACGATCGCGGCGCGATGGGCGCGGCGCAGCGCGTTGCTGCCATGGCTCGGATCCCGCCCGCGCTCCGGCCGGCCCACCGCCTCCCAGAAGCGGCGCCAGATGCCGTCATTGCCGAGGCCGAGGGTGATCGGCTCGTCGGCCGTCTCGAAGGCCTGGTAGATGGCGATGACGCTGTCCCGCCCGCCCGAGCGGCGCGGCACCTCCCCCGAACCCAGAAAGGGGACGACGCGGCAGGTGAGGAAGCGGGTCATGCTGTCGGTCAGCGCGATGTCGATGCTGCGCCCGCGCCCTATGCGCGCGCGCGCGAACAGCGCCGCCATCGCCGCCATGGCGGCGTCCTGGCCGGCCAGCATGTCGGCCGCCGGCGCGCCCACCTTCTGCGGCTCGCTCTCGGGCGTGCCGGTCAGGTCCATGACGCCGGAATAGCCCTCGGCGATCAGGTCGTAGCCGGCATGGTCGGCGCGTTCCCCCGTCAGGCCGAAGCCGGTGATCGAGACATGGATCAGCTCCGGCCGCGCCGCGCGCAGCTGCTCGGGCGCGAGGCCGAGCTTGGCGAGGCTGCGCGCCGGCTGGTTGACCAGCAGCACGTCGGCCCGCCCGATCAGGCCGCGCAGCACCTCCGCCCCGGCGGCGGAGGTGATGTCTAGGGTGAGGCTGCGCTTGTTGCGATTGACGGCGACGAACCACAGCGATTCGCCGTCGAGGAAGGGCGGGCCCCAGGCACGCGCATCGTCGCCGGCGCCGGGCCGCTCCACCTTCACCACCTCGGCGCCGAGGTCGCCGAGCAGCATCCCCGCATAGGGCCCGGCGATCGAGGTGGTGAGGTCGAGCACCCGCACCCCGTCGAGCAGGTCGAAGGCGCCCGGCCCGGCGGCGAGCAGCGGCAGCGCGGCGCCGGGCGGGGTGTCGTGCCGGGGGGTGGCGGCCTTGTCAGCCTGGTCCATGGGCGATCCTCCTCATGCCGCGATGCCGCGACGGCCGGCGCCGCGCCGGCGGGCCGCGCCGGGCGCCGGGGGTTGCATCCGGCGTGCCAGCGCCCCGGCCCGGCGGAGGCCCGCCATCGCGCCGCCGCCCCGGCCCTTGGCGCGGACAGTCGCGCCGGCCTAGTGTCCATGGCAAGGACACCCATGCGGGGAAGAAACGCCATGCCACGAACGCAGCCGGTCGCGTCGCCGGGATGCGGCGCCGCCATCGTCGAGCATGGCGGAAGGATCGCCGCCCATGGCCTCGCGCGCTCGCGCGAGGTGGCGGCCTGCCTCGCCGACCCGGCATGGATGGCGGCGCTGCGGGGGCGCCGGCTCGCCACCCTGGCCACCCCGCGCGGTCGCTTCCTGGTGCTGCTGATGCCGCTGGACGGCGCCGACTTGGTCGTGTTCAGCGAGCCGCCGGGCGATGCGGTGCTGGAGTTCGTCGCCGCGGTGGACTTCGCCTGGGACATCATCGAGCACGTCGTCACCGACCCCTTCGATGCCATGACCGTGGTGGATGACCAGGCGCGGGTCGCCTACATCTCGCCCGTGCATGAGGCGTTCTTCGGCCTCGACCGCGGCGGCGGCATCGGCCGCCCGGTGCGCGAGGTGATCGAGAACACCCGGCTCGACCGTGTGCTCGCGACCGGGCGGCCGGAAATCGGCGAGATCCAGCGCATGCGCGGGGCCGAGCGCGTGGTCTCGCGCATCCCCATCACGCGCGACGGCCGCGTGGTCGGCGCCATCGGGCGGGTGATGTTCAAGGGGCCGCAGCAGGTCGAGGCGCTGGCCCGCCACGTCAATGCGCTGCAGCGCGAGGTGGATTTCTACCGCCGCGAGGCCGCGGCGCTGCGCGGCGACGCGGTCGGCAGCCTCGACGACATCGTCGGCGAGAGCGCGGCGATCCGCCGCCTCAAGCGCGACATCGCCAAGGTCGCCCCGCTCGACGTGCCGGTGCTGATCCATGGCGAGAGCGGCACCGGCAAGGAGTTGGTGGCGCGCGCCCTGCACGCGCTGAGCCCGCGCCGCGCCGCCGCGCTGGTGGCGGTCAACGGCGCCGCGCTGCCGGCCAGCCTGGTCGAAAGCGAGCTGTTCGGCTACGCGCCCGGCGCCTTCACCGGCGCCGACCGCAAGGGGCGGAAGGGCCGCTTCGAGCAGGCCGCCGGCGGCACCATCCTGCTCGACGAGATCGGCGAGATGCCGCCCGAGACCCAGGCCAAGCTGCTACGCGTGGTGCAGGAAGGGACGGTCGAGCGGGTCGGCGGCGAGGCGCCGCTGCCGGTGGATTTCCGCCTGGTCTCGGCCACCCATTGCGACCTCAAGCGCATGGTGGCCGAGGGGCGCTTCCGGCTCGACCTGTTCTACCGCATCAGCCCGGTGGTGATCGAGGTGCCGGGCCTTGCGGAGCGGCGCGAGGACATCCCGCTGCTCGCCCGCCACTTCCTGCACGAGCTGGCGCAGCGCCACCGGCGACCCGAGCCCGAGCTCGACCCGGCGGCGGAGGCGCTGCTGCGCCAGGCCGACTGGCCCGGCAATGTCCGCGAGCTGCGCCATGCGGTCGAGCGCGCGCTGATCTTCGCCGAGGGCGAGCGGCTGACACCCGCCGCCTTCCCCGATGTCGCCGCCGGCCCGGCGCGCCCGCGGCCGGCCGCGGAACCGCAGGGCGCGCGCCTGGCGGACAGCATGGCCGCGCTCGAAGGCACGAAGATCCGCGAGGCGATGCAGCGCAACCGCGGCAACAAGAAGCGCGTCGCGGCGGAGCTCGGCATCTCGCGGACCTATCTCTACAAGCGGCTCGCCGAGATCGATGCGTGAGGCCGGGCGGCGGCCGGATCGATGGCGGCGGCTCCGCAGTGGTCGCGGATCCGCGATGCGCGGCCCTCAGGGCAAGGCGCGAGGTCGCACGCCGTGTCATTCCGGATCTGGGCGGTGGCGAGCGTGAGGGAAAGCGTTTGCGGGCCTGAGGCGCGGCGCGGTTCGCGGTCATCTGGCCAAGATCGCCGCGGTGCTGGGCCACGCCAGCCGCGGTGGAGCCGTGCGGGCATGCTGCAAGGAATTGCTGCCGGGAGGCGGGCAGGATGGGTCGAATCCGTCGCCCTCCCGTACCGGACCAGGTTCTCTGCGCGCCGGGAGACCGGTGGATGGATGCGAATGAAAGAGTCGTACGTCGAAGGAGTAGCCGCCCACGACGGCCCCGAGTCATGCGCTGACGCCCGCGAGGGCGGCGGCGAAGCGTTGACAGGGGAAACCGCGGGCTGGGTATTGAGCCGCGAAATGTCGAAGCTCCAGGGCGCCGACGCCGTAGAGAAGGTCGGAAGGCCACACGGCGTGCACCGTCATGGCGAGTGCACGCCGGCCCTGCGCGGTCCGAGACCCCATGCACGCGGGGACACCATCCGCACGGGAACCGGGAGATCCATGGGCCGCCTGGCATGCTTCCGCCAGGCCGCGGCGGGAAGGCTTCGGCCGCACTCCGCCGATGAACGGCCCAGGGAAGTCAGACCCGCCCATAGTACCAGGGAAGCGGCCGAACAGACCCGGTCGAGGACCGGGCGCGGAGGCCGTGGAGGGAAGGGGCGGGGCCGAGGGAACCGCGGGGCGGCAAAGCACGGTCCGGACGCCGAGCCGGGACGCCGTGTCACAGGCGCTGGCCCGCGTACGAGAAGCGGCGAAGCGGAACAAGCGGGAACGGTTCACCGCGCTGATGCACCACATCACGCCGGACCTGCTGGCCTGGGCCTTCCATCAGCTCAAGCCGCAGGCTGCTCCCGGTATCGATGGGGTGACGTGGGAGGAGTACGCGGTGTCGCTCGATGCCAACATCGACGACCTGCACCGCCGCGTGATGCGCGGCGGCTACCGGGCGAAGCCGTCGCGGCGGCGGTACATCCCGAAGCCCGACGGCCGGCAACGGCCGCTCGGCATCGCGGCGCTGGAGGACAAGGTCGTCCAGCGCGCGGTGGTGGAGGTGCTGAACGCCATCTACGAGACGGACTTCCTCGGCTTCTCCTACGGGTTCCGCCCCGGGCGCTCCCAGCACGACGCGCTGGACGCGCTCGCCTACGGAATCAATCTGCGCGAGGTGAACTGGGTCCTGGACGCCGACATCCGATCCTTCTTCGACTGCGTCAGCCACGAGTGGGTGATGCGGTTCCTGGAGCACCGGATCGGCGACCGCCGTGTGCTCCGGCTGGTGGCCAAGTGGCTGAAGGCCGGGGTCATGGAGGCGGGGGCGTGGACGGAGGGCACGGAGGGGACGCCGCAGGGCGCGGTGATCTCGCCGCTGCTGGCGAACATCTACCTGCACTACGTCTACGACCTCTGGGTGGAGCAGTGGCGCAAGCGCAGGGCGACCGGCCCGGTGCTCGTCATCCGCTACGCCGACGACACCATCGTCGGCTTCCAGCGGCATGCCGACGCCGATCGGTTCCTCCGCGACCTGCGGGAGCGGCTGGCGACGTTTGGGCTGGCGCTGCACCCCGACAAGACCCGCCTGATCGAGTTCGGCCGCTTCGCGGTCCGGCGCCGGTCGGTGAAGGGGTTGGGGAAGCCGGAGACCTTCGACTTCCTGGGCTTCACGCACATCTGCGGGGAGCGGCGGGACGGGAGGTTCATCCTGCTGCGGCAGACCATCGCCAAGCAGATGCGGGCCAAGCTCGTGGAGATCAAGGAGACGCTCTACCGCATGCGCCACCTGCCGGTGCCCGAGCAGGGACGCTGGCTCGGGCAGGTGGCGCGGGGCTACCTCGCGTACCATGCCGTGCCGACCAACTCGCGGGCGATCACGTCCTTCCTCTACCACATCACCTGGCACTGGCGGCGGGCGCTGCAACGGCGCAGTCAGAAGGGCTGGGTGACGTGGGCGAGGGTCCGGCGGATCGCCGCGCGTTGGCTGCCATCCGCCAGGATCAACCACCCCTGGCCGCAGCAGCGCTTCATCGTCCATCACCCGAGGTGGGAGCCGAGTGCGTTAGCAGCGCACGCTCGGATCTGTCCGGGGGGCGCGGCGTAACCCGCGTCCCTACCGGGATGGACAATGGGTCGCCTGATGCGGCGTGACTGAAGGTCTGCTCATTCCGGGCGGCACGCGTGGCGTCTGGGCTGTGATGGCGGTTCTTCTCGATCAGCCTCTCCGCGTCGTAGCGGGCGACGAAGGGGTGGCTCGGCACCATGCCTCTGAACCTGATCTGCTTCGGGAAGGCGTCCGACATGAAGTTGCTGCCGTGGTCGTGGAGCGGCGCAAGGCCGCGTGCGGCGCCGGAACCGAGCCGGCCGAACCACTGGCGCGCCGCTATGCCGACCGCCGGGATGGCCTCGTAGCGGGTGCCGCGCTTGGCCAGGTGCCAGCCGGGTAGTTCGGCGTCCGGTGCTCAGCGACGCCGAACAGCCAGACCTTGCCGTCGGCGACCATGGCGGTCTGGCTCGCGACGGTCGCCCACATCGCGACCGGCGCCGCGGTGACGATGCAGCGCTCATGCGTGGCAGTATCGGTCCATCGCCGGGCCCTGTGGCGCGAGAGCAGGGCGTGCTCGCGCATCGGCCGCAGCACGCGCTTGCGCGACACCCGAAGGCTGTCGATGGCCCGCAGCCGGGTCCAGACCTGGGGCGGTGCCCCTCGCCGGTCCAGGCGGTCCAGGGTCAACGCGCGAGGTCGGCGCGCATGGGCGCCAGCAGCGCCGCGTCCGACAGGGCGGGCCTCGGGCCGCGGCGGCGGTGCCGTCGGCCACTGGCCCCGGAGGGCGCGGCATAGGGCGAGGAGCGTGCCGCCTCCCAGACCCGGCAGAACAGCGCGAGGCCGTAGCGCCGGCCGGCCGCTGGCGAGATCGCTTCGCCCATCACCGCGACCGCCTGCGGCGCAAAGGGCCGGGGTGCTCGATCCGGGCGCGCAGCCGCCGCAGCACGACCCCCCGCTTGCGCCCGACGCCCAGACGCTGGCCGAAAACGAGCGGGCCTGACCGCGGTGCGCCCTGCCGCGGCGGGGCGACCTGACCTGTGGATAGCGCGGACGTTCTGCGCCCGCCCTCGCTACCGCAAGCCCTGCAGCCGCTTCATCGTGTTCGATCTGGTTCATGCTGGACTTCATCATGCCGGTCTCTGGCCGGAACGATGGCTGTCCAAGGAAACCGGGTGCAGCTCACTATCAGGCGTGGCCACGTCAGCCGCTATGTCATCAGCGAGTGTGCGGCCTTTCTGCAGCCTACGACCAAGCGCCTCAACGAATGCGTCATAGCGCTCCTTACCTTTCGCTCTTGCAGCAGCGGGCATTATGTCGGGCAGCGGCGGTGTTGCAGTGAGCCAGTGCTTCACGAACAGCGCGAGCGCTTCGTTCCCTATGGTGACGTGCCGTTCAAGCCGTTCGCTCGCGCGCGACAGGCGATCAAGCCGGCGCGCGAGGGCCGCCTCGAGCCGGTCGGGACCGTCCGGCGATAGGTAGCTCTCGAGCGCGGCCTCCACCACGACGGCCTGGCTGACGCGTTTCCGTGCCGCGTAGTCGGCGAGGCGCCGGATCAGATCAGGCGGCAGTCGGAAGGTCGCTTTCGCACGCATAGTGGGTCAGATGGCGATGCCGTCATCGGGGTCGAGCGCTGCTTGGCGGGCCACGCGGCGTGCACGCGCCGCGAGGGCACGGGTGCGCGCGGTGTCGTCGTCCTGCTCGTCCTCCGCGAAGACGAACTCCTTATCGGACGGCGGCCCTGGCTCAGGCGCGACCTGCTCGTGCTCCGGCAGGGTGGGCTCCCGGCGGATGCCCCCGTCAGCATCGTCAGTCGCGGCAGCGGCTGATGTTGCAGCCTCACGCACGAGAGGTTTAAGCGCGCTCCAGTCATCTGCACGAGGTGCACACGGCGCAGCCGCGGCGGGATCCGGTGGCGCGACCACGCGGGCACGAAGCTGCCGGTCCTCGTAGTAGCGAGCCTTCCGTGCGCGGATTGGCGGGCAGCCAGAGACCAGCACGATCTCCTCCATCGGCGGCAGCTGCATCACTTCGCCTGGCGTCAGCAGCGGCCGCGCCGTCTCCTGCCGACTGACCATGAGGTGACCGAGCCAGGGCGAGAGGCGGTGACCTGCGTAGTTCCGGCTGTCGCGGATCTCCGTCGCCGTGCCGAGCGCATCGGAGACGCGCTTGGCCGTGCGCTCATCATTCGTCGCGAAGGCGACGCGGACATGGCAGTTGTCCAGGATCGCGTTGTTCGGCCCGTAGGCGCGCTCGATCTGGTTCAGCGACTGCGCGATCAGGAAGGACCGGATGCCGTAGCCCGCCATGAAGGCGAGCTGGCTCTCGAAGAAGTCGAGCCGCCCGAGCGCGGGGAACTCGTCCAGCATGAGCAGCAGCCGATGCCGACGGCGTTCGTTCTCCAGCGCCTCGGTGAGGCGGCGGCCGATCTGGTTCAGCACGAGCCGCACCAGAGGCTTGGTCCGCACGATGTCCGAGGGCGGGACGACGAGGTAGAGCGTGACCGGCTCGCGCGCCTCGACCAGGTCGGCGATCCGCCAGTCGCACTGACGGGTCACCTGCGCGACGACGGGATCGCGGTAGAGGCCGAGGAAGCTCATCGCGGTCGAGAGCACGCCGGATCGTTCATTGTCCGACTTGTTGAGCAGCTCCCGCGCGGCGGAGGCGACGACCGGATGGGGCCGATCGCCGAGATGCGGCGTCGTCATCATCGCGGCGAGGGTGCGCTCGATCGGGCGGCGGGGATCGGACAGGAATCCAGCCACACCGGCGAGCGTCTTGTCCTGCTCGGCGTAGAGGACGTGCAGGATGGCGCCGACCAGCAGGGAGTGGCTGGTCTTCTCCCAGTGGTTCCGCCGCTCCAGCGCACCCTCGGGATCGACAAGGATGTCGGCGATGTTCTGCACATCGCGCACCTCGCTGTCGCCACGACGGACCTCGAGCAGCGGGTTGTAGGCCGCGCCCGCCAGGTTGGTCGGGTCGAACAGCAGCACGCGGCCGAAGCGCGCCCGCCAGCCGGCGGTGAGCTGCCAGTTCTCGCCCTTGATGTCGTGCACGATGGCCGAGCCCGGCCAGGTCAGCAGCGTCGGCACAACCAGGCCCACGCCCTTGCCGGAGCGCGTCGGCGCAAAGCACAGGACGTGCTCTGGCCCATCGTGCCGGAGATAGCGCTGCGCGAACCAACCGAGGACGACGCCATCGGGGGCGAGCAGCCCGGTCTCGCGGACTTCCCTCTCCGTCGCCCAGCGGGCCGAGCCGTAGGTGGTCACGTCCCGCGCCTCGCGGGCGCGCCAGACGGACATGCCGATGGCAATGCCGATCGCCGCGAAGCCACCGGCGGCGGCGATGACGGCGCCCTCGTAGAAGACCCGCGGCGCGTAGGCGTCGTACCAGTACCACCACAGGAAGAAGGCGGGCGGCGGATAGACCGGCACGCCCGCCCAGACATCCATCGGATGCCCGAGCTGCGCTTGGTAGCCGAGGCGCCAGGCGACCCACTGCGTCGCGCCCCAGACCGCGGCGAGCACGATCACGAAGACGACCAGGACCTGACCCCAGAGGATCTTGGTGGCGGTCATGGGTGTGTAGGACGCGCGGCGACCATGACACGAGACGTGCGCGATCGACGCGGTGACGTTCAAGCGGCCAGAGGTCGGCATCGTGCCGGCGGCGATCGCGTCGCGCGAAACGGCGGGGGCCCCTTCAGTGCCGATGCGGCGGCGCGGCACCCGGTCAGGGGCTGAGGCCTCGCTTGCGCGCGGGCGTGAGCTCGAGACCGCCGCCCGGCGCTATGCTCCCCGCCACGGCCAGCCCCCGCTGCCGCTCCATCGCCGGCTTCCACGGCACCAGCTGGAAGCCGAGCCCGTCGTCGATCATCGCGAAGCGCCCCGAGGCCAGGTCGAGGCGCCGGGCGAACACCCCGGCGACACTGTCCCCCTCCCGCGCCGGCCGCCACTGCTTCCCTGTCTCGGCCGCCACCCGCGCGGCAGCCGCCTCCACCTCGCGCTGGCGCAGCGTGTTGAGCAGGTCGCGCGCGAAGATCACACGCTGACCCTGCCGGCGCGCAAGGCCGGCTGCGACGAGATGCTCGGTCCGCCGGGCGAGCGCACCCTCGACTTCCCCACCAAAGCCCTGCCCGGCCAGTGGCAGCGCCTCTCGTTCCAGCAGGCGCCGGTCCAGCCAGGTCGCGCCATCGGCAATGACTTGCGTCTCGACTGGGAGGTCCGACCGCACGGCGAGGGCGCTGCGCTCCCTCCCGCCGGCGTCCTGGTAGCGGCGAAGCTCGACGACCGCGCCCGGGTGCCCGTCGCCGGTCGCTTCGAGGTCCGTGAAGCGGAGGTGGTGCACGCGGCCATCTATGCCGTCGATGATGGCGTAGCCTGTACCCTTGAGCTCGTCGGCGATGCCGCGCTCGACGAGGCGGCCAATGATCGGCTCGGGCCGATCACCATGGATGGCAAAGTCACCGGCGGCGCGATAGGCGCCGATCCCTTGCATCGCGCGGTGCATGGTCCTGATGATGTCGCCGCGGGTGCCGAGGTCACGCAGCGTCTCCTCCATGCCGGGCCTGAGGATCCAGGCAGCGGGGCCATGGCGTTCGGCGAGACCGAACCGCTCCAGCGTCTGCGCCCGGCCGATCATCAGCCGACGGAGTTCTGGATCGGCAGCGTCCGCGCCGGCCGGGCGCAGGTCCAGGATGCCGCCACCCTCATCGCCGGCGGCGCGCAGCGCGCGGTCGAGACCGGTCCAGCGCTCGGCACCGACCTCGGCCTCGAGCGCGTTGCGGATCTCCTTGTCAGTCCGCGGCCCGAGTTCCAGTTCGACCAGCGCCTCGGCGCGGCCGCGAAAGCCGCGCGAGATGTAGTCGCGCGAGATCACGAGGTCGCCGCCATCCTCGGCCCGGCCGCGCACCAGGACATGGACGTGCGGGTTGTCGGTGTTCCAGTGGTCGACCGCGACCCAGTCGAGACGGCTGCCAAGGTCCCCCTCGGCCTGCCGCATCAGGTCGCGCGTCCAGGCCTTGAGGTCGTCGAGCGCAGGCGCGTCCTCGGGGCTGACGATGAAGCGGAAGTGGTGCCGGTCATCGGTGCAGCGTTCGGCGAAATCTCGGCCGTCAGCGTTGTCCGAGTCCGTATCGAAGAGCCGCGCCTTGGCGCCGTCACGGGTCACCCCGTCGCGCTGGAGGTAGCCGATGTGGGTGGCGAGGGAAGCTGAGCGGAAGCGCGTGCCCTGATGGCGCACGACGCGCGCCTTGAGCACGACGCGTCGCGACGGCGAGCGGAGCGCGGCCTGTGCCGCAGCGGCGCGGCCCCGCCCGAAGCGCGAGCGGTTGCTACCCCGTGACCCGCCACCAAAGCCGGGGCCGGTGTGGCCGGCCTTGCGGACGGCGCGCATGACCTGGCCCACGAAGCTCCGCGCACGGCGCATCGGCGCACGCGTGTCGCCGATGCGGCCGGGGCGGACATGCAGGTCGTCGTCGCGGGTCGTCATGGCCGCCGATCTGCCCTTGCGCAGCGGGGGCTGGCGCTGAGGTCGTTGAATTGCCTTGGCTTTTGGGAGGGAGCGCCAGCCACCACTTCGGCGGATGGCGCGAAATACCGTGCTGGATCAGGCACATACGACCAACCGCCAGCCCTGCTTTTATCTGGCAATCTGCGGTCGGGGTTCCTGGGTCCTCCCCCTCGTTCGCATTGGTGGTCAGCCCCGGGGTAGCCGGCACTACGACGGAAGCACCCGAGCAGGCGCGCTCCTGCGACAGAGGAGAGGCTGCAGGGTCGCGCAGTGCCCCGCGTCCCAGCGCCATCGCTCACTGTGCACCGCCGGCGCTGCGACGGATGGCGAAGATCGAACCGCGATCGCCTGCTGGGCCGTCGACATCTTGTGCGTCGGCCGCTCGGTCTCTGCCAACGAATGGCTGCACAATCGCGGTTGCCGCTGCGGTCGTCGTGCCTGCCACCGATACGAAGATCGACCGCGCGGATGTCGGAGGGCCTGCTGCAGCCACACCCCTAAGCCGCACGAAGATGCCCTCAGCCCCACGCGCCGCTTGCACCGCAATCTGGCCCGGCGCGGCGGTCCCGGAGTCACCGGTTAGCAGCGGCGCGAGGGTTGCGACGTAGGCCCGCGTCTCCGCCGGCAGCGGCTGCCCTGTCGACAGATGCGCCTCCACCCGACGTGGCCCCGCGTTGTAGGCCGCCAGCATCAGCGGCACCGAGCCGAACCGGTCGAGCATCTCGCGCAGATACGCCGTGCCCGCCAGGATGTTGTCCTGCGGCACGAAGGGATCGGCGCCGAGGCCGTGCTGCGCGCGCAGGCTCGCCCAGGTCGCCGGCACCACCTGCATCAGCCCCATGGCGCCGCGGTGCGACACGGCGTGCCGATCGCCGGCGCTCTCCGCGCGCAACACCGCTCGGATCCAGGCTTCCGGAATGCCAAAGCGCTGCGATGCAGCCGCGATCTCGGCAGCATGGATCGTCTGCGCCGCCACCCCGGACAGCGGCAGGCTGATCAGCAGCAGCACGGCTGCGATGCAGGGCCACGACCGGGACGGGAGGGAGGGCGCGTGCGGTCCAACGCGTCCTGCTTGATCGTCGCGCGGCGTCGATGGACGCGCGTGGAAAGGGGGCGTCGTGCTCATGGTCCGCGCCCCGTGATCCAGACCGGACGCAGCCGGGCGACGATGCTCGTGCGCGGGAGAGGCTCGAAGTAGCGGCCGTCGAGGCTATCCGGCTCAGCGGGGTTCAGGAGGAACACCTCGCCGGATTCCAGCCTGTGGCAGCCGTGCCAGGTCGGCAGCCGGCGGCCCAGACGGTCAGCCATGCGACGGTGTGCCACGGTCTCGCCGTCGACCGTGATCGCGTGACCCGCGGCGCACACACGCTGCGGCGGCAGGGCGACGACGTGCTTCAGCAGCGGCACGCCGCGCGCGATATAGCCTCGCTCGGCGAGGAACGCCGCCAATGTCTCGGGCGGGCGGACGAGGACGAGGTCGCCCAGCGCGATATCGTCGGTCGGTACCGCGATGTAAAGGCCGAGCGGCACGCTCGCCGACGCGTTCCAGATGATGCGCGGCTGCCACCCCGCGACCGTCGGGACGGCGATCAGCCCAAGTCCGGCGAGCATGGCCGCGACCGGCGCCGCGCGCGGTCTCCGCCGCGCCGTCATGCGTCGATCCTCCGCCGCAGCAGCGAGGCGCGGTGGCGCTCGCGCGTGTAGGGGCGCGGCTGCTCGTTGGCCGCGAGGCGGTTCATCACGTGCCGCCAATGGTCCGGGCAGGCCTCCTCCGGCGCGACGCCCGTCTGCTCGACCGCATCGATCGCGCGCAGCACCTCGTTGACCTTCGGCCAGCCGGAGATGCGCAGCAGGATCTCCGCCCCCGGCTCCACGAAGCCGATCGTGCTGAAGGCCTCGCCGGGCGCGATCGCGCGCAGGATGTCGATGCGGCTGACGACGGTGCCGTAGCCGTTGGCGGCCCACCGCACGAAGGCGAAGACCTCACCCGTGGCGAAGGCGACGACGCGGCGGCGGCGATCGAGGATCGTCTCCTCGGCGATCCGCCCGAAGCGGATCCAGCGCTCGATGCGCCCCTCGAGCCACAGCAGCTCGACGCGGGTCAGCGCCGTCATGGCGCCGCCTCCCGCTCCCCGTCCCGGTCGTGTTTTCCACCGACCGCGCTGGGCCTACCTTCATTAGAATTAGACTCAATTAGAGTCTTTACGGGCCAGAATTCCGCTTGTGCTGCAACGGCTTGCGGGTGGTTCGTGCGCCTGATCTGCCGTGTCGGCTGCGCCTGATGTGCCGAATCCCCTGCGCCTGATCTGCCGTGCGGTTCCACAGGCCTGCACAAGTTATCCACAGAGCCGGCGTGGCGGCTGCACGGCGTGATCCGCAACAGTTCGGTGCCGCCGGCATCGCGGCGGATGGCGAGGCGATAGCCTGGCAGGCTCTGCCGCGCGGCAAGCCGGCGGAGATCGAGCGCGAAGTCGGCGAAGCGCGCCAGGCTGCCGGATTTGGCGTGCAGGTGCCGGAACTCGAACGCCCAGCCGGAGGGCTGATGGCCCGCGTGCTTGCGCGCGACACGGTAAAGCCAGCGCTCGATGCCGCCCGACAGACGGAAATACGTGGGGTCGATGGTCAGCAGCAGCTGACGATCGAGGACACCGCGGTAGAACCAGTCCGGCAGCACGAACTCCATACCGTCGGCACGGCCGGAGGCGGTGACCCGCTCCTCCCACTCGTTGATCCAGGAGAATTGCTGGCGCCGCCAATGCGCGCCGTGGCGGATCGTGGTGCGGATGACGGTGGACTGGAGCCGGCAGAGGGCGGCCTTCAGCAGCAAGTATTGATGCTGGCCTGTGCCGCGCCCGATGGCGGTCAGCAGCTGGTGCGGCGCGAAACGCATGAACCGGGAGGCTGCGAGCCCTCGGTCGGCGGCCTCGACGATCTGCGAGCCGGCCCAGATTAGCACGTCGGCGTCCCAGATGGTCGCCATACCATGCTCGGGGACGGCATGGACCTGCACCTCGATGTCGCCGGCGCGGTAGAGGATCGGCGCAACGCGGCGGCCTTTTGCCAGCGAGAAGAACGGCCGCTCCATCAGGTCGCGCTGGTCGCGGCGCGGCGGTCCGTCGTCCGGCAGGGCGTCGAACGGGCTCAGCCTGAGCCGTTCGCTGGGGGTTCGCTCGCCGTGCATCGTCTGGTCAGCGCCGTGCTGCGCCGGCATAGGCCGGCGAGACAGCGGCATGGCGCTTGGCGGGAAGCACGGTCTCGCCCGTGTCATCGCTGGTCGAGGCCTTGGTGCCGCGGTTCACCCAGGCCTGCAGATCGGTGACAGCGTAGACAACCCGACCGCCAAGCTTCGAGTAGCGCGGGCCGGTGCCGTAGGTGCGGTGCTTTTCGAGGGTGCGGCCGGACAGGCCGAGGAAACGCGCGGCCTCGGGCGTGCGGAGGTAGCGTGGTGGCAGGCCGGCATTCGGGTCGGGCATCGGGAGCCTCCGGTGATGCTGTCGGATGCCGCGCATGGGGCGCGGCGGTTGCATCGGAGGCTGGCGAAGCGGGGTCGCGGCGGGGGAGTCCGAAGACTGCGGCGGAGAAAGCGGACCCCCTGTGCGGAGGTCAGAGCCGGACGCTTGGCCCCGCCGTCAGCAACTCCCGGTAGCCGCCATCACGCAGCGCGCGGGCGGTGGCGAGGAGGCGAAGCGTGCGGCTGCGCAGATCGTGGGTTTTCCAGGCAGGGCCGTCGGGGACGTGATCGGCGCCGAACAGGCCGCGCGCCAGGTCGCGGAGGGCTGCGCCGTCGGCGTGTCCATCCAGCGCGCGAAGCCGGAGGATCAACTGCCGCCGCTGGTCACGCGTGATGCGCTCTCGTCTGGGGCGGCCATGCAACGCGTGCCAGAGGCGCAGCGCGGCAGCCATCCTCCTGGGCGTCAGGTCATCGAGCGGGATGATGAGGCCGAGCGGCGCGGCGGGCGGGGGATCGCCGAGCAGCCAGACCGGCAGCAATGGGGTCCCGACGACGCCGTGCAGGCCGTCACTCGCCTGGCGCGGCGAGTTCAGAGGCGGCAGGGCAGCCGGAGAGCGTGGCGAGAATGACGGCGGCAAGGCCGAGAGCGCCACGGTGGCGGTGCAGAGCGCCGGCATCCAGACGACGCCCGCCGCGCGCGCGTCGAGCGCCGGGTCGGCCGGGAAATCGCAACCCCCAGCGCTCGGCGACGGGCTCGGCCGCGTCGTCGGGCCGTGCGTCGTCGAGCTGTTCCCAGTCGCGCACGTAGCGCGGGTTGCGCCTGAGGAACTCCCAGGCGAGATCGCGCGCCGAGGCGCTCTCCAGATCTGCGTAGGCGGCGGCCGACCGCCAGTCTCGCGACGGCATGGCAAGGCTCCGGCATAGGGCGGAGCACACGCTCCGCGCGCAGCATGCGGAGAGATGCGACCATTCGGCGAGTTGTGGAGGCGCTCGCCGGGCAACCCGTGTTGCCACCGGCGCAACGCTGGTCAGTTTGTGGGGCCTCGCTGCAGCAGGTCGCGATAGCCGGCCTCGGTCATCCAAAGGGCGCGGGCAAGGTGGCTGTCGTGGATGCGCTTGGCACGGTCAGGGTCGCGGTCCGGGTCCAGGCCGAGAACGATGCGGGCAACTTCGCGCCAATCGGCGTGCTCGGCCGCGGCATCAAGCAGCCGGAGATAGGTCACTTTCTGGGCAAGATCATAGTCGGTGACAGTTGGCGCGTCGGGTGGCCTGTCGAGAATCTTCCCGGTGTCCATGCAGGCCCTCCGCTCATCGACGACTCGGTGCACACACAGCCTCAGCGTCATTGATTGGTGCGCCATGCGCCATCCCTGACGCGCAACTCAATGGCAAACGCCGATACACACTATAGGTGATAAACTCAAAGTATGTAGCGCGCCAACCGTGCCTGCATGGACATGCGGCGGTTGGTTGGGAGGAATGTGCGTCGCATCCGGCTCGAAGTGGGCCTGACGCAGGAAGCGTTCGCCGAAAAGTCGGGCTTCAGCCAGCAATACCTGAGCAGCCTGGAACGCGGCCGCCGCAACCCTACCATTGTCACCCTTTTCGAGTTGGCGACCGCCCTGGGCGTCAGTCACGTCGCGCTTGTCGCGCCGGACGACGAGACCGCCGCCGCCGCTCCGCTTCGCCGCGGGGGTCGCTCAGGCACGACGCGCAACCGCCCGTAGATGCGCGACACACAGGCCTTTTGCTTGACGCATCGGCGTTTCAGGAATAGGTATTCGTGAAACGCCGATGCGCGAGGTGTCTCTTGGCCGCCCAGATACTCCCCTTTCCGAAGCCTTCCCCGGCCCCCTCGTCGCCGATCGCAACCTATCTCTGGGTCGGCGAGGCCCATCGGAAGCTCGCGGATCTTCATGCGGCAGGTCATTTGCCGGCCCGCCGCCTGGTCGTGGAAGCCTCCCGCCTGCGCAATCAGCGAGAACTCACTGCGGCAGTCCGGGACGCCGGCGGCGAGATCGTCCTGGATACCGAGGCGGCAGAGCTCGCAAGCGTCGGCCGGCACGCCGGGCGGGTTCGCGGTGCACCATGGGCCTTGCCCGAAGGCGCCGGGCCGCTCGGCCCCGATCATTTCCGGGCCGACGCGAAGACCGACGTCATCGGCCAGATCGCGCGGTTGGCGGTGTCGTCAGGCGTCACCGCTGTCTTGTCGCCGGCGCATCACCTGGGCGATCCGGCATTCCACGATTGGTTCTCCGTGGATCGCGACGCCTGCCCAGCCTTGCGGAGAGCGCTCGATCGTGAGGGCGGCCAGGGCATTGCGATCGACTATCCATTGATCGTTCCGAACGCGATGCTGAACGACCAGAATCACCGCGGATTGCTGGTCGCGGCGCTGGCCGCGCTTCCCATCGATTACGTCTGGCTGCGCGTCGTGGGTTTGGGCGCCGATGCCGGTCCCCTGCAATTGAGCCGCTACCTCTCGGCCGTGGCGGGGCTGCACAACCTCGGCAAGCCCGTGATCGCCGATCATCTCGGCGGGCTGCCAGGCCAGGCCGCAGTCGCGTTCGGCGGGGTCTCCGGCATCGCGCAAGGCATCGGCGAGCGCGAGCGCTTCGATACGGGCGACTGGCACAAACCAGCCAAGCCGCGACCCGACGACGCGAAGTTCGGCCGCGCTGTCCGGCTGTCGATACCCGGCCTCAACCGCACGCTGACGCGCAGCGAGCTCGACGTTCTCGCCAGCGCGAAGAATGGCCGCCGCATCTGCGGATGCGCTGATCGCGCGTGCTGCAAGCACGGGTACGACAGCATGGTCACCGATCCGCGGGGCCATGCGGCGCGGCAGTTCTTCAACAGCATCGCGAAGCTGGAGGCCGTGCCGGACCTTCGCCGCGAGACGTATTTTCTCAGCCACGACGGTCCCATGGCGAAGGCCGACAGGACAGCGCGCGAGATCAAGGCGCTGCGGCCGGACGCTGCCGAAGCGGCGCGCCACAACGTCGATCCGGAAGCCTTGATGAAGCGGCTCGCGGACCATAGCCGGACGACCGAGAAGATTCGCACGACCCTCGAGACCATCCACGAGACCCGTGGCAACGATGTGCCTCGTGCGCGCGTGGCCGCGCTTCGGAGTGGAGGAGCACCCAAGTCCGCAAAGGGGCAGCCGTGAGCGGCAAATCGGGCGCAATGCCCCGCTACATCGACGATCTGAACGAGTTCGGCGGCCTGTCGGGCACCGACATCGCCAATATCGCCGATGTCTCCAAGGCCACCGTCTCGCGCTGGAAGTCGGGCACGGTCAAGCCGCAGCCGGACACGCAGCTGGTGCTGTCGGACCTGCACTTCATCGTCCAGCGTCTCACCGAGTACTACAGCGCGGACGAAATCCGCACCTGGCTCTATGCGCGTCATCCGCAGCTTGATGGCCAGCGGGCCATCGACCTGATCAACCAGAACCGGTCCGAGGAGATCCTGCGTATCCTCGATCGGCTGGACTCGGACGTGTATCTCTGACGCATGGCCGCGGCCCGCTCCCCTCGCGACAACCACCTGCTCGACGCCGTCGAGGCCCTGCCGCGGGAGGCCTGGAGCGGCCCGGTGTGGCGCGTCGTGCGCGAAGGGCGCGACCCGACGCAGTGCAGCGCGGTGGGCGGCCGCTGGGATGATCGCAGCTTCGAGGTTCTCTACACCTCGACGCACGAGGATGGCGCGCGGGCGGAGATGTTCTTCCATCTCAGCCGCGGCCAGCCCGTTATGCCGTCCCAGGCGCGCTATGGCCTGCACGAGCTTCGCGTCACGCTCGACGCCTGCGTGCGCATCGCATCCCTCGACGTGCTCGCGGGCCTTGGCCTCAAGACCGGCGCGTTCGGTCAGCTGTCCTACAGCGAACGGCAGCTCGAATATCCGCGCACGCAGGAGATCGCGGAGGCCGCGCATTTCCACGGCCGCGACGGCCTGTTCGTGCCCAGCGCGCGCTCCGCCCATCCCAACCTGGTGGTGTTCTGCGGCGTTGCCGGACCGGAGGCGGTCGAGGTCGTGCGCGACCACGGCATCGTCGACTGGACGGCCTAGCGCAACGCGCAGCGCAACGGCTGAACGGCGCGCCGCTGGCGCGTCAGGGATCGCTCCCGCCCAAAAGATCGCCCTGCGCCGCCACGCGTCGGCGGCCGCGCCGTGCGGCGGGCGCCTTCGTCGTGTCCGCCGCAACCGCGGCATGGAGCGCCGAGGCCGGCAGCGTGGGGCCGTTGCAGATGCGCTCCAGCAGGTCGGCCTGCGCGGTCTCCAGCGCGACCAGGCCGCCGAGCACGTTCAGCACGTTGAGCAATTCGGTTGTGTACTCCGGCAGCCAGCCGGGCGGCTGGATGTCACCGAGTGGCGAGGGCTTGCGGCGGTCGCCGATGATTGGGCGCGAACGGTCGCGGCCGCGGTAGCTGAACCACTGCGTCAACACCTGCTTGCCAGAGACCTCATAGGCCCAGACCGCCGGAGAGACGTTGTCCACATGGCCCTGGCCGACATGCAGCCGGCGGGTGGCCGCGTCGTGGCGGATCGTGTCCGGCATCGCAGCGGGGTCGGTCGGGATGGCGCCGTCTTCCGGGATGGTCGGGCGTTCCGCGGCGGGCAGGCGCGGCGCGCCGGCGGGGCGGCCCTCGGACGCATCGACGAAGCGCTCACCGAAGGTGTGTAGCCAGATGATGCGGCGGCCGAGGCGTGCGGCCTCGGCAAAAAGAGCGGCGTCGGTGGTGAGCGGGATGCGCAGACCAGGCTGTACGAGATCGGTCGCGAAGCGGGTGGCATAGGCAGGGTGCGCGGCCACGGCGGCGATATAGGCGAGGAGATCGGGAGCGGAGACTGAAGTGCCAAGCGCGGAGGAGAACGCGGCCATCACTGCGGCAGGAATGTTCGGCGTCGCCGCGGCGCTGTCGGACCATAACGGAAAGGCGCGACCGCCACGACCATTGTAGTGATGCAGGTCGGGAACGACCGAACAGAAGGTCACCGCTGGTCCACCGCTTGGCGCCCGATCATGTGGCGCAGTGAGATAAACCTGCATCTCTGAAGCCGCACTCCAAAGCTCGGGACGGTAGTCATTTATCACGCGAGCATCGGGGATGATCCACTGTCGGTCGAAGCTCCTAAAGCCATACTGAATTGGCGAGACCGGGCCGCATTTGCTAGCCGCGACGCTCATCGAGGGCGTTCGATGACGTCCGAGGTGTTCGTGAACGATCCTATTAATGTGGCGACCCGCGAGCTTCCCCTCGCGAAGCTGCGGGAAGAACAGCATTTCTTTTCGGTCTGGGTCGCGCTCTGCAATCAAGCGGTTCCAGCGTTCCTGTAGAGACCAGCCATCAGGGGCGATCACCCAGGTTCGCCCCGACATGATGCCCGGGCCGTTGTAGGTGAACAGTTCATGCAACGTTGGATACGTGGCCCATCCTCCGATTGCCGCAGGCAAAAAGGCCGCGCGCTCCTCCTGTGGGCACTCGATCCAGTCGTCACCATCGAGGGTCAGCTCCGCCAAAGCCTCAAACTTCTGCTCCCGCCGCCCAACCGGCAGCGCGCGATACCGCACGCGGGCCGGCTTGCTTGCATCCGCCTTGCCCGTGCGCGCCACCAGCACGATGCACACGGGTTGCTGAACGCCCTGGAAAATGCGTGAGGCGACGGCCGGCTGGTGCCCCTCCGGCGAGCAGTCCACCACCCAGATTTCATCCGCCGTGCGACGCAGATCGGCGCGCATCGCCTGGAAGCCCGGCCCGTTCAGAAATCCTGCCACGGTGATGAAGCACACGATCCCTCGCCGGTCTGCCCGCGCCTGCGGCGCGGCCGCGGCATCGCCAAACACCTTCCACGTCGCCCAGCGCCAGAAATAGACATAGAGGTTGCGCAGATGCCTCGAGTGCACGCCGACCTTCCATTCGGGCGGTGGCATCCACCTCGAAAGCGGCGCGGGCTCCCTCGCGTTATCGCTGCCGGCCTCGACCCATCCGCCGCGTCCCCTCGCGCTCTCCTTGTAGGGCGGATTGCCGATCACGACGGTGATCGGCTCGGCGCGCTTCACCTTGTTCGCCTCCCGCCGGGATTCGGCGAGGGGCCTAAGGATCTGCGGGATGTACTCCTCATCGGCATAGGGATTGCCGAGGGTGTCGGTGACATAGAGGCGCAGATGCACGTCGGCGGGCACCGTGCCCTTCACCTTGAGCAGGTCGGCGACCTCCGCCAGCAGGCGCAGCTGCGCGACGGCGAAGGGGCCGAACTGCAACTCGAAGCCGATGATGCGCTTCAGCGCGGCGCGGATAACGCCGGGCACCGTGCCGGCGCCGTCGGCGCGCGCGGTTTCCGCGATGCGCCGTAGCACGCCCAGCAGGTAGGTGCCCGTGCCGACGGCCGGGTCCGCCAGCGTGACCTCGTTGGAGGCGAGGCCTTCCGGCTGTCCGAAGCGCGCCGGGTCCCGCAGCACGTCATCCACCAGGCGCACCATCGCGGTGACCACCTCGGGCGGCGTGTAGTAGGACCCGGTGAGCTTGCGCAGGTCGTTGTCGTAGGCCTCCAGGAAGTGCTCGTAGAAATACAGCCAGGCCTCGGGGTCGCCCTTGCCGATGGCAGCCCAATCCACGGCATCGAGCACGCGCGTGAGGGTGCCGAGCGACGTCTTCAACGCTTCCTGCCCATCGACATCGTCGGTCAGCACGCGGAAGGCGCCACCGATCACCGTGTTGGTCTTGGCCAGAGCCTTCGCGACGCGGTCCAGGCCATCGGCGAGCACGATGCCCTGTGCGCGCGCCATCAGCAGTCCGAAGGTGACGGCCTGCGCGTAGCCGTCGGCGAAGTCTTCGTCACTGGCTTCGGGGAACAGCAGCCGGCGCCAATCCTCGGCGAGGCCGCTCAGCGCCGGGACCTTCTGGTCGAGTTGTTCGGTGACCTCGTCGCGCAGCAGGCGGCACAGGCCGGCGCTGAGCGCGGCGAGCGCGCGCGCGTTGGTCGGCGGGATCGGCTCCCACCGCAGGAAGTCGCCGAACAGGCGGGTTAGCGCATCCGGCGCCGTGAGCGCGGCACCGGCGGTTTCCACGTCGCCGGACAGCCGGACGATCTCGCCCTGGAGGGCGCCATCACGCCACAGCGAGAAGGCATTGCCGTCGGTGTAGATGAGGTTCGGCAGGGATTTTGAGCTTGGTCCACTGGTCGCGGTCGTGCTCGTCCTTGAAGCGGCGCGGGTCGGCGCCCTTGCCGGGCGCCTTGACCTCGATGAAGCCGACGAGGGCATTGCTGGCGCGGACGGCGTAGTCCGGTCGGGTCTTCAGGGAGGACAGCGTGGTTTCGCCGATCGCGACCACATCGCCGGCTTTGAACAGCAGGATGGCGGCGAGGTCGGCGATCAGCGTCTCGAGCGGCGCGCGGAGCTGGTCCTCCGGTGCGCCGACCGCTGCCTTGCCGGAAAGCTTTGCCTTGAGCGATGCGCCGAAGCGCGACACCGCGGCGGAGAGAGAATCAGCCATGGGTCGGTGCGAATCCGCTTCGGTGATCGTGTTCAACCAAAGGTTACGAAGCCGATCGCTGCGACGCCAGTCCGCCGTGCCGACGAGGCGTGGTCTCGCGCTGAACCTGTGAGGCTGGCGCCCCGCCCTCGCGGGCGGGGCGCCGTTGGCCGTTCACTCCCTGCTGCGGTTGCCGTTGGGGCGGGACCAGATCAGCTCGAACTCGCCGCCCTCCATCTCGAAGAGGTTCGCCAGGATCGGCGCCGGCAGAGAGGGGTCGTCGAGCTTCACCGAGAGGTAGTCGCGGCCCTCGTTCGAGGTCTTCTTCCACGCCGCTCCGATCTCGGCGCGGCCGGCGAAGATGCGGAAGTCGGGGGCCTTGTCGCTGCTCTTCTCGGCCGGCCGGACCTGGACCTTGGCATCGAGGGTGAGCGTCGAGACCGTGCCGGTGAAGCCGTCGCCGGTGCGGGTGAAAGTGCCGATGGTCGCCATGACTGTCTCCTGTCTGTCGATCGGGCCGCGCCCATCGCGGCCTCGATGGCGATCGTCCGGCCGGGGGCGGGCGCCGACGCACCCACTTGCGGGCCGCAGCGCAGCGGAGGACGGGGCTGGGAGACTTTCTTGCCTCGCGAGGAATGCGCGGCACGCGCAGGGGAAGAAAGTCGCACCGGCGCCGTTGCGGCCGAGGCGCCCGCGGCGTCAGCCGTCCCTCGGCTAGATCAGGCCATCCGAGGCAGCGTGGCAGCGCGACACCGGACGGACCACGGAGACAGCAGACGACTGTCGTCGCGCCCGGCACAAGCGCGATTGACCAGGCATCGCGGTCACGGCGCCCTCGGCGTGCAAAAGGGAGGATCCGGCCGGAACGGGGAAGGCGAAACGCCGGCCCTGTTGCGCATCATCCCGGCTGTACGGGTCGCGGCGCGGATGTTCCCGGCGAGGGCCGCCCTGTTTCGGTTCAGCCGCGCGATCCCGATGACGGCGCGGGCAGGCGTGCCGTGGAGGGGGATGGCAGGCGAGGCTGATCTGGTCCCACCCCTTCGGTGAACTCGGCGTCAGGACGGCCAACGGTGGCCTGCCTCGGCTGGGCGCCGGCGCCCGCGAACGCAGCCAGCTGCACTGCCGCTGAGACACCGACCACGAGGCCGCCGATCGCCGCGAACAGGTGTCTCCAGACTTCCGACGGCACGAGCAGCGCCGAGATCCCGAGCACCGCGTGGTAACCGGCCACGGCCGCCGGTGCCGCGAACAGCAGCGCGATCACGGCCCGCAGGGTAAGCGAGCGCACGGAGGCGAAGACCAGCTGCGCGGCGAAAAGCGCGACCACGCCCGTGACGAGGCCGATCAGCACGGCGCCGATCACGCCCGCGCCCGTCTCGAAGGCCCACATGCCGACCGTCAGCCCGACGAAGAACGGCACGGCGTAGATGGCGAGCGTGAACAGCAGCACGAGCGCCGTGCCGAGGCCGAACAGGCTGACGACAATGCCGAGCGTCATGCGACCTTCCCCGGTCGAGGCGTGATGATGCGCTGCGATTGTAGCGGATCGCGGGCGCGCAGCGGTTCGCCTTTGCGCGAGCGCATCGTCGTGCGGGCGGCGCTAGCCGCCGCCCGCGCGGAAGTCGAAGAGCGGGATGCCGAGGCGCTTCGCCTTGTCGGCCAGGTTGTCGGTGACACCCGAGCCGGGGAAGACGATGACGCCGATCGGCAGAGTCTCGAGCAGCGCGTCGTTGCGCTTGAAGGGGGCGGCCTTCGCGTGGCGGTGCCAGTCCGGCTTGAAGACGATCTGCGGCACCTTGCGCTGGTCGGCCCAGCAGGCGGCGATGCGCTCGGCGCCCTTCGGCGTGCCGCCATGCAGCAGCACCATCTCGGGGTGCTTCGCATGCACGCGGTCGAGAGCGGCCCAGATGCGATGGTGGTCGTTGCATTCGACGCCGCCGGCGAAGGCGATGCGCACGCCCGGGGGCAGCAGCGGCTCGGTCTCGGCGCGGCGCCTGGCGGCGAGGAAGTCGCGGCTGTCGATCATCGCCGCGGTCATCGTGCGGCGGCTGACCATCGATCCCGCGCGCGGGCGCCAGGCGGAGCCGGTGTGGTGCTCAAAGTGCTCGGCCGCAGCGTCGCGGAGGAATTCGAAGGAATTGCGGCGCTCGATGAGCGTGAGGCCTTGGGCGAGGAGGCGCTCCAGCTCGACGGAGCGGACCTCGGAGCCGTCCTGCTCGCGCTGGGAGCGCTGCTGCGCGCCCTCGTTGGTGTCGAGCTCGCGGCCGATGCGGTCGATGCCGCGATGGAAGAGGTTGACCAGCGACCAGAGCAGATCGGCCAGGTCGGGCTCGAGCCGCGTCTCGCCGATGCTCGTGACGAGTGCGTCGAAGATGTCGGCGACGGCGCCGGAGAGGCGGTCGGGATCGGGCAGCGGCCGGGGGTCGGGCTCGTCGGCGAAGGGACGGTAACCGTGGAGCTGGAGTTCATCGAGCAGGTGCGCGGTGGCGGAGGCGGCGCGGGTGGGTTCGGCGTCGTCGAAGCGATCGGTCATGGCCGGGTCCTCGCTGTCACGGGCCGCGCCCATCGCGGCCTTCGTGGCGATCACCCGGCCGGGGACGGGACGGACCGGCACCCGCAGGCGAAGCCGGAGGGCCGAAGCGCAGCGGAGGACGCCGGCGCGCGGCTTTCTTGCCTCGCGAGGAAGCGGCCCGTCAGGGCCGCGGGGAAGAAAGTTGCGCGACGGCGTTGCGGGGATGGCCCGGTTCCGGCCCGATCGCCGGCGAGAAGGTCGTGGGCGCGGTGATGCGCGAGAGACTGCCGACGGACGGCCAGCAAGTCGAGCACGTCCCACTGCTTCAGCGTCCAAGCAATGCCGCTACTAAATGATAAGTTCTGGCCGAAAGCGGACAGGCCGCTCTCGATGGCACGGAGTGGAAAAGCGGACATACGCTGGGCGGCAATATGCTCTCGACCGCATTGGTGGTACGATCGTTTGCCTTTTCCAAGCCGCCGGCACGTTGGACCCTATAGGTCCTTCCGCTCTTGAGAATCTTCGTGGTTTGAAAGGATGACAGCGGATAGTGGGGATTGGGATGATCACCGAAGTCGATTGCGGGCGCACAGTGTCGACCTCGGCTCGGGTTTATGGGGTTCGCATCGGAGGAGGGCTAGTGACAGCGGTCAGCTTGGTAGAGTCAGCTCCACATTGGCGCATTTCGAGTAGGCGCTGATGCCCATTCCAGCATTCACAATCGATGGCGTATTGCCACCCTACGTTGGGCCACATGGCCCCGGTGGCGCAGCCGAGGACATGTCACCCTACGTGACGATCGCTCTTGAGGTCGTCACAACGTTGGCTTCCTCACTTGAGCGTCGGGACATCCTGCGTGGTTGGCTGAACCACCGAGCCAGCTTGCGCGCGATCGGTTTCGCGCGCGGGTTCCAATGGCTCGACGGCAGTTTCGTCGAAGACAAGCAACCACGCGATCTTGACGTCGTGAGCTTTCTTTACCGGCCACACGGTATTCGAGACCCGCAGCAGCTGTTGATGCTTATTCGAGCAAATGGCGCTCTCTTCGTGCGGAATATTGTGAAAGCGCAGTACCGACTTGACGCTTTCCCCGTTGATCTCGACGGCTCACCCGAGGCTCTCGTCAGCTCGGCACGCTATTTCCTCGGCCTCTTCTCTCATCGTCGCGGAGACGACCTGTGGAAGGGGATGCTTCAAGTTCGAATGGAAGATGTCGCTGATGACGCCGCAGCCCTGTCGAGGCTTGGCGCTGCACCGGCAGCAGCCGTAGGAGGACAGCCATGACGCGACTAAAAAAGCTGGAACGCGACTTCGCGACAGCAGATATCGCGGCGGTCAACGGTCTGCTTGCGCAGCTCGGCGACGAGGACGTGATGACGCGCTTCGGCCTTGAAGCGCGTTTGGACGAGCTGAAGCGCGACCTTGCGGCGCTCGATGATAACGTGGACGAGCCAACGGCGGCCGCTGCCCTCTTCTTTGGCGGGCAGCCGGTGCTGGGCTCGCGTGGTATCGAAAGCGAGTTTGGCGGGGCGGCAGTGACAAGATTTCAAGACCTGGTCGCTAAGGTCCTAGCGCATGAAAATGGTGGGCTCGGCCAGCGCGGCGTCGTTCCATATCGCGGCGCTTCAACGCTTCACATCACCAATATCGTCCGAGGCTCTTTCGGATTCCTCTTCGAAGAGATGCAGCCTCAGCATCAGATGGTCGATACCTCGCTGAAAGCTGCGATCGACGAGACCGCGCGCTTACTCGGCGCTTTTGGCGAACCCGATGAAGAAGCTTTTCGCACGGCCGTCGAGGAGATTGACGATCGGGTGCTCGGCACGGCGCGCGAGTTCTTCGGCCTAATGCGCCAGCGTGGCGCGACGCTGCGCGTAGTCGCTGGCGATCGCGACAACAGCTTCGGAGCCGAAGCAGTCGCCAGGGCAGCAGATCGCGCATCCTCGACAGTGTTGCAGGACGACGAGGAGTTGATTGCTGGCCAACTGGCAGGAGTCCTGCCCGACGCACATCAATTCGAATTCCGCGCCGGCGCGGATCGCGGGACGTTGAGGGGCAGGATCGATCGCGCCTTGACCGCCGACCAGCTCGGTCGCTTCAATCGCGACTTCGTGAATGTCGACGGGAAGGGCCGCTTTCACGTCAAGCGGGTATTACGCGACGAAGTCGTCGTGCGCGAAACCTATACGCTCCTCGGACTGGAGCCGTCGGATCGGGCTTAAGCGAACTCACACCGTCAATCGCACCATTCGACCCGCCCGCCCCGCAACCAGAAATGCGAGCGGCAGCCCTTCTTCCGCCAAACCGAGGGTGACAGGGTCGGTCGGCCATTCCCGTCGAGCGCGATGTCCCAGCGAGGCTTGGCTTCATCTATCACGAGCAGCTCGATCGTATCGCCGCAGCCGCATGGGCAACGCATGCCAAGGCACCAGTCCTCACCGCCCTCTCTCGCCAGCACGAGGTTACGGCGAGGCAACCGCTTGGGCAGGCTGTCGCCCTCGATGATGATCAGTCGGCGGCGCGGCGCGATCCGCGCCCAGGTGTTGCGCCACCAGCGGGTGAAGTTCATGCGGACCTCGCCGGGCTTGGCAGTTTCAACATGGGCAGGCCAAGAAGCGGCTCGGCGGCGCCGCGAGCGAAGGCTTGACTTGCGCTCCGGGGAAAATTCGCTTCGGCGACATACTCCTCCTCACAGGCGGCAAGGCTAAATTGCGTGCGGGCATAAAGCGCATTCGCATCCAAACGAAAGGGATAAGCGCGCGCGATGAACTCGTTCATAGCAGCGGCCGCCGCCCGCATGTTGAGCGTGATCACCGCAGGAGCTTCCTCGATCAAGCCCTTGATGTAGCCGGCCTCGAGCTCTTGGCGATGCGCCTCGGGCGCAGCACGGCGTAGATACTCGGCGCGCAATGACTCGGGCGAATAGACCGCTCGGTCCTGGAGGCTCGATCCGCCCGGCTGAACGTAGTCGATGCGACCGCACACGTCGGCGATCGCCATGCCTGCGCCCGCCTTACGGACGGGAATGACCACGCCAACGTCAATAAAGGGAATCAGGAAAGCAACCGAGATCAGATCGGCGATGTGGCGCGCTTCGAGCGTGTCGACGCAGCAGAACAGAATGTCGGCGGCGCTGGCGGCTAGCACAGCTTCGCGCGTTGCGACCGAGGCCGCGACGGGAACGGGCACATCGCCAGCGCGGTGCGAGCGGATCGCGGCAGCGAACATCTCGACCTTCAGGACGCGCATCTCCGCATCGCGTGTCGTCGCATTTAGGATCCGATTGAGGTTGCGCGCCTCGACCCGGTCGAAATCCACCATAATGACCCGACCAAACCCCAAGCGCGCGGCCTGCTCCGCGACGATCGAGCCTGTGCCAGACACGCCGACCACTACGGCGGTGAGGCGACCGAGCTCTCGCGTCATCGCGCCCGTGAAGGCAAGCGGACGGGCCAAGTGGTCGTTTGAGCGAGCGCAATCGTCCCACCAAAAGGACAAGTCGTCGCCGGCGACCGAAACGAGATCAACCGCCCGAGCTTGCGTGTCGGGCGCGTAGAAGCGGGCGCGAACGGCGCCGTTTGGGGTCATGATCGCCGAGCCGTGCAGCGGCCCGAGAGCTTGGAAAAGGCCGGGAATGACATGCCGATCGCTCACATCATCCACATCCGAGAAGGCGAATAGACCGCCGGGATGCGAATGGATCAGGACAAGCGCAAGGTCATCGGCCTCCGCCGCGTCGATCGCGGTCTCGATCCAGGCCCCAGGCCACGTGATCCGGTCAGGCGCACGACAGGCGCAATCGGCATGAGGAACGAGGATCGCGTCGCGAACTAGTGCGGTTTCCTGCCTGACTGAATCGCTTGTGATCCGCAAAGCCGCGTGGAGATGATTCAGTTGCTCCTCGGCAAGAGGGGCGATGGGTATGTCCAAGGCGCTGTCGATCGATTTGCGGGAACGCGTGGTGGCAGCGGTAGCGGCGGGATCGTCGTGCCGGGCGGCAGCGGCTCGCTTCGGGGTGAGCGCGGCCAGCGCGGTCCGATGGGCGGCACTGACACGAAAGGTGGGTTCGGTCGCGCCAGGGCCGCTCGGTGGGGACCGGCGTTCGGCGCGGATCGAGGCCCATGCGGCGCTGATCCTGCGTCTTATCGGCCAGAGGTCCGACATGACGCTGAAGGAGATCCGGACCGAGTTGGCGAAGGCTGGTGTGTCTGCCGGCATCGGCACGTTGTGGCGCTTCTTTGACCGGCGCCGGATGACATGGAAAAAAAGTCCGCCCATGCCGAGGAGCAGGACCGCCCGGACATCCTGAGGCGTCGTTGGGCTTGGTTCGAGGCGCAGCCCGACCTTGACCCAGACCGCCTGGTGTTCATTGATGAGACCTGGGCCAGCACCAACATGGCCCGCACCCACGGCCGGGCACCCCGGGGTGAGCGGCTACGGGCCGCCATCCCACACGGCCATTGGTTGACCACGACCTTTGTCGCCGGCCTGCGCAACACCGGCATGGTCGCGCCCATGGTCCTGGATGGGCCCATCAACGGCTCCCTCTTCCAAGACTACGTGGAGCAGGTGCTGGTGCCCGAGCTCCGCCCTGGCGATATCGTCGTGATGGACAACCTCGGCAGCCACAAAGGCGCAGGCGTCAGAGCCGCAATCGAGGCTGCAGGGGCAAGCCTGCTCTACCTTCCACCCTACAGCCCCGACTTCAACCCCATCGAGCAGGCCTTCGCCAAGCTGAAGGCCATGCTGCGCAAGGCGGCCGAGCGTACCCTCGATGACCTCTGGCGCAGCATCGGCCGCATCATCGACACCTTCACACCAACCGAATGCGCCAACTACTTCGCCGCCGCCGGCTATGACGCAGACTGATCGGAAAACGCTCTAGAAGCCGCTGCCGCAGTCCGTCTGCCGGCTTCGCGCAGAGCAGAATTGCGGCCGCCTCGCAGCCGTCACCGGGATAGAGATGCTGACGCACTTTCGCGTGAGTGGCGCCTGCGAAGGCGAGGCTCGACGCCGGAATCATTCACCGACTTCCTTGGCGAGCGCGGATTCGACCAGCGCGAGATGAGTCGAGACATTGTCGGCTGCTGGGTTCCACGGCGAGCCCAGGCCGCGATGGCGTGACCAGCCGTTGAAGGGGACACCGCCGATGGTCGCTGCGATGTGCGTGCACTCGATTGCCCGACCCGAGGCGAGCGCCAAAGGCGGATCGGTATAGAACATGTCGATCTGCGCGCCGGGATAGGTCGGCGGGATTTCGAGCGCGAGTGTCGTCCGCTCGGCCGTATAGCCGGCCGGGACCGGATAGCGACGGATGAGGAGCCAGCGGCGGCCGGCGTCCTCGACCGTCTCCCAGCGCAAGCCCAGGCGATCAAGATAGTCGTCATCCGCGTCGAGCAACGCGAAGTCGCGGCGAGGCGCAGGAAGCGCCTCGCCGTTGTTAACCTCCTTAGGGGTCAGCCGGATCTTCTCGATGCCGGGCGTCCGCAGATCGATGTGATCGGTAATCTGGACTTCGCGTTTGGCCTGGCCTTTCACCCTGAGGAAGATGTGCCAGCTCTGCGTCGCGTCGAAACCGGCGCGCGTGAGCGCGTCGCTCACCAGGATTGTCGGGGTCGCCGAGTTGATCTCGACGCCCTGGATGTTGAGCGTCCAGACAGGTTTGCGGCTGACGAAGGACTCGACGCCGCGGCCGTCGAGGTCGACCAGATCGATGCTGTTGACGAGGCTATCGGGCTCATTCGCCTTCTCCTCGTAGATCGCATGATCCTCCGGCACTCCGCCCAGCTTGCGCAGCACCGCGCCGGTAATGATCCGGCACGGCCAGGGATAGCGCTGACCGTCGAGCATGAGGAAATAGTCGCGATCCGATTCGACGATAACGAAACGGCCACTTGCGTGGCGCAGGTCAATCGTCTCGCCGGGCCGCACATCCTCAAGCTCGCCGCTAGGAAGCACCTGCAGCACCACAACGTTCTGCTTGGGCCTGAAACCAGCCGCCGCAGCAACCTGTGCGCCGGTCGGCGTCAGATCGTCGATGGCGACGGTCCGATATGTGAGCGTGCCATCCGCGACCTCGATCTGGTGGCGAGCCTTGCCGCGCTCGACGGCGGCCTCCGTAACATTGGTCATTGGGTACTCCAACGTTGCCGGCCTCAACGCCGGTATCGCTAAAATTAGTGCGCTTGCTAAGTTTGTCAAGCATCTACCTAGCGTGCTTGACAAACTTAGCGTCTCGCGCTAGACATCAATCGCTCGGCGTCTACGCCCGAGCTTCAGCAGAGGAGCCCGCATGACCAATGGCGACATTGATCAGACCAGCAGGCCGACCAACCTCGGCCAAATCATCAAAAAAGCGCGCACCGACATGAAGCTGTCACAGCGAGAGGTCGAAGAGGCGACAGGAAAGGAGGTTTCGAACGCCTATCTCAGCCAACTCGAAAGCGGCAAGATCACTAAACCCTCCCCGCACATTCTCTATGCTCTCTCGACGGCGCTCGCCGTCCCCTATGAGACGCTCATGGAGCGCGCAGGGTATATTGTGCCGTCGACAGAAAGGCCGGAGAGCGCCAAGCACGGCCGCGCGGCAACCTTCGCGGTCGACAACCTGACTGCCGAGGAAGAGAACGCCCTTCTGGACTACCTCGCCTATCTGCGCTCGAAAAAGGGGTAGTCAGTGCAACGACCGGACGATTGTAGCCTTACCCCACAACAGTTCGCCCGGGTCCGTGCTGAGGCCGAGCGCGCGCTGCGCGAAGCAGGCGCGCTCGGCGTGTTCCCCACGCCCGTTCATCACATCATGTCGGTGGCCAAGGTCGAGGAAGTCAAAGAGGACGTCCTTAACCCTGGCTTCATCGCGCGCCTTAGGTCGACCGTGGACCAGGCAGGCGGTGCCCTGAAGCGGGCGGTCAACAAGGTCATGGGCCTGTTTCACGCCACCGCCGGACTTATTTTTCTCGACCAGACGCTGGTGGCGGTGAAAAAGCGGTTCGTGCGCCTGCATGAGTCCGCGCATGGGTTCTTGCCGTGGCAACGGCCGATGTACGCCTTGGTCGAAGACTGCGATAAAGCGCTCGATGTTCAAGCCGCTGAACTTTTCGACCGCGAAGCCAATGTCTTTGCGGCTGAAGTACTTTTTCAGCTCGACAGTTTCCGTGACATGGCTGAAGGCCACGCGTTCAGCATCTGGACGCCCGTCAAACTCGCTAAATCCTTCGACGCCTCAATTTACTCCTGCGTCCGCCAATACGTGTCTAAGAATCACCGTGCCTGCGCGGTTGTGGTCTTGAACCAGCCAGAACTGATTGCGGGGGATGGTTTCCGTGCGACGCTGCGACGCGCGATCCAGTCGGAGAGTTTCACGGCAACGTTCGGCCAATATGGCTGGCGAGCGGTCTACACACCCAATGACGATATTGGAGCGCTTGTGCCGCTCAATGGCTACAAGTCGTCCGGTAAGCGGGCAATTGTCCTCACTGATCGCAATGGCGACCGGCACGAGTGCATTGCCGAGTCGTTCACGCAGACCCATCAAGTTTTCATTTTAATCCACGCTGTCCGAACTCTCGCAGTGCCGCGCCCAGTATTGAGGGTCAGCAGTTGAGGGAAGACGCGACCAATCCAACTTGGAAGCTTTGGACGCCTGCGCCGATCTGTGGGGCAAATATCGTATTGATGCTGGCGACCGCTTTCGAGAGTTGACCCGGTCATCCGCTACGACCGTCATGGGCGCGAAGCGGACGAAGTCATGACGGCGAGGAGATGACCATTTGGCTAAGGTTAGCCGGTGCCGGCAGGCAGCAGGGCTGTATCCGCTGGTGCCATCTGCACGCGCACCCACGCAGCCAACTCGGCAGGTCCGATCTGGAGCAGATCGTCGTTGAAGTCGTCCGAACGCGGGCTCAAGGCGACAGGCTCGATGCCCGCACGCCCCGCGCACTCGGTCAGCGTTGCGGCAGCGCGGGCGCCCGCATGGTCGCTGTCTCTGGCAACGTAGAGTCGACGCACACAATGCGGCAGGACAAGCGCCGTGAGATGGCTTGCCGAAAGCGTGGCGATCATCGGCAGCGCAGGCATGACGCAGCGTAGCGCGAGGATTGTCTCGATGCCCTCGCCTACCGCGACGACGTCCTGTGCGGCCCCGAAACGTACCCCATTGCCAAGCAACCGCCCCATCGCCCGCCGCGGCGTCGCGACCGGCGCCTTCCCGCTGCCATCGCGCGCGAGCCAGGTGCGGTGCACGCCGGTAATCGTGCCGTCGAGGTCCGTCACCGCGGCGAGCATCGCGGGCCAGGTCTCGACCGGCGCGTTCTCGTCCGCGCGGTAGTAGCAGCGCGGGTGGAAGCGCAGCGCGGGCAGGTCGTCCAGATACGTGATGCCGCGTGCGCGCAGATAGGTCTCGGCGAGCGTCCCCTTGATCGGCTGCCCGGCGTGGAACAGCCGATGCGCCGCATCTGGCGAGCCTGCCGCGACCGGCGCGCGCGGCAATGGCCGCTGCGGCGCCGGCAGGCTCAGGAACCGCCGCGCCTCGTCCATCACGTCGCGCAGACTGTCGAGGCCACGTGCCCGCGCAATCAGGTCCAGCAGGTCGCCATGCTCGCCCGTCGCGGCGTCGGTCCACTTCCCGGCGGCGCCGCGCCCCGCCTCGGGCCCGTGCAGCCGCACGAACAGGCTGCGCCCCGGCGTGTTCGCAACGTCGCCCACGGTCCACCAGCGCCCCTCGCGCCGGCCGTTGGAGAGGTAGTGGCGGCAGACCGCCTCGGCGTCGCGGGCCAGGCGGCGCGCGATCGCTGCGGCATCCTCGCGCATCGGTCCCTCCATGAAGATGCGGGCCCGCCTTGCGACGGGCCCGCGAGGTGCAGGGAGGCCGGTTACTCGGCGGCGATGGCGGCGATGGGGATCGCCGCCGTCTCAGTGTCCTCGGCCGGCGGCTCCGGCGCGATGGCCGGTTCGCCGCCCTCCGCCGCCGATTCCGCTTCGCCCTCCGGCGCCGCCTCCGTCTCCGGCTCCACGGAGGCGAAGACCTGGCCCGGCGTGCGCAGCGGCTCGGGCACCCAGCAGGTGCCGGCGAGCAGCTCCTCGGCGGCCGTCGCCATCTCCGCCTTCTTCAGGCCGGCGATGCGCTCCGCCGCCCGCGCGCCACGCGCCTCCCGCACGGCGGCGAGGATGCGGCCCTTGGTGACGCGGCCGAGATAGGCCTCCGCCGTCGGCCGCCAGCCGACCGCGGCCATGTCGAGGCTGACGGCCTCCGCGATCCGGTCGGCATGCGCGATCGCCTTGGGCCGGCGGTTGTAGGCCTCGTGCACCGCGTTGATCGTCAGCCCGATGCAGTGCGCGAACAGCGCCTCGCGGCTGTCGGCATCGAAGCCGGCGAGGACCAGCCAGAGCTCCCCTGGCTCCGTCGGCATCTGCGCCTGCCAGCGCGCGTGGCGGGCCTCGATGGCGCGCGCCGAGGCGGTGTCGGCGAGGCCAGGCGCCTGGGCCGAGAACAGCGCGCTCTTCGGCTCGATCTCCAGGCAGGAGTCGAGACCGTAGCGGTAGAACAACCGCAGGCAGAGCGCGTGCAGCGCGGCGAGGAAGGCCGTCTGCGGATCGGCGGCCAGCGCGTCGCGCAGCGCGAGGGTGCGGTGCGCGGTGAGCTCGGTCAGCAGCCGGTCGGGCAGCGGGCGGATGCCCTCGTCCTCCTCCGGCGGCTCGGCGGGCGGGGCGGCCGGGCCGGTGTCGGGCTCGGCCGTGGTCTCGCCCTCCGTCTCCGCATCGGCCGAGGGCTGGTCGGTCCCGACCTGCTCCTGCTCCGGCTCGGCCGCGACCGGCGGTTCGTCCTCCGGCCGGACATAGCCGCGCTCGATGCGCAGCGCGCCCGAGCCGTCAACGCTGACGAAGACGCCAGCGCGCGCCATCTCCGCGGAATCGTAGGCGACGGGCCGGTCGTCAAATGCCGCCAGCGCCTCCTCGATCTCGGCGAGGCGCCGGTCGGTCTCCTCCGGCACCTCATCCGCCTCGGCGCAGTCCTGCTCCAGCCGGTCGAACTCGGCCTGGAGCGCCTCGCGCCGCGCCGTCTCGTCCTCGCTCAGCGGCTGCGCCTCGCCGCACAGGCGGCGCAGGCCGTAGGTGTGGCCGTAGGGGAAGTCGGGTGCGGCCTCGACCCAGCGCCAGCCCTCGGCGCGGATCGCCTCGGCCTCGCGCTCCAGCCGCTCGCGCGCGAGCCGGTCGAGCAGCCCCGCATCCTGCCACCAGCCGCCGTCGTCGGGTTGGAACAGGTCGCGCAGGATCAGCCCACCCGCCGCCTCGTAGGCTTCGGCGCCGACGAAGCGCGCGCGCTTGTCGGAGGCGCGGACGGCGCCCTCGGTCAGCAGGCGGCGGATCTGGTAGGGCTCCTTGGTGTAGGAGCGCTGCAGCGCCTCCCACACCTGCTCCTGGCGCTCGTGGTCGGGGCTGACCGTGAAGGCCATCAGCTGCTCGAGCGTCATGCCGTCCTCGGCATAGACGTCGAGGAGGCGTGGCGAGACGGCGGCGAGGCGCAGCCGCTGCCGGACGACGCCGACCGAGACGAAGAAGGCCGCGGCGATCTCCTCCTCCGAGCGGCCGCGCTCGCGCAGCGCCTGGAAGGCGCGGAACTGGTCGAGCGGATGCAGCGGGGCGCGCTGCACGTTTTCGGCCAGGCTGTCTTCCTCGGCGATGCCCTCGGTGCGGATGATGCAGGGGATGGGCGCGGTGCGGGCGAGGCGCTTCTGCTTCACCAGCAGTTCGAGCGCGCGGAAGCGCCGGCCGCCCGAGGGCACCTCGAAGGTGCCGGTTTCATTGCCGTCGTCGTCCAGCACGGGGCGGACGGTGAGGCTCTGGAGCAGGGTGCGCCGGGCAATGTCCTCGGCCAGTTCCTCGACGGCGATGCCGGCCTTGATGCGGCGGACATTCGCCTGGCTGAGCACGAGCCGGTTGAGATATGCACCGCGGGCGAAGTACAGGGTGAAGCCGCCGCGACCGATGGCGAGGTGTCCACCCTCCGTGGTCATTGCTTCGCGGATGTAGTGGCCGTAGCGATCTTCCGCCTCTGCCGCGATGAGCGGAGCCGCGGCCTTGCGCCGGCCGTTCACGACACCGCCTCTGCCGCGTCTGCGTCCTCGTTGACCGCTTCGGTCTCGGGCGCGAAGGCGAGCAGGAAGTCCGCCGCCTTCGACGCGGCGCTCGCCGCGCGGACGATCGCGCGATTGTCCTCGTGCAAGACCTCCAGCCAGGAGCCGATGTAGTCGGCGTGGCGCACCGTCGGCACGATGCCGAGCGCGGCGCAGGTGAAGGCCGCCGTCATCTCGGCGACCAGCTCCTCCTGCGCGTACTTCTTCGAGCCGAAGCTGTTGGCGATCTCGCGGCCGAGGCGCGACGCGTGCCCCGTCCAGTGGCCGAGCTCGTGCAGTGCGGTCCGGTGCCAGTCGATCGGCTGGAAATAGGCCTGCGGCGGCGGCACGCAGATGAAGTCGCCAAGCACGTCGTAGTAAGCGCGCTCCCCGCCGACGCGGAGGTCGACGCCTGATGTAGCGATCAGTGCCTGAACCCGCGGCTCGATGAGCAAGGTATCCGCAGGCGGCGCCGCCGCCACCAGTTCGGGCGGCAGTCCGTCGCACTGCTCGACGTTGAAGACGGTGAAGCGCTTGAGGAAGTGGATCGCGCGGGCGTCCTTGCCCGTCTCCTGCACGCGCTGGCGCTCCTCGCCGGGGATAAAGCGGTCGGCGTAGACGACGGTCGTGCCGCGCTCGCCCTTGCGCACGCTGCCGCCCAACGCGAGCGCCTGGCGAAAGGTGAGCCAGCTCTGGCCGGCGTAGCCGCGCTCGACGACGGCGCCCCAGAGGATCAGCACGTTGATCCCGGAGTAGCGCCGGCTGGTCGCCGCGTTCTTCGGCAGGGCGATTGGTGCGGCGACACCCGAGGTTCCCCAGGGCTGCATCCAGGGCAGGCGGCCGGCTTCGAGTTCGGCGATGATCCTGCCGGTGATCTCGTCGTAGAGGTTTGCGCGGTCACCCGAGGCTCGGCCGCTCGGGGCCGGCCGTGTCGCGGAGCGGGTCATGGCGGTTCTCCATGACGGGCCGGCCTCGAGCCTCTCTCTCGGCCCCGAAACCCGTCACGGCGATAGCCGCCAAACTCTCACACTCTTCGGCGCGGTCAGACGTTTGCGTTGCCAGCGGATCACCATCCGATTTGCACGCAGCGACGCGACGCGGCACTACGGCATTCAATCTCGGCTTTTCTCTGCTCGATAGATGCCGCTGCATGGCGATAGCGATCGTCACGGAGCGGCACATGTCCGAGAATCAGCGCAGCTTCCCCGCTCTTCGCCGAACCCTTCGACGGCACGAGCTTCGGGATCTCGTCCCACTATCGGACACGACGATCTACGAGATGGAGCAGAGGGGCGAGTTTCCACGACGCTTCCATCTGACGCCGCGTTGCGTGGCTTGGGACTACGCAGAAATCGCAGCATGGCTCGCGGAGCGGCGGCACGGCGCTGACCGTGGCGCATCAATGCGCGCGCCAATACCCGATGTCAGGATGCGGCGGATACGGCCTGTGAAGGCATGACGTCTGTGGGCCCAAGCTGCATCGTCGGCGGATAGAGCGTGGGAACCCGCTTCTGTCCGCTGCACCATGCGTCGATCATGTCCGCCCACTCCTGGAGCATGTGTCGACGCTGCAGCTCATACTCCGCCTTGTTGTAGACACCGCGCGACGATCGATTGTCCTCATGGGCAAGGCTTTTCTCGATCCAGTCGCTGTTGAAGCCGAGCTCGTTCAGCAACGTCGCGCCAGTGCGCCGCAGGTCGTGCACCGTGAAGGCGCCCAACGGCAGCCCGCTGGTCTTCGCACGCCCGACAACCGCGTAGATGACGCGATTGAAGGTCGCACGGGACATCGGCTGGTCGGCCTCATAGCGAGAGGGCAACACATAGGGTGAATTACCAGCGCAGGTTTTCAGCGCGACCATGATATCGAGTGCCTGTCGCGCCAGATAGACGTTGTGCGCGCGCGAGCGCTTCATGCGCTCCTTCGGAATAGTCCAGACAGCGTTTTCAAAATCTACCTCGTCCCAGGTCGCATCGAGCAATTCGCTCTTGCGCACCATGGTCAGGAGAATGAGGCGGAGCCCGAGCCGTATAGTCGGCAGGGTTGCGACGTGTTCGATCTGGTCGAACAGAATGCGGATCTCCGACGGCGAAAGCGCACGATCCTTCGGCACGAAGGTGGCGATTGATGCCGGCCCCACTTCGTCGGCCGGGTTCGCAATCTTCTCGCCATGCAGGATCGCGTGGCCATAGATCTGCTTGATGATGTCGCGAACATGGATCGCGGTCGCGGGCGCGCCGCGCTCCTTCACTTTGGCGCAGAGCCCGCGCAGGTCGTCGGGTGTGATCTCCGACAGGAGCCTGTTCTTCCACGTCGGCAGGATGTCTCGGTCGAAGATTGCCTTGCGCATGGCCCGTGTACTCTCGGCCATTCGCGCGCCTTCGAACCAGCGCGCTCCGGCGGCCGCGATGGTGAGTGCTGCTGCCGCGCGGCGCTTCGCGCGCTGCTTCTCCTGGGCGGGCGACTGTCCGGCCGCAACAGTCTTGCGAGCAACGAGGCAGCGCTCCCGGGCTTCGGCAAGCGTCAGTCCGCCAGGTCCGTAGGCGCCGAGGGTCAGCGTTTCGCGGCGCCCGTTCAGCCGATAGTCGTAGCGGAACGAGATCGCTCCTGACGGCAGGACCGCGACATACATACCGTCACGGTCAGCGACCTTGTACGGTTTGTCTTTGGGTTTCAGCCGCTTGATGGCGATATCGGTGAGCATGGCATCCTCCTCAGCGACTACGATACGCCCCGCTCTAGGGCCGTCCATACCGTCAGAGCTGATACCGTCAGGCTTTCAAAAATGGTTAATCGAATCAGTGTCCTGACCGTGGAAATAGGATCACGTTTGATGGCTCTCCAGGCGGGCAAGTCCCAGCAAGCTGGTAGTGACTACCAGACGATACCGTCAATGATGACGTCAGATCAATGCGCTTGCGCGCGATAGCCCGCGAAGCATCTCACCAGAGATTTTCAATGATTTTCGTTGGTTAGTGCCGTTCGCGTGATAGTTCTCGAACCATCGCGAAGCCTACCGCATCATTCCCACTCAATGGTCCCGGGCGGCTTGCTGGTGATGTCGTAGGTGACGCGGTTGATGCCGCGCACCTCATTCACGATGCGGTTGGCCACCCGGGTCAGGAAGCCCATGTCGAAGGGATAGACATCCGCCGTCATGCCGTCGGTGCTGGTCACGGCGCGCAGCGCGCAGGCGCTGTCGTAGGTGCGGCCGTCGCCCATGACGCCGACGGTGCGCACCGGCAGCAGCACCGCGAAGGCCTGCCAGATGGCGTCGTAGAGTCCGGCGTTGCGGATCTCCTCGAGGTAGATGGTATCCGCCTGGCGCAGGATGTCCGCCTTCTCGCGGGTGACCTCGCCGGGGATGCGGATGGCCAGGCCCGGCCCCGGGAAGGGATGCCGGCCGACGATCTCCTCGGGCATGCCGAGCTCGCGCCCGAGCACCCGGACCTCGTCCTTGAAGAGGTCGCGCAGCGGCTCGACCAGCTGCATCCGCATGTGGGCGGGCAGGCCGCCGACGTTGTGGTGCGACTTGATGGTGACGCTGGGGCCGCCGGTCGCCGAGACGCTCTCGATGACGTCGGGGTAGAGCGTGCCCTGGGCCAGGAAGTCGGCGCCGCCGATCTTCTGCTGCTCCTCCTCGAAGACCTCGATGAAGAGCCGGCCGATGGTCTTGCGCTTGACCTCGGGGTCGGTGACGCCCGAGAGCTGGCCGAGGAAGAGCTCGCTGGCGTCGCGGTGGACCAGCTTGATGTTGAAGCGGTCGCGGAAGGTGCGGACCACCTGTTCCGATTCTTTGGCCCGCATCAGCCCGTGGTCGACGTAGATGCAGGTGAGCTGGTCGCCGATCGCCTCGTGCAGCAGCACGGCCGCCACGCTGGAATCGACGCCGCCCGAGAGGCCGCAGATCACGCGCCCGGTGCCGACCTGGGCGCGGATGCGGGCGATGGCCTCGGCGCGGAAGGCGCCCATGGTCCAGTCGCCGGCGCAGCCGCAGACCGCTCCGGTGAAGTTCCGCAGCAGCGCGGCGCCGTGCGGCGTGTGCACCACCTCCGGGTGGAACATGGTGCCGTAGAAGTGGCGGGCATCGTCGGCGATCAGCGCGAAGGGGGCGCCGCCGCTGGCCGCGACCACGCGGAAGCCTGGGGGCAGCTCGGTGATGCGGTCGCCGTGGCTCATCCAGACCTGCTCGCGCGCGCCCTTCGCCCAGACGCCCTGGGTGATGGCGCAGTCGCCGGTCACCTCGATGAAGGCGCGGCCGAATTCCCGGGCATGGCCGCCCTCGACCACCCCGCCCAGCTGGTGCGCCATGGTCTGCTGGCCGTAGCAGATGCCGAGGATGGGCAGGCCCATGCCGAAGACCGCCTGCGGCGCCCGCGGGCTGGCGCCCTCGGTCACGCTGGCCGGGCCGCCCGAGAGGATGATGCCGCGCGGGGCGAAGGCGCGGATCCGCGCCTCATCGGCCGTGAAGGGCCAGACCTCGCAGTAGACCCCGGATTCCCGGAGGCGCCGGGCGATGAGCTGGGTCACCTGGCTGCCGAAATCGAGGATGAGGATGCGGTCGTGCAGGACCGCGGTGGCGAGGGGCGCGTTCATGGCGTCTCTCAGCACAGCCGCGCGAGCGGGGCAAGCGGTGCGTTGGTTACGCCTCGGAGGCGGGGGCCGTGGCGGTCAGCAGCGCCTCGATCGGGTTCCAGGCGAAGGCGAGCTGCTCCATGGATTCGCCGGCGAAGCGGATCACCTCCCGCGCCATCGGCCGGCCGCCGAGCCGCTGGTAGAACCAGCGGGTCGGGTTGTCCTTCAGCACCCAGAGCATGACCGAGCGGCAGCCGACCACGGCCAGGTGCGCCGCCATCGCCCGCATCAGCCGGCGGCCGATGCCGCGGTCGCGGTAGTCGTCCAGCAGGTAGAGGGTCTCCACCTCGCCGTCGGCGAAGCCCGGCCGCCGGGACCGGCCGCCGGAGACGAAGCCGATGATCGTGCCCTCCTCCTCGCCCGGCGGGGTGCCGGCCGGGGCATCGGCGCCCTTGGCCACGGCGACGAAGACGGCATGGCCGTGGCGGCGGTCGCCGATCGAGGTCTCGTAGCCCGCGGCATGCCGCAGCGCGGACAGGCTGGTCAGGTAGCCGTCCGGCAATACCCCGGCATAGGCGGTGCGCCAGGTGGCGACATGCACGGCGCCGATGGCGGCGGCGTCCGCAGGCCGGGCGCGACGGATGCAGATCATGCGACGCGCTTCCTCCCTCTCGAAAAAGGCCCGGCTCGAACTAGCCCTGGGGCCGGCGTTGCAGCACGGCGGCGAAGAAGCCGTCGGTGCCGTGCCGGGCGGGCGACGTGACCAGATAGGGTCCCTCGGCCGGCGGCGCCCCGGCTCCCCCCGCCTCCGCCCAGGCCTCGGCCAGGGGGTGGGGGGAGAAATCGGGGTGGCGGGCGAGGAAATCCTCGATCTGGACCTCATCCTCCTCGGGCAACAGCGAACACGTAGCGTAGACGAGACGCCCGCCGGGCCGCACCAGATCAGCGCCGACCTCCAGAATATCGCGCTGCTTCACGCACAATTCCGTGAGATCGATGGGATGGGTCCGCAACCTTGCGTCCGGATTGCGCCGCCAGGTTCCTGTACCCGTACAGGGTGCATCGACCAGGACCCGGTCGAATTGCCCGGCACGACGCTTCGCCCAGCGGTCGCCCGGCTCCAGCAGGTGCCGCTCGACGTTGTCCGCCCCGGCCCGGGCCAGGCGCTTCACCGCCCCCTCCAGCCGGGGAACCGAGACGTCGCAGGCGGTGATGCGGCCGCGGTTCTGCATGGTGGCGGCCAGCGCCAGGGTCTTGCCCGCCGCCCCGGCGCAGAGGTCCAGCACCCGCATCCCCGGCCGCGCATCGGTCACCAGGGCGATGAGCTGGCTGCCCTCGTCCTGCACCTCGATCAGCCCCTCGAGGAAGGCCTTGGTCTGGGTCACCGGCCGGCGGGCGGGCAGCCGCAGCCCCCAGGGGGAGAATGCGGTCGGCCGGGTCTCGATGCCCTCGGCGGCGAGCGCCGCCGCGGCGCCCTCCCGCGTCGTCCGCAGCAGGTTGGCGCGCAGGTCGAGCGGCGCCTCCCCCTCCATGGCGGCGGCCTCCTCGGCCAGCCGGTCGCCGAAGCGGCCGCGGAAGCCCTCCAGCACCCAGTCCGGCAGGTCGAGCTTCACCGCCTCGGGCATGGCCGGATGGATCAGCCCCGGGCCGTAGCGGGTGCCGTCGAGCTGGCGCAGCAGCCGCTCCTCGATCGGGTCGAGCGGGTCGGCGGCGTACTGGCCGCCGGGGAAGCTGGCCAGCACGGCGGCGACGTCGAGCCCCTTGCCCAGCAGCAGCTCGGCCGCGACCAGCATCCGCGCCGTCACGTTGCACTTCACCCGGTGCAGCCACCAGTCGAGACGGATGCGCTGGCGCACCACGCTCCAGGCCAGCTCGGCGATGGCGCGGCGGTCGCCGCCGCCGATGTAGCGGCGGGTGCGGAAGAAGTCGTTGGCGGTGGCATCGGCCGGGCGGCGCGGGGTGCTCTCCACCGCGATCAGCAGGTCGATGGCGGCGGCGAGGCGGGCGGCGGGGGTCATGCGAGGGCCAGTACGGAAGCGGCAGGATCGGGATGGATGGTCGCGGCCGGGTCCGCCCGGGCGGCGCGGCTCATCCGCGCGCCGGGGCGTCCCGCAGCATAGGGGCCCGGGACGTTCGGAGAAATGAACGCGGCCCCGGACGGCAGGCCATAGGGATCGGATGCGGCGGCCCGTGCGCGGGGCATGATGGTTCTCCGGCGGTACGGGGGGAAGCGCCAGCATAGCCCGGCCGCCTCCCCGGGGTCACGCCCCGTGGCGGCATGGCAGCCTCGCCCCTTGGCCAGCCCGGCCCCGCCGCGCAGACTGCGGCCAACGCGGATCCACCGCGGGAGGAAACCGACATGCGCAATCCCATGGATCTCACCGGCCGCACCGTCATCGTCACCGGCGCCGGCCAGGGTATCGGCCGGGCGATCACCGAGCTGGTGCTCGACCTCGGCGGCAATGCCGTGCTGGTCGAGCGCAACCCGGAGACGCTGGCCGCGACGGCCGCCACCATGGATGCCGGGCGCATCCTGGCGGTCCAGGGCAACGTGGCCGAGGAAGGCTTCTCCGAATCCTGCGTCGCCCAGGCGGTCTCCCGCTTCGGCGCGGTGCATGGGCTGGTGAACAACGCCGGCATCACCCGCCCGGCGATGTTCGCCAAGATGACCATGCAGCAGTGGCAATCGGTGATCGATGTGAACCTGACCGGCTGCTACCTGATGATGCAGGGCGTCGGCCGCCACATGATCGAGCGCGCCAAGGCGGAGATGCCGCAGCCGGCGGGCACCACCGGCGGCATCGTCAATATCTCCTCCACCGCCGGCAAGCGCGGCAGCATCGGCCAGGTGAACTACTCCGCCGCCAAGGCCGGGCTCTTCGGCATGACCATGACCGGCGCCCGGGAATGGGCGCGCTACGGCATCCGCTGCAATTCGGTCGGCTTCGGCACGGTGGTGACGCCGATGACCGAGGTGATCCGCTCCGACAAATTCGCCGAGACGACCATGTCCCGCATCCCGCTGAACCGCTACGCCGAGCCCTCCGAGGTGGCGCCGCTGATCTGCTTCCTGGTCTCCAACGCCGCGGTCTACATCACCGGGGAGAACATGACGGTCTCGGGCGGCAGCCACATGCAGCCCTGACCCGGCGCCGGGCGGCCCCGACGCCGCCCGGCACCCCCGCTACAGCGGCGGGGCGATGGCCGAGAGATAGGCATAGCCCTCGCAGCCGAGGGTCTGCGCGGTCTCGGCCGTGAAGGCCCGCGGCCATTCGCGCCAGGCGCGGATCACCGCATCCCAGAACCACTGCTCGACGGCATAGGTCATCGACAGCAGGCTGTGCCAGCCGGAGACCTCCGGGGCATCGGGCAGGACTGCGGCGGCGCCGGGGAGGCAGTGGTCCCGCTCCTCGAGCAGGGCATCCGCGATGCGCCGGAAGGGCGCGGGCCCGGCCGCCCGATGGGCCGCCGGGATGAAGCTGGCATGGGGCATGGGACGCGGATCCCCTCGGATCGGTTCGCATCCAGTCCAATGCCGCAGCGCCGATCCCGTTGCCTGGGGCCTGGGGCCTGGGGTCGGCGGCCGCTGCGGCGCTCAGCTCTCCTGGCGGTAGTTCGGCGCCTCGCGGGTCACCGCCACGTCGTGCACGTGGCTCTCGCGCAGGCCGGCGCCGGTGATGCGGCGGAAGCGGGCATTGGTCTGCATCTCGCCGACCGTCGCGTTGCCGGTATAGCCCATGGCCGCCCGCAGCCCGCCGACCAGCTGGTGCACCACGTTGCCGACCGGGCCCTTGTAGCCGACCCGGCCCTCGACCCCTTCCGGCACCAGCTTGAGCTGGTCCTGCACGTCCTGCTGGAAGTAGCGGTCCGCGCTGCCGCGGGCCATGGCGCCGAGCGAGCCCATGCCGCGGTAGGATTTGTACGACCGCCCCTGGTAGAGGAAGACCTCGCCCGGCGCCTCGTCGGTGCCGGCAAACAGGCTGCCCATCATCACGCAGTCGGCGCCGGCCGCGATCGCCTTGGCGATGTCGCCCGAGGTGCGGATGCCGCCGTCGGCGATGGCGGGGACGCCCTTCTCCCGCGCCGCGGCCGAGCACTCGAGCACCGCGGTGAGCTGCGGCACGCCGACGCCGGCGACGATGCGGGTGGTGCAGATGGAGCCCGGGCCGATGCCGATCTTCACCGCATCGGCGCCGGCCGCGATCAGCGCCAGCACGCCCTCCGGCGTGGCGACGTTGCCGGCCACGACCTGCACCGCGTTCGACATGCGCTTGATGCGCTCGATGGCCGCCAGCACGCCGCCGGAATGGCCGTGCGCGGTATCGACCACCACCACGTCGACCTCGGCGGCGACCAGCGCCTCGACCCGGCGCATGCCGTCCTCGCCAACGCCGGTCGCGGCGGCGACCCGCAGGCGGCCGAGCGCATCCTTCACCGAATTCGGATTGGCCTGGGCCTTGTCCATGTCCTTGACGGTGATGAGGCCGACGCAGCGCCCGCCCTCGTCGGTGACCAGCAGCTTCTCGATGCGGTGGCGGTGCAGCAGGGTGCGCGCCTGCTCCGGCGAGATGTCGCCGTTGGCGATGATCAGGTTGTCCCGGGTCATCAGCTCGTAGACCCGGGTGCTCGGGTCGGTGGCGAAGCGGACGTCGCGGTTGGTGATGATGCCGACCAGCCGGCCCGAGCCGCGCTCGACCACCGGGATGCCGCTGATCCGGTACTGCTCCTGCAGCGCCCGCACGTCGGCGAGCGTCTGGTCGGGATGGATGGTGACCGGGTTCACCACCATGCCGCTCTCGAATTTCTTGACCCGGCGGACCTGCCCGGCCTGCTCCTCCGGAGTCATGTTCTTGTGCACCACGCCGATGCCGCCGGCCTGGGCCATGGCGATGGCCATCGGCGCCTCGGTCACGGTGTCCATCGCGGCGGCGACCAGCGGGATGTGCAGCGAGATCTCGCGGGTCAGCCGGGTGCGGGTGTCGGTCTGGTGCGGCAGCACCGCGGAATAGGCCGGGACCAGCAGCACGTCGTCGAAGGCATAGGCCTCCTCGATGGTGATGGCGCGGCGGAAGCTGGGCGGGGTGAAGGCCGGGGCGGCGGTGGCGCCGGTTTCGACCGAGGATTCGGGGGCCATGGGGGGACCTTTCGCGCGAGATACGTCGCGGGGGCGGGCGATCCGCTACCTTGGCGGCCCCCTTTACCCCCAGAGGCTCCGCCGCGTCCAGCATCGGAGCGTTGCAGCCGGATGATACCGGCCCCGCGTGGCGGCGGCGCGGCGGCGGTCAGGCCCGGCGGGCGCCCTCCTCGACCGGCAGCGCATGGTTCATCGCCAGCGCCGGCACCGCCTCCGAGCACCAGCCGACCACCCGGGCCGGCACCCCCGCGACCGTCGCGCAGGGCGGCACGTCGCGCAGCACCACGCTGCCGGCGCCGACCTTGGCGCCGCGGCCGATGACGATGTTGCCCAGCAGCTTCGCCCCGGCGCCCAGCAGCACCCCGTCGCGCACCTTGGGATGGCGGTCCCCGGCCTCCTTGCCGGTGCCGCCGAGCGTCACCCCCTGCAGGATCGAGACGTCGTTGCCCACCACCGCGGTCTCGCCGACCACCACGCCGGTGCCGTGGTCGATGAAGACGCCATGGCCGAAGCGGGCGGCGGGGTGGATGTCGATGGCCAGGGTCCGGGCGACCCGGGCCTGGAGGAAATAGGCCAGCGGCGCCCGCCCCTGCTGCCAGAGCCAATGCGCCACCCGGTGCGCCAGCAGCGCGTGGTAGCCCTTGTAGTAGAGGAAGGGGGTCAGCAGCCCGCAGGCCGCCGCCGGGTCCCGCGCCCCGATCGCCCGCAGGTCGGCCAGCGCCGCGGCCTCGATCGCCGGCTCGGCCGCCATGGCCTCGGCGATGAGCCGGGCCAGGCGCTCGGTGCCGAAGAGCGGGTCGGCCAGGCGTTCGGCCAGCAGCGCGCCGAGCGCCTCGGCCAGGCTCGGGCGGCTGAGGACCGCCGCATGCAGGAAGCCGCCCAGCAGCGGCTCGGCGGCGGCGGTGCGGGCCGCCTGGGCCTGCAGGGCGGCCCAGGTCAGGCTGTCGTCGGCCAGGTCGCCGTTCGGCGGGGCTTGCTGCATCGGGTCGGGTCCTCGCGGAGCGGTCCCCGGCATATCGGGACGTGACCGCCCGGCGAAAACCCCCTCAGCGGCCGCGGAAGCCGGTGGCGACGACGTAGAGCTCGGCGCTGTCCTTGCGGCTGGCCGGCGGCTTGCCGTGCTTCACCTGGCTGAAATTGCGCTTGAGCAGGTCCAGCAGCCCCTTCTCGGTGCCGCCCTGGAAGACCTTGGCGACGAAGCCGCCGCCGGGCGCCAGCACCTTCAGGGCGAAGTCCAGCGCCAGCTCGGCCAGGCCGATGATGCGGAGATGGTCGGTCGCGTTGTGCCCGGTGGTGTTCGGCGCCATGTCGGACAGCACCAGGTCGGCCGGGCCGTCGAGTGCGGCGAGCACCGCCTGCTCCGCCGCCGGCTCCTGGAAGTCGCCCTGCAGGATGATGGCGCCGTTCAGCGGGTCCATCGGCAGCAGGTCGAGCGCCACCACCCGGCTGCCGCCCTTCTGCACCACCACCTGGGTCCAGCCCCCAGGCGCGGCGCCGAGGTCGACGATGCGCAGCCCGGGCTTCAGCAGCTTGTGCTTCTCATCGAGCTCCAGCAGCTTGAAGGCGGCGCGCGAGCGCAGCCCCTGCTGCTGCGCGGCGCGCACATAGGGGTCGTTCAGCTGGCGCTCGAGCCATTTCTGGCTGCCGATGGTGCGCTTCTTCGCGGTCTTGAGGCGGGTGGTCAGGCCGCGGCCGCCCGGCGTGGGGCTTTTCATGGGCTGGCGATACTCAGGTGAAGGCCCGCTTCGGCGGGCTGGCGCGCGCCTCCCGGTTGGGCTGGCGGTCGGCCCGCATCATACGCAGAAGCATCCCCTCGCGCAGCCCCCGGTCGGCGACGGTCAGCGCCGGCAGCGGCCAGACGTGGCGGATGGCGGCATAGACGGCGCAGCCCGGCAGCACGAAGTCGACCCGTTCCGGCCCGACGCAGGGATGCGCCGCCAGCCCGGCCCGGCCGAGCGCGAACAGGTCGCCCAGCGCCTGGTCGGCCACGTCCCGGTCCAGGGTCCGGCCGTCGACCAGCGGCCGGCGGTAGCGCGGCAGCGCCAGGGCGACGCCGGCGAGCGTGGTCACGGTGCCGCTGGTGCCGATCAGCCGCACCCCGCCGGCGCGGATCTCCTGGCCGATGCAATGCACCCGGTCGAAGGCGAGCAGGTGGGTCGCCACCTCCTCGACCACCGCGTGGAAGCCCTCCTCGGTGAAGCAGGAGGCGCCGGCGCGTTCCGCCAGGGTGACGACGCCGAGCGGCAGGGAGACGTAGCCGATCAGCTCCGCCATCGGCGCACCGGCCGGGCGGCCGCCGCGCGGCGGGATGCGGATCCAGGCGATCTCGGTGCTGCCGCCGCCGATGTCGAAGAGCAGGGCGCGGCGGTCGGTCTCCTCCAGCAGCGGGGCGCAGGATTCCATCGCCAGCTCGGCTTCCTCGCGCGCCGAGATGATGCGGGGGCGGAGGCCGGTCTGGGCTTCGACGCGGGCGAGGAAGGCGGCGCCGTTGCCGGCGCGGCGGCAGGCCTCGGTGGCGACCGCCTGGAGCGCGCGGATCGGCCGGCGGGCCAGCTTCTCGGCGCAGGCGCCGAGGGCGGCGATGGCCCGGTCCATGGCCGGCTCGGCCAGCATCCCGGTCGCGGCCAGCCCCTCGCCCAGCCGCACGATGCGGCTGAAGCTGTCCACCACGCGGAACCCCGCCCCGGTCGGGGCGCCGATCAGCAGGCGGCAGTTGTTGGTGCCGAGGTCGAGCGCGGCATAGGCCGGGGCGGGCGGCACGGCGTAGCGCGCGGCCAGCAGCGCCGGCGCCCCGGGCTGACCGGCGGATGCAGGTGACGCCGGGGAAGGCAAGGGGGGCTCTGGCAGCCGCAGCGGTTGGACATCATCCGGCATCGTGGTGGGCCTGGGTATTCCCGGCGGGTAACGCCTGCTGCGGCACCCGATCCCCATGATCCGGGGATGCGTGCCCCGGGGCAAGCGCTTTCCGCGGGCAGCGGGTTGCAGGGGCCGTGGGGAAGTGGTACTGGCGGCGCCCGCGGTACGGAGACGCACCGCGGGTCCCGCTTGGGGGATAGTTTAACGGTAGAACTCCCGACTCTGACTCGGGCAGTCTTGGTTCGAATCCAGGTCCCCCAGCCACCTCCCCGCCGCGACCGATCGCCATGGCCTCCTCCGCATCGCCGCGGAGCTAGGCCCGAGCGGCGCCTTGAATCACATCATCTGCGGATATGGGGATCAGGCGCGCCGATGGCGAGGTGCGCCTGCGGCGCCAGGCCGGCCCATCGACGCCAGCGCAAGATCCGTGGCCGCGACCGCTGCCGCGGCAGCCCCATGTCTCGGAAAATCGGCACCATGAAATGGTGCCTGGAGCCGGACTTGAACCGGCGACCCCGGCATTATGAGTGCCGTGCTCTAACCAGCTGAGCTACCCAGGCGCGGCGCGCGGTATGGGACGTTTTGCCGGATGGCGCAAGTCCCAAGGACGGGCCGCCCACAGGGTCAGCTCCAGATAAGGGTGTCGCCGGTTCACCGGCGCGCGATGCCGAGGGCCGGCCTATCCGACAATCCCGCCATCGGACCGGCAATCCCTGGCCACCCCTGCCCCATGGGGCTATAGGCGCGGCCA
>NZ_JAUFPN010000039.1 GCF_030409335.1 Paeniroseomonas aquatica
CATTCTGTGGCTACGGTAAATGTCCACAGGACCTAGCGCCAAGCCCGGGCGGGTGAACGGCCCGTCCGGGGCGGGCCGCCCGCCGGCGCGCCGAGCCGGGGCGAAGGCTGCGGGTCGCCGCGCATGCACTCCGCACCGGGCCTGATCGCCGCTGAAGGATCCGCGGATGCTGGGCTAGGCTGCCGCAGAACCGAGGAACCCGGCCATGCCCGACAGCCCCTACCCCACCGACCTCTTCGCCGGCGAGGTCGCCCTGGTGACCGGCGCCGCCTCCGGCATCGGCCAGGGCATCGCCCTCTGGCTCGGGCGCTGCGGCGCGACCGTGGTGGCGAGCGACCTCGATGCGGGGCGCGGCGCCGCGACCGTCGCCACCCTGCAGGCGGCAGGCGCCCGGGCCGCCTTCGTGCCGGCCGACCTCGCCAGTGCCGAGGGTCATGCGGCGCTGGCCGAGGCCGCCAGCGCCGCCTTCGGGCCGGTGGCGATGCTGGTCCACAGCGCCTCGCCGCCGCGGCGGGAGACGCAGACGGTGGGCGGGGTCACGCCGGCGGACTGGGACGCGATGGTCGATACCAACCTGCGCTCCGGCTTCTTCCTCGCCCGCGAGCTCGGGCAGCGGATGGTGGCGGCGGCGCTGCGCGGGCGGATGGTCTTCGTCGCCTCGCTGCATGCGCAGTCCCCGCGCAACCTGCCGCACTACAGCGCCGCCAAGGCCGGCCAGGTCGCGGTGGTGCAGGAGCTGGCGCGCTACTTCGGCCCGGCCGGCATCCGGGTGAACGCCGTGGCGCCGGGGGCGGTGCCGGGCGGCGGCTTCCAGGGCGACTTCGCGGCGCTGGCGAAGCGGGTGCCGCTGGGCCGGGTCGGCAGCCCGGAGGACGTGGCGCGCACCGCCGTCGCGCTGCTGTCCGACCGCTGCATGCCCTATGTCACCGGCGCCTTCGTGCCGGTGGACGGCGGGCTGGTGCTGAGCAACTGGATCGACAGCGCCAGCGCGGTCTGACGCCCGGCCCGGCCGGCGGTCAGGCCGCCAGCTGCTGCTCCAGCGTCGGCGCCACGTCGGTCAGGGTGATGCGCCGCATGTCGCGGGCGAAGGCCTGGTCCTCGTAGGGCCGGGCCCGGTGCATTGTGCTGCGGTTGTCCCAGATGACCAGGTCCCACTGCTGCCAGTGGTGCGCATAGACGAACTGCCGCTGGGTCGCGAACTCGACCAGCTGGCGGATCAATGCCATGGCCTCCGGCACCGGCCAGCCGAGGATGCGGCCGATGTGCGACGACAGGTAGATGGAGTGGCGCTGCGAGCCCGGGTGCCAGCGCACCAGCCGCTGCTGCACCGGGGCGAAATCCTTCAGCTCCTGCTCGGTGTAGTCGGTGAAGCCGAGCTGACCGCGCGAGAAGATCAGGCTGTGCTCGGTGACCATGTCCCGCACCTTGGCCTGCATCTTGGCCGGCAGCGCGTCCCAGGCGGCGCGCATGTCGGCGAATTCGGTGTCGCCGCCCTCGGGCGGGATCAGCCGCGCATGCAGCATGGAATACTTGGCGGGCGTCGCCTTGAAGCTGCTGTCCGAATGCCAGAGCTGGTTGCCGAGGTTGAACATCCGTCGGCGGTCGTCGGCGCCGAGCAGCTTGCCGTCGAGGTCGATGTTGGAGATGTCGGCCATCTGCTTGTGCTTCAGCCGCATCTTGTGGGCGTCCACCACGCCGCGGGTCTGCTCCAGCGGGCCGAGCGCCTCGCCGAAGGCGAGCTGCTGGTCGTCGTCCAGCTGCTGGTCGCGGAAGACCAGGACGGCGTAGCGGTCCATCGCCCGGTCGATCTCGGCGCAGAGTGCGCGGTCGGGGGTCTGGCGGAGATCAACGCCCTGCACTTCGGCGGCGAACAGCGGGTGCAGCGGGGTGAGTTGCAAGGCCATGACGGATCCTCCTCAGTGATATATTAGGACCCTGGGCTGGGGCCGGGTCAAGCCGGCCCCAGCCTCGCCCTCACCCCCGGTAGTGCCGGCGGGCGCGCCGCTCCGCCTCCCGCGCCGCCGCCTCCGGCGTCGACTGTCCGGAGGCGACGGCGGCGCACATCTGCACCAGCACGTAGTCGGCGGCGACGGCGCCCGAGGCGATGCTGATCGGGCCGCGGAAGCCGCTCCAGAAGGGGCTGTTCATGGCATCGGCGAAGACCTTGATCTTCGGGTCGGACTCCCAGACCGCGCTCTGCCGGTAGGCGTTCAGCGACTGGCCCCAGTAGCCGATGCAGCCCGTCAGCCAGGGGTCGTATTGCTCCGCCTCCAGCATGAAGGTGAGGAAGGCCTTGGCGGCATTGGGGTAGCGGGTGTGCCGGAAGACCATGGCGTTCAGCACCGTCGCGGTATGCGGCGCGGCGCTGGCGCGGCCCTTGGGCATCGGCGCATGGTCGGTGTCCTCGGCGATGGCGCGGGTCGCCGCATCGGACTTCAGGGTGAAATACAGCGAGACGCCGTTCGAGGTGAGGAAGATGTCCTGCGAGGAGAAGGCCCGGTTGTTCGAGACATCGAGCCAGGAGAGGGTGCCGTTGACGAAGGTGGGGTAGAGCTCCCGCAGGTAGTTCAGCGCATCGACGGTCTGGCGGCTGTTGATGGCGACCTTGCCTTCCTCGTCCACCAGCATCCCGCCATGCGACCAGAGCAGCCACTGGGCGAAGGCATTGCCGTCGCCCACCGCATTGCCGAGGGCGAAGCCGACCGGCTTGTTGTTCCGCTTCAGCCCCTGGCAGAGCTTCAGGAAGCCCTCGTGGTCCTCCGGGATGGCGGTGAAGCCGGCGTCCCGCACCGCCGAGACCCGATAGGTGACCGGGCCGATGCCGCCGCCGAAGGGAATGCCGAGCCAGGTCTCCGAACGGTCCTTCTTGCCGTATTTCTGCGCCAGGAAGGTCCAGCCGCCGTAGCGGGCGCCGAGGTAGTCGGCGACGTCGGTCACCTCGATCAGCTTGTCGGCGTAGATGTGCGGGTCGTCGGACCAGCCGATGACCACGTCCGGGCCGCTGCCGGTATTGGCGGTGACCGCGGTCTGCGGCCGGATATCCTCCCAGCCGACGAAATCGACCCGGACGGGGATGGCGAAGCGGTCCTGGAAGGCCTGGGCGTTGCGGCGGAAGATCACCTCATCCGGCTCGACGAAGCGGGCGGGGCGGATGATGCGGAGGCTGGCGCCGGGCTCCAGCGGCAGGCGGGGTGCGGGAATGTCGCGGCGGGGAATGCCGGAGGGGCTGGCGGATTGGCCGAAGGCGGGGGTGGCCAGCGCCGCGGCACCGAGGGCGAGCGTTGCCCTGCGGGTCAGGTCGTACATCGTTTGTTCCTCCCAGGTATTGGCCTTGGCGGGGCCGATACTGGGGAGCACGGCCCAGCGCCGGCAGGATGCGCCGGGGCCGGGGCGGAAGGCGAGGAAAAGCGGCAGCGGCTAGGAGGGCGTATCCACGAAGCCGCGGTAGACCTCCATGATCTGGTCGTCGATCTGCAGCCCGCGGTCGAGGAAGCGGTGCAGCACCTTGGCATCCACCTTGCGCCCGGCGGCCTTCATCCGGGCGGCCAGGTCATGCACGGTGATGCTGTTCTCGGTGAGGTAGGATTGCAGGGCGGCTTTCACCCGCTCGCGTTCGGCTGGTGTCATTGGACGGTCCCCTCGGGCCGCTGCGGGTGGCGGCCTTGCCGGGGGATCAGGACAGAGGCCGCCGCCGCTGTCCAGGCCGCTACTTGCGGAGCTCCATCTGGATCGGCCCGTCGCGCTGGCCATTGGCGAATTGATCCACCATTGCATTGCCGCTGCGGCCCAGGCTCTCGGCCGGCCCGGTCCAGACGATGCGGCCGTGGTAGATCATCGCCGCGGTGGTGCCGATCCGCCGGGCGCTGGCCATGTCGTGGGTGATGGAGACCGCCGTCGCGCCGAGCTTCTGCACGCAATCGACGATCAGCCCGTCGATGACCGCTCCCATGATCGGGTCGAGGCCGGTGGTCGGCTCGTCGAAGAAGATGATGTCGGGCTGGGCGGCGATGGCCCGCGCCAGGCCGACGCGCTTCTGCATGCCGCCCGAGAGCTCGGCCGGGGAGAGGTCGCCGACCGTCGCCGCCAGCCCGACCTGGGCCAGCACCTCGGCCGCCTTGTCCCGCGCCTTGGCCCGGGTGATGCGCCCCTGCGCCAGCAGCTTGAAGCAGACGTTCTCCCAGACCGGCAGGCTGTCGAAGAGCGCGCCGTTCTGGAACAGCATGCCGATGCGGTCGCCCAGCGCCTCCCGCTCCCGGCGCGGCAGCTTGAGGACGTCGACGCCGTCGATCTCGATCACCCCCTCGTCCGGCTCGATCAGCCCGAGGATGCATTTGATGGTGACCGACTTGCCGGAGCCGGAGCCGCCGAGGATGACCAGCCCCTGCCCCGCCGCCACGTCGAGGTCGACGCCGTCCAGCACCACCTTGCCGCCGAAGGACTTCCTCACGCCGCGCATGCGGATCTTGGGGGTGGGCTCACTCATTGCGCGAAGAATATCTCGGTCAGCACATAATCGAGCGCGAGGATGAGGATGGAGCTGGCGACCACCGCCGAGGTCGTCGCCCCGCCGACGCCCTGGGCGCCGCCCTTGCTGTTGTAGCCGCACCAGGTGCCCATCAGGGCGATGATGAAGCCGAAGACCGCCGCCTTCACCAGGCCGGAGACGACGTCGTCGGTCTCGAGGAAGTCGAAGGTGGATTTCAGGTAGGCGGCCGAGACGAAGCCCAGCTTGAGGGTGCCGATCAGCCAGCCGCCCATGACGCCGAGGATATCGGCGACCAGCACCAGCAGCGGCATGGCCAGAGTCGCCGCCAGCAGCCGCGGCGCCACCAGGTACTTCATCGGGTTGGTCGAGAGGGTGGTCAGCGCATCGATCTGGTCGGTGACCCGCATGGTGCCGATGACGGCGGCGAAGCTGGCGCCGATCCGGCCGGCGACCATCAGCGCCGCCAGCACCGGGCCGAGCTCCCGCACTAGCGAGATCACCACCACGCTGGCGATCGCCGATTGCGCGTTGAAGCGGGCGAAGCCGGTATAGGATTGCAGCGCCAGGACCATGCCGGTGAAGACCGCGGTCAGCGCCACGACCGGCAACGAGAACCAGGCGACCTCGAGGAAGGCGGCCCAGAACAGCCGGCCATAGAAGGGCGGCCGCACCAGGTGGCTGATCGCTTCCAGCGCGAACAGGGCGACGCTCCCCGCCGTGCGGCAGGCGCCGAGGACCATCCGGCCGATGGCCGCCAGCGGGTCGAACAGGACGGAAGCCATCAGGCGCCGCGGTATTCGCGGCGGTAGCGGCGACCGAGCGAGGTCAGGATCTCGTAGCCGATGGTGCCGGCCCGTGCGGCGATATCATCCGGCGTCTCGCCCGGGCCGATCAGCCGGATGGCATCGCCGGGGGCAAGCTGAGGCACGTCGGTCACGTCGAAGGTGATGAGGTCCATGGATACCCGGCCGACCAGGGGCACGGGCCGCCCGGCGATGATGCCGGCAGCCCGCCCCGAGAGGCTGCGAAGGTAGCCATCCGCATACCCCGCGGCAACCGTGGCAATCCGGCTGGTTCGCTCGGCGGTCCACCCGGCGCCGTAACCGACCGTGGTCCCGGCCGGAATCTCGCGGACCTGCAGCACCGGCGCATCGAGCGTCACCACCTGGCGCAGCGGGTTGGGCCGCCCCGGCGTCGGGTTGATGCCGTAGAGGGCGCAGCCGGGGCGGCCGAGGTCGCTGGCGAAGTCCGGGCCGAGGAACAGGCCAGAGGAATTGGCGAAGCTGGCGGGCATGGCCGGCAGCCGGGCGCGGGCGGCGGCGAAGCGGCGGGCCTGGAGGGCGTTCAGCGGATGCGCCGGCTCGTCGGCGCAGGCCAGGTGGGTCATGACGAAGCGCAGGTCGAGGCCCCGCAGCAGCCCGGGGTCATCGGCGACCCGGTCGAGCTCCGCGGCATCCAGCCCGAGCCGCGCCATGCCGGTATCGACATGCAGGATGGCCGGCCGTACCCGCCCGGCTGCCCGGCCGAGGGCGGCATGGGCCTCGACATCCGGCAGGCCGTTCAGCACCGGGACCAGGCCCGCATCCTCGTCGGCCCCGGGCGGGAAGCCGTTCAGCACCGCGACCATCGGCCCCGGCCCGAGCGCCGCCCGCAGCGCCATCCCCTCGGCCAGGTGGGCGACGAAGAAGTCCCGGCAGCCGGCGTCCCGCAGGGCGCGGGCAACCGGCGCCGCCCCGAGGCCGTAGCCATCCGCCTTCACCACACCGGCCATGCGCCCGGCCGCGGCCAGCTGCCGCCAATTGGCGGCGATGGCGCCGAGGTCGATGGTCAGGACGGCGTCAATACCCGCCATTGGTCTCGTGGACCTGGTCGAGGTCGCCGAAGCGGGTGAACTCGGCCTCGAAGAACAGCGGAATGGTGCCGGTCGGGCCATGCCGCTGCTTGGCGATGATGAGGTCGGCCTTGTTGTGGGCCTCCTCCATCGCCCGCAGCCATTGCGCATGCGCCTCGTCGAACTTGCCCTGGCGGTCGGATTCGTCCCGGCCCTCGAAGCCGGTCGGCTTGGGCTGGCGCTGGCTGAGGTAGTAGTCGTCGCGGTAGACGAACATCACCATGTCGGCGTCCTGCTCGATCGAGCCGGATTCGCGGAGGTCGCTCAGCTGCGGCCGCTTGTCCTCGCGCTGCTCCACCGCGCGGGAGAGCTGGGACAGCGCCATGACCGGCACCGACAGCTCCTTGGCGATGGCCTTCAGCCCCTGGGTGATCATGGAAATTTCCAGCACCCGGGATTCCGGCCGGGTCCCGGCGGCGGGGCGCATGAGCTGGAGGTAGTCGACCACGATGAACTCGAGCCCCCGGGTCCGCTTCAGCCGGCGGCAGCGGGTCCGCAGCGCGGAGATGGTGATGGCCGGGGTGTCGTCGATCACCAGCGGCAGCCGGGCCAGCTCGCGGCTGACCTCGACGAAGCGGTCGAAGTCCCGCTGCGAGATGTCGCCGCGGCGGATCTTGTCGCCGGAGATGCGCGAGGCCTCGGACAGCAGTCGGGTGGCGAGCTGGTCGGCGCTCATCTCGAGCGAGAAGATGGCGACGGTGCCGCGCGGCTGGACGCCCTCGCCCTTCGCATCCGCCTCCCGCACCAGCGCCTGGGCGGCGCCGAAGGCGATTTTCGTTGCCAGCGCGGTCTTGCCCATGCCGGGACGGCCGGCCAGGATCAGCAGATCCGAGCCGTGCAGCCCGCCGGTCTTGGCATCGAAGTCGCGCAGGCCCGAGGACAGGCCGGAGACGCCGCCGGGGGTGGAGAAGGCCCGTTCCGCCGCCAGCACCGCCTCGGTCAGCGCCTTCTCGAAGGTGACGAAGCCGCCCTCGGACCCGCCGTCCTTGGCCAGGTCGAACAGCCGCTGCTCGGCGGCCTCGAGCTGCGCCTTGGCATCGAGCTCGGGCTCGGCGCCGAAGGCGCGGTTCACCACCTCCTCGCCGACGTCGACCAGCTGCCGCCGCAGCCAGCTGTCGTGCACCATGCGGCCGTATTCGCCAGCATTGATGATGCCGATCATGGCCGAGAGCAGCTGGGTCAGGTAGGCGACTCCGCCGACTTCCTCCAGCAGGCCGGAATGCTCAAACTCCGGCCGCAGGGTGACCACGTCGGCCAGCTGGCCGGCCTCGCAGCGGCGCTGGATGGCACGGAAGATCCGGCCGTTCACCGCATCGGCGAAATGTTCCGGCGCCAGGAATTCCGAAACCCGTTCATAGGCCTTGTTGTTGGCCAGCAGGGCGCCGAGCAGCGCCTGTTCCGCTTCCAGGTTGTGCGGCGGCACGCGCTGCGACAGCAGATCCGTGCCGGCTGCGGCGAAGGGGCCGGGATGGTCGATGGTGTTCATCGTCGCACCATAGCCCATCCACCCCCCTGTGGATTACGGGGATGGCTGTGGATAGCGGGGAGCGATCCGGGCGGCCGCTTCCCGTGTCCCCTGAGCAACGCTGGCCAAGTCCCTGGATCAGGCCGCGCCGGGGCGCCGCCGGAGCGCCCCGGGCAGCAGCAGCGCCAGGGGCAGCGCCAGGGCGCACAAAGCCGCCATCGCCCAGAAGCCGCCGCCGCCGAAGGCCGCATACAGCGGCCCGCAGCCCAGGGTCAGCAGGCCGGAGGCGAGGCCGACGCCGAGCGAGGCGTGCAGCGTCTGCGCCGTCGCCGCCTGGCTGCCGGGCATGCCGCCCAGGACCCGCATGGCCCCGAGGTGCATCGCGCCGAAGGTCAGCGCATGCAGCACCTGCGCCCCGGCCAGCGCCGGCAGCCAGGTGGTCTCGGCCAGCACCGCCCAGCGCAGCACCCCGGCCAGCGCCGCCGCCGCCGCCAGCCCGGCCGGCCCCAGCCGGTCCGCGAGGGGCCGTCCCCAGAGGAACAGCGCCACCTCCATCACCACCCCCTCCCCCCAGAGCAGCCCGATCACCGCGGGGGAGAGGCCGGCGGCGGTCCAGTGCAGGGTGCTGAAGCCGTAGTACAGGGCATGGCTCCCCTGGATCAGCGCCGAGAGCGGCAGGATGCAGCGGAAGGCCGGGTCGGCGAAGGGCGCGGCGAAACCGCGCCGGCCGCCGCCGCCGGCCGGCAGCGGCGGCAGGCCGCGGGCGGCCAGCGCGGTCAGCAGGAAGCAGCCGGCGGCGAGCCAGATCACCACCACCGGCCCGGCGTATTGCACCGCCAGGCCGGCGCCGATGGCGGCGGCGATGTAGCTGGCGGAGCCGGCCGAGCGGACCCGGCCGTAATCGAACCGCAGGCTGCGGGAGGCGCCGAGGCAGAGCGCATCCGACAGCGGCACCACCGGCGCGCTCACCATCGCATGCAGCACCGCCAGGGCGATCAGGGCGCCGTAGGCCGGCAGCCCCAGGCCCGGCGCCCAGGCGAAGCCGGTGATCGTGCCGGTCGCCAGCGCCGCCGCCAGCACCAGGATGGTCCGGGCATCGCCCAGCCCATCCGCCCCGCGTCCCACCGCCGGCGCCGCCAGCAGCCGGACCGCGGAGCCGGTGGCGAGCACGACGGCGATCTGGCCCGGCGTCAGCCCGTGGCCGGCGAGGACCGCCGGCAGGAAGGGCATCAGCACCCCGACGGCGGCGAATTGCGCGGCAAAGAGCAGCGCGAAGCGCGCCGGCACGGCCCTGTCGGGGAGGCTCATGCGGGGTATTGTCTCCCGGCGGCGTGCCGCGGCGGGGCGATGGGGCGAGTCATGCCGGCATGATACCCGCATCCGGGGCGAAGCAGGGCGGCGCCGGCCCGGCTCGATGCGATTCCGGACCGTGATGGCGCCGTTTCGCGGCCCCCGCGCCATCGCCCGAGGTTGCAATCCGCGGCCATCCGGCTCATGCATGGCGCCACATGCCGGACACCCATACCCCTATGTTTGACGCCCGTGTTCGTGCCGTGCTGGGCCCCACCAACACCGGCAAGACCCATTTGGCGATCACCCGCCTGCTGGCGCACGCCAGCGGCATCATCGGCTTCCCGCTGCGCCTGCTGGCGCGCGAGAACTACGACCGCATGGTCGCCGCCAAGGGGGAACGCTACGTCGCGCTGATCACCGGCGAGGAGAAGATCATCCCGCCGGAGGCGAAGTGGTTCGCCTGCACGGTCGAGGCGATGCCGCTCGACCGGCGCTGCGAATTCCTGGCGGTGGACGAGATCCAGCTCTGCGCCGACCCCGACCGCGGCCACATCTTCACCGACCGGCTGCTGAACGCGCGCGGCATGGTCGAGACCATGTTCCTCGGCGCCGAGACCATCCGGCCGCTGCTGCAGCGCCTGGTGCCCCAGGCCGAGATCGAGACCCGGCCGCGGCTGTCCCAGCTCACGCATTCCGGGCCGCAGAAGCTGACCCGCCTGCCGCCGCGCAGCGCCGTGGTCGCCTTCAGCGCCGCCGAGGTCTACGCCATCGCCGAGGCCATCCGCCGGCGGCGCGGCGGCTGCGCCGTGGTCATGGGCCGGCTCTCGCCGCGCACCCGCAATGCCCAGGTGGCGCTCTACCAGAACCGGGAAGTCGACTTCCTGGTGGCGACGGACGCCATCGGCATGGGGCTGAACATGGACGTGGACCATGTCGCCTTCGCCGCCCTGCAGAAATTCGACGGCCACAAGCCGCGCCAGCTCACCCCCCAGGAGGCCGCCCAGATCGCCGGCCGCGCCGGGCGCGGGATGCGCGACGGCACCTTCGGCGTCACCGGCGACTGCCCGCCGCTGCCGGAGGAGATGGTCGACAAGATCGAGCGGCACAATTTCGAGCCGCTGCAGGCCCTGGCCTGGCGCAACAGCGAGCTCGACTTCTCGAACGTCGATGCGCTGCTGGACAGCCTGGCGGCGCCGGCGCCGCAGGCGGGCCTGGCCAAGGGGCATGACGCGACCGACCACATCACCCTCTCGATGCTGGCGCGCGAGCCCGAGATCCGCGGCCTGGCGGCGACCCGCGGCCGGGTCCGGCTGCTCTGGGAAGCGTGCCAGATCCCGGACTTCCGCAAGCTGTCCGACGACAGCCACGCCGCCGTCTGCAGCCGCGTCTTCCGCCACATCGCCGAGGACGGCGTGCTGCCGGACGAGTGGGTGCTGAGCCAGATCGCGCTCTGCGGCAGCACCGAGGGCGACCTCGACACGCTGATGGCCCGGCTCGCCAATATCCGGGTCTGGTCCTATGTCGCGGCCCGCGCGGACTGGGTGAAGGACGCCGCCAATGTCCAGGGCGAGGCCCGCAAGGCCGAGGATGCCGTCTCCGACGCCCTGCACGAGCGGCTGACCGCCCGCTTCGTCGACCGCCGCGCGGCGCATCTGATCCGCCGCCTCGACGATACCGAGGACGAGCTGCTGTCGGCCGTCACCCGCCAGGGGCAGGTGGTGGTCGAGGGCCACCCGGTCGGCCGGGTCGAGGGCTTCCTCTTCCACCCGGAGACCGAGGGCGGGACCGAGGACGAGAAGAAGCTCGTGCTGCGGGCCGCCCGCCGGGCGCTGAAGGAGGAGATGCCCCGCCGCGTCGCCGCCCTCGACATGGCGAAGGACGACGCCTTCGCCCTGACCGCCAGCCACCGCATCAGCTGGAACAACGGCGCGACCACCGCCGAGGTCGCCCGCCTCCGCCCCGGCTCCGAGCCCGGCAAGCCGCTGGTCGAGCCGCTGCCGAGCGAGTTCCTCGACGGCGCCCAGCGCGAGCGCGTGCGCGCCCGGCTCGCCAGGTTCCTCGAGGGGCTGATCAACAAGGAACTCGGCATCCTCGCCACCATCGAGGGCAAGGCCGAGGCCGAGGGCTCGCTGCGCGGCCCGGCCTTCCTGCTGCGCGAGCAGCTCGGCCTGGCGCTCGGCGGGACCGAGGGCAGCATCGCCCCCGACCTGCGGCAGAAGCTGAAGGCGATCGGCGTCCGCGCCGGGCGCTTCGCCCTTTTCGTGCCGGAAGCCCTGAAGCCCCGCGCCATGGCGCTCCGGGCGCAGCTCTGGTCGATGTCGCGCAACATCGAGACGCCGACCCTGCCGCCGCCGGGCCTGGTGGCGCTGCAGATCCGCGAGCCGGCCGAGGGCGAGGCCGCCCTGCCGCCGGGCGCGCCGCCGCCGGCCGGCTGGCCGACCGGCTTCGCCGAGACCATGGGCTGGATCCCGGCCGGGCCGGTGCTGCTGCGGCTCGATGTCGCGGAGCGCATCGCCGCCGAGCTCGGCTACCTCACCCGCCGCGCCCCGGCGCCGCCACCGCCGGATCTCGCCAGCCGGCTCGGCGTGAAGGCGGATACGCTCGGCGTGACCCTCGCCGCGCTCGGCTTCCGGCTGATGGAATCGCCGCCGCTGGAGGAGGGCATGTACGGCCCGCCGACCCCGCTGCGGGTGGCGCAGCCGCGGCCGCAGCATCACCAGCCGCGCGGCGCCGAGCGCCGTCCCGGCCGCCCCAACCCGGGCATGAGCCAGGGCGCGGGCGCGCCGCAGCACCAGCGGGACCGCCGGCCGCCGCAGCCCCACTTGGCCGCGGCAGCCTTGCCGGAGGGCATGTACGGCCCGCCGGTGCCGCCGCCCCGGGATCAGCACCGGGACCGTCGGCCGCCGCAGCAGCCCCGCCCGGTCCAGGCCGCCCCGACCTTGCCGGAGGGCATGTACGGCCCGCCGGTGCCGCCGCCGCAGCGCCCGCGGCACGAGCATGCGCGGCCTGACCGCGGCCAGGAGCGGGGCCAGGACCGCGGCCCCCGGCCGCAGCAGGCCCGCCCCTACCAGGGCAAGGGTCCGCCGCGGCACGACGGCCCGCGTCCGGAAGGCCAGGACGGCCGCCGCGACCAGCCGCGCGGGCCGCGCCCGCCGCAGGAGGGCAACCGCCCCGGTTCCGGCCGGGACGAGAGCCGCGCCCGCCCGCCCTACCAGGGGCCGATCCGCGAGCGGCCCGAGCCGCGCAAGCCGCCGGAGCCGCGGATCAATCCGGACTCGCCCTTCGCCATCCTGGCCACCCTCAAGCTGCGGTAGGCCTTGGAGACCGAGGATCGCGACTGGCAGCGGCTGGACAAGTGGCTGTGGTGCGCGCGGATCGCCAAGACCCGCGCCGCCTGCGCCCGGCTGGTCGAGACCGGCAGGGTCCGGGTCAACCGGCTGCCGACCGACAAGCCGCACTTCAAGCTGCGCCCGGGGGATGTCCTGACCCTGGCCCTGGGCGGGGCGGACCGTGGCGTGGTGCGCATCTGGCGCATCCTGGCGCTGGGCGACCGACGCGGCCCCGCCAGCGAGGCGCGGTCGCTGTACGAGGATATTGCCGCCGACACCGGGGCCTGACCGGCTTGCCAGCAGCGCCGCACCGGTCCATGTCTCCCGATGTTGCATCGCCCGCCCCGAGGGACCGCCTGCCGTGACCTATGTCGTTCTCGAGAATTGCATCAAGTGCAAGTTCATGGATTGCGTGGAGGTCTGTCCGGTGGACTGCTTCTACGTCGGCGAGAACATGCTGGTGATCCATCCGGATGAGTGCATCGACTGCGGCGTCTGCGAGCCGGAGTGCCCGGCCGAGGCCATCGTGCCGGACAGCGACGACCGGGCGGCCGAATACGCCGAGTTGAACCGCACCTACGCGGCGGAATGGCCGAACATCACCCGCAAGGGCGAGGCCCCTGCCGATGCCGAGGAATGGAAGGACAAGCCCGGCAAGCGCGAGCTCTTCAGCACCGCGCCCGGCAAGCCCTGACACCGCCCGTTCGCGGCGGACTCGTCTCAAAACTCGGACAGTGGCAGCCGGGCTGGACGTGGCCCTGATGACTCCGCCCGGCAATAATGCTATTGGTTGCAGCGAGATGGCGGAACCGGCCCGATAGGACCGAGGGAAACTGGCACCTGCTCCGGGGCGGCACCATATGCGTGCCTTCGGCGCAGCCGGTGACCCAGGCTGGTCCTGAGCCGATGGATAGTCCTGGCCCCCGCCCGCAGTGAGCGCCTCCGTGGCGCCCTGCAGCGTGGCCCGAGACGCAGGAGAGTTGTCCGGTATGAAGCCAACCGCTCGCGCCAAGCCCCCGGGCCAAAAGCCCGGTTCGGGTCGCTCTGCCGATACCCTCGGCAGCACCCCGGTGCGCCCGGCCGAGGCGGCCGCGAAGCCGGCCGAGCGGACCCGGGCCATGGCCGCCGCCATCGCCAAGGCCCCGGCCAAGCTCGCCCCCGATATGCCCGCCGCCAAGGCCCCTGCCGCCAAGCCGGCCGCCAAGCCCGCCGAGGCGGCGAAGCCCGGCCTGGCCGAGGCGCAGCTGGCGGCCCCCCTGATGCCCAAACCCGAAGCTTCCAAACCCGATGCGGCGCTGGCCACCCAGTCCAGCCCCGTTCCTCCCACCGGGCCCATGCCCATGCGGCGGGATGCCCATCCCTCCATCCCGCAGCGGCAGCCCTCGAAACAGGTCGAGTTCAAGGCCGGCGACCACGTGGTCTACCCGACCCATGGCGTCGGCACCGTCCAGGGCATCGAGACCATGTCCGCGGCCGGCCATTCGCTGCAGGTGATCGTCGTCACCTTCGACGAGAACCGCATGACCTTGCGGGTGCCGGTCGGCAAGGCCGCCTCCTCCGGCCTGCGCAAGCTGGCCGGGCCGGAATCGATGAAGGAGGCACTGGACACGCTGAAGGGCCGTGCCCGCATCAAGCGGACCATGTGGTCCCGCCGCGCCCAGGAATACGAGGCCAAGATTAACAGCGGCGACCCGATCGCCATCGCCGAGGTCGTGCGCGACCTGCACCGCAACGCCGGCCAGCCCGACCAGTCCTTCTCCGAGCGGCAGATCTACGAGCAGGCGATGGACCGGCTCGCGGCCGAGCTCGCCGCGATCGACCGCACCGACAAGGCGCAGGCCACCATCAAGCTGCTGGAACACCTGAAGGCGGCCTGAGCCATGCGCATCCTGGTCCTCGGCGCCGGCGCGCTGGGCGGCTACTTCGGTGGCCGCCTGGCGCAGGCCGGGGCGGATGTGACCTTCCTGGTGCGGCCGGGCCGGCAGGCCCGGCTCGCGGCCGAGGGGCTGGTGATCGACAGCCCCTTCGGGGCGGCGCGCCTGCCGGTGCGGACGGTCGCCGCGGCCGGGCCCGGCTACGACCTCATCCTGCTGACCTGCAAGGCCTATGACCTCGACAGCGCCATCGCGGCCATCCGCCCGGCCGTGGGGCCGGAGACGGCGGTGCTGCCGGTGCTCAACGGCCTCGCCCATATCGCCACCCTGCAGCGGGCCTTCGGCGCCGGTCGCGTCCTCGGCGGCATCGCCAAGATCCAGGCGACGCTGACGCCGGAGGGCGTGGTCAGGCAGCTGAACGACTGGCGCTGGCTCACCTTCGGCGAGGTCGACGGCACCCTCTCCTCCCGCGTCACGGCACTGGCGGCGCTGGCCGGCCCGGCCGAGGGCATGGTGGCCGAGGCGGTGCCCGACATCATGCGGCGGATGTGGGAGAAGCTGGTGCACCTCGGCACCAGCGCCCTCGGCACCGTTCTGCTGCGGGCCAATACCGGGGAGATCGCCCGGTCGCCCGGCGGCGCCGCCTTCATGCACCGGATCCTCGCCCGCAACGCCGCCATCGCGGCCGCCAACGGCCATGTCATGCGCCCGGCCTTCCTGGCGGATTTCGAGACGCTCTTCGCCGATCCGGCCGGGGGCTACGCGGCGTCGATGCTGCGGGACCTCGAGGCGGGCGGGCGGATCGAGGCGGACCATATCCTCGGCTTCCTGCTGGAGGCCGCGAAGGCCGCAGGCGTGCCGCATGAACTGCACGAGGCCGGCTATCTCCATGCCAAGGCCTACGAGCAGCGCCGCGACGCCGGCCGGCTGCCGCGCTAGCAGGCCGGCCCGGCCCGTCAGCGCCGGCGGAGGCGGACCCCCAGCGCCAGGATGCCGAGCGCCGCGACGGCCATGGCCGTCGCGGCGCCGAAGCCGCCGATCGCCAGCCCGACCAGCACCGGCCCGAGCGACTGCCCGGTGAAGAAGTGGAAGGCGTGCAGCGCCACGGCCGAGCCCCGCGCCTCCGGCGCCACCTCGGTCACCCGGGTCTGGATGCTGTTGTGGATCATGTAGAAGCCGGTCCCGAGCGCCAGCCCGGCCAGGACGAAGATGGTCGCGGTCGGCGCCAGGCCGAAGCCCAGTAGCGCCACGGCCGCCAGCGCCCCGCCCAGCAGCACCAGCCGGGACTGGCCGATCCGCGCCAGCAGCGGCTTGGCCACCACCGCATAGACGATGCCGCCGCAGCCGAAGGCGGCCACGGTGATGCCGGCCTCGACGGTCGCGCCGAGCGTGCCGCCGATGCCGCGGGCCTCCAGCATCGGGGCGAAGTAGGGGAAGGTGCCGAAGATCAGGATCCCCTCGACCGCCACCGCGAAATAGAGGATGCGGGCCTGCGGCAGCGACAGGATGAAGCGGTAGCGGCGCAGCGCCCGGACCGGGTCGAAGCGGCTGCGCGGCTCCGGCGCGCCGATCGGCACCAGCAGCGTCACCAGCGCCGCCAGCGCCGCAAGGCCGCAGCAGAGCCACAGGATGCCGCGCCAGCCGATCAGCGGCCCGAGGGCGCCGGCCAGGGCGCCGCCGGCGATCTGCCCGACGATGGAGAAGACCAGCAGCCGGCTCAGCGCCACCTGCCGGTCGCGCAGCGGCACCGCGTCGCCGACCGCGGCCAGGGTCAGTGGCATGATCCCGCCCGCCGCCGCCCCGGCCAGGGCCCGCAGCGTGATCAGCCCGCCGAGGCTGGTGGCGAAGGGGGCCAGCAGGGAGAACAGCGTGAGGAAGCACAGCCCCACCTGGATGATGCGGCGCTTGCCGATGGCATCGCCGACCGGGCCCAGGATGGGCTGGATCAGCGCGAAGGGCAGCGCATAGGCGGTGGCGAGCAGCGCCGCCTGGCTGACCGGGGCGTCGAACTCCACCGCCAGGGTGGTGACGAAGGGGTCCATGACCCGGCCGCCGATCGCCCCGGCGAAGCAGGCGATACCCAGCAGCAGGATCAGCCGGCGGACATCCACCACGGCCTCGGCGGGCGGCGGGGGCGTTATCGGATCGAATGCCATCGCCCGGATACTGCGCTGCAGCGCAGCACCGGGCAACCGCGGCCGGTCAGGCGGCAGCCATGCGCGCGGCCACGCGGGCGACCAGCGCCACCCGCTCCGCCCGCATCCCGGCGCCGCGCGCCTGGGCGGCCGCCAGCACCCCGGCCGGGGCGGTCGCCGGGGTGCCGGCGTCGAAGGGCGGCGCCGGCGCGTATTCGATCGCCAGCTGGATGGCCTGGGCGGCCTCCGGCCCGGCGATCTCGGCAGCGATGGACAGGGCGAAGTCGATCCCCGCGGTGACGCCCCCGCCGGTGACGACCTTGCCGTCCCGGACCACCCGGCCCTGGACCGGGATGGCGCCGAGCTCGGCCAGGAAATCATGGCTCGCCCAATGGGTGGTTGCCCGCACCCCGCGCAGCAGCCCGGCCGCGCCCAGCACCAGCGCCCCGGTGCAGACCGAGGTGACGTAGCGCGCGCCCGGCGCCTGGGCGCGGAGGAAGTCCAGCACCTCCTCGTCCTCCATCAGCGCGGCGACGCCGGGGCCGCCGGGGATGCAGAGGATGTCGAGCTGCGGCGCCTCGGCCAGGCTGGTATCGGCCAGCATGGTCAGCCCCATGTCCGACCGCACCGGCCCGGCCTGCTTCCACAGCAGCTTCACCGCGGCGCCGGGCAGCCGGCTCATCACCTCATAGGGCCCGGTGAAGTCGAGCTGGGTGAGCCGGGGGAACAGCAGGAAGCCGATGGTGAGGGGGTGGGTCATGACGATCCTCGAGATCTTGGCCGGGTGAAGCGGGGCCAAGGTCCGGCGCCCCATGGCGACGGGAGGTTATTCGCCACCCAGGCAATGAGGAAGAGCACCGCGAGCCCGGGCAGCAGCGGCGCCAGCAGGAACTTCCAGTCGGCGGCTTCGGCGAAGACCACGATGGGATTGGCCCCCGCCGGGGAATGGATGGTCCGGGTCGCCGCCATCAGCGCCAGCGCCGCCCCGACCGAGGCGGCGGCCCAGAGCTCCACCGGCCCGCCCAGGCCCTGGCAGCCCAGCCGGAAGGCCAGCCCGACCATGGTCGCCAGCAGATGCCCGCCGAGGAAGCTGCGCGGCTGCGCCATCACCCCGCGCGGCATGCCCAGCAGGATGACGCAGGACCCGCCGAGCGAGGGAAGCAGCCAGGGATGGTCGGTCACCCGCAGAATGGCGGCGGCGCCGAGCAGGGCCAGGGTCGTGCCGGCGAAGCCGACCAGCAGGCGGGGCGGCCGGGTTCTCATCGGGCGGCCTCGAGATCCTCGGCGGTGTCCACGTCGCGCAGGCGGCGCAGCAGGGCGATGCGATGGCCGCGACAATTCGCCAGCGTATCCGCCAGCGCATGGCCGGTGGACCAGCGGACGGCGGCGAAGGGGTGCTCCGGCCGGCGCGGGCCAAAGCCGACCAGCCAGTAGCCGCCATCCTCCGAGGGGCCGAACACCGCATCCGCCCGGCCGAGGGCGCGGAAGGCCGCCGCGACATCCGCCTTGCCCAGGCCCGGGATGTCGCTGCCGACCAGCACCGCCCGGCGATGCCGGCCCAGGGCACGCTGCATCCGCTGGCCGAGGTCGCCCCGGCCCTGCGGCCGCAGCGGGGCGCCGGCCGGCCAGCGGGCGCCATCCGGCGTCACCGCCAGCTCCAGCCGCCAGCGCGGGTCCCGACCCAATTCCCGGACCAGCCGGCGCAGCTGGCCGCGGTAGAAGCGCAGCGCCGCCATGGCGCCGATGCCCTGCGCCAGCCGCCGCTTGACGGTGCCGAGCCGGGGCGCCCGGGCGAACAGGATCAGCGCATCGCGCCTCACCGGTACAGCCGCCGGATCATCGCCGGCGGCACGCCGAGGAACCAGAGGGTCAGGCAGGCCAGGTTGCGGGCGGAGCGCCGCCGCCAGCCCTCCCGCCGCCAGCGCTCGGCCGAGGTGGTGACGGCCAGCGGCAGCGCGGCCAGGCGGCGGCGGCCCAGCCGGCGCACCAGGTCCACGTCCTCCATCAGCGGCAGCGGCCGGTAGCCGCCGACCCGGTCGTAGAGGGCACGGGAGATCAGCAGGCCCTGGTCGCCATAGGGCAGCGCCAGGACGCGGCAGCGCCAGGCGACCAGCCGTTCCAGCCGCCGCGCCTGGGGCGCCGCGTCATCGAGGGCGAGGGCGAAGTAGCCGGCGCGGCCGGGATCCGCCATGGCGGCGCGGGCGGCATCGGCCCAGCCCGGGGGCAGCCGGGTATCGGCATGGAGGAAGAGCATCCAGGGCGTCGCCGCCGCGGCGGCGCCGGCGGCCAGCTGGCTGCCGCGGCCGCGTGGCGCCGTGACCACCCGCGCCCCGGCGCGGCGGGCGAGCGCCTGGGTGCCATCGGCGCTGCCGCCATCCGCGACCACCACCGGGCAGGGCGCGCAGCCGGCCAGGACCGGGCCGAGGCCCGCCGCCGCGTTCAGTGACGGGATCACGATAGTCAGGCTTTGTTCCAACGAAATCTTAACCAAGAGTTCCTACGATGTTCTTGACAGCCCGGAGTCGCCTTGGCACGGTGCGAAGGAACAGAGAAGGAACGGTCCCATGCCTGACGGGTCGACCCTGGGGTCCGCTGTTTCCGCCCTTTTCCCCGGCCCGCGCAAGGGCCGCGGCGCCGTCTCCAACCCCGCCGTTCGCTTCGAAAGCACCGCGCGCGAGGCCTTCGACGACGGCTGGGGCAGCCTGGCCGATCTGGCCGAGCTGCCACCGCTGCCGACCACCCTGCTGCGCGAGGCGGCGAAGAGCGCCATGGCCTGGAACGACAGCCCGGACATCGGCTTCGACCGTTCCATCAACCCCTATCGCGGCTGCGAGCACGGCTGCGTCTACTGCTATGCCCGGCCCAGCCACGCCTATGTCGGCTACTCGCCCGGCCTCGACTTCGAGACCAAGCTGCTGTTCAAGCCCGACCTGCCGGCGCTGCTGGAGAAGGAGTTGCGCCGGCCCGGCTACGTGGCGAAGCCGGTGGCGCTCGGCGCCAATACCGACCCCTACCAGCCGATCGAGCGGACGCTGCTGCTGACCCGGCAGGTGCTGGAGGTGCTGGAACGCTTCGGCCATCCCGTCACCATCGTCACCAAATCCGCCGGCGTGCTGCGCGACCTCGATATCCTGACCCGGCTGGCGCGGCGCAACCTGGTGCATGTCTGCCTCTCCGTCACCACGCTGGATGCCGGCCTGGCACGGCGGATGGAGCCCCGCGCGGCGACGCCTGCCCGCCGGGTGGCGGCGATCCGGGCGCTGGCCGCGGCCGGGGTGCCGGCCGGCGTGCTGGCGGCGCCGATGATCCCCGGGCTGAACGACGCCGAGCTGGAGCGCATCCTGGCCACCTGCGCCGAGGCCGGCGCCACCCGGGCCGGCTACGTGCTGCTCCGCCTGCCGCTCGAGATCCGCGAGCTCTTCGAGGAGTGGGCGCAGGCGCATTTCCCCGACCGTGCCGCCCGCATCCTGGCGCTGGTGCGGGAGACGCGGGGCGGGGCGACCTACGACAGCCGCTTCGGGGCGCGGCAGACCGGCACCGGCCCCTATGCCGACATGCTCGCCGCGCGCTTCCGCCTGGCGGTGGGCAGGCTCGGGCTGGGGGGCGCCCGGGTGGTGTCCCAGGCGCTGGACTGCAGCCAATTCGCCCCGCCGCCCGAGGCCCAGGCCCAGGGGCGGCAGCTGGAACTGCTGTAGGCCTAGTCCGGGGCGGTGAAGAACTTCTGCCCCGCGGCGAAGACATTCGGCTTCAGGAAGACGCCGAGGATGGTCGCTCCTTCCGGGCCAGCCCAGGCGACATGGGTGTTGCCGGCCGGGCGCCAGACGAACTGGCCCGGCAGGCAGGTGCCCTCCTCGTCGAGGAAGGTGCCTTCCAGGACATAGGTCTGCTCGATCGCGGTATGCTCGTGCAGCGGCACCACCGCGCCCGGCTCCAGCTTCAGCAGCAGGGTGCACATGCCCGACGGGTCGCTGTAGAGCGTCTTCGACAGGATTCCCGGAAAGGCCGAGGTCTCCCACGGCATGCTGGCGGGATCGAGGAAGACCGAAGGCGGCGAGACCTCGGGGGCCAGCAGGCGCTGGCGCATCGTTTTCCGGGCTCCATCGGGCATGACGCTGCTCCCTGTGCAACGGGCCGAGCCTAGGCCCGCGCGGGCGCTTCCGCCAACCATGCGCTCTCGCTAGGCTGGCGGAATTCGGGGGGAGAAGGGTGCCATGCTGTCTCGGCGGATTTTCGCGGCCTGCGGGTTGTGCAGCGCCCTCGGGCTGGCGGCCGGGGCCCGGGCCCAGCCGACCGGTATCACCCGCCGTACCCTCGGCACCATCGACTATCCCGGCGACGGCAAGCATTCCATCCTGATGGCGCTCGAGCTGGCGCCCGGTGCGCTGATCGGCCGGCATACCCATCCCGGCATCGAATCCTCGGTGGTCACGGAGGGCGAGATCGAGCTGGAGGTCGAGGGCCAGCCCGCCCGCCGCTACGCCGCCGGCGAAGGCTTCCAGGTGCCGCCGGGCGTGCCGCATTCCGGCCGGAACGGCCCGGCGGTCTCGCGGCTCGCCATCACCTACGTCGTCGAGAAGGACAAGCCGCTGGCCTCGCCCGCGTAATGCCCGACTTCGCGCTCGAGGCCGCGGCCGGCGGCCGGGTCGCCGGGGTGGACGAGGCCGGCCGCGGCCCGCTGGCCGGGCCGGTGCTGGCGGCCGCGGTGGTCTTCCCCCGCGGCATGCCCGCCGGCCTCGCCGCCCTGCTCGACGACAGCAAGAAGCTCACCGCCGCCGCCCGCGACGCCGCCTTCGCCGCGCTGCAGGAGGCCGCCGGCCGGGGCGAGGCCGAATTCGCCATCGCCGCCGCCTCCACCGCCGAGATCGGCCGGCTGAACATCCTGCGGGCCAGCCACCTCGCCATGGCCCGTGCCGTTGCCCGGCTCGGCATCCTGCCCGGCCTCGCCCTGGTCGACGGCAACATTCCGCCGCCGCTGCCCTGCCCGGTCCGCTGCGTCATCGGCGGGGATGCGCTGAGCTTCTCCATCGCCGCCGCCTCCATCCTCGCCAAGGTGGTCAGGGACCGCGCCATGGCCCGGCTGGACCCGCGCTGGCCGGCCTATGGCTTCGCCCGCCACGCCGGCTACGCGACGCTCCGCCACCGCGAAGCCCTGGTCGCGCATGGGCCCTGCCCGCATCACCGCCGCGGATTCTCGCCCGTCGACCAAGCGGTGCTTCGCTTCGGTTGACCCGGGGACTCCGCCCGGCGATGTTGGGCGCTTGCCGATTCGCGTCGGCCAGCCGGACGATCGGTGGGGGGGCGTGCGTTGGGAATGGGACTCGAGTTGCCCCTGGACCAGATTCTGGTCGGGGATTGCATCGCGGAGATGCAGCGCCTGCCGCCGGCCTCGGTGCATGCCATCTTCGCCGACCCGCCGTACAACCTCCAGCTCAAGGGCGACCTGCGGCGGCCGAACGACACCCTGGTCGATGGCGTGGACGATGCCTGGGACCGCTTCGCCGACCTCGCCACCTACGACGCCTTCACCCGCGCCTGGCTGGCCGAGGCGCGCCGCGTCCTCCGCAAGGACGGCACCATCTGGGTCATCGGCAGCTACCACAACGTCTTCCGCCTCGGCGCCGCGCTGCAGGACCTCGACTACTGGGTGCTGAACGACGTCATCTGGCGCAAGGCCAACCCGATGCCGAATTTCCGAGGCCGGCGCTTCACCAACGCGCATGAGACGCTGATCTGGGCGGCCCGCGGCGAGGAGAGCCGCTACCGCTTCAACTACGCGGCCATGAAGGCGCTCAACGAAGACCAGCAGATGCGCAGCGACTGGTTCATCCCGCTCTGCACCGGCCCCGAGCGGCTGCGCGACGCGGCCGGCGCCAAGGTCCACCCGACGCAGAAGCCGGAGGCCCTGCTGCACCGGGTCATCCTCGCCTGCACCAACCCGGGCGAGATCATCCTCGACCCCTTCCTCGGCACCGGCACCACCGGCGCCGTGGCCCGGCGCCTCGGCCGGCATTTCATCGGCATCGAGCGGGACCAGGGCTACGCCGATGCCGCCGCCGAGCGCATCCAGGCGATCGTCCCGCTGTCGGAGACCGCCGCCCTGACCATGGCCGGCAAGCGCGAGCAGCCCCGCATCCCCTTCGGCACGCTGGTGGAACGCGGACTCGTGCCGCCCGGCTCGCTGCTGATGGACCGCGCCCGCCGCTGGTCGGCGACCGTCACCGCCGACGGCTCGATCCGCTGCGGCCGCGCCCAGGGCTCGATCCACCAGGTCGGCGCCGCGGTCCAGGAGGCGCCGAGCTGCAACGGCTGGGCCTTCTGGCACGTCGAGCTGCCCGGCGGCCGGCTGCGCCTGCTGGACGAGTTCCGCGCCGAGATCCTCGGCCTGCAGGCCTGACGCGCAAGGCGGCATCCCGACTTGACGCTGGCCCATCCGGCGGAGGATCTGGGGGCCACTCCAGCGCCGGATCCGCCATGCCCCCCTCCTCCGCCCCCACCCCTGGCGACACCATCGCCGCCATCCTCGCCGACCCGCGCTTCCAGGCCGCGACCGCCGTGCTCGAGCGCGAGCACGACCGCATGGTGGAGGACATCGTCACCCTCACCGAGATCCCCGCCCCGCCCTTCGCCGAGGAAGCCCGCGCCGCGGCCTACCTGGCGATGCTGCGCGAGCACGGGCTCGAGGAGGTGGAGCAGGATGCGGTCGGCAACGTGATGGGCCGCAGGCGGGGCACCGGCAACGGCGCCACCATCGTCGTCGCCGCCCATCTGGACACCGTCTTCCCCGCCGGCACCGACGTGACCGTGCGGCGCGAGGGCACCAGGCTCTTCGCCCCCGGCGTCGGCGACGACACCCGCAGCCTCGCGGTCAACCTCGCCTTCCTCCGCGCCATGGACGCCGCCGGCATCCGCACCCGGGCCGATATCCTCTTCGTCGGCGACGTCGGCGAGGAGGGCCTCGGCGACCTGCGTGGCGTCCGCCACCTGTTCCTCGAGGGCCGCCACCGCGACCGCATCCAGGCCTTCTTCACCGTGGACAGCCCGGAGGTCGACCGCATCGTCACCGGCGGCATCGGCAGCAAGCGCTTCCGCGTCACCTTCCGCGCCCCCGGCGGCCACAGCTTCGCGGCCTTCGGCCTGGTCAACCCGAGCTACGCCATGGCCCGCGCCGCGCTGACGCTCGCCGACCTTTCGGCCCCCACCGACCCGCACACGACCCATTGCGTCAGCGTCCTCGGCGGCGGCACCTCGGTGAACGCGATCCCCAACGCGGTCTGGATGGAGGTCGACCTCCGGTCCCAGTCGGCCGCCGAGCTCGCCCGCCTGGAGGCCGAGTTCCTCGCGGGCGTCGAGGCCGCCGTCGCCGCCGAGAACGCCGCCCGCTCCACCCGCGAAGGCGCGGTCACGGTCGAGATCGCGCCGATCGGCGACCGCCCCGCCGGCCATACGCCGGCCAGCGCCGATATCGTCCAGCTGGCCACCGCCGCCGTCGCCGCCCATGGCTACGCGCCACGTCAGGAGTACTCCTCGACCGACGCCAATATCCCGATGAGCCTCGGCATCCCCGCCATCAAGATCGGCTCCGGCGGGCGCGGCGGCCGGGCGCATTCGCTGGAGGAATGGATCGACGTGGAGAAGGGCGAGAGCCTGCGCGGCATGTCGGCCAGCCTCGCCACCATCCTGGCCGTCGCCGGCCTCGAGGCCTGACGCCGGGGCCGTGCGGCGATCCTGATGCATACCAATCAGGCTTCGCGCGTTCGCTCCGGCGAGGCAGGGCTCGGCCGGCCTCCGCACGGTGAAGGAACCGGTTTTTGGACCACGCAAGGGTTGGCGGCGCGACGCCCTCGCACTGGGCGGCGCTGGCGGTGGCCATCGTCGCCTCGCAGGCGGGCCAGCTGCTGCTGAAGCTCGGGGCGATGGGCCTGCCGGCGGGCAGCATCGCCGCGGTCATGCTGGCGCAGATGCTGCGCTGGCAGACCATGCTCGGCCTCTGCTGCTACGGCGGCGGCACCCTGTTCTACGCCCTGGCGCTGCGCCGCATCCCGATGTCGGTCGCCCTGCCCTGCACCGCCGTCTCCTATGTTTCGGCGACCCTGTTCGGGCTGCTGCTGTTCGGCGAGACGCTGACCATGCTGCACGTCGTCGGCCTGGCCATGGTCTGCGGCGGGGTCGTGCTGCTGGCGGAGATCGGCGGCGCGCCGGTGCCGCTGCAGGATAGGCCGTCCACCGGCGGGGGCTGACCGGCGCCAGAAGCGCGCGCCGCCCCGGGGCGGCCTCCGCGCGCCATGCCCACCGCGACCGCCGGGCTGGCTCTAGCGGCTCAGCAGCACCGCCCGGCAGCCGCCGCCGCCGGGCGCCTCGATGGCCTGCCGGTGGGTGAAGCCCGCCTCGGTCCCGAGGCGGTCCAGCAGCGCCTCGGACACCAGGTTCATCCGCTGCTCGCTGCCCCCCGGGATCGGGCGGAAGCTCTCGCGGTAGTAGGGAATGTCCCGCGTGTCGCCGGCCAGCAGCGCCACCACGTGGTCGGCCCTGGCCGCCTCCGCCGCGATCCTGTCCCAGGGCGCCCGGCTGCGCAGGTTCACCGTGGTCACCGCCCGCCGCTGCCGGTGGAAGGCGAAGGCGACCTGCACCTCGTTGAAGCCGTCGTGCTGGCCGAGCAGCAGCAGCTTCGGCTCGTCGGCCGGCAGCAGCGCCGCCAGCGGCCGCCAGTCGCAGGCGAGCCCCGGGCGGGACTGCATGGAGGTCAGCCCGGCGAGGGGCGGCGCGGCCGGCCAGCGGGCCACCAGCGCCAGCGCCACCGCCTGGGCCGCGACCAGGCCCATGGCGATCCGGAGGCCGGTCGTCCGGCCGCCGCGCCAGGGGAGCCGGTGCAGCCCGATCGCCATGGCGACCGCCAGCCCCGGCAGCGAGGCCAGCAGGAAGCGCGGGTTGTGGTTGGTCGCCAGGATATGTCCGGCGATCGGCGGCGCCGCCAGCAGCAGCGCAGCGGCGGCGATGCCGAGGGCCGGGTCCGGCCAGCGCCAGGCCCCCGCCCCGGCTGCCGCCCGCGGCCGCGCCTGCCAGGCCGCCCGGCCGACCAGCACCAGCGCGGCCAGCGCGCCGCCGGCCAGCGCCACCGCCAGGAAGGGCCCGAAGGCCCAGTCCGCGACGAACCACAGCCAGTTGCCGAGGTAGCCGATCGGGCTGTCGTTCTTCACTTGGTGCGAATGCCACTCGGTCAGGGCGAAGCGGGCATAGCCGATGTAGCGCCCGCCGTTGATCGCATAGAAGGGCCAGGCGATCAGCGCCGCGACCGTCCCCGCCAGCAGCATCCGCGGCAGCCGGGCGCGGTCGCCGGCCAGCATCACGGCGAGGCCGGCGAGCAGCACCGGAGCCACCTGCGGGATGAAGCTCAGCCGCGCCAGCGCCCCGGCGCCGAGGCAGGCCCCGAGCAGCAGCGCATTGCCCCAGCCGCCCTCCCCGGTCGCTTCCCGTGCCAGGCACCAGAGCAGCCCGGCCAGCGCCGGCAGCAGCAGCGTCTCGCTGAGGAATTCCTCCGCCGCGAAGAGGCTGACCGGCGCCATCAGGAAGGCCGCCGCCGCCAGCAGCCCGGCCGAGGTCCCGGCGGCGCGGCGGGCGACCAGCCCGACCACCGCCGCGGTCAGCAGGCTGAAGCCGAAGGCCATGAACCGCAGGGTGGTCATGTCGGCGTGCCCGGCCAGGCCCAGCGGCAGGGCCAGCAGGCGATGGCCGGGCGGGTGGTGCCGGGCTTCCAGGAACAGCGAATCCCGCAGCGCGCCGAGGCCGCCCCTGGCCAGCGCCACCAGGTCGCGCAGCGCCTCGTCCCCGTAGCCGATCTGGTCCCAGCCGCCGACTTCCGGGTGGGTCAGGATCCAGCCGAGGACCGTGCCGGCGAAGGCCAGCAGCGCCAGGCCCAGGCAGGCCAGCGGCAGCAGCAGCGATCCGGTCGCCAGCCGCTCCCCCGCGCCGTCCCCGGGGCGGGCAGGAGCGCGGACCGGGCTGCTGAGCGATACCTGCATGAACCCATTACTCCACCCCGGACGGGCGGATGCCCCGCGCCTTTGGCAAAACGTATGTAAATCGCACCGATAGCCGGTGCGCTGCACATTTGGTTCATGCCCGGTTGCGATCCGGCAATCTGCAACCCCAGGTTATTTCAGTTCAGCCCAGCCAGCACCAAAAGCTTCCGCATCACCGTGGGCAGGCCGGCCAGGGCCTCGGCCAGCGGCCTCGCTTCCGTCGCCGGCGGCGGCTCGATCCGCGCGACCTCGGCGGCGTAGAGCGTCATCTCCAGCTCGAAATGGGTGAAACCGTGCCGGGCCAGCCCCGGCACCCGCGCCCAGGCGAGGCCCGGCACCGGCGCATGCGCCAGCGCCTCCGCCGCCTCCCAGGGCGCCTCCCGCCAGGGCGCCCCCGGCACCTCCAGCATGCCGCCCAGCAGCCCGCTCGGCGGGCGGCGGCGCAGCAGCACCTGCCCGGCCGCATCGGTCAGCAGGAAATGCGCGCCATGCCGCAGCGGCCGGGCCCGCTTCGGCGTCTTGCGCGGCAGCTCCGCCTGGATGCCCCGGGCCTGGGCCAGGCAGCCGCCGCGCCAGGGGCACAGCGCGCAGGCCGGCGCCTTCGGCGTGCAGAGCGTGGCGCCCAGGTCGAACAGCGCCTGGGCGAAGTCCCCCGGCCGGGCCCGCGCCGCGGCATCCGCCAGGAAGCCCTGGGCCAGCGCCGCCAGCCGCGGCTTGGCCGCCGGCAACGGGGTCTCCTCCGCCGCCAGCCGGGCGACCACCCGCTCCACGTTGCCATCGGCCGGGACCACCGCCTCGCCGAAGGCGATGGCGGCGATCGCCGCCGCGGTATAGGCGCCGATCCCCGGCAGCTCGCGCAGCCCCGCCGCCGTGCGCGGGAAGCCGCCCCGCGCCGCCACCGCCCGGGCGGCCGCATGCAGGTTGCGGGCACGGGCGTAGTAGCCAAGCCCGGCCCATTCCTCCATGACCTCGGCCTCGGGCGCCGCCGCCAGCGCCGCCACGTCGGGGAAGCGGGCGAGGAAGCGGTCGAAGCGCGGGCCGACCGCGGCGACGGTGGTCTGCTGCAGCATCACCTCGGAGAGCCAGACCCGGTACGGATCCGGCGCCCCCGACCCCATGTTGCGGAAGGGCAGCACCCGGCGATGCCGGTCGTACCAGGCGAGCAGTGCGGAAGCGGAAGGGAGGGGCATGTGGCGAAGGATAGCGAAGACCGGCGATTCGTGTGGGGTCCCCGGGCGCTCGGCGCGCTGATCCCGACCCTGACCCGCCCGGTCTTCCGCAAGAAGAGCCCGGCCGGCGCCCTGCTGATGGCCGACTGGGCCGAGGTGGTTGGCCCGAGCCTGGCCGCCGTCACCAGCCCGAAGCGGGTCACCGGCGGCACCCTGACCATCGGCTGCGTCGGGCCGGTGGCGATGGAGCTGACGCACCTGGCCCCCGAGCTCATCGCCCGGATCAACGGCCATGTCGGCAAGCCGCTGGTCGAGCGGCTGCGATTCGTCCAGCAGGCGGCCGGCAGCATCGCCCCGCCGCGGCCCCGGCCGAAACCCGATGTCGCCCTGCCCGCCGCCGTGGAAGCCGCCGTGGACCGGCTTCCTCCCGGGGAATTGCGCGAGGCGCTGGCAAAGCTGGCACAGGGCGTCTATCGAAACCGGGGCTGACCTCCACGTGGGGCCGGCAAACCGATGTCCGCTCCCGGAGGGCCGCATGCTGCGTCGATCCATCCTCGCCACCGCCACGCTGCTGGCCGCGTCGCCCCTGCTGGCCCAGCCCGCCGCCGCCCAGGGGGCCGACCCGCGGCTGGGCGAGCGCGGTGCCGGCAACCCGGAGGCGCCGGTGAAGGTGTCGGAGTTCTTCTCCCTCACCTGCGGCCACTGCGCCGCCTTCCACAAGGAAATCTTCCCGCGGGTGAAGCGGGAGCTGGTGGAGACCGGCGCCATCCGCATGGTCTGGCGCGACTTCCCGCTGGACCAGCTGGCGCTGACCGCCTCCGCCGTCGCCCGCAGCCTGCCGGCCGAGCGCTACGAGGGCTTCATCGGCGCCCTGCTCGCCAGCCAGGACCGCTGGGCCTTCACCCGTGGCGACCCGATGGCGGAACTCGGCAAGATGGCCGCGCTCGCCGGCATGGCCAAGCCGCGCTTCGACGAGGTGGTGGCCGACGCCGCCTTCCAGCGCGGCATCCTGGAGCAGCGCATGGCCGCCGAGCGCGAGTTCAACGTCACGGCCACCCCGAGCTTCGCCTTCCAGGGCAAGGGCGCCCTGCGCAGCCAGTCCGGCAACATGACCTTCGAGCGATTCCAGCAGCTGGTCGAGGAAGCGAGGCGCGGTTGACCGAAGCCACGCCCAAGGCCGGCGGGGAGCCGGTCGACGGGGCGCCGGACGCGCCCGAGGACGCGCCGGTGGGTGACGCTGTGCGGCGCGACGCGCCGCGGGCAACCCTGGCCCGCCTCCGCATCGCCGGCTTCAAGAGCTTCGCCGAGGCCACCACCGTCGAGGTCATGCCCGGGCTGACCGGCATCGTCGGCCCGAACGGCTGCGGCAAGTCGAACGTGGTCGAGGCGCTGCGCTGGGCCATGGGCGAGACCTCCGCCCGCTCCATGCGTGGCGGCGAGATGGACGACGTCATCTTCGCCGGCACCGCCACCCGCCCCGGCCGCAACCTGGCCGAGGTCTCGCTCTACCTGGAGGACGCCACCGGCCTCGCCCCGCCGCCCAATGCCGAGGCGCCCGAGCTCGAGATCATCCGCCGCATCGGCCGCGGCGACGGCTCCTCCTTCCGCATCAACGGGCGGGAGGTCCGGGCGCGGGACGTGCAGACCATGTTCGCCGACATCGGCTCCGGCGCCCGCGCCTCGGCCATGGTCAGCCAGGGCCGCGTCTCCGCGATGATCTCCGCCAAGCCGGAGGAGCGCCGGCAGGTGCTGGAGGAGGCCGCCGGGATCAGCGGCCTCCGCGCCCGCCGGCACGAGGCCGAGCTGAAGCTGCGCCAGGCCGAGACCAACCTCGGCCGCGCCGAGGATCTGCTGGGCCAGCTCGATACCCAGCGCAACTCCCTGCAGCGCCAGGCTCGCCAGGCCAACCGCTACCGCAACCTCTCCGGCCTGGTCCGCCAGGCCGAGGCCGAGTGGCTCTCGCTGCTGCGCGCCCGCGCCCAGGCGGCGCTGGCCCTCGCCGGCGCCAGCTTCGCCACCGCCTCCGCCGCGACGAAGCAGGCTGAGGCCGCCGCCGAGGCCGCCGCCATCCGCAGCTTCGAAGCCGAGCGCGGCCTGCCCGCCCCGCGCGAGGCCGAGGCCATCGCCCGCACCGCGCTCGAGCGCCGCCGGGTCGAGGCCGAGGGGCTGGAAGCCGAGGAACGCCGCGCCCGCGAGGCGCTCGCCGCCGCCGAGGCCGCCCTCGCCCGCATCGCCGGCGACCTCGGCCATGCCGAGGCGGTCGAATCCGATGCGCTGGCCGCCGAATCCCGCCTGAGCCGGGAGGACGGCAGCCTCGCCGCTGCGGAGGCCAGCCTGCCTGCCCGGCTGGAGGCCGCCGCCGGCGCCCTGGCCGAGGCCACCGACGCCGCCCGCGCCGCCGAGGCCGCCGCCAATACGGCGACCGAGCAAGCCGCCGCCATTGCCGCCCGCGCCAATGCCGCCGCCATGGAACTGGCCGCCAGCACCGAGCGCGCCCGCCGCCTGACCGCCCAGCGCGACGCCCTGGCCGCCGAGCACGCCACCGCGCTCGCCGCCCGCATCGAACCCGAACTGCGCGACATGGCCGCGGCCGAGGCGACAGACGCCGCCGCCGCCCTGGACGCCGCCCGCGCTGCCCTGGCCGCGGCCGAGGCCGCCCGCACCGAGGCCCAGGAAGCCCATGCGACGGCCCGGCGCGAGACCCTTGCCGCCGAGGCCGAAGCCGCCCGCGCCGGCACCGCCCTGGCCGAGGCCGCGCAACGCGCCGGCCGCATCGCCGCCCAGCACGGCAGCCTCGCCGCCGAGCACGCCGCCGCCCTGGCCCAGCGCGTCCCGCCCGAGCGCCTCGCCGCCGCCGCGGCCGCCGCCCGCGCTGCCGAGCAGGCCCTGGCCGAAGCCCGCACCAGCCTGGAAGCCGCCGATGCCGCCCGCGCCGCCGCCGAGGAAGCGACCGCCACCGCCCGCCTCCGCGCCGCCGAATCCCGCAGCGGCCGCGACCGCGCCAGCGCCGAGCACGCCACCGCCACCCAGCGCGCCACCCAGGCCCGCGCCCAGCACGCCCGCCTGCTGGTCGAACGCGCCGCCGCCCGCGCCGCCACCGTCGCCCCCGACCTGGGCGCCGCCGCCCAGGCCGAGGCCGCCGCGGCCGCGGCCCTCCTCGCCGCCGCCCTGTCCTCGATCACCGCGGCAGAGGCCGCCCGCGCCGCCGCCGCCGCCCGCCACGCGACCGCCCGCACCGCCGCCGCGGAGGCCGCCGCCGAGCAGGCCAAGGCCAGCGCCGAGGTCCAGGCGCTCGGCGAGACGCTGGCCGCCGGGCAAGGCGCGGGCAGCGCCGCGCCGCCGGTGATCGACGCCGTCTCCGTCCCCCCCGGCCTCGAAGCCGCCCTTGGCGCCGCGCTCGGCGAGGCGCTGCAGAGTCCCACCGACCCCGCCGCCGCCCGCCACTGGCGCGACCTGCCGCCCTTCGCCGCCGCGCCGCCGCTGCCGGAGGGCCTGACCCCGCTCGCCACCCTGGTCGAGGCGCCGCCCGCCCTGGCCCGCGCCCTGGCGCAGGTCGGCCTGCTGCCGGAGGGCGCCGACGGCGCCGCGCTGCAGGCCGCACTCGCCCCCGGCCAGGCCCTGGTGGCCCGCGACGGCGCCGCCTGGCGCTGGGACGGCCATACCGCCCGCGCCGATGCCCCCAACCCCGGCGCCATCCGCCTGCAGCAGCGCAACCGCCTGCGCGCCGCCGAAGCCCGCATCGCCGCGACCCGCACCGCCGCCGA
>NZ_JAUFPN010000004.1 GCF_030409335.1 Paeniroseomonas aquatica
CGAGCATGACATCCACGTCTCCATCTCGCGTGGCGGCACACGGGACGGGCGCTTCCTGCCGAACGGCATCAGGTGGGTCGTCGAGCGGCTGTTCGCCTGGCTTAGCCGCTACCGGCGCCTCAACATCGTCTACGACCGCGCCGCCGACCTCTTTGCCGGGCACATCTGGATTGCAATAACCTCTATCATCGCACGCCGGCTCGTCGCCAAAACCCAGACGCAGCAGGGGTTCTAATCGCGTACAGCTTCTAACCTGTCAAGCATGCGGCCCAGTCGTTCACTTACATGCTCCACGACCGTCCGAACCCGCTGATCGGGGTGCCACTGGAAGGCCGAGAATGCTGCGTGGCGTAGCCTCGCTTCGGCGAGCAGCTCCGCCAAGGTCGCCTTGGGCCATCGATGATCGGGATCTCATCGGCTAGCTGGATGCGGAGGGTGGGGATGTTTTGGGCGAAGCAGCCATGGCCGTGGCATTTGGAGCTTTCGCCGCTCGTGGTGGTGACGATGGCCCGGTCCATACCTTGGTCGCCTCCATCGGTCTCATGGCGATGCTCGCGGGCGAGGAACCTGATCCATCGGCTGAGATCGGCTCGGTGCTGACCGATGGCGATCAGGTCGAAGCGGAGATTGATCAGGCTGGCGAGCTTGCCGATCGCGTCTATGCCAGGTCGAAATCATGCGATGAGGCAATCGCGGCGTTGGAAGCCCGCATTGTTGGCACCGCCATCACGCTTGCTGGCTGCACCCTGCCGGATGACCAGGATGATCAGCAGGCCGTACGAGCACGAGCAGCGCGGTACCTGGCGCGGCTGTCGGCAGTCTGCTCTTGATGAATCAGGCTCTGCAGCATAGAGCGGATAAGCCAGGTGCTGTCGCGGGAAGCGACAAGCACGTTTAATTTGATAAGTCGACGGTGAACGCCTGAGTGATGGAAGGGTCCTGGTTAACCGAGGCAGACGCCGCTCATCTACGCTGTTCCAAGTCAGCATGAAGCAGCTGCTGGAGTAGGGCATTTTAGCAATAGGGCCTGCCACTGCACCGAGAAAAGGTTGGCGGTAGCCAACAGGCAAGATCCTGATCATGTCCTGCCTGTTGGTCAAAGCCGAGTTCAACTTTTCCAACAAATGGGCCGTTTGAGGCTCGGCTTACTCAGCGTTGGTCTTGCCATCAGGCGATACGCCATTCGTGGAATTGCTATCCTGCGCGGTTTGGCAGCCCATCGGGGCCGCCTCTGATACAGGCTTTTTCCGAGTGCTGGACCGGCGCGTGACAGCCTTGCTTGACTGCGGAGGTACTTCAGCAGTCGTGGGTGCGGCTCGACGTGGAGAAGCACGCTTCGTGGCCTTAGGTGCAGAGGCCTCAGCTACCCTTTTCGAGCGTACCGGTTCAGCAGCAGATACGGTTTTACCGGCACTTGTTGCACGCGACGACGTAGCTGCCTTGCGGGGCGCAGGCGCCGACCGACCACGGGCTGACTTGGCCTTCTCTTTTTGGCGGGTGGCCTTCTCCTTGTCTTTGCGGGCAGTCAGCTTTTCGCGGATTGCGGCAAGCGCTGCTCTGGCGACCTGCGACCGGCCAGCATCCGCTGTCGAATCCAAGGCCTCGAAAAAGGCCTTGATGACCTTGTTGGTGCCGCGCGGAGCGGATGTTTCTGACTTCGCCATTTAGCTTTGTTCTCCTACATCGACTGCCATAACACTCATCTGCCAAGATCGTACAAATCTTCGACGCGCAGCAACTTCCTTGTTCGTCTAGCTTTCACGCCCATCCCGCCTGGATCAGAGCATTGAAAGCGAGGATGGCACCGCTCCGGTCAGCCCCACCCACAAGTTCGATTCTCAGATCGGTCCAATGCATCAGCTGTCTCCGCGCCGACCTGGGCACCGATCATGGACGAATGGGTGCCATCGCTGAATGCACGCTGCCCATTCACTACACTATCCGCTGACCATCCGTTTCCGCCCTGCGGCGAGGTCCTGTCTTGGCGGCGCGCCCCACCGGTGGTGTCCAGCCCTGCCGGTTGCGGGTTGCCCAGCCGAAGCGGTGGTCGCCTTCCAGCAGATGCAGATGCTCACGCAGCCGGTTGCGGCCAAGCCATTCCAACGCCGCCTCCAGCTCCGCCAACGTCATCTCGTTGCGGGCCTTGTCGCCGAGGGCGCGCTTCAGCGCCGCGTTGTAGGCATGGTACAGCCCCGCCCCGCGCGGCGGCGCCACCGCCCCGGAGACGCCCTCGGCCGCATCCTCCACCGCCTGCGCCGCCACCTGCTCACTCAGCCGGTGGCGCAGCTGCCGCTCCGCCCCGGAGGGCGTCAGGAAGTCCCCCTGCGGCTCCGGCTGCCGCGCCGCTACCAGCCCGGCCGCCAACTCCGGTCCCGGCCGCAGGGTGCTGAGCCGCAGCGCCAGTGCACTGCTCTCGAGCGGGACGATGGCGTGGCGCTGGCGCGTCCCGGCGATCTCGTCCTCCAGCCAGTCCGGCAGGTCGAGCGCCGGCTGGCGGGGTGACCGCGGCTCGGGCCCGGCCCGGCTGCCCTGCTCGCGCTCCATCCGCCAGCGGAAGCGGGCGAACAGCGGGTCATCGGGATGGAAGACCAGGGCGCGCTGCGCCGCATAGGGTCCGGCATGCGGGTCCACCCGCGTGGCGCGGGCCACCATCTGCTCCAGCCAGGGGCGCGAGCGGACATGCGTCAGCGCCGCCACCACCGCTACCTCGGGCGCGTCCAGCCCCTCGTAGGCCATGGCGACGGTGACCAGCACCGAGGGCTCCGGCGTCAGCCGGAAGGCCGCCAGGGTCTCCTGGGCGCCACGCTCGTCGGAAACCGCCAGCGCCATGCTGCCGGCCTGGGCAGCCGGCACC
>NZ_JAUFPN010000040.1 GCF_030409335.1 Paeniroseomonas aquatica
GCTGGTGGGTGAGCGGACGGCGCTGATCAACCAGCTGCGTGCCTTTCTGCTGGAGCGCGGGATCATCGTGCCGCAGGGACGGCGCAAGCTGGAGCTTTACCTCGAGACCTTGCTGGCGGCAGAGCAGGTTTCGCTCAGCCCACGGACCCGCCTTTTGATTGAGGACCAGCAGGCCGAATGGCGTGAGCTAGACCGCCGCATCGAGGCCTTTGACGAGGAGTTCGCACAGGAAGCCAAGACGGACGAGGCCGCCCGGCTGCTGTTGACGATCCCGGGGATCGGGCCGCTGAACGCGACAGCGTTGGTCGCGGCGATTGGCAAGGCCGAAACCTTTGGACGTGGCCGGGACCTGGCAGCCTGGATGGGGCTCGTGCCGCGGCAGATGACCACGGGAGGCAAGCCGAAGTTGCTAGGGATCAGCAAGCGCGGCAACGGCTACCTGCGCAAGATGCTGATCCACGGCGCCCGTGCTGCCCTGCCGACGCTGTCCAAGAGCGAGACGCCGTTGGGCAGTTGGCTGCGTGGCCTGACGGCCCGGGCTCACGTGAATACCGTGGTGGTGGCGCTGGCCGCCAAGCTGGCGCGGATCATCTGTGCGGTGCTCAGGACCGGGCAGAAGTTCGAGATTCAGGCGGCGACGGTGTCGTAGCCAAGGAGATCGGCCGTTCGAGCTCACCCGGCGTGGGCGGCTGTATGAGGTCTG
>NZ_JAUFPN010000041.1 GCF_030409335.1 Paeniroseomonas aquatica
GCCCTGAGTGTCACGTCACGATCAGGGTTTCTTGGTAAGCCTTCTGGGCTTTTCTGGCTTGCTCCGTGACCGACCGACTGGGGGCACTTCGCCAGCAAGGGACCGCTCCGCATCTGTAGGCTGCTGAGACATGTAGTAGAGTCGCAAGTATTTGCGTGCCAACTGCTGAGTAGCTTCGGTTGGCAGCTCACCGTGGGCGGCAACGCCTCGGTGGGTGAGCGCGTCTCGGGCATCCTTGAGGCGTTTCACTAGGCTGATGTCATCAACGGCGCCTGACACGTTGAGTGATGTGGCAATGATCGTAAATTTTTCCATGAAGCTCCAGTGTAGCCGACCGTAAAACTCGTCGAACTGCCTTTTGGGCATGCTATGCGCCGCCTTGCGGATGCCGTCGCGCAGCTCGGACTCGTACTTTTTTGCGAAAAGGCCGCCCACAAACATCTCGATCGCCATCCATGCGCTAAAGAAGTTCCGCAGTGGATCGCTGTGCTGCTCTGCGGAGTGATTGAGCTGCTGGACCGGTCGCATCGGGTCGTAGACGCCAGGCACCACGCTCGCCAGCATGCACACATCGGCGATGTCATCGGTGGTGAGGCGTTTCATAGCGTGCATCGAGCCGTTCAACTTGGCCTCGATAAGATAGATCGGCCTATCGTTCTCCAGATTAATCAAGAACGTCGTAGTGCAGACCTTGATGACGCGCGGGGGATTG
>NZ_JAUFPN010000042.1 GCF_030409335.1 Paeniroseomonas aquatica
CGAGGAGGGCACGCTCCGGGTCGCCAAGCTCGGCCGCGGATATGCCTGGCTCGATACCGGCACCCATGACAGCATGCTGGAGGCCGGCGAGTTCGTCCGGGCGATCGAGAAGCGCACCGGCCAGAAGGTTGCCTCGCCGGAGGAGATCGCCTGGCGCAAGGGCTTCATCGACGATGCGCAGCTGCTGGCGCTGGCCGCCCCCCTGCGGAAAAGCGGCTATGGCCAGTACCTCGAGCTGATGGTGCAGCAGGGCGGCTGACCGCGCCCGCCGATCGGGCCGCTTGATCGGGGCGGGCCGAAGGGGGATACCGGCGGCATGCCGCACCCCTTCAGGATTTGCAGATCATGACCGCCCCCGATCCGGTCGTCACCCTCGGCCAGGTCCGCATCGGCAACCGCCTGCCGCTCGCGGTCATCGCCGGCCCGTGCCAGCTCGAGAGCCGGGCGCATGGGCTGGAAATGGCCAGCGCGCTGCGGGAGATCGCGCAGCGGCTCGGCTTCGGGCTGATCTTCAAGGCGAGCTTCGACAAGGCCAACCGCACCAGCGCCGGCGGCGCCCGCGGCATGGGCCTGGCGCACTCCCTGCCGGTCTTCGCCGAGATCCGCGAGAGCCTCGGCCTGGCGGTGCTGACCGACGTCCATGAGCCCGGCCAATGCGCCCCGGTGGCCGAGGCGGTGGACGTCCTCCAGATCCCGGCCTTCCTCTGCCGCCAGACCGACCTGCTCATCGCCGCCGCCGCCACCGGGCGGGTGGTGAACGTCAAGAAGGGCCAGTTCCTGGCGCCCTGGGACATGGCGAACGTCATCGCCAAGGTGACCGGCGCCGGCAATTCCCGCGTCCTGGCGACCGAGCGCGGCGTCTCCTTCGGCTACAACACGCTGGTCTCCGACATGCGGGCGCTGCCGGTGCTGGCGGCGATGGGCGCGCCGGTGATCTTCGATGCGACCCATTCGGTGCAGCAGCCGGGCGGGCAGGGCACCTCCTCCGGCGGGCAGCGGGAATTCGTCCCCGTCCTCGCCCGGGCCGCGGTCGCGGTCGGCGTCGCCGGGGTCTTCATCGAGACCCATGCCGACCCGGACAAGGCCCCCTCGGACGGCTCCAACATGGTGCCGCTGCGCGACTTCCAGGGCCTGATCGAGGAGCTGATGGCCTACGACGCCCTGACCAAGCGCCGCGCCGCCGCATGATCCCGATCGTCCTCATCCCCGCCCGGATGGCCGCGACGCGGCTACCGGACAAGCCGCTGGCGGACATCCACGGCCAGCCGATGATCGTCCACGTGCTCCGCCGGGCGCAGGAGGCCGATATCGGCCCGGTCGCCGTCGCCACCGACACGCCGGCCATTGCCGATGCGGTGCGGGCCGCGGGCGGGATCGCGGTGCTGACCGCGGCGGACCACCCCTCCGGCTCCGACCGCATCCACGAGGCGCTGGGCCGGCTCGACCCGGAGGGGCGGCACCAGCTCATCCTCAACGTCCAGGGCGACCTGCCGACCATCGACCCGGCGGCCATCCGCGCCGCCGCGGCGCTGATGGACCACCCCGACGTCGCCCTCGGCACCCTGGTCGCCGAGATCCTGCGGGAGGAGGAGCGCGACGCCTCCCAGGTGGTGAAGATGGTCGGCAGCCCGCTCGGCCAGGGCCGCCACCGGGCGCTCTACTTCACCCGGGCGACGGCGCCCTGGGGCGAGGGGCCGCTATACCATCACATCGGCCTCTATGCCTGGCGGCGGGAGGCGCTGGCCCGCTTCGTCGCGCTGCCGCCCTCGGCGCTGGAGCGGCGGGAGAAGCTCGAGCAACTGCGGGCGCTCGAGGCGGGGATGCGGGTGGATGCGCAGGAGGTGGCGGTGGTCCCCCTCGGCGTCGACACGCCCGCGGACCTGGACCGGGCCCGGGCGATCCTCGCCGCATGAGCCCGCTCCGCACCGACCCCGACCGCATCAGCCCCGGCCGCATCCGCGCGACCGCCGCCAATACCGTCGCTGTCGGCCAGGCCGGCATGGCCGCGCTGGCCACGGCGCTGGCGGGGCCGCTGGGCGATGCGCTGGTCCGCGCGGTCGAGACCATCGTCGCCGCGACCGGCCGGGTCGTCGTCACCGGCATGGGGAAAAGCGGCCATGTCGGCCGCAAGATCGCCGCGACCCTGTCCTCCACCGGCACCCCGGCGCTGTTCCTGCACCCGGCCGAGGCCAGCCACGGCGACCTCGGCATGCTGACCGACGCCGACGTCATCCTGGCGCTCTCCTGGTCCGGCGGCACGGCCGAGCTGCGCGACACCATCCACTATGCCCGCCGGCACGGGGTGACGCTTATCGCCATCACCGGCCGGGCCGAGAGCGCGCTGGGCCATGCCGCCGACATAGCGCTGATCCTGCCGCCGGTGATCGAGGCCTGCCCGCATGGGCTGGCGCCGACCACCAGCACCCTGGTGCAGATGGCGCTTGGCGACGCCCTGGCCATGGCGCTGCTCGAGCGCCGCGGCTTCACCCCGGCCGAGTTCCACCGCTTCCACCCCGGCGGCAAGCTCGGGGCCCAGCTGCTGACGGTCGGCGAGGTAATGGCGGGCGGCGAGGCGCTGCCGCTGGTCCGGGCCGACGACGACATGGCCAAGGCCATCATCACCATGACCGGCCACAACCTCGGCTGCGCCGTGGTGGTGGATGCGGCGGGCGATGTCGCCGGCATCGTCACCGACGGCGACCTGCGGCGGCACATGCATCCGGGCATCCTGGGCGAGCGCGTCGGGGCGGTGATGACGCCGATGCCGCGGCACACCACGCCGGACCAGGTGGCCAGCGCCGCGCTGGCCGACATGAACGCCCGCAAGATCAACGTGCTGGTGGTGCAGGAGGGCCGCCGGCCGGTGGGGGTGCTGCATGTGCAGCAGCTCCTCTCGGCCGGCGTCGCCTGAGGGCGGGGCCCGGCCGTCAGGCCCCGCTCAGGCGGTCCGCAGCCTGGGGTTGACCGCCATGTAGAGCACATCGGCGACCAGCGAGAGGGTGACGAAGATCAGCGCCGTCGCCATGACCACGCCCTGCACCACCGGGTAGTCCCGGTTGAAGACCGCATCGACGATCAGCTTGCCGAAGCCGGGGATGGTGAAGATCTGCTCGGTCAGGACGGCGCCGGCCAGCAGCCGGCCGAACTCGATGGTGCCCAGCGTCACCACCGGGATCAGCGCGTTGCGCAGCGCGTGCTTGACCACCACCGCCCGCTCTCCCAGGCCCTTGGCGCGCGCCGTCCGCACGTAGTCCTGCCCCAGCGCGCCGAGCATCGCCGCCCGCGTGTGCCGCATCAGCACGCCGGCGATGCCCGAGCCCAGCACGAAGGCCGGCATGATGGTGGTCGCCAGGCTTTGCCAGGGGTCCTCGGTCAGCGGCACGTAGCCCGAGGGCGGCAGCCAGCCGAGCTCCACGCTGAACAGCAGGATCATCATGATGCCGAGCCAGAAATTCGGCGTGGAAATTCCGAACAGCGCCATGCCGTTCACCGCCCAGTCCACCGGCGTATCGCGCCTCACCGCGGAGACGATGCCGGCCGGCACGCCGATGACGACCGCGATCAGGAAGGCCATCACCGCCAGCTGGAAGGTCACCGGCAGCTTGGTCAGGATCAGCGCCGCCACCGGCTCCCGGATGCGCCAGGAGAAGCCGAAGTCGCCCTGCACCACCCGGCTGATCCAGCGCAGGTACTGCTCGGGCAGCGGCCGGTCGAGGAAGAGCTCGGCCCGGATCTGCGCCAGCACGACAGGGTCGCCGCGCTCCTCGCCGGCCAGGATCAGCGCGGGGTCGCCCGGCATCAGCTGCTGCAGGCCGAAGATCAGCACCGAGAGGATGAGCAGCGTCGGGATGATCTGTCCGAGCCGCCGCAGGAGCCAGATCCCCATCCTAGTTGAGCCTGAGGTCCTGCGGCCGGATCAGCCCATCGGCCACCGGCACGAAGCCGGTCAGCCGCGCGCTGTGGGCCACGATGTTCTTGCGGTGCCAGAGGTACATCCGGTGCCGGTCCCGCTGCAGCGCGATCTCCCAGACCTTGGCATAGATCTCCCGCCGCGCCGCCACGTCGGTCACCGCCCGCGCCTCGTCCAGCAGCCTGTCGACCTCCGGGTTGCTGTACTTCCCGTCGTTCTGCCCGCCGCCGCTGTGGCTGAAGGTCCAGATATTGCCATCGGGGTCCACCCGCCCCGACCAGGCCACCAGATAGGTCTCGAAATCCCCGCGGTTCGCCGCCTGCAGGCTGCTGGCGAATTCCATCGCATTCAGCTTCAGCTCGAAGCCCGCCTCCTTCACCATCGCCTGGATCACCTCGCCGACCTGGCGCAGATCCGGATTGTTCGGAATGGTCATCTCGACCTGCACTGGTCCGGTCACGCCCGCTTCCCGCAGCAGCGCCCGGGCGCGGGCCACATCGCGCCCCTCCGGCCGGAAGCCCGGCACGTGATAGGGATTGCCGGGCGGCACCGGCTGCGCCGTCGGGAGGTAGAAGCCCTCGTAGACCACCTGGTTGATGGCCTGGCGGTCGATCGCCAGCTCGAAGGCGGCGCGGATGCGCGCATCGCGGCCGAAGGGCGTATTGGCGCGCGGCCCGTTGCCGAGGTTGTAGCTGATGCTCTGGTAGCCCAGCTCGGCGTAGCTGACGACCTTCAGGCGGCGGTTGCGCTCCACCGTCTTCACATCGTCCGGCTCGATGGTCTGCACCATCTCCAGCGCGCCCGACTGCAGGTTGGCGAGCCGCACCGTATTGTCCGGGATCGGCTGGAAGACGATGCGCGGGATGTGGATGCGCGCCGCATCCCAGTAGCCGGCGAAGCGCTCGACCACGATGCGGTCCTGCGCCACCCGCTCGACGAAGCGGTAGGGCCCGGCGCAGACCGGCGCGGAGCCGAAATTGCGCCCCGCGGCCTCCGCCGCTTTGGGGCTGACGATCATCCCCGCGCGGTCGGTCAGCTGCGACAGGAAGGGGGAGGAGGCCGACTTCAGCCGGATGCGGATGGTCTTCGCATCCACCACCTCCACGGCCTCCGCGATGCCGATCTCGCCGCGGCGGAAGCTGCCGGACATCGTCAAATGCCGGTTCAGCGAATAGCGCACCGCCTCGGCATCCATCGGCTCGCCATCGTGGAAGCGCACGCCCTCCCGCAGGGCGATGCGCAGGGTCTTGGGGTCTTCCCAGGCATAGCCGGTGGCGAGCTGCGGGACGATCTCCAGCTTCTCGTTGATGTCGAAGAGCTTGTCGCAGAGCGAGGCGAAGACGATCCGCCCGACGAAGGTCCGCGCCAGGGTCGGGTCGAGGATGTCGGGGTCCTCGCGCAAGCCGATGCGCAAGGTCTGGTTCGGCGCCTGGGCCTGGGCTGCCGCCGTCAGGGAAAGTGCGGCGAGCGCGGCGAAGACTGTCCTGCGGATCATGCGGGGGCCCCGGTCGGTGTGAAGAAGGCTTGCAGCCGCCGCAGCCGGTCACCGCCCGCATCCGCCTCATGCAGGGCAGGGGCGGGCGGCAGGCGGTCCTGCAGGTGGCAGGCGGCGCGATGGGCGAAGCCCTCCAGCAGCGGCACCTGCTCGCGGCAGATCGCCTCGGCATGCGGGCAGCGGGTATGGAAGCGGCAGCCCGGCGGCGGCGTGATCGGGCTCGGCACGTCGCCCTCGATCGGCAGTGTCTTCACGCCGGTCCCCGGCACCGAGGCGAGCAGCGCCCGGGTATAGGGATGCCGCGGCGCGGCGAATACCTGGGCCGCCGGCCCCTCCTCGACGATCTGCCCGAGGTACATGACCGCTACCCGGTCGGCGATGTGCCGCACCACGCCGAGGTCGTGGCTGATGAGCACGAAGGTCAGGCCGAGGTCGCGGATCAGGTCGCCCAGCAGGTTCACCACCTGCGCCTGCACCGAGACATCGAGCGCGCTCACCGGCTCGTCGCCGATGATCAGCTTCGGCCCGCTGGCCAAGGCGCGCGCGATGGCGATGCGTTGCCTTTGCCCGCCGGAGAATTCATGCGGCCAGCGCCGCGCGCTCTCGGGCCGCAGCCCGACGCGTTCCAGCAGTTCGGCGACCCGCGCCCGCTCGCCGCCGCGCGGCACGATGCGATGCAGCCGCAGCGGCTCGGCGATCGCCGCCTCCACCGTCATGCGCGGATCGAGGCTGGCGAAGGGATCCTGGAAGATGAGCTGCATCTCCCGCCGCCGCGCCCTGAGGCCGGCGGCGGACAAGGCCCGGAGATCCTCGCCCTCGAAGCGGATGCTGCCCGCATCTGGCTCGATCAGCCGCAGCGCCAGGCGCCCGAGCGTCGACTTGCCGCAGCCGCTCTCGCCGACGATGGCGAGCACGCTGCCGCGCGGCACGGTCAGTGAGACGCCGTCCACCGCGCGCACCGCGCCGCGCGAGCGCCCCAGCATGTCCCGCACCGGGAAGTGCTTGCGCAGCGCGCCCAGCTCCAGCAGCGCCTCGCTCATGCCGCCAGCACCTGGTCGAGAGGCGCGCGCCAGCAGGCGCTCGCATGCCCGGGCGCGACCTCGGCCAGCGGCGGCTGCCGGGCGCAGTCGGCGGCGCGGAAGGGGCAGCGCGGGGCGAAGCGGCAGCCCTCGGGCGGCTTCAGCAGGTCGGGCACCGTGCCCTCGATGCTGGCGAGCCGCCCGGCTCCGCCCTCGATCCGCGGCGCCGCGCCGAGCAGGCCGACGGTATAGGGATGCTCCGGCCGGGCAAACAGCGTCGCCGCCTTCGCCCGTTCGGCAACCCGCCCGGCGTACATCACCACGACATCGTCGGCATGGTCTGCGACCACGCCGAGATCGTGGGTGATGAGCACGATCGCCGTCCCGGTCTCCCGCTTCAGCTCATCGAGCAGGGCCAGGATCTGGGCCTGCACCGTCACGTCGAGGGCGGTGGTGGGTTCGTCCGCGATCAGCAGCCGCGGCTTGCAGGCCAGCGCCATGGCGATCATCACCCGCTGCCGCATGCCGCCCGAGAGCTGGTGCGGATACTGCCGTGCCCGCCGCGCCGCTTCCGGGATGCGCACGCGGTCGAGCAGGGCGATGGCGGCCTTGAAGGCGGCGGCATCGCCCATGCCCTCGTGCAGCCGCAGCACCTCGGCCACCTGCTCGCCGGCCGTGAAGGCGGGGTTGAGGCTGGTCATCGGTTCCTGGAAGACCATCGCCAGCTCGCGCCCGCGGCGGCCGCGCCATTCCTCAGGCGTCAGGGTCGCCATCTCCCGCTCCTGCAGGCGGATGGAGCCCGAGACCCGCGCCGCCGGCGGCAGCAGCCCCATGATGGCCAGGGCCGTCACCGACTTGCCGCAGCCGCTCTCGCCCACCACCGCGAGCGTCTTGCCCGCCGCGACCGAGAACGAGACCCGGTCCACCGCCCGCAGCGGCCCGCGCTCGGTGGCGAAGGTCACCGCGAGGTCGCGGACCTCGAGCATCATCCGGCGTCCGGCCCCGCCAGCGCGGCCTCGATCACCGCCCGGTCGAAGACGCCGGGATGGTCGCGCCCGGCGAGGAAGCGGCGGAAGCCGACGTAGCGCTGGGCCGCGACGGCGTGCAGGCGGCGCAGCTCGGCCAGCGGGTCCGGATGGTCGTCGACGCGGATGTCGAGGTCGGGGTAGGGGTCACGGCTGGCGACCTGCAGCGCGGCGGATTGCCGGCCGCGCCTGTCGCCGCCGGCGGCCTCGCCGGCCTCGAGCGCGGCCAGCAGGCGCTCGGCCATGGGCTGCCCGGCCGCGGCCAGCCAGGCATCGCGGGTGGCCAGGACCACCTGCGGCCCGGCCAGCATGTTGCCGGCGACCGAGACATCCGGCCCGGCCACATGGCCGCACCAGTCGACGCAGGCGGCGCCGGTATGCTGGGCGATCGCCCCGCCGGCCGAGAGCAGGTGCAGCTGGCGGTGGTCCCGCCCGGCATCGGCGGCGATCAGCGCGGCGAGCGCCGCCTCCGGCGCCTCGCCGGCACGCAGCCGCTCGAGGCCGCGCAGGCCGAGCATCGGATTGACCAGGGCCTGGGTGGCGACGGCGCCGACCTCGCCCTCGATCCGGGGGCAGACCGCGCCCACCGCGAAGAAGCGGGTGGCGACGGCGACGCCGAGTTCGCCGGTGGCGGCGTCACGCGCGAGGATCGACCATGTCATGCCGCAGTACTGCCATGTCGGCGGCGCGGCGCAAGACCCCTTGCGGGTCAGCGTGGGCGGGGCTGGTAGCTCACTGCCTGCGCCGCAGTCATCGGCGCCAGGCCCTGCAGCGCATAGCCGCGCGGCGAGGCAGAGTCCGGCGCGTCGGCGACCTGCTCGTAGCGCACGGCGCGGCGCTGCTGCTGGCTGGCATAGGCGGTGCCGGCGGTCCCGGCATCGTCCGGCCGGTTGTAGATGAAGCCGTAGGTCGGGTAGGTGCGGCCGAAGGCCTCCTTGGAATAGCCGGACTGGACCTTCACCGCCGACCAGTCGTTGCGGGCGGAGACATCCACGACCGTCACGTTCTGCATGACGCTGCCGCGGCGGATGCCGGGGCCGCCCCAATTGGCGTGGTCGATCAGCACCTCGCGCGGGTTCAGCACCTGGCGGACCACGGCGACATGGCCGCGGGTCATGCCGCTATTTGCGCGGAAGGCCATGACCGCGCCGGCTTCCGGGCGCTGGCCGCGGTCGTAGCGGCCGGCGGCATTGCCCCACCAGTCGCCGCCGTTGCCGGTGACCTGCATGCCGGTGACGGCGCGGGCATAGGGTACGCAGGAGATGCCGCCGCTGGCGGCGGCCGGGACCGAAGCCATGCGCTGGCCCTGAGGGACGGTGCGGCCCGCAAAACGCCGCACCGGGGCGCGCTCCGGCGTCGCCACCGGCTGCTGGGCCGCATCGGGTCCGGGACTGGCGGCCTGTGCCTGCTCCGGCCATGCCGCACGCGCGTCCCCCGACGCCGCGACCGCACCGAGCGCTGCACAGATGATCCAGCCAGTCCTATGCATCCGCATACCAATCCCCTGCACGCGCCAACCGCGTTCGCGAGGCCGTGAAACCTAAGCGACACGGTTTGGTTATCTTGGGGAACTGGAGGGGGCAACCGCTGCCGGTGTAATACCGCGAAATCTGCGGTGATTTTCTTGTTGCCGCGCCCGGTACTCATCTCCGAAGGGAGAATAGTCCTAGGATGCGTCGCAAAAAAGAAACCAGCCACAGTGTGGTGGCGGAAGTGTCACGGTCATGAAAAAGGGGGCACCCTTGCGGAGGCCGCCTTTGTCGCATCGATTCCAACCCGTTGATTCCAACCCAAAATTAGCTTGGGTCGGATCAATTCAACCATGGGTCATGAAGGCCACCTCAGCGGCAGGCATTCACCATGATCTCCACCAGGTGCCGCGGGTCGGCCATGTTGGCCTCGACGCAGGCCCGGGCCGGCCGGCCGGCATCGCCCAGCCACTCGACCCAGACCTTGTTCATCGCATCGCGGTCGCGGATGTCCTTCAGCCAGATCTGCGCGTTGAGCAGCCGGGTGTTGTCGGTGCCATTGGCCTCGAGCGCGGCGGTGATCTTGGCGACCACCTGCTTGGTCTGGCCGGTGATGTCGAGCGAGAGGTCGTCGGCGGTCATGCCGGCGAGGAAGACGAAGTTGTGGTACTCGACGGCGGACGACAGGATGGCATTGCTGCCCTGGCGGGTGATCTTGGACATGGGCGGGACCCCTCCGTTGCGGATGAGGGGTTCTAGCCCGCCATCGCCCCGGGTGGGAACCCGGGGCATGGGCGCGGGCGGCGCCGCCGGCCCGGCTCAGGGCACCGAATAGGTGCTGCCGGAGGCGGCGGCGCCGATCATGGTCTCGAAGACCGAGACGCCGTGGATCGCCTCGGCCAGTGGCAGCGGATAGGCCGGGCCGCCGGCGACCGCCGCGGCGAAGGCTTCCAGCTCGGCCGCCTCGATGTCGAATTTCGGGAAGTCGCGGGTCCAGCCCTCGCCCTGCACCGGGGTGAAGACCAGCTGCTGCTGCCCGCGCATCTCGAGCGAGGCCCGGGTGCCGAAGAGCGCGACGCGCCAGGCCTGGGGCGCCAGCGAGAGGGTGGCGAAGTTGCAGGTCGCGCCCGAGGCGAAGCGGGCCAGCATCGCCGTGGTGTCGTCCACGTGCGGGGAGACGCGGGGGAAGGACTGCACGGTCACCGAGGCGAAGGGACCCATCAGGTTGATCAGCATGTCGACCATGTGGATGCCCATGCCACCCATGCCGCCGAGCGGGCTCTCCGCCCGGTCGGCACGCCACATCCCCGCCTTCCACGCCGCCGCGGCCGGGCCGCTGATATGGCCCTCGGCATGCAGCACGGTGCCGAGGGCGTCCTCGGCCAGCATCTGCTTCATGACGGCCGTCGCCGGCAGGAAGCGGCGGTTGTGGCCGAGCGCGAGGACCACCCCGGCCTTGGCGCAGGCGGCGACCGCCGCCTCGGCGCTGGCCTTGGACAGGGTGAAGGGCTTCTCGACGAAGACATGCTTGCCGAGGGCGGCGGCGGCGATGACCTGCTCGGCGTGCTGCTGGTGCGGGGTGGCGAGGGCCACCGCCTGCACCTCGGGGTCCGCCAGCACGGCCTCGTAGTTCGGGTGCAGGCGGATGCCCTGCTGCGCCGCCCAGTCCACCGCCTTGGCCGGCGTGCCGGTGCTGCCCGCGACGAAGCGAAGGCCGGCATCGTTTCTGCCCTGCACGCTCTCGACCAGCACGCGACCCCAGCGGCCCATGCCCACGACGGCTGTCTTCAACATTGCTCGGAGTCCTGAAGGGAGGCCGGGCAGCCTAGCCGCCCGCCCCCGCTTCAGGAAGCCTCAGCCCCGCCTCAGAGGACGAAGTCGCCCGCCTCGAGCGCGGTGACGCCCACCACCATGATCATCAGGTCGACCATGCCGTCGCCATCCGCGTCGCCCTGCATCGCGATGCCGGCCCCGGTCTCGCGCAGCATGAGCTGCCCGGCCTGGCCGCTGAAGGCGGTGACCAGGCTGAAGGCATCATTGCCGGTGCCGGGGATGGCGTCGATCTGCCGGAGGTCGATCAGGTCGCCCTCGGCACGGCTGAAGTCGAGGATCCGGTCGACGCCGCCGGCCCGCGAGGAATCGCCGACGGCGTTGTAGACGAAGCGGTCGGCACCGGCGCCGCCGGTCAGCGCATCCGCGCCGGCGCCGCCGACCAGGGCGTCGTCGCCGCCGTCGCCGAAGAGCCGGTCCTTGCCGAGGCCGCCGCTGAGGTAGTCGTCGTCCCCGCCGCCGTGCAGCGTGTCCCGGCCGGCCTCGCCGCGCATCGCGTCGCGATAGACCCCGCCGTCGAGACGGTCCGCCTTGGTCGTGCCGACCATGACCTCCTGCTCGACCGTCGAGGCGCGGGAATAGGGCACGAGGGTATAGGGGTGGACGGTGAGGGTGACGGTGACGTTCTCCACCGCCTCGGCCAGCTGGTAGTCGATGCCGTAGGGCGTCGGGATCGCCTCGGTCAGCAGGGCGCCGACCAGCTTGCGGTTCAGGATCTCCCAGAAATCCGTCTCGTTGGGGTAGTTGACCAGGAAGTCGTTCACGAAATTCGCCACCGGGACGAAGTTCGGATACTCGCGCGGATCGCCCAGGCCGATGCCCGGCCGGTAGTCGTAGGAGACATCCAGGTCGATGGCACGGATGCCCTGATGCTGGATGACGTAGTCATCGAGCGCAAAGGTCCAGCTTTCGTTCGGAACCGTCGACATGGGGGTCTCCTGCAATCACCACGGGTGCCTCGTCCGATCGCGGCGCGGCGCGGCGCTGAAACCTGGGCGGGATGATCCTGCCGCATCGCTCCCGTTTCTGTATACGATATGTCGATGACGTTCCCGAGAGCGAGCGCGGCCGCCGGACCCGGTCAGGCGCCCGGCGAGGCCGCCAGGAATTCCAGCAGCCGCCGCGTCACCTCGGCAGGCTGCTCCTGCTGCACCCAATGCCCGGCACCCGGGATCAGGTGGCAGCCGAGCATGCGGCTGCAGGCCTCGTCCCGCATCCGCTCCACCGCGCCGGGGGTCTGGTACACCCCCCAGTCGCTGGCGCCGGAGACGAAGACCGCGGGCACGTCGATGCTGCGGCCGGCGAAGAGCTGGGTCTCCGCCTCGAACAGCCCCGAGGTCCGGCAGCGGTACCATTGCAGCCCGCCCTGGAAGCCGGTGCGGGCATACTCGCCGGCATAGACCGCCAGCTCCGCCTCCGGCAGCCAGGCATTGGCGGCGATCGCCGCCGCGTCCGGCATGTCCGGGGCGACCTGCGCCGCCATGTCGAGCCCGAGGTCCATGATGTAGTAGCCGGGCAGCTCGGCCAGCGCCTCGGCGGTCCAGCCGGGCAGGCGATGCGGCGCGTTCGGCGCCCAGTCCGCGCTTTTCACGTGGTAGTAGGCGCGGAGGAAGGCGTGCAGCCCCTGCGGGGCCTGCTGCATCTCGGCATTGGCCGGGCGGGTCGAGTAGTACCACTGGTAGTGCTTGCGCGGCCGCGGCAGCGTCGCCAGCGCGGCATGGATATCGGGCTTCGGCACCGGCTTCTGCGGGCCCAGCGGCAGCGGCGGCACCCCGGCGAAGGGCGCGCTCATCAGCGCGACGCGGCGGAAGATGTCCGGCCGGACCAGCGCGCACCAGGCGGCGACCGAGGCGCCGAAGTCGTGCCCCACCACCGCCTCGACCGAGCGCAGCCCGAGCGCCGCCAGCAGCCCGACCGCGTCGCGCGCCAGGTTCAGCATGCGGAAGGGCGCGAGGTCGCCGTCGTAGTCGGCGCTCCAGCCGGTGGTGCGGCCGTAGCCGCGCTGGTCGGGGGCCACCACGTGGTAGCCGGCCGCGGCCAGCGCCGGCATCACCTTGCGCCAGGAATAGGCCAGCTCGGGGAAGCCGTGCAGCAGCAGCAGGCAGGGCCGGCCCGCCGTGCCGGCCTCCAGCACATGCATGCGCAGGCCGTTGATGTCCTCGACGAAGCGGGACCGGATGCCGGTCACGCCGGTCTCGAGCGGAGGCAGGTCGGACATGGTTCTCTCCCTTGTGGATGGTCTCAGCCGGCGGTCTCGCGCCGCCCTTCCAGCACCGCCACCATCACCGGCAGCCGCTTCAAGCCCCAGGCGACCACCAGCAGCGAGGCCAGCATCGCCAGGATGGTCGGCAGCCGCAGCCCGAGGAACTCCCCGGCGGTGCCGAGCGCCAGGGCGCCGCTGGCCGGGCAGGCGCGGGTGATCATGCCCCAAAGGCTCAGCACCCGGCCGCGCATGGCGGGATCGGCGGCATTCTGCACCAGGGTCTGGGTCGAGATGCCATGCACCGACCCCGCCGCGCCCATCAGCATGGCGCAGGCGAGCGCCAGCGGGAACCAGGAGGTGGCGACGAAGCCGATGGTGAAGATCGCCTGGCAGCCCACCGCGCCGACCGCCAGCGCCACCGCCCCGGTCAGCCGGCCGCGGCTGGCGACCCAGAGCCCGGAGAAGAGCGCGCCGATGCCGATGCTGGCGGTCAGCAGCGCCAGCCCGTCGGGGCCGCGGGAGAACAGCCGCTCGACGAAGGGCGGCAGGATCTCCTGCACCCCGCGCATCAGGATGGAGGCGACGGCGGCGAAGCCGAGCAGCGGACCGATCCCCGGATGGCTCCCGGCGTAGCGGAAGCCGGCCACCGCATCGGCCCAGATGCTGCGCTCCGGCGCATGGCCGCGCCGCGCCTCGGCCGCCACCCGCAGCATGGGCATGGTGAAGGTGGCGATCAGGTAGGCGGCGCTGTTGAGGAAGACCGCCGGGGCGACGCCGCCGAAGGCGATCAGCGGGCCGGCGATGGCCGGGCCGATGAAGCGGGCGACGTTGAAGCAGAGCGAATTGCAGGCGACGGCGGCCGGCAGGTCGGTGCGCGGCACCAGCCCCGGCATGAGGGATTGCCGCGCCGGCTGGGCGAAGGAGGAGGCGATGCCGCTGCACATCTCGAGCGTCAGCAGCAGGCCGATGGTGAGATTCCCGGTGGCGATCAGCAGGCCGACCGTCGCCGCCTCGGTGGCAATCACCGCCTGCGAGGCCATGGTCAGCTTGACCCGGTCCATCCGGTCGGCGACGGCGCCGGCGATCGGGCTGAAGATGACCGCGGGGGCGAGGTCGCAGAAGGCGACCATGCCGACCCAGAAGGCGCTTCTCGTCATTTCCCAGGCCAGCCAGGTCACCGCGATGCGGTGGACCCAGAGCCCGGTCCAGGAGGTGAGGGAAGCGGCGAAGAACAGCCTGGCGTCGCGGTGCGACAGCGCCCGGCCGAGCGCGCCGAAGGCGGCCAGGCCGCGGAATGCCACGGCCCGGCGACCCGGCTAGCGGCGCGGCGGGGTCTGGGTGTTCTGCTGCACGCAATCCTCGGCAATCCGGTCGCGCTCGTAGATGCGGCCGAGCCGGTCGGTCTCGCCGCGCCGGGCATAGATGCTGGCATCGGTGCCGACCCGGGCGTCGCGCTCGTCCTCGCGCATCAGCTGGCCGCGGTCGCGGGTGGTGACGATGCGGTCGGCATCGGCGCGGCAGCCGGCGGCGAGCGCCGCCTGGTCGCGCACCGCCTGGCTCGGCGCCGGGGCGGTGAAGACCTGGCCGGGGGAGGGCCGGGATGCCGGCATCGCCGCCCGTGGCGACGGCGTCCCGGCGTTGGGCGGCAGCGGTTCGGGACCGGCGCAGCCGAGGAGGCCGGTTGCCAGCAGGCCCAGGACGACAATGCGGTTCATGCGGGTTCTCGTCATGCGGTGCGGCCCAAGGTACCGCCCGGGGCATCGCCCAGGCTACGGGAGGAGCCACCCGAGGGCAGCGGCCGCGACAATAGCCTGTGCAATCCGGTTTCGTCGAACCGCGCCGCCGCATCCAGCGGCATGGCGGCGGCGGCCGAGAGCAGGCTGGGATGCAACTCGATGCCGGCCGGCGTCACGTTGAACAGCGCGGCCAGCCAGCGCGCCCGGCCCAGCACCTCGACCAGCGCCAGCAGGCGGAGGCAGAGGCTGAGCCCGGCCAGGGTATCGAGGCCGATAGCGGCATCGATCGCCTCGGCCCAGGCGCCGGCATCGCGGTCGGCGATGGCGAGCTCGGTCGCGGCACCCTCCGGCCCGCCGGCCGGATGGGGGAACAGCAGCACCCGCCGCGTCCCCCATTCCCGCCGGTCCGCGGCGTCCCGCGCCAGCTCCCAGGCGGCCAGCAGCTGGCGCGGCAGCACCGCCGGGAGCTGCTCGGGGGGGAGGGGGATGGCGTAGGTCAGGGCGCCGTCGGGCGCCCGGGCCACGCGGATCGAGTGCGGCATCGGGGCAATGTGGGGCCGGTGCGGGGCTGGCGCCAGCGGGTCGCCGGCGTAAGCTTCCCCGCATGAGCGATCCCAGCACCCTGACCGCCACCGAAGCCGCCCGCCGCCTCCGCGCCGGCAGCCTCTCCGCCTCCGCCCTGTGCGAGGCGCTGCTCGCGCGCATCGCCGCCCGGGAGGGGGTGGTGCGGGCCTTCGTCCACCTCGATCCGGCGCAGGCCATGCGTGCCGCCGCGGCGGCGGATGCCGCCGCCGCCGCCGGCCGGGCCGGGCCGCTGCAGGGCCTGGCCTTCGGCGTGAAGGACGTGCTGGACACCGCCGACATGCCCTCGCAGTACGGCTCGGCGATCTGGGCCGGGCATCGGCCGCGCTCGGATGCCGCCTGCGTGGCGCTGGCCCGGCGGGCCGGCGCCGTCATCCTCGGCAAGACCGTCACCACCGAGTTCGCCACCCGGCACCCCGGGCCGACCAGCAACCCGCACAACCCCGGGCATACCCCGGGCGGCTCCTCCTCCGGCTCGGCGGCAGGCGCCGCGGCGGGCTTCTTTCACGCCGGCTTCGGCACCCAGACGGCGGGCAGCATCATCCGCCCCGCCGCCTATTGCGGCGCGGTCGGCTTCAAGCCGAGCTTCGGCACGCTGCACCGGGCCGGGATGAAGGTGATGTCCGAGTCGCTCGACACCGTCGGGGTCATCACCGGGACCGTCGGCGATGCGGCGCTGGTGATGGCCGGGCTGACCGGCGGCGACTACGGCGACCCGGAGGCCAAACCGGGCCGGGCGCCGCGGCTCGGCCTCTGCTGGGGCCCGACTGCCGACCAGGCGGCGCCCGAGACGCGGGCGGCGATCGAGCGCGTCGCCGCCGCCGCGGCGCGGGCGGGGGCCGAGATCGTGCCGCTCGAGATGCCGGCTGCCGTCACCGCCGGGCTGGCGGCGCATGGCGCGGTCATGAACGGCGAATCCTCGGAGGCGCTGGCCTGGGAGCTGGACCATGCCGCGGCGCTTCTTTCGGCCGGGCTGCGGGAGCGGATGGCATGGGGCCGCGACCTGCCGCGCGCGGCGAAGGAGGCCGGGCGGCTGGCCTTCGCCGCGGCGCGGGCGGCCTTCGCCGATGTGGTGGCCGGCGTCGATGCGATCCTGACGCCGAGCGCGCCGGGCGAGGCGCCGGAGGGGCTGGGCGCGACCGGCGACCCCGCCTTCAACTCGCTCTGGACCCTGCTGCACGTGCCCTGCGTGACGGTGCCGGTCGCGACGGGGCCGCTGGGCCTGCCGCTCGGGGCGCAGATCGTGACCGGCTTCGGCCAGGACAGGGCGGCGCTGGCCTGGGCGGAGTGGGTGCGGGCCGCTACCTGACCCCGGCGAAGCCCGGCGCCTTGCGCAGGGCGTCAGTGGTGTCGAAGTCCCGCAGCACCGCGTCGTCGGCCATCTCGACCTCGGCCACCTTCTCGGCGTGCTTGCCGGCTAGGTGACGGGCGCCGACGTCGCCGGTGATGGTCATCATCTCCGGCAGGTACTCCATCGCCCAGAGCATCGGGTTGCCCTGCTTGCCGCGGAAGGTCGGCATGACGATGCTGCGGCCCTCCTCGGGGTCGAAGGCGGCCATCAACCGGTCGATCATCGGCCCCGCCACCAGCGGCATGTCGCCGAGGCAGATGACCACCGCATCGAGGTCCTTCGGCAGCGCCGCCAGCCCGGCCTTGAGGCTCGCCGAGAGGCCCTCGGCGTAGTCCTCGGCATGGGAGAGGATCACCGGGCGGCCCGACAGCGCCTGCTCCACCCGCTCGTGCTCGTAGCCGGTCACCACCACCACCGGGCGGGCGCGGGAGGCAAGGGCATTGTCCACCACCCGCACCACCATCGGCACGCCCTGGTCGTCCTGGACCAGCAGCTTGTTGAGCGGGGCCATCCGCCGGCTGCGGCCGGCGGCCAGCACCAGCGCGGCGATCCGGCGGCCACGCCGCGGCGCCTGGGCGGGCGCCGGCTGGTTGGCCGCCTGCTCGCGCGGCAGCGGCCGCGCCTCGATCTCCTTCAGCAGCCCGCCGACGCCCATGGCCATCACGTCGCGCGGCGTCACCGCCAGCCCGGCGAAGAGCCGCTGCAGGACCCAGTCGATGCCGTTCAGCTTGGGCGACTTGGCGCAGCCCGGCAGCACCAGGGCCGGGATGGCGTCGATATGGCCGAGGCAGATCAGGTTGCCGGGGTCCACCGGCATGCCGAAATGGTCGATGGTGCCGCCGGCGCGGACGATCGCCGCCGGCCCGACGTCGCGGCGGTCCACCACGGCGGAGGCGCCGGCCACCAGCAGCACCTGCGCCCCGGCCCGCTTCAGCCGGTTCAGCGCATCGGCGACGGCCGGCGTCTCGTGCCGCACCCGCTCGTGCGGCAGCAGGGTGCCGCAGAGCCCCTCGACGCGGTTGCGGGTCGCCTCGACGGCGCCCTCCATCACGCTTTCCTTGATTCCCGGCAGCTCGGTCAGCACCAGCCCGACCTTCAGCGGCCGGAAGGGATGCAGCGCCAGCGCCGGCCGCCCGGCGGCGCTGCCCTGGCGGGCCTGCAGCTCCGCCACCTGCAGCACCGGGCCGGGGACCGAGAAGGGGATGACCTTGATGGTCGCCACCATCTCCTTGGCCGAGACCGGCACGTAGGAGGCGAGCGTCGCCACCGTCAGGGATTCGTCCAGCGCGTTCAGCCGGTCGATGGTGACGGGGTTGACCACCAGCAGTCCGGCGGCATCGGCGATGAGGTTCACTCGCCCGGTCGAGGCACGCGAACGCGCCAGCAGCGGCCCCATGAGCGCATTGGCGAGGCGGTCCGCCGCCTCGTCCTCCGGCACGTCGCCGGGCTCCATCCGGGCGGCGATGACGCTGCCATGGCCCCCGGCCTGCAGCGCCGCGATCGCCGGCTGGTCCAGGACGGTGCCCTTCTTCAGCACCTTCCCGGTGAGGCGGATGGTATGGGCGAGGATGGCGCCGCGGGCTTCCTCGAGTGGCGTGGGGCCGAAGATCATGCGGCGACGGCAGTGGCGGGCGCGGCGCGCCGGGCGAGCGCCGCGCCGCGCCGGGCGGCGACGACCTCGGCCAGGATCGAGAGGGCGATCTCGGGCGCGGTCACCGCCTCGATGTTCAGCCCGACCGGGGCATGGATGCGGCCGATGCTGGCCTCGGCGTGGCCCATCTCGGCCAGCCGCGCCACCCGCTTGGCATGGGTGCGGCGGCTGCCGAGCGCGCCGATGTAGAAGCACTCCGACTTCAGCGCGACGTCGAGGCCGGGGTCGTCCAGCTTCGGGTCATGGGTCAGGGTCACGACGGCGGTGCGGCTGTCGGGCGCCAGCGCGGCGACGGCGTCGTCCGACCATTCGTGGATGAGGGTGATGCCGGGGAAGCGCTCGGCCGTCGCCCAGGCGCGGCGTGGGTCGACCACCGTCACCGCGAAGCCGACCTCCTGCGCCATCGGCACCAGCGCCTGGGCGATATGCACCGCGCCGACCACGATGAGGCGCAGCGGCGGGTTGTGCGGATGGATGAACCAGGGGGCGCCATCCGCCGTGACATTGGCCGCGGCATCCTCGCGCAGGGCCTTGGCCGCGGCCTCGGCCAGCGGCGCCGGCAGCCCGGCGCCGGGGAAGAGGTGCTGCGCCCCGTCGGTCAGCCGCGTCAGCAGCGCGACCGGGCGCTTGGCCGCCTTGGCCGCCTCGAGGGCGGCCAGCACTTCCGGCGTCATGTCAGCTTCTCCACGAAGACCTTCAGCTTGCCGCCGCAGGCGAGGCCGACTTCCCAGGCCCGCTCGTCGGAGATGCCGAAGTCGAGCAGCTGCGGCGCGCCGCTCGCCATGGTCTGCTTCGCCGCATCGGCGACCGCGCCCTCGATGCAGCCGCCGGAGACGCTGCCGGCCAGCTTGCCGGAGAGGCTGACGGCGAGGCGCGAGCCGGCCGGGCGGGGCGAGCTGCCCCAGGTCTCGACCACGGTCGCCAGCGCCACGGTCTCGCCGGCCGCGCGCCAGGTCGCGGCGGTCGCCAGGATGTCCTCGGAATCGCTCATGCCACCAGTCTCCTCGCGGGCTGCGGCCCGCTCAGCGTCGCCACCAGGGCGCGCAGGCTTTGCAGGTTGTGTACCGGGCGGAACTCATCGACATGCGGCAGCATCGCCCGGATCCCCTGGGATCTGGGCTGGAACCCCTCCCAGCGCAACAGGGGGTTCAGCCAGACCAGCCGGCGGCAGGAGTGTCGCAGCCGTTCCGTCGCCTCGGCAAGCCCCTTGGCGCCCTCGCGGTCGAGGCCGTCGGTGATCAGCAGCACCACCGCGCCCTGGCCGAGCACGCGGCGCGCCCATTCCTTGTTGAAGAGCTCCAGGCTCTCGCCGATCCGGGTGCCGCCGGACCAGTCCGGCACGACGTGCGAGACCATCTCGAAGGCCACCTCGGCATCGCGGCTCTTGAGCTGGCGGGTGACGTTGGTCAGCCGGGTGCCGAAGAGGAAGGAGCTGACGCGGTCTCGGTCGTTGGTGACGGCATGCAGGAAGTGCAGCAGCACCTGGGCATAGCGCGACATGCTGCCGGAGATGTCGCAGAGCGCGACCAGCGGCGGCGGCCGCTCCACCCGGCGGCGGCGCTCGAGGCTCAGCACCTCGCCCCCCGTGCGCAGGCTCTCGCGCAGGGTGGCGCGCAGATCGGTGGCGGGCCCGGAGGGGTCGTGGCGGAACCGCCTGGTCGGCTTCGCATCCAGCGGCAGCACCAGCTTGCGGATCTCCTGCTTGGCGGCGGCGATCTCGGCGGCCGACATGGCCTCGAAATCCATCGCCTGCAGGCGTTCGCGGTCGCTGACCGTCAGCGCCACCTCGATGGGGGGCTTCTCCTCCGGCGGCTGCGGCGGGGTCGGCGGGTGCTTCGGCTGGTTCAGCGCCTCGGCCAGGCGGCGGCTGGCGGGGGGCGCCTTCTCGCGCTCTTTGAAGCCGTCCAGCATGGCCATGGCGGCAGCGTTGCGCCCGGCCTCGGGGTCGCGCCAGAACAGCAGGAAGGCCTGGTCGAAGATCTCGAACTGGTCGCGCCGGTGCACCATCACGCCCCGCAGCGCGGCATGCACCTGGCGGCGGTCGCCGATCTCGACGAAGGCGAGCGCCTGCATCGCCGCCATGGTCTCGGCGGGGCCGACCGGCACGCCGGTACGGCGCAGCAGCCGGCCGAAGGCGAGGATGTTGCTCGCCAGCGCGCCGCCGCCGGCGCCTTCCCCGGCGGTGGCGAGGGCCATCGCCTCCCCGAGATCGGCCGGCATGTCGCTCAAGCGGCCTTCGTCTCCGCCACCAGCCGGGCGGCCTCGGCGCCGCGCAGCTTGGCGATGTCGTCCTGGTACTTCAGCAGCACGCCCAGCGTCTCGTCGACCGCGGCCGGCTCCAGCTCCCGCGCGTCGAGCGCAGCCAGCGCCGCGGCCCAGTCGATGGTCTCGGCGACGCCGGGCAGCTTGAAGTAGTCGCCGGTGCGCAGCTTCTGCACGAAGGCGACGACCTGGGCCGAGAGCGCCTCCGGCACCTGCGGCGCGCGCAGGGTCAGGATGGCGCGTTCCCGCACCGCATCGGGATAGTCCACCCAGTGGTAGAGGCAGCGGCGGCGGATGGCGTCATGCACCTCCCGCGTGCGGTTGGAGGTGATGATCACCACGGGGGGCGTCGCCGCCTTGATGGTGCCGAGCTCGGGGATCGTCAGCTGGAAATCGGCCAGGATCTCCAGCAGGAAGGCCTCGAACGGCTCGTCGGCGCGGTCGAGCTCGTCGATCAGCAGGACCGCGGGGCCGCCCTCGGGCGACAGCGCCTGCAGCAGCGGGCGCTCCTGCAGGAAGCGGCGGTCGTAGATGCCGCGCTCCAGGCTCTCGCGGTCGGCGCCGCCGCCCGAGACCTCGGCGAGGCGGATCGCCATGAGCTGCTTGGCATGGTTCCACTCATAGGCCGCGGCCGAGAGGTCCATGCCGTCGTAGCATTGCAGCCGCACCAACCGGCGCGGCAGGCCGGCCGCCAGCACCTTGGCGATCTCGGTCTTGCCGATGCCGGGCTCGCCCTCGAGGAAGAGCGGCCGGCCCATCTTGAGGGCAAGATGCACCGTGGTCGACAGCGCGCGGTCGGCGACATAGCCGCCCGCCGCCAGCAGCCGCTGGGTTGCCTCGACCGTCGTGGGCAGGTCGCTCGCGGTCACCACAGGAACAACAGCACCAGGATCACCAGCATGATGACGGCGCCGCCCCAGAACTGCAGGGGCAGTCCGAAGGGCTCGAAGGCGGCCAGCAGCCGCAGCGGCTGCAGCCCGGCCTGGTCCACCGGGCGGGGATTCGGCCGCGACACCGGCGCGCCGGAGGCGCTGGGACCCTCGGCGCCGTGCATCGTGAGCGGGCCCGGGCCGCCGGCATCGGCGAGGTATTCGGTATCGGTCCCGGCGACCGCCTCGGCCATCGGCGCGGTCCCGGCCGCGGCGGGGCTGGTGATCACCCGGCGCGGTGCGCCCTCGGCCGCCGGCGCCTCCGCCGCGACCAGCTCCTCGGCCGGCGCCGGGGTGAGCCCCGCGGCGAAGCGGTTGAAGAACTGGTCGGCCATCTGCTTGGCGGTGCTGTCGATCAGCCGGCCGCCGAGCTGGGCCATCTTGCCGCCGACCTGCGCCTTCACGCTGTAGGTCAGCAGGGTCTCGTTCGGCCCCAGCTCCTCGAGCGCCACGTCGGCGCCGCCCTTGGCGAAGCCCATGGCGCCGCCGTTGCCCTCGCCCGTGATGGTGTAGCTCGCTGGCGGGTTGAGATTCTCGAGCTTCACCTTGCCGCCGAATTTCGCGGACATCGGCCCGAGCTTCAGCGCCACCTTGGCCTGGAACTGGTCGTCGCCGACCCGTTCGACGGATTCGCAACCGGGGATCGCGGCCTGCAGCGACTGCGGGTCGTTCAGGGCTTCCCAGACTTGCTGGCGCGGCGCGGGGATGCGCCGCTCACCGGTCATTTCCATGCTTGGCTCCTGAGTTTGCAAGGGACCTTACGGCAGAACGCCACCGGCTCAAATCGGCCGGGCGTGGGGTGCCGCCGGAGGGGATGGCCATAGGGGATGGGCTTTACCGGCGGCGCGGCGGCCTGGGAAGCGGCCCAGGCCCGGACCCGGCTGGTCCCCGGAGGCGGAACCCCCGGCCTGTCCGGCGATGCTGTCCTGCTGCTTGCCATCGGCACCCTGTCCGCCCCAGCCTGATGCGCACCGCGGGTGCCGCCATGGTGCTGATCCCCTGTCCCGAGGCAACGCGCTGCGGCCGCGAAAGGTTCATCCGGAGGACGCCGGAAGCGCCCGGGGCGCGGGGGGTGCGCAGGACCGGCATCTTCGGCTATTGCGCCGGGGTGGTTGTCTTTCCGAGCCCTGGCTTCATCCTGGCGACCTCCGTCGCCTTCCGCTGAGGAACTCCCCATGCCCTACGTCATCGGCGCCGACATCCCCGAGGAACCCGCGGGCCAGCGCTTCGCCCGGCTGCTGGAACGCCCCGGCATCCTGCAGATGCCCGGCGCCCACAACGGCATGGCCGGGCTGCTGGCGAAGAAGGCCGGCTTCGAGGCGCTGTATCTCTCCGGCGCCGCCATGACGCTGTCGATGGGCATCCCCGACCTCGGCATGATCACGGTGGACGAGGTCGCCTTCCACATCCGCCAGATCGCCCGCGCCACCGCCCTGCCGCTGCTGGTCGATGGCGACACCGGCTATGGCGAGGCGCTGAACGTCATGCACATGGTCCGCACCTTCGAGGATGCCGGCGCCGCCGCCGTGCATCTCGAGGACCAGCTGCTGCCGAAGAAATGCGGCCACCTGAACGACAAGAAGATCGCCGATGCGCACGACATGGCGGCCAAGGTCGCCGCCGCGCGGAAGGCCCGCCGGCACCTCTTCATCATCGCCCGCACCGATGCCGCCGCCAGCGAGGGCATGGACGGCGCCCTGGCCCGGGCCAAGCTCTACCTCGACAGCGGCGCCGACGCGATCTTCCCCGAGGCGCTCAACAACCGTGAGATGTTCTCGGAGTTCTCCCGCCGCATCCGCGCCGAGGGCTACCCGGAGGTGAAGCTGCTGGCGAACATGACCGAGTTCGGCCGCACGCCCTTCTACACGGCGGAGGAATTCCAGGCGATGGGCTACCAGATGGTGATCTGGCCGGTCTCCGCCGCCCGCGTCGCCAACAAGGCGATGGAGGAACTCTTCGTCTCCATCAAGCAGAATGGCGGGACGCACAAGCTGGTCGACCGGATGCAGACCCGGGCCGAGCTCTACGACACCATCGGCCTGCATGCCTATGAGGCGCTGGATACCAGCCTCATCGCCACCATCGTGCCGCAGGCGATGCCGCAGCGGGGCTGACCGGAGCCGCCGTCCACGGGCTGCGGCCCGTGGATGGACGGGCTCAGGCCGTCGCGGGCTGGTGCGGGATGCTGTCCGCGGGCAGGTCCTCGAAGTCGTCGGCCCAGAGGTTCAGCATCGCGCCCTCGGCATGGAAACGGGTGCGCAGCTTGTGCCGCACCGCGGCCTCGATCCGGTCCTGCGCCTTGGTGAAGCATTGCAGCACCTCGGCGGTCTTGAAGTGCCGCTTGGCGCTGATGTCCTGCAGGGCACCGAGCGAGATGGAGCAGGGGACCACGGCGCCCGCCTCCTCGACCTCAAAGAGCACGCGGCGGCCATCAAGCCGGGCCGCGCGCACGCCAGCCTGGGAGGGGATGTCATTCGGCATGGCCGGGGTCCTTCATTGCTGGACGCCCCATCGCGCCGTATCGGTCAGATGGTCCCGGAAGCGGTGCAGTTCAATCCCGGGCCCGGCGCGGGAAGTCCTCCGGACGCAGTCCTCCCAGCTCTGTGAGCAGCAGCGGCCAGGACCGCAACCCCTCGTCAAGCGACGCCAGGCGGAAGAACTCGTTGGGCGCGTGGGCATCCTCGTCCGGGGAGGCGAGGCCGAACATCAGGCTGTCGATGCCGAGGCTCTCGTGGAACAGCGTGGTGATCGGCACGGTGCCGCCGGCCCGGGTCCGCACCGGACGGCGGCCATGCACCCATTCCGTCACCCGCTCCGCCGCCAGCAGCAGCGGATGGGTGGCACCGAGGGTGAAGGCCCGGGTGCCGCCGGGGCGGTACTGGAAGTCGAGCGCCACGCCCGCCGGGCAATGCGCCTCGAGGTGCCGCTTCACCGCCGCCTGGGCCGCCGCAGGTTCCTGCCCGGGGACCAGGCGCATGGTCAGCTTGGCATGGGCTTCGCAAGGCAGGACGGTCTTGCCGCCGGCGCCGGTATAGCCGCCCCACATCCCGTTCACCTCGACGGTCGGACGGACCGTGGTGCGTTCCCGCACGGTGTAATCCGGGTCGCCGAAGGGGGCGGCGCCGAGCTCGCCGTACCATTCCGCCTCGTCGAAGGGCAGGGCGGCGGCCTCGGCGCGGATGTCCTGGGTCACGTCCATGGCGCCGTCGAGGAAGCCATCCACCCGGATGCGCCCCTCCTCGTCGTGCAGCGAGGCGACCAGCTTCGCCATCTCATGCAGGGCGTTGCGCACGGCGCCGCCGACCCGGCCGGAATGGGCGTCCTTGGCCGCGCTGCGGATGCTGAACTGCAGGGCGGCGATGCCGCGGCAGCCGACGCTGACGCTGGGGAAGCTGGTGCTGGCCCGTCCGCCATCGGCGGAGAGCATGGCATCGGCGGCCAGCAGGTCGCGGTATTTCTCGATGATGGCAGGCAGGGAGGGGGAGCCGACCTCCTCCTCACCTTCCAGGAAGAGCTTGATGTTGACCGGGCATCCGCCCTCCACCGCGAGGAAGGCGCCCACCGTCTCGACCGCGATCAGGGTCGAGCCCTTCACGTCCGAGGCGCCGCGGGCATAGATCCGGCCGTCGCGGATGGCCGGCTCGAAGGGCGGCGAGACCCACAGCTCCAGCGGGTCCGGCGGCTGCACGTCGTAGTGGCCATAGAGGATGATGGTCGGCCGGCCCGGCGCCCCGAGCCAGCTCGCGTAGATCGCCGGCTGGCCGCCGCCGTCCAGCAATTGCACGTCCTCGAGCCCGATCGCCCGCAGCCGGTCGCACAGGAAGTCCCGCGCCGCCGCCATGCCACCGGCATAGGCCGGGTCGGTGCTGACCGAGGGCAGCCGCAGCAGCGCCAGCAACCGGTCGAGGATCGCCCCGCGCTGCGCCGCCAGGTGGTGGCCAACCTTCTCGCTCATCCGGCTCTCCTCTCGCCGCGCCATACCACGCGGGCGGTGACGCCCAGCATCGCCAGACCGGCGCCGGCCATCAAGGGGATGGCGACCCCGGGCCCCCAGCGATCCGCCAGCGCGCCGATCGCCAGCGCTCCCGCGGGGCCGAGGCCGATGCAGGTGGTGACCAGCCCGAGCACGCGGGAGCGCGCCTCGGCCGGCGCCCGGGTGACCGGCAGGGCGGTCTGCAGCGCGGCGAACAGCGCGGTGCCGATGCCGCCGACCATCAGCACCGCGACCGCGACCGGCAGCGACCCGGCCAGCCCGACCAGCAGCAGGCAGAGCATGAAGAAGCCGCAGCCGCCGACCATCAGCGCCGCCGAGAGCGGGATGCCGCGCCGGGTCGAGAGCACGAGCCCGGTCAGCAGCGCGCCGGCCGGCTCGGCCGCGGTCAGCAGCCCGATCTGGAAGGGGGAGGCGCCGAAGGCCTGGGCGCCGAGCGCCGGCAGCACCGCGGTGAAGCAGAAGCCGAAGAGGTTCATCGCCAGCGTCACCAGGATCACCGCCTGCAGCACCGGCATCCGCCGCACCAGCTGCATCGCATCGGCCACCTCGGCGACGAGCTGGCGCGGCCGCAGCCGGCGCCGCGCCTGGGCATGCCGCACCCCCGCGAGCAGCGCGAAGCTCAGCGCGTAGCAGGCGGCGGCCACGCCATAGGCGGCTGCGAGGCCCAGCGTCTGGTACAGCACCCCGCCGAGCAGCGGCCCGGCCATGCGGGTGGTGTTGCTGGTCATGCTGTCCATCGCCAGCGCCGGCACCACCTCGGCCTCGCCGGCGACCTCGGTCACCATGCGGCGGCGGGAGGCCATCTCCCCGGTCCAGACCAGCCCGCCGAGGAAGCCCGAGACGCCGAGGTGCCAGGGCTGCAGCGCGCCGCCCAGCGCCAAAGCCAGGATGCCGCAGGTGCTGGCGGCGCTGGTCGCCTGGCCCAGCATCAGCAGCCGCCGGCGGTCCTGGGTTTCTGCCAGCGCCCCGGCGACGGCGCCGAAGGCCAGCATCGGCAGCGCCCGCACCACCGCGAGCAGGGAGACCGCCAGCGCCGAGCCGGTGAGCTCGAAGACGAAGATGCCGGCGACCAGGATCTCGACCCAGCGCATCGCATTGGCGATGCCGCCGACCGCCCAGAGCCGGACGAAATCGGGCCGCCCGAACAGGCGCCTCAGGGGGTGCGGTGCGGGGGCTTCGCCCGTCATCGGCATGCCGGCATCCGCCGCAGCCTGTCCTGCCGCCCCCGGAATGTCGAGGGGGTGGCAAGCCCGCCGAAGCGGTGCAGGATCGGCCGATAAGACGCGGAGGAAACCCCCATGCCCCATGCCCAGGCGACCGGCGCACGCATCTGGTACGAGGAGGCCGGCACCGGCCACCCCATCCTGTTCATCCACGAATTCGGCGCCGACCACCGCGAATGGGAGGACCAGGTCCGCTTCTTCTCCCGCGAATACCGCTGCATCACCTACGCCGCGCGCGGCTATCCGCCCTCCGACGTCCCCACCGACCCGACGCTCTATGGCCAGGACTACGCGGTCGGCGATGCGGTCGCGGTGCTGCGCCACCTCGGCATCGCCCGCGCGCATGTCGTCGGCCTCAGCATGGGCGGCTTCGCCAGCATCCTCTTCGGCCTCCGCCACCCGGAGATGGCGACCTGCCTGGTTCCGGCCGGCGCCGGCAGCGGCTCCCCCAAGGCGGACCAGGCCGCCTTCCGTGCCGCCTGCGCGGCGCGCGGCGACCTGCTGATCGCCCAGGGCTGGCCCGGCGAACTGGCCGAGGAGACCGGCCATTCCCCGACCCGCATCCAGCTGAAGAAAAAGGACCCGCGCGGCTGGGCCGCCTACATGGAACGCCTCGCCAGCCATTCCGGCCCCGGCACCGGCCTGACCATGAAGCACTTCCAGGGCGAGCGGGATTCGATCTTCGACTGGGAGCCCGAGCTGCGGACCATGACCGTGCCGACCCTGCTGGCCGTGGGCGACGAGGACTGGCCCTGCATCGAGACCAACATCTTCCTGAAGAAGGTGCTGCCGAACGCGGGCCTCTGGATGGCGCCGCGCACCGGTCACGCCATCAACCTGGAGGAGCCGGCCGCCTTCAACCGCGCGGTGGCGGAGTTCTTCTCGACCGTCGAGCGGGGGCGCTGGACGCTGGGCTAGCGAGGCGGCGGGGGCGGTGCCGGGCGATCAGCCCGCCTCCATCGCCTCCCGCAGCATCTCGAGCTCCAGCCACTCCTCCTCGGCCTTGGCCAGCTCCGCCTCCTTCGCCGCCAGCGCCGCATTGAAGCGCTCGAACCGCGCCTTGTCCCGGCTGTAAAGTCCGGGCGCCGCCAGCGCGGTGCGGATGGTGGCGATCTCGCCGGCCAGGGCCTCCATCCGGGCGGGCAGGCTCTGCAGTGCGTGCTGCTGCTTGAAATTCAGCTTGCGCTTGGCCGGCGCCGGGCCGGCGACCGGCGAACTCGGCCGCGCCGCCGCCGCCCGCGGCTCGGCTCCGGCCACCACCTTCGCCTCCACCCCGCGGCCGCGCTGGGCCACCATGTCGGAGTAGCCGCCGGCGTATTCCTGCCAGCGTCCCTCGCCTTCGGCGACGATGACGCTGGTGCAGACCCGGTCGATGAAGTCGCGGTCGTGGCTGACCACCAGCGCGGTACCCTGGTAGTCCGAGAGCAATTCCTCCAGCAGGTCCAGCGTCTCGAGGTCGAGGTCGTTGGTCGGCTCGTCCAGCACCAGCAGGTTGGAGGGCTTGGCGAAGGCCCGCGCCAGCATCAGCCGCCCGCGCTCGCCGCCCGAGAGGACGCCGACCGCGGTCCGCGCCTGGTCCGGGACAAACAGGAAATCCTTCATGTAGCCGACCACGTGCCGCGCCTGGCCGCCGACATGGACCTGGTCCGACTTGTCGCCGGTCAGCGCCTCGGCCAGCGAGATCGCGGGGTCGAGGCTCTCCCGGCTCTGGTCGAGCGTCACCATCGCCAGCCCGGTGCCGAGCCGGATGGTGCCGCTGTCGGGCTGCAGCCCGCCGGTCAGCAGGTTGAGCAGCGTGGTCTTGCCGGCGCCGTTCGGGCCGATGATGCCGACCCGGTCGCGCCGCAGCACGCGGGTCGAGAACTCCCGCACCACCGGCGGCGCGTCGCCGTAGGCCTTGGTCACCTCCTCCATCTGCGCCACCAGCGTGCCGGAGCCCTCGCCCTCGCTGGCGACCATGCGCACCGTGCCGGCCGAGCGCAGCGCCTCGCGCCGGCGCGTGCGCAGGTCGGCCAGCTCGCCGACGCGGCGCATGTTGCGCTTGCGCCGGGCGGTGACGCCGTAGCGCATCCAGTGCTCCTCCCGGACGATCTGCCGGTCGAGCTTGTGGCGGGCGCTCTCCTCCTCCTCCAGCACCTGGTCGCGCCAGGCCTCGAAGCTGGCAAAGCCCTGGTCGATGCGGCGGGTGGTGCCGCGGTCGAGCCAGACCATCGCCCGCGACAGCGCCGTGAGGAACCGCCGGTCATGGCTGATGAGGACCAGGGCGCCACGGAAATTGCCGAGTTCCTTCTCCAGCCAGGCGATGGCCGGCAGGTCCAGGTGGTTGGTCGGCTCGTCCAGCAGCAGGATGTCGGGGTTGGGCGCCAGCGCCCGGGCCAGGGCGCAGCGCCGCGCCTCGCCGCCGGAAAGGGTGGCCGGGTCCTCCTCGCCGCTCAGCCCGAGCTCGCTCAGCAGCCAGCGGCCGCGGTAGGGGTCGTCGTTCGGGCCGAGGCCGGACTCGACGTAATCCCAGGTGGAGGCGGCATCGCCGAAATCGGGCTCCTGCGGCAGGCTGCGCAGGGTCGCGCCGGGCTGCAGGAAGCGGCTGCCGCGCTCCGGCTCCAGCGTGCCGGCGGCGATCCGCAGCAGGGTGGACTTGCCGGAGCCGTTGCGGCCGACCAGCGCCAGCCGCTCCCCCTGGCCGACCGACAGCGTCGCGCCGGTCAGCAGCGGGGTGGTCCCCATGTGGAGGTGGATGTCCTGGAGGATCAGAAGGGGGGGTGCCATGGCGGGTGGTTCCGCCACGGCGCCGCCCGCGTCAAGCCTCGGCGTGGCCGCCGGGGCGGGGAAGGCTCATTCCTGGTCGGGCGATCCTGGGCGGCGCGGCCGGCGCCCCTCGCGCAGCGGCCCGGCATCGATCACCGGCGGCCGCGGCGCCGAGGCCCAGAGCCGGCGATAGACGTCGAGCGGCAGCAGCACGAAGGCTTCCTGGCCGTTGCGGGTCAGCACCAGCGGGCCGCGGATCGCCTGGTCGACCAGCGCCGGCACCTGGGCCTCGACCCCGGCGAGGTCGAAGCGCGGCAGGCCCTCGAGACCGGGGGCCTGGTTGCCGGGGTACATGGTCTGGATGGGCTCATCCGGGTTGTCCTGCCATCCGGCCATGCGCTGCCGCAACTCCTGGTTCGGCCGGCGCGGCATCCGCCCCGGCCCCAGCGCGGGATAGCGCCGCGGCCAGTGTCGCAGGATGCGCGCCGCGGGCGAAGCCCGGCGGGCCCCGCTCATGCAGGTTTGCGCCGCGCGCCGGGTCAGAAGGCCGCATGCAGCCGCAGCGCCAGCAACGGCACCGGCCCGCGGTCGGCGTTGTAGGCGGGGTTGACCAGCAGCTGGCCGTTGGTGGTCAGGTTCAGCCCGGGCGCCAGGCGGACGTCGTAATAGGCCTCGAAGGCCACTTCGGGGGCGGCGGCGAGCTTGCCGTCGCCGGTGAGGAAGCCGATGCCGCCGGCCTCGAGGAAGCGCCGGTGGCTGGCGGACAGGCCGCCGACGTTGAAGGCCGCCCCCACCGTGTCCCCGGCCCGGCCCCAGCCCTGGCCGCTCACCGCGAGGCCGCCCGAGGCCGACCAGTCCATTTCGGTGAACATCCAATTCTGCGCCCGGCCGTCGTTCCAGCCGAAGCGGGCGAAGACGCCGAGGCTGTCGGTCACCTCCTGCTCGAGGTTGAAGCCGACCATCCCCTTGGTGCGGTAGCCGCGCAGCGCCTCGGTGTCGCCGAGCCCATCCTCCACCGCCGAGGTCAGCCGGTTCCAGGTGACCGACCGGGTGCGCGACAGCCCGCCGAAGACCCGCAGCACGCCCGGCCGCTGCCGCAGGCTCCAGGCCTGCTCGACCTGCGCCAGCCATTGCCAGGCCCGGCCGATGCTGGTGTCGAGCGACAGGCCGTTGACGTTGCGGGCGACCATGAAGGCGCCGGTGCGGACGGCGTTGCGGCCGTTCTCCCATTCCAGCACCGCGCCGTTGGTGAAGCCGCGGGCATCGGCGGCGAAATCCACCGCCCCGGCGCCGACCAGCGCCCAGTTCAGGAATTGGCTGCGGGCGTCGTGGGCGTAGCGGTTGTCGTCGAAGAAATCCCAGGTCGAGACCTTGCCGAGGGTGATGGTGATCCGCTCGCGCGCCAGCGGCCCGGCGAAGCGCATCGGGTCGGGATCGGCCCCGGGCGCGGCATCGGCCGAGAGGTCAATGGTCTGCCGCACGAAGAGCCGCGACATGAAGGCATAGGGGTCGGTGGTGCCGACCCGGAAGGCCTCGTTGTTGGGAAATGCGGCGGCGCCGCGGGCATTGCTCAGCCCGAACCCGCGGGTGAGGGAGGGCACCGCGATCACCTCGGCATTGTTCCAGAGCCGCCGGCCGAGAACGATGTCGAGCGACTGGGTATTGGCGAAGGACTGCTTGGGCGACAGGCTGCTCTCGCCCTGGTAGGGGGAGCGGAAGCGGGCATTGCCCTGCAGCACGCCGGTGAACTGGCCGCGCAGCAGCCAGCCCTCGGCCTCCCGCCGGGCCAGCCATTCCTCCGCCCCGTCAATCTCCGCATCGAGGTTGGGCTGGTCAATCGGTCCGGCGGTGCCGCGCTGCGCCGAGGCGGGGGCCGCCGCGGCCAGCCCCGCCAGCACCGCCGCCACCAGCCGGCCGATCCGCCCCGATATGCCCGCCATCCCGCCATCCTCATCCGATGCCGGTCCTGTTACGCGGGCCTGCCCATAGCCGGCAACCGCCCGCCGCCGCTGTCGCCGAAGCGTCACCGGCCGCCGCCGCCCCGGCGGCCGGGCCACCCGCCGCCCCGGCGGCCGGGCCACACAGGGTTTGACCCGGCCTCCCGCCTCCCCGAAGCTGGCGCTTCCGGGAGGACCCCAAGCATGACCGAACGCCCCTTCACCCGCGCCGACCTCGACCTGCTCCGCCGCTGGGACACGCCGACCATCTGCAACGCCATGGAGATCGTGGCGCCGGCCCGGCGCGGCCGCGGCTTCACCCTGCAGCCCTTCACCGCCGCCGACCCGTCCCTGCCGCCGATCTGCGGCCTGGCCCGCACCGGCCAGATCCGCGCCGCCGCCCCCTCGGGCCGCACCAAGGAACAGGACAAGGAAGCCCGCGTCGGCTGGTACGAATACGTCGCCGACGCCGACCTGCCGACCATCGTGGTGATCGAGGACCTCGACGACAGCCCCGGCTTCGGCGCCTTCTGGGGCGAGGTGAACAGCAACGTCCACAAGGGCCTCGGCTGCCAAGGCTGCGTCACCTCCGGCTCCTTCCGCGACCTCGACATGCTGGCGCCGGGCTTCCAGATCATCGGCGGCATGATCAACCCGAGCCATGCGCATGTGCACATGGTCGACTTCGGCCGCGACGTGATCGTCCACGGCATGCCCTGCATGCACGACGACGTGGTGCATGCCGACCGCCACGGCGCCGTGGTCATCCCGGCCGAGGCGGTGCGCATGCTGCCCGCCGCCATCGACCTGATCACCCGCAAGGAATCCGTCATCCTCGAGATGTGCAAGCGCGACGACTTCGACATCCACAAGCTGAAGGAGGCCCTCGCCAGGTCCGAGGACATCCACTGAGGGCAAGGCCCCCGCGCGGGGCGCTGCCGCTGCTGGCCGCCGCGCTGCTGGCGGCGCCGGCGGCGGCGGAGCCGGGCTGGGAGGCCGCGGCCGGGCTGGCCGCCCCGGCGCTCCGCGCCTGCCTCGACGGCGACAAGACCGCCTTCGTCGACGATGTCGGCCCGGCCAGCAACGGCCGGCTCGCCATCCGGGTACGCCGCGGCGCGGCGACCGAGCGCTGCATCGCCGGCGAATCGGGTCGGGTGGCGATGCGGCTGCCCTGGCCCGGGGCGCCGCCGCCCGCGGCATCGGCCACCGCCTATTTCCTCGAGCGCCGCTGCGTCGACGCCCGGCGGCTGGCCGCGCCGGACGGTACCATCCTGGGCTGGCTGGCCTATCCCGCCTGCTGATCCGCGGCGGCGGCCTGGTGATCCGCCCAGCGCAGCCGGTCCTTGCCGGCCGCCTTGGCCGCGTACATCAGCGTATCGGCCGCCGCCAGCGCCGCCTCGGCCGAGGCCGGCGGCACGGCGAAGCCCATCGCCCCGATCGAGGCGGTGACGGCGAAGCCGGACTGGCCCATCCGTTCGGCCAGGGCCACCCGCAGCTGCTCGCCCATGGCCTTCGCCCCGGCCGTATCCGGCAGCAGGATGCAGAATTCGTCGCCCCCCAGCCGCGCCGCCACCTCGCCCCGGCGCAGCGCCGCCCGCAGCACCTGCGCCACCAGCAGCAGCACCGCGTCGCCGGCGGCATGGCCGAGCCGGTCGTTCACCCGCTTGAAGCCGTCGAGGTCGATGAACAGCAGGGTGAAGGCCTGCCGCCGCTGTATCACCGCATCCAGCGCCGCCATCAGGGCGGAGCGGTTGGGCAGGCCGGTCAACCCGTCGGTCAGCGCCATGTCGCGCATCCGGTGCATCGCCCGGCGGAGCTCGAGCGCGGTCGAGACCGAACGCGCCAGCCCGCCGAGGACCTCGAGCTCGTCCGGGGTGGTCGGCCGCGGCGCATGGTCGATGACGCAGAGCGTGCCGAGCGCGAAGCCTTCCGGATTGACCAGCGGCACCCCGGCATAGGAGCGCAGGTGCGGAGTCGCCGCCACCAGCGGGTTGTCGGCGAAGCGGGCATCGAGCCGGAGATCGGGGATCACCATCGGCTGGTCCGGATGGAGAATCGCATGGGCGCAGAAGGCGTGATCGCGCGGCGCCTCCTCGGCCTCCAGCCCGTGCCGCGCCTTGAACCACTGGCGATTCGCATCGGTGAGCGAGACCAGGGCGATCGGCCGTCCGGTCAGCCGCGCCGCCAGCCGGGCGATGTCGTCGAAGGCCGCCTCGCAGGCGGAGTCGAGAACCTCGTAGGAGTAGAGGGTCTCCAGGCGGGCGGCTTCGTTCTCGGGCAGCGGCGCGGCAGGCATGATCGTGTCCAGGCTCCCCACGGGCCGGGACCGGTATCCATGAATATGGATGGGGAGGCAATGATAAACCTGGGGTTGCACCAACCGGCCGGGCGCCGCCGGCGGGGGGTGGACAAGCCGCCCCCGGCACGGAGGATGGCGGCGGCCGGGCGGCAGGCCTGCGGCCGGCATGGGGGAGCGGATGGCGGAAGCGGGCGTGACGGGACCGGTGCTCACGGTGGTGCGGCCCGAATGGGTCGACCACTACGGCCACATGAACATGGGGTTCTATCTGGTGGTCTTCGACATGGCGACGGACCAGCTCTGGCCCAGCCTCGGCCTCGGCCCGGCGCTGCATGCCGAGGGCTTCGGCACCTTCGCCGCCGAGACCTGGGTCAATTACGTCCGCGAGGTGCGCGAGGGCATGCCGCTGACCGCAACCAACGAGGTCCTGGCCTTCGACGGCAAGCGCCTGATCTGCCTGCACCGGCTCTACCACGCCACCGAGGGCTGGCTCGCGGCGGAGAACGAGGTGCTCTACCTCTGCATGGACCTCGGCATCCGCCGGGTCGGGCTCTGGCCGCCGGCGACGCTCGACCGCTTCGCCGCGGTCTGCACCGGCAACCCGCCGCTTCGCCTGGCGCTGAAGCGCCGGGGCTGAGACCGGGTGGGCGCATCCCGGGCCGGGCGGCCCGGGATGCGCCGGTTCAGGACCGGATCAGATGAACCAGTGGCCGGTCGCCTCGAAGTTGGCGGTGACCTGCGCCGCCAGGGCATTCCAGTCGATGACTTCGCCGTGGCTGGTATCGACCGGCGCGGTGGTGGCGCTGGCGGTGGCGGCCAGGTTCAGCGCGATGTCGGCCACCGGGGTCGCAACCGCGACCGAGGCGGTCGCCGCGGCCGGGGCGGAGGCGCCGAGCGGGGTGAAGTCGATGTGCGACACCGTGATGGAGGTGGCGGGGTTGTTGTTCATCACGCCGATGGTGTTGTTCATGCCGCCGTGGTCGAAGTCGGTCGGGATGTGCTGGTTGAAGCTGCCCATGGTCTTGCCGTCGACCTTGAAGGTGATCTCGCCGGGGGCCCAGACCATCTGGTAGTCATGGAACTGGCCGCTGCTGACGCCTTCGTAGATCGCGGTCTGGTAGGCATCCGCGCCGTTGTTGTTCCAGTGCACCGTGCCGTACTGCCGGCCCGAGCCGTCCGGCGTGATCTCGAGCATGTCGATCTCCTGGCCGGGCCACTGGTTGTCGCCGGGCCAGAGGATGATGCCGGGGCCGGGCTGGTTGCCGTCGACCTTGGCGGTGACGGTGTAGGTGCCGTAGCCGTGGCCGGCGTCGCGCCCGGTGGCCCATTCCATCATGGCGGAGTTGCCGGACAGGGTAACGGCGCCGTTGACCGGGGCCGGCACATTCCAGGCGTTGCTGAGCGAACCGAAGTTGCTGTCGAGCGTATTGGTCACTGCGTTATTGGACATGGTGAGAACCCGTGGTGAAGCCGGTCGCGCACGACACGACACGCGACCCGGTAGGGCCGCGTATTGGTTGTTGCGGCGTGGTGGGCTGCGGTAGCCCTCAGGCGCTTGACGCTGCGCACCTGTCCGGCGGCCGATCTCGTCGGTCGCGCCATCACCCAAGTGGCGGGGATGAATCCCGCCACCGAATAGTATCGGTCAAGAAGCAAGCCATCGAATAGTCAGCCCCGGTCAGCCAAGTCCTGTAACCCTCGCTGTTGGAAGCAGCGTGGTTGGCAGGCCCGAAGGAAGTCCGAGGCAGGAAGTCTAGATATCGTCGTGGCACTCATGGGCTGTGTAACATGCTCGGTTTTGAGCCGGCATCGCTGCAATACCTTGATACATTTGGTCGAACAAGAGTTGAAATTGGCTTCCGTGTCGGTACAAAAACGACAGCGTGGGCCGACGGTCCAGGGGTATGCCAGAATATTGCGGCAATGCGGGCCGAAGCTCTAAATATATCTTAAGAATACCAGGGGCAGGCCATGCAGCAACGGTTGAGATAAACCGATCCACGGCAAGCCACGGGTGGCATGCCGGGCCGGCAGGGCGGCGGCATCGCCGCCCTCCGTCCCCGTGCTACAGCGGCCCGATCCGTTGCCGCAGCGCCACAACATCCTCCCGCCGCGGATGCGCGGTGCCCGGTCGCATCACCGCCGCCGCCCCGGCCGCCATGCCCCAGGCGAAGGCTTCGCGCGGCGCCTCGCCCCGCGTCAGCGCCAGCACCATCGCCGCCAGGAAGCTGTCGCCCGCGCCCACCGCCCCAAGCGCCGGCACCTCCAGCGCCGGCAGCCGCAGCACGCCCGCGGTCTCCGCCAGCAGCGCCCCCTCATGGCCGAGCGTCACCGCCACCAGGCCGACCCCGCCCTGCCGGACCAGTGCCAGCGCCGCTTCCTCGAGCGCCCCGGGCGCCTCGAGCGGCCGGCCGATCAGCGCGGCGAATTCCCCCCGGCTCGGCTTGATCAGCGCGATCGGCCCCGCGCCCCCGGCATCGAGCGCCGCCCGCAGCGGCGCGCCCGAGGTATCGAGGACGAAGCGCTGCCCACGCCCGGCGGCGATGCGCGCCGCCCGGGCGTAGAATTCCGCCGGCGCCCCGGGCGGCAGGCTGCCGCTGCCGACCACCCAGTCCGCCGCCTCGTTTTCCAGCGCCGCCAGCGCCGCCTGCCATTCGCCGGCCTCCAGCGCCGGGCCTTCCGGCACGAAGCGGTACTCGAGGCCGGCGGCCAGGTCGTGCACCGTATGGCTCATGCGGGTGCGGCCGTGGATCGGGATGGCCCGATGCGGCAGGCCGGCCTCGGTCAGCAGCTCGGCCAGCAGATGCCCGGTCACGCCACCCGCCAGCACCAGGGCCAGCGTCTCCCCGCCGAGCGCCTGCAGCACGCGGGAGACGTTCACCCCGCCGCCGCCGGGGTCGAAGCTCTCGTTGGTGGTGCGGATCTTGCGCACCGGCTGCACCGCCGGCGCATCGGCGGCGACATCCACCGTGGGGTTGAGGGTGATGGTCAGGATGCGAGGGGCCATGTCTCTCCGCCGGAATGCCGGCGGCACGGATCAATCCCGCCCGCCGCTCGAGGTCACCCGGCAGCAACGCGGCGAGGGCCGCCGCGGTCGCGCCGGGATGCCAGGGATCAGTCGATCTGCAGGTTCATCCGGCGCAGCACCGGCGCCCAGCGGGCCGCCTCGGCGGCCAGGAAGCTGGCGAATTCCCCCGGCCCGGTGCCCATGGCGAATTGCCCCTCGGCGAGCAGCCGGTCCTTCAGCCCCGCCTCCTGCAGCGCCTGGCCCGCCGCCTGGGCCAGCCGGTCCAGCATCGGCCGCGGCGTCCTGGCCGGGGCCACCAGGCCGAAGTAGGTTTGCGCCACCGCCTCCGGCACCGTCTCGGCGAAGGTCGGGATCTCCGGCATGAAGGGCATCCGCCGGTCGCCGGTCCAGCCGATGATCCGCCCCTGGCCGTTGCGGTGCGTGCCGATCGCCGAGGCGCCGCCCACCACCAGCAGGTCCAGCGTCCCCGCCAGGAAGTCGCCCAGCTGCTGCGCGTCGCCGCGGTAGGTCACGTCCTGCATGCGGATCCCGAGGGCATCCGCCACCATGACCGCGGCGATGTTGTTGAAGCTCGAGGGCCCGTTGGTCCCGTAGTTCAGCTTGCCCGGCTGCGCCTTGGCCAGCGCCACGAATTCCGGGATGGTCTTCGGCATCCGGTTCTGCAGCACGAAGGCGAAGGGCAGGATGCTGAGCAGCGAGATCGGCGCGAAATCATCCACCTTGTAGGAGAGGTTGCGCATCAGCAGCGGGTTGAGCGTCAGCGTCGTGCCGGAATTGACCAGCAGGGTCATGCCATCCGGCGCGGCGCGGGCGACGTATTCGGCGCCCACCACCGTCGCCCCGCCCGGCCGGTTTTCCACCTGCACCGGCAGGCCCAGCACCCGCGCCATGCCCTCGCCGAGCAGGCGACCCATGACATCGGTCGAGCCGCCGGGCGGGAAGGGAACCACGAGGGAGATCGGCCGCGCCTGGGCGAGGGCAGGGGCCGCGAGCAGCCCTCCGCCCAGCGCCAGCATGGGACGCCTTCCGATACGCAGCTTGGTCATGTCTCGCTCCCGGTTTTGCGGCGAGCCTGCCACGCCCGGCCGCCCGGGGAAACCGCCCCGGAAACCACCCCTGAAAGCGCCGCGCTTGACGACGCCGCCGCCGCCGCCTGCTATGCGCGCCGGAGGAAGCCCCCATGCCCGACCATATCCAGGTCTCGAATGCCGATGGCATCTGCACCATCACCATCGCCCGGCCCGAGAAGAAGAACAGCCTCACCCGCGCCATGTACGCGGTGCTCGCCGGCGCCATCGAGGCGAGCGCGGCTGATCCCGCCATCCGCTGCCTGCTGCTGACCGGGGAAGGCGACGTCTTCTGCGCCGGCAACGACATCGGCGAGTTCCAGAACCGCGCGCCCGAGGACCCGGATGCGCCGCCGCCGAGCAAGCGCTTCTACTACGGCCTGGCGAACTACGAGAAACCCATCGTCGCCGCCGTCCCCGGCCTCGCCATCGGCATCGGCTGCACCATGCTGCTGCATGCCGACATCGTCTATGCCGCGCCCGAGGCGCGCTTCCGCCTGCCCTTCGTCGATCTCGGCCTGGTGCCCGAGCTCGGCTCCTCCATGCTGGTGCCCTGGATGGTCGGCCGGCAGAAGGCGGCCGAGCTGATGCTACTCGGCGACTTCTTCGACACCGCCGCCGCGCAGGAGATGGGCTTCGTCAACCGCATCCTGCCGCGCGGCGAGCTGCTGGCCACCGCACGCGCGACCGCCGCCCGCCTCGCCGCCAAGCCGCCGGAGGCGCTGCGCCTGACCAAGCGCCTGCTGCTGCAGCACCACCCGGCGCTGCTCGAGCGCATGGAGGAGGAACGCGGGTTGCTCGCCGCCCGCCTCCGCACCGACGAGACCCAGGCCATCATGGCCAATGTGCTGAAGCCGAAGCGCTGAAGGACCGCCGCATGTCTCTGCTCGAATCCCTGAAGGGCCGGCTCTCGCTGCCGCTCATCGGCTCGCCGCTCTTCATCATCTCGGTGCCCGACCTCGTCGTCGCGCAATGCACCGCCGGCATCGTCGGCGCCATGCCCTCGCTCAACGCCCGCCCCGGCGAGCTGTTCGAGGAATGGGTGATCGAGATCAAGGAACGGCTCGCGGCGCACGACGCGCGCCATCCGGAGCGGCCCGCCGCGCCCTTCGCCATCAACCTCATCGTCCACAAGTCGAACGACCGGCTGGACCACGACCTCGCCGTCTGCGTGCAGCAGCAGGTGCCGCTCATCATCAGCAGCCTCGGCGCGCGGGAGGAGGTGAATACCGCCGTGCACGGCTACGGCGGCCACGTGCTGCACGACGTCATCAACCAGCGCTTCGCCCACAAGGCGATCGAGAAGGGCGCCGACGGGCTGGTGCTGGTCTGCGCCGGCGCCGGCGGCCATGCCGGGGCGCTCAGCCCCTTCGGCTTCGTGCAGGAAACCCGCGCCTGGTTCGACGGGCCCATCGCGCTCTCGGGCGCCATCGCCAATGGCCGCAGCGTGCTGGCGGCCGAGGCGCTCGGCGCCGACTTCGCCTATGCCGGCAGCGCCTTCATCGCAACCCAGGAAGCCCGCGCCCAGCCGGAGCAGCAGCGGATGATCCTCGACTGCGGCGCCGAGGACATCGTCTATACCAACCTCATCACCGGCGTGCACGGCAACTACATGAAGCCGAGCCTGGCCCGCGCCGGCCTCGACCCCGACAACCTGCCGACCTCCGATCCCAGCGCCATGAGCTTCGGCACCGACCGCAGCAAGCGCCGCTGGAAGGACATCTGGGGGGCCGGGCAGGGGATCGGCGCGGTGTCCGACATACCGCCCGCCGCGGAACTCGTCGCCCGCTGGCGGCGCGAATACCACGCCGCCCGCGCCCGGCTCGGCGCCGGCTGCCCGCTGCTGAACCCGGCCTGGGAGGCGGTGCTGGAGGCCGCCGCCGAATAGCCCGGCGGCTCAGCCCAGCTCCAGCAGCGTCACCTCGGGCGGCATGCCGAGGCGCACCGGCAGCATGGAATTGCCGATGCCGCCGGAGACCACCAGGTGACGCCCGCCTTCCTCCACCGCGCCATAGGCGTAGCGGTTGCCGAAGCGGCTCGGCACCAGGGGCGAGTAGCCGAAGAGCCGGACCTGCCCGCCGTGGGTATGGCCGCTGAGGGTGACCGCCACCCGCTCCGGCACCGCGGGGAAGATATCGGGTTCATGCGCCAGCAGGAGGACCGGCGCCCCCGCCGGCACCGCGGCCAGCGTGCCCGGCAGGTCGTCCGCGCCCCGCAGCTGCCGGCCCCGCCGGTAGGCCCACTGGCTGCCGAGCCCGGCCAGCCAGACCGGGTGGCCGTGGTGCAGCAGCGGCCGCGCCGCGTTGTGCAGGATGGGCAGGCCGGCCGCGGCGAAGGCCTCGGCCGCCTCCGGCAGGGCGCGCTCGCCCGCCTGGGCCGCCCGGTCCTCCCACCAGTCGTGGTTGCCCAGCACCGCATGCACGCCGAGCGGCGCCCGTAGCCCGGCCAGCACCCCCGCCACCTCCTGGAAGCTCGGCCGGCTGGTGACGAAACGGTGGTCCGCCAGGTAGTCGCCGAGCAGCACCGCGAGATCCGGCCGCGCGGCATTGGCCATGGCGACGGCGCGGGCCAGGCGCCGCAGGCCGGTATGCGGCCCGCCGGCATGCGGGTCGGCGATGATGGCGATGCGCAGCGCCAGGCCGCGCGGCCAGGCCGCCGGCGCCAGCCGGTGCCGTACCAGGCGCAGCCGCAGGCCGGGCTCGGCGCCGAAGGCGTAGCCGCCGAGACCGGCCCCGGCACCGCCCAGCCAGCCCAGCAGGCGGCGCCGGCTGCCCGGCCGGGCAGCCGGCGGCTCCCGCGGCACCGCCGCATCGCCCAGGCTTGCGGGCCCGATCCCGGCCGCCACATCACCGTCCATGCCCCACCCTATCCCGCCCACCCGTGCCGCCGGCCTGCAGCGGCTGGCGGCCTTCGCCCCGCGCATGGGGCAGCCCTATGCCGAGGGACGGAACCATGACCCCGGCCCGGATGCCGCCGCGCGGACGCCGCCGGCCGTCTCCGGCCTCAGCCCCTATCTACGGCATCGCCTTTTGCTGGAAAGTGAAGTTGCCGCGGCGGCGGTCGCCGGGCCGGGCGGCGGGGCGGCGGAAAGCTTCATCCGGGAGACGCTCTGGCGCAGCTACTGGAAGGGCTGGCTGGATCTGCATCCCGCCGTCTGGGCGGAGTACCGCGCCGCGGTCGCCGCCGCCTGGCCCGGCCGGACGGCCATCCCCGGCCTGGAAGCCGCCCTGGCCGGGCGCAGCGGCATCGCCTGCCTCGATTCCTGGGCCGCCGAGCTGGTGGCGACCGGCACGCTGCACAACCACGCCCGCATGTGGTTCGCCAGCATCTGGATCTTCACCCTGGGCCTGCCCTGGGTGCTGGGCGCCGACTTCTTCCTGCGCCACCTGCGGGATGGCGATGCCGCCTCCAATACCCTGTCCTGGCGCTGGGTCGCCGGGCTGCAGACGCCGGGGAAGCACTACGTGGCGCGGGCCGGCAACATCGCCCGCTTCACCGCGGGCCGGTTCGACCCGGTGGGCGAGTTGAACGAGGACCCGGCGCCGCCCGCCGCCGGACCGCTGCCGCCGCCCCAGCCGCTGCCGGCCGCCGCTGCCCGGCCGCGGGGCCGTCTCGCCCTGCTGCTGCACGACGACGACCTCCATGCGGAATCGCTCGGCCTCGAGGGGGAGGGTGCCGAGATCGTCGCCCTGGCCGGATTCGCCACCCCCGGCGCCCGTTCCCCCGGCGGCTGCGCCCCCGCCGTCGCCGCCTGGGTCGAGGCGGCGCTGGCCGATGGCCTGGACCGGGCCGGACGGCATTTCGCCCTGGCGCCGTGCCGGCTGGCCCCGGCCGAGGTCGCCGGCTGGGCCGCGGCCAGCGGCTGCGCCGCGGTCGTCACCCCCTGGTCCCCGGTCGGCTGGACCGCCGAGGCGCTCGGGCCGGTCGAGGCCGCGCTGGCCGCCCGCGGCCTGCCGCTGCTGCGTCTCCGCCGTCCTTGGGACAGCGCCTGCTGGCCGCTGGCGACCCGCGGCTTCTTCGCCTTCCGCAAGCACATCCCCCGGCTGCTGCAGGAGCTGTTGCCGCCGTCGCCCGGCGGCGCGGCGCCCGCCGCCGGCCCTACTGCGGCTTGAAGCGGCTCGCCTTGGCCGCATCCGCCGCCCGCCACAGGTACCAGGCGGCGATGCTGCGCCAGGGCGCCCAGGCGGCGCCGATCTCGGCCAGCGCCTTCGGCTTCGGCTGCGCCTCGAGCCCCGCCGCCACCTTCCAGCCCTCCCGCACGCCGAAGTCGTCCACCGGCAGCACGTCGGGCCGGCCGAGGGTGAAGATCAGCAGCATCTCCACGGTCCAGCGGCCGACGCCCCGGATCGCCACCAGCCGCTCGATCAGCGCCGCATCCTCCAGCCGGGCGCAGCCGGCGCGCGTCGGCACCAGCCCGCCCGCCGCCTTCTCCGCGATGTCGCGGATGGCCGCGACCTTGGAGCCCGAGAAGCCGCAGCCCCGCATCGCCTCCGGCGCCATCGCCAGGATCGCCTCCGGTGGCGGGAAGGCATGCCCCGGGTGCAGCGCCAGCAGCCGGCCGAGGATCGCCTCCGCCGCCCGCCCATGCACCTGCTGGTGGGCGATGGCGCGGACCAGCGCCTCGTAGGGCTCGCGCTCGACCGGCTGCAGGGTGCAGGGGCCGATCGCCTTGATGACTGTCTTGAACACCGGGTCGCGCCGCAGCGCCCGCTCCGCCTTCGCCCAATCGGGCGAGGCCACCACCTTCGCGCTGTCGCCGGCCATGTCGCTCATGCCGCCGAGCCTAGGGCAAAGCCGCGCCGGGCGAAATCGGCCGGCCGGACGCTTCGCCCCGGGGACGAAGCCAGGGCGCGCCCCGGCGCCCTTGCCGCGGCCCGGCCGGATCCCGATCCTCGGCCGATGAGCGATCTCTATGCCGCCTATGGCAGCAACCTCTCCCGGGCGCAGATGCGGCTCCGCTGCCCCGGCGCCACCGTCGCCGGTTCCTTCCTGCTGCCGGGATGGCGGCTGGTGCTGCGCCGCTTCGCCCGGCTCGAGGCCGATCCCGCCGGCTGCTGCCCGGTCGGCCTCTGGCGGATCACCCCGCGCCACCTGGCGGCGCTGGACCGGGCCGAGGGGGCGCCGCTCATCTACCGCCGCAGCCTCGCGGAGACCCCGTGCGGCCCTGCCTGGATCTATCACGAGGTGGTAGACCGTCCCGGACCACCCACGGCGGCCTATGTCGCCCGCATCCGCGCCGGCTATGCCGAGTTCGGCCTCGACCCGGCGCCGCTGCTGGCGGCCATCGCCGAGGCGTCGGCCGACTGACCCGCACCCGCACCCGCAGCGCCGCGCCGGCCCGCCCGGTCCAGCAGAAAGACTCCCCTCCCATGGACATCCGCTTCCAGGATACCACCGTCGCGGTCACCGGTGCCGGCCACGGCTTCGGCCGCGAGATCGCCCATCGCTTCGCCGCCCTCGGCGCCCGGGTCTTCGCCTGCGACCTCGATGCCGAGGCGCTGGCCGCAACCGCCGCCGGCCCCGGGACCGGCATCGTCACCGAGGCCTTCGACCTCACCGCCCCCGGCGCCGCCGCCGCCTGGATCGCCGGGATCGAGCGTGCCACCGGCGGCCCGGTCGGGGTGCTGGCCAGCAATGCCGGCGGCGTCCGCGGTCAGGTCATGCGGCCGGTCGAGCAGGTGCCCGAGGCCGACTGGCACGCCATCATGGCCATCAACCTGCATGCGCATTTCGCCCTGGCCCAGGCGGTGGCGCCGGGAATGAAGCAGGCGGGGCGCGGCGCCATCGTCACCACCAGCAGCGGCGCCGGCCTGGCCCCCAGCATGACCGGCATCCAGGCCTATACCGCCGCCAAGCACGGGCTGGTCGGCCTGACCCGGCAGCTGGCGCATGAGCTCGGCCCGCATGGCATCCGGGCCAACAGCGTGGCGCCGGGGCTGATCCTGTCCAACCCCGCCAGCCTCGCGCAGTGGGAGGCCTACGGGCCGGAGAAGCAGCGCGCGACGATCGAGGGGATCGCGCTGCGCCGGCTGGGCACGGCCCGGGATGTCGCCGATGCCGTGCTGTATCTGGCGAGCGACTTCGCCGGCTTCGTCAACGGCCAGGTGCTGAGCCTGGACGGCGGCCGATGAGGCGCCTCACAGCACCTGCAGCAGCCCGGCGATCAGCTTCGCCCGCGGCACCAGGCTGTCGAGCAGCAGGTGCTCCTCCAGCGTATGGCCGCCCGCGCCCTGCACGCCGAGCCCGTCGAGCGTCGGGATGCCCATGGCCCCGGTGAAATTGCCGTCCGAGCCGCCGCCCGCGCTCTGCGGGTTGATGTCGAAGCCGATGCTCCGGGCGATGGTCCGCGCCACGCCGTAGAGCTCCATGCCCCGGGCGTCCGGCTCCCAGACCGGCCGGGTCACGCCGCGCTTCACCTCGAGCTGCACGTCGTTGCCGGTGGGCCGCAACGACAGCATGGTCTCGACCGCGGCATCGAGGTCCTCCTGGCGCTTGGCCATGGACAGGCTCTCGGCATCGCAGTGGGTCGCCACGCAATTCACCCATTGCCCGCCCGAGATGACGCCGACCGAATAGGTCACCGCCTCCGTGGTCAGCGCCTCGATCGCCACCACCTGGCGGCACATCTCGCGGATCGCGCTGCGGCCGTCGGCCAGCCGCGCCCCGGCGTGGCTCGGCTTGCCGGTGGCGCGCAGGTTGAAGCGGGCGATGGCATAGCGCCCGGTCACCACGCCGCCGTCCGGCCGCGCCGGCTCCGGCACCAGCACGAAGGCATGGCGCGCCGCCTCGGCCTCGATCAGGTCCCGGGTCGAGGGGCTGCCGATCTCCTCGTCGCTGGTCAGCAGCACGGTCACCGGCCGGCTGGTGGCGATCCCGGCGCGGAGCAGCTGCCGCACCGCCTCGATGGCGATCCAGTTGCCGCCCTTCATGTCGTAGACCCCGGGGCCGTAGACCCGGTTGCCCTCGACCCGCCAGGGCAGCGGCGCCAGCGTCCCGACCGGATGCACCGTATCGAGGTGCCCCATGATGAGGATGCCCGGGCCGGTCCCGGCATGCGGGAAGCTCGCCCGCACGCAGGGGCCGCAGCCCATCCGCCCGGGGATGGTCTCGACCCGCGCGCCCATCAGCGCCAGGTCGCGCGCTGCGATGTCCATCATGCGCGCGACGGCGGCGGCATCGAAGGTGGGGCTTTCGCATTCCACCCAGGCGCGCAGGCCGGGCAGCATGGCCTGAGCATCGAAGGGCAGGTCGAGGGCGGGCTGGTCCATGGTCGGTCGGCTCCGGAGCTTCGCGGCCAGCCTGCGGCCCCGATGGCCGCCCGGCAAGCCCCGCCCGGTCACGCCAACCCGCCGCGGCGGCGCAACGGCCCGGCCCGGCAAGGCCCGGCGATGGCTGCCCCGCAGCGGGAGCACGAGACATCGCCGCGGCGCCGCGCCATATCCCCGGCATCATGCACCCGCCTTCCCATCACCCGGCCGATGGCCCCGCCATCCGCCTCGCCGGCCTCCGCAAGCGCTTCGCCGCCGGCGGCGCCCCGGCGCTCGACGACGTCTCGCTCGAACTCCGCACCGGGGAGGTCTTCGGCATCGTCGGCCGCTCCGGCGCCGGCAAGTCGACCCTGATCCGGACCGTCAACCTGCTGGAACGGCCGGATGCCGGCAGCGTCACGGTCATGGGCCGCGACCTGCTGGCACTGGACGAGGCCGGGCTGCGCGCCGCCCGGCGCGGCATCGGCATGGTCTTCCAGCACTTCAACCTGCACCACCGCCGCACCGTCGCCGAGAACATCGGCTTCCCGTTGGAGGTCGCCGGCATGCCGGCCGCCGCGCGCCGCGCCCGGGTGGCGGAGCTGCTGCCGCTGGTCGGGCTGGAGGCGAAGCGCGACGCCTTCCCGGCGCAGCTCTCGGGCGGGCAGAAGCAGCGGGTCGGCATCGCCCGGGCGCTCGCCTCGGCGCCCTCGCTGCTGCTCTGCGACGAGGCGACCAGCGCGCTCGACCCCGAGACCACCGCCGAGATCCTGGCGCTGATCCGCAGCCTGCGCGACCGGCTCGACCTCACCGTGCTGCTCATCACCCATGAGATGGGCGTGGTGAAGGCGATCTGCGACCGCGTGGCGGTGATGGAGGCCGGGCGGATCATCGAGCAGGGCCGGGTCTTCGAGGTCTTCACCCGCCCGGCGCAGCCGACCACCCGCCGCTTCGTCGCCGAGGTGATCGGCCATGGCGTGCCGCCCGGGACGCTCGCCCGGCTGCCGCCGGCCCCGCCGGGGCAGCAGCGTCGCCTGGCCCAGGTATTGTTCCTCGGCCCGCACAGCACCCGCCCCGTCATCAGCGAGGCCAGCCGCGATTTCGGCCTCGACATCAACATCGTCTCCGGCCGGGTGGACGAGATCGCCGGCGAGCCCTTCGGGGTGATGGCGCTGGCGGTCTGTGGCGCGGCCGCGGCCATCGACGCCGCCTTCGGCTGGATGCGCGGGCTGGGGCTGGTCATCGAGGAGGACGTCGCATGGGCTGGCTGACCCCGACGATGCAGGACCTGCTGCTCGACGCCTTCTGGGAGACCCTGGTGATGGTCGGCGCCAGCGCCGCCATCGCGGTCGCCGTCGGCCTGCCCCTGGCGCTGCTGCTGCAGGTCACCGGGCGCGGCGGGCTGCGGCCGCTGCCCTGGCTGAACCGGCCGCTGGGCCTGCTGGTGAACGCCGCGCGCTCGACGCCCTTCATCATCCTGATGGTCGCCATCGTGCCCTTCACCCGGCTGGTCGCCGGCACCTCGATCGGCACCGGCGCCGCCATCGTGCCGCTGGCGCTGGCCGCCACCGCCTTCCTCGCCCGGCTGTTCGAGAATGCCCTGCGCGAGGTCGATGCCGGCGTGGTCGAGGCGGCCCGTGCCATGGGCGCCTCCCGCTGGCAGATCGTCACCAAGGTGCTGGTGCCGGAGGCGCTGCCGGGGCTGATCGCCGCGGTCACCGTGGCGCTGGTCTCCCTCGTCGGCTTCTCCGCCATGGCAGGGGCGATCGGCGGCGGCGGGCTCGGCGACCTCGGCATCCGCTTCGGCTACCAGCGCTTCATGCCGGAGGTCATGGCGACCGTCGTGCTGATCCTGATCGTCTTCGTCCAGGGCCTGCAATCCCTCGGGGATTGGCTGGTCCGCCGCCTGTCCCACCGTTGAAGGAATGCCCCCCATGATCGAGCGACGCCCCCTGCTGCTCGCCGCCCTCGCCGCCGCGGCCCCTGCTACCGCCCGCGCCCAGGAGATCGGCACCGCCCAGCGGCCGCTGCGCATCGGCGTCACCGCCGGCCCGCATGCCCAGGTGATGGAGCAGGTGCGCACGCTCGCGGCGCGTGACGGGCTGGTGCTGCGGATCATCGAGTTCCAGGACTACATCCAGCCCAATGCGGCGCTGGCGGCCGGCGACCTCGATGCCAACAGCTACCAGCACCAGCCCTTCCTCGACCAGCAGGTGCGCGACCGCAACCTGCCGCTGGTGGCCGTGGCCCGGACGCTGACCTTCCCGCTCGGGGTCTATTCACGCCAGCACAAGACCCTCGCCGACGTCCCCGCCGGCAGCCGCATCGCCATCCCGAACGACCCGACCAACGGTGGCCGCGCGCTGGTGCTGCTGGCCGGGGCCGGCGCCTTCACCCTGCGCCCGGGCGCCGACTTCCGGGCGACGGTCGCCGACATCGCGGCCAACCCGCGCCGGCTGCGCGTCATCGAGCTGGACGCCGCGCAGCTGCCGCGGGCCCTGGACGAGGTCGCGGCGGCCACCATCAACTCGAACTTCGCCCTGCCGGCCGGGCTGAACCCGACGCGCGACGCCATCGCGCTGGAGAGCGCCGACAGCCCCTATGCCAACCTGATCGCGGTGCGCCGGCAGGACCGCGAGGCGGCCTGGGTGGCGCGCCTGGTCGCCGCCTACCAGTCCCCGGCGATCAAGGAATTCGTCGCCACCACCTTCCAGGGCGCGGTGCTGCCGGCCTTCTGAGGCCCGGCGGTCGCCCGGCGCCGCCGGGCGACCGCCACAAAACCAGCCGTATGACAGCCCCGGCACTTCTGCTTAGATTCAACGCCATGACCCTTCCCCCGACTCCTCCGGAGGCCTCGCCGCGGCCGGGACCGTCCCATGGCGTGCCGCCCCGCCTCGTCCCCCAGGCCGGTCCCGCGGCCTGGACCGGCAGCGCCCTGACTCCGGCCGACTGGATGCTCCCGGTCGGCGCCGAGGTCGCCGCCGAGCTGGCCGGCGGCGGCCCCGACGCCGCGGCGGCGCCGCTGCTCGCCGCGCTGATGCGCCAGGTGGCCGAGCGGCTCGAGCATGGCCTCGGCTTCTGCCTGCTGCGCGGCCTCAACCTCGACCGGCTGGCCGACCCGGATTCGTCGCTGCTCACCCTCGGCGGCCTGCTCGGCACGCCGCTGCCGCAGGATGGCGCCGGCACGCTGGTCGGGCGCCTCGCCGGGCCCGGCGCCAGCGCCACGGCGCCCGCCCGCTTCCACGCCGATCCGGCCGATGCCACCGCCCTGCTGTGCCTGCAGCAGCCGCGCGAGGGCGGCACGGTGACCCTCGTCTCGGCCCCGGCGCTGCACAACGCGCTGCTGAAGGCCGACCGCGCCAGCCTGACCCTGCTGCACCGGGACTGGCCGCATGGCGACCTGGCGGCGCCGGCCCTACTGCCGGTCTTCAGCACCGCCAGCGGCGCCTTCGTCGGCCGCTACGACCGGGACTCGATGGTGGCCGCCGCCTTGGACCCGGCGCAGGAGGCCGCGCTTGCGGTCCTCGATGCCGCCGCCGCGGCGCCCGGCCAGGCGCTCTCGATCCCGCTGCACACCGGCGACCTGCTGTTCCACAACCCGCACCTGGTCTGGAAGCGCGTCAGCGCCGCCTCCGAGGCCGGCGTCCCGGAGGATCCGGCGCTGGCGGATCGGCAGCTGCTCCGCCTCTGGCTGGCCACGCCGGGCTCGCGCGACCTGCCCGAAAGCTTCCGCCAGGTCTTCCGGGAGACCGCCGCCGGGGTGCCGCGCGGCGGCATCGCGGCCGGCCCGGCCATGGTCGGGGGCTAGCCGGCCGTGCGCATCCTGGTGGCCAATGCCAATACCACCGAGGCCATCACCGCGCTCTGCGCCGATGCCGCCCGCGCCGCGGCCAGCCTTGGCACCACCATCATCCCGGCGACGCCGCGATTCGGCCCGGCGGTCATCGCCACCCGGGCCGAGAACATCATCGCCGGCCATGCGCTGCTGGCGCTGCTGGCCGAGCATGCGGGGCAGGTGGACGGGGTGCTGCTCGCGGTCAGCCACGACACCGCGCTGGAGGCGGCGCGGCAGCTGCTGCCCTGCCCGGTGGTGGCGATGACCGAGGCCGCCTGCCTCACCGCCTGCCTCGCCGGCGGGCGCTTCGGCCTCGTCACCTTCGGTGCCACCGAGACCTACCGCGAGCGCATCGCCCAGCACGGGCTCTCCGTGCGCCTCGCCGGTCTGGTCGGTGTCGACGCCACGCCGCAGGAGGCGGTGCGCGACCCAGAGGGCGTGGCGGAGAAGCTCCTCGCCGGGATCGAGGCGCTGATCGCGGACGGCGCCGATGCCGTCGTCCTCGGCGGCGCCGCGCTCGCCGGGATGGCGCCGACGCTGCAGCCGCGCAGCCCGGTGCCGCTGCTGGACGGCATCGCCTGCGGCGTGCGGCTGCTCGAGATGATGGTGGCGCTGAAACTGCCCAAGCCGCGGGTCGGCAGCTTCGCGGCGCCGCAGGGCAGGGTGGTCGGTGGGGTCGAAACACCGTTGGCGGCGCTGTTGCGGGGGGCGTGAGGGCTTGAGGTCGAAGGGGCGCTGCCCCTTCGAGCTACCCCGCCAAGGGCCGAAGGGCCCTTGGAACCCGGGAGTTAAGATCTATTCGTTATTTGCTTTGAGGATTTAGTAGTCACAATAGATGTTTGCTTCCATCAGAATTTCGCTTCTTAAAATAGCACAATGGCCAAATATTTCATTCGATAACCATATTGCCCTAATCTAGTTTGTTCGAAAATTCATCTTTAATCATTAGCCTAATTGGTGCGCGCTCATATTTCTCTAAAATCTCTCCAGTTTTTAAAGTATACAGTTCCTTCAATCAGGTATTCCATTTTTGGACTCGGGGTTTTCTTTCCAAGCCAATATTGATAAGCCGCAGACCGAATAGTCCCGTAACTCGAAGCGAATGTGTAAAAATCTGCATCGCCCTGAAAAATATTCGAGCCTGTCAAAATGGTTATTGGCTCCGGATTTTGTCCCGTAAAACTTCCCCATGTTTTTTGAGCGGAAAATGCGTCTTCTTGTGAGCAGAACGCAAAAAAGCATGAGTTTCAGGACGGCGCCTTCGGTTTTGTTTCTTTTCTGAGCAATTCAAATATATCGATTTTTTCCGCGTGGCTAAACAAGCCACCAGTGAAAACACCGTTTTGATCTCGAAAAAAATCAAATCTGTGTCGACTGCTCAATGTCCAACAGTTTAAAGCTTCAGGATGCTGAACAGAAACCGACTTATATATCCCTTCGCTGCGGCGTGCTTGATCAAGGATGCACGCATCTGCAAAGTGCCAAGCTTCAATCATGAGGCTGTCCGGTTCAAATCGGATGGACCAATATGGTAACGACACATTAGTGGCGATAGCGCATCGTGTCGATATCAAACTATTAATTCAATCTGCAAAAATTCGGAAAGAATTGGAAAAAAAATAAAATATGATGCGTCGTGAATCTAAAATTACAAGAAATACTATTACAGTAGAAACAAAGTCAAGTTCACTACTTATCAAACTCACAAAAATAGATGAGAGGGGTTCGGGGAGAGAATAACTTCTCTCCCCGACCTTGCCTTTCCTTCAGTCCAGCCGTGCCCCCGAAATCCGCACGACCTCACTCCACTTCTTGTTCTCGGCCGCGATGAAGGCATCGAATTCCGCCGGCCCCATCGGCCGCGGCGCGCTGCCGACGTCCTTCAGCCTGGCCAGCACCGCCGGCTCCTTCAGCGCCGCCAGGATCGCCGCCGAGACCTTCTCCACCACCGGCCGCGGCGTCTTGGCCGGGGCCTGCACGCCGAACCAGGCCACCGCCTCGAAGCCCGGCACCCCGGCCTCGGCCACGGTCGGCACCTCGGGCGCGGTGAACCAGCGGTCCTTTGAGGTCACCGCCAGCAGCCGCAGCGCGCCCGAGGCGATGTGCGGGATATAGGCCGGCAGGTTGTCCACCGCGACCTGCAGCCGCCCGGCCAGCAGCTCGGGGATGACGTTGCCGCTGCCGCGGTAGGGCACGTGCTGCATGTCGATCTTGGCGCTGTACTTCAGCAGCTCGCCGCACATGTGGCCCGAGGTGCCGTTGCCCGGCGTGCCATAGTTGAGGTCGCCCGGCTTCGACTTGGCCAGGGCAAACAGCTCCGCCAGGGTCTTGGCCGGGACGTCCTTGTTGACCATCACGCCGTTGGCGACCTCGTTCACCAGCGCGACCGAGGTGAGGTCCTTCTCCGGGTCGTAGGGCATCCGGCTGTAGAGGTACTGGTTGATGCTGGCGGTGCCGATGGTCCCCATCAGCAGCACGTGGCCATCGGCCTCCGCCTTGGCGACGTTGTCGGCGCCGATGTTGCCGCCGGCCCCGGCGCGGTTGTCCACGACCACCGGCTGGCCCAGCATCTCGGTCAGCCGCTCGGCGATGACGCGGGCCGTCACATCCGTCGCGCCGCCGCCGGAGAAGGGCACCACCAGACGCACCGGCCGGTTCGGATAGGCGGGCTGGGCGCGCAGGATCGCGGGGGCGGCAAGCATCGGCAGGGTGCCGAGCAGCAGGCGGCGGGGTAGGGTCATGCGGATCTCCCGGGGTTGCCGGCGCCCTAACGCCTGGGACCCCGTAACGCAACCCGCGCCGCCCCGTCCGGGCCCCCGGCCAACGGCTTCGTCATCGGCCGGGGCGGCCGCCGGCGTGGCTCACTCCACCCGGGCGCCGCTGCGCCGGGCCACGTCCAGCCATTTCGCCCGCTCGGCCGCGAGGAAGGCCTCGAAGGCCGCCGGCGCGCTGCCGCCATCGGCCGTCAGCGCCGGCAGCTCGCCGCCGAGCACCCCCATGCGCGCCCGGAAATCGGCATCGCGCGCCGTCGCGTCCACCGCCGCGCCCAGCCGCGCGACGATGGCCGGCGGGGTGCCGGCCGGGGCCAGCACGCCGAACCAGGCGGTCGCCTCGAAGCCCGCCAGCCCGGCCTCGGCCAGGGTCGGCACCTCCGGCAGCACCGCGCTGCGCGCCGCCCCGGTGGTCGCCAGCGCCCGCAGCTTGCCGTCCTTGATGAAGGGCAGGGAGGAGGGGATGTTGTCCATCCCCACATCCACCCGCCCGGCCATCAGCTCGGTCAGCATCGGCGCGCTGCCGCGGTAGGGCACGTGGGTCATGGCAGCGCCGGTCATCAGCCCGAAGAGCTCCATGCAGACATGCGGCGAGGAGCCGATGCCGGCGGTGCCGTAGTTCAGCCCGCCGGCCCGGGACTTCGCCAGCGCCACCAGCCCGGCGACGTCCCGCACCGCCACCTCGGGCGGCACCATCAGCACGTTCGGCACCCGCATGAACAGCCCGACGGCCGCCAGGTCCTGCGGCCGGTAGGGCATCCGGTCGCCGTAGACCGCGAAATTGATGGCCCCGGTGCCGATGGTGGTCAGCAGCAGGGTGTAGCCGTCGGGCTCCGACCGGGCGACGAATTCGGCGCCGACGTTGCCGCCGGCACCGGCCCGGTTCTCGACGATCACCGGCTGGCCCAGCCGGCGGCCGAGCTGCTCGGCGCCGAGCCGGCCGGTCAGGTCGGTGGTCCCCGCCGGGGTGAAGGGAATCACCAGGCGGATCGGCCGGTTGGGGAAGCCCTCCTGCGCCCGGGCCGGGGCGAGCGCGGGGGCGGCCAGCAGCGCCCCGGCCGCCAGCAGGCCGCGGCGCCTCATTCCGCGCTCGCCCCGGACTTGCGCACCACCTCGGTCCATTTGGCGATCTCGGCCTTGATGTAGGCCTCGAAGGCGGCCGGGCTGGTGCCGCCGTCCGGCGTCAGCCCGGGCGGCATGCCGCCGAGGTCGGCGATCTTCGCCTTGGTCTCGGGTTCCTTGACCACCGCGTCGATCTCGGCGCCGAGCCGGTCGACGATCGCCTGCGGCGTCCGCAGCGGCACCTGCACGCCGAACCAGGCTGTCGCCAGCACCTCGGGGAAGCCCGCCTCGGCGGTGGTCGGCACGTCGGGCAGCGCCGGGCTGCGCATGGCGGTCGTCACCGCCAGCGCCCGCAGCCTTCCGTCCCGCAGGTGGCCGATGACCGAGGGCAGGTTGTCCACCGCCACCTCGATCCGCCCGGCGATCACCTCCTGCAGCATCGGCCCGGCGCCGCGGAAGGGGACGTGCTGCATCTGGATGCCGGTCACCGACTTCAGCAGTTCCCCGGTCAGGTGCAGCGAGGTGCCGATGCCGGAGGAGCCATTGTTGAGCTGCCCCGGCCGCGCCCGGGCGTAGTCCACCAGCTCCTTCAGCGTGCGGACCGGCAGCGCATTGGTGACGAAGATGGCGTTCGGCACCTGCAGCATCAGCCCGGCGGCGGTCAGCTCCTCGGGCTTGTAGGGCATCTTGGCGCCGTAGAGGCTGTAGTTGATGGCGCCCGAACTGACCGTGCACATCAGCAGGCTGTAGCCGTCCGGCTCGGCCTTCACGATGGCGTCGGAGCCGATGTTGCCGCCGGCGCCGGGACGGTTCTCGACGATCACGCTCTGCCCCAGCCGGTGGGTCAGCCGCTCGGCCAGGATGCGGGCGGCGATGTCGGTGGTCCCGGCGGGGGTGAAGGGGACCACCAGCCGGATGGTCCGGTTGGGCCAGCCGCCCTGGGCGCGGGCCGGGGACAGGGCGGGGGCGGCGAGCAGCGAGGCCCCCGCGACCAGGGTGGCGCGACGCGTGACGATCATTGGTACGTACTCCCGGTTTTGCCGCAGGCTATCACTCCGCACCGGGAATGGTCAGTCCACCTTTGCGCCAGGGCGGGTCAGTCGACCTTCGCGCCGGACCGGCGGATCACCTCGGCCCAGCGGGTGTTCTCGGCCGCGATGAAGCGGGCGAAATCCGCCGGCGTGCCGCCGCGCAGCCGGGCCCCGACGCTGGTGACGCGCTCGATGGTCTGCGGCTCGGCGCAGATGGCGTTCGCCTCGCGGTTCAGCCGGTCGATGATGGGCTGGGGCGTGCCCCGCGGCACCTGCAGGCCGAACCAGGCGGTGGCGGCATAGCCGGCCAGGCCCGGCAGCCCCGATTCGGCGATGGTCGGCACCTCCGGCAGGGCCTCGCTCCGCTCCGGGCTGGTCACCGCCAGTGCCCGCAGCTGGCCGCCGCGGATCAGGGCAATGGCCGAGGGCAGGTTGTTGACCCCGAGGTCGATCCGCCCGCCCATGATCTGGTTGGCGGTATCGGCGCCGCCGCGGAACGGGACATGCAGGATATCCACCCCCGCATCCGCCTTCAGCATCTCGCCCGAGAGGTGCAGGCTGCTGCCGCTGCCCGAGGAGGCGTAGGTCAGCTCCCCCGGCCGGGCGCGGGCTGCGTCCAACAGCCCGGCGAGGCTGCGGATCGGGCTGTCGCGGCGCACCACCAGCACGTTGGGCAGGTCGGCGAAGAGGATGACCGGCAGCAGGTCCTCCGGCCGGTAGCTTAGCTTGGCGTGCAGATGGGCGTTGATCGCCGCCGTGCCGATCGAGCCGAAGAACAGCGAATAGCCGTCCGGCTCGGCCCGCGTCGCCAGCTCCGCCGCGATCACCCCGGCAGCGCCGCCCCGATTCTCGGCGACCACGGCCTGGCCCAGCCGGCTGCCCAGCCGGTCCGCCAGCACCCGCGCCAGCAGGTCGGTGGCGCCGCCGGGCGGGAAGGGGATGAGCAGCCGCAGCGAGCGGTTCGGCCAATCGGCGGGGGCCTGCGCCCGGGCGGGGCAGGCGGCGAAGGCGGCGCAGCCCGCGGCCGCGCCCCCGAAGCCACGACGTGACAACTTCATTCCGGCGTCTCCTCCGGGCGGTGGGGAACTCCCGCCCCCTTCCGCCGATCCAGTAGCGTTCCTGCCGCAACGGCAGCGGGGCAGGCAAGCCTTGCCGAAGCGCCGGGCTCGCCTTAGGCAACCCCGGCGCGGCGGTGGCCGCCGAGCCGTCTCGCCCGTGGTCGGGGCCAGGCGGTCGCCAGGGTGACCAGGTGTCGTTTATCGGGCAATCCCACCGGGCTTGCCCCGGGTCGGATCAGGGGCGCGGCCGGATGCAGTTTATCAGGCTCTATGGGCGGGTCCTCCGCATGTTGGCGCCGGACCGCTGGGTGGCGGTCGGCCTGGGCATCGCCAACGTGGCGCTGGCCGGGCTGCTCTTCCTCGAGCCGGTGCTGTTCGGCCGGGTGGTCGACGTGCTCTCGCATGCCGCGGGCATGGGCCGCGAGCAGGTCTGGGACCGGGCGCTGGCGCTGCTCTCGCTCTGGGGCGCGGTCGGGCTCTCCGGCATCGGCGCGACCGTCGCGGTCTCGCTGCTGGCCGACCGCATGGCGCACCGCAACCGCCTCATCTCCATGCACCGCTACTTCGAGCACGTGCTGGCGCTGCCGCTGTCCTTCCACGGCGACGTGCAGTCCGGCCGGCTGATGAAGGTGATGCTGGTCGGCGCCGACAACCTCTTCAGCATCTGGCTGTCCTTCTTCCGCGACCATTTCTCCACCTTCGTCGCCGCCATCGTGCTGCTGCCGCTGACGCTGGCGATGAACTGGCGGATGGGCCTGCTGCTCATCGTGCTGGTGGTGGTCTTCGCCTTCATCACCGCCATCGTCATCCGCAAGACCGAGTTCGCCCAAGGGCGGGTGGAGATGTTCCAGTCCCGCCTGGCCGGCACCGCCCAGGATGCGCTCTCGAACGTCGTCGTCGTGCAGTCCTTCACCCGGCTGAACTCCGAGGCGCGGATGTTCGGCGACATCGTCCGCCAGGTGCTCGACCACCAGTTCCCGGTGCTGAACTGGTGGGCGGTGGTCAGCGTGCTGACCCGCGCCGCCAGCACCCTGACGGTCATCGCCATCTTCATCCTCGGCACCGTGCTGCACCTCGATGGCAAGGCGACGGTCGGCGAGATCGTCAGCTTCATGGGCTTCGCCACCCTGCTGATCGGCAAGCTGGAAGGCGCCGTCGCCTTCGTCTCGCGCCTGGTCTTCCAGGGCCCGAGCATCACCGAATTCTTCGAGGTGATGGACGCCCGCACCAGCGTGCCGGAGCGGCCGGGCGCGGTCTCCATCGGCCGGGCCGAGGGCGCCGTCGCCTTCGAGGATGTCGGCTTCGCTTATCCTGGCGGCGCCCGCATCCTCTCGGACGTCTCCTTCAAGGCCGCGCCGGGGCGGACCCTGGCGCTGGTCGGACAGACCGGCGCCGGCAAGTCCACCGCCATGGCGCTGCTGCAGCGGATGTGGGACCCGACCGCCGGCCGGGTGACGCTCGACGGCCGCGACCTGCGCGACATCACCCTCGACAGCCTTCGCCGCAACATCGGCGTGGTCTTCCAGGAGAGCATGCTCTTCAACCGCACCATCAAGGACAACCTGCTGATCGGCCGGCCGGAGGCGACCCAGGCCGAGATCGAGCGGGCCTGCCGGATGGCCGAGGCGCACGACTTCATCATCCGCCAGCCCAAGGGCTACGACACCATGGTGGGCGAGCGCGGCGCCAGCCTCTCGGGCGGCCAGCGCCAGCGGCTCGCCATCGCCCGCGCCCTCCTGAAGGACCCGCCGGTGCTCATCCTCGACGAGGCGACCAGCGCGCTGGACGCGGCGACCGAGGCGCGGGTGCAGATCGCGCTGAAGGCGCTGATGGCCGGCCGCACCACCTTCATCATCGCCCACCGGCTCTCGACCGTGCGCGACGCCGACGAGATCATGGTCTTCGAGGGCGGCCGCATCCTGGAGCGCGGCACCTTCGAGGCGCTGGTGCGCCAGGACGGCCGCTTCGCCGAGCTGGTCAAGACCCAGCTCACCGCCTCGCCGCTGCCGCTGCCCCCCGACGTCTCGGTGCCGACGCCGGCCTGAGCCGCGGCCCGGGCCCGGTTTTCCTTGCCATCCGGCCGGGCGGTGGCGCAGCCTCGGCGCAAGGCCGGGACCGCGCAGGCCAGCCCGGGGGCCGCTCCCGGCGCACCGCCCCCGGCCAGGGAGGGTTCCGCATGGTCATCGCTTCGATCCTCAAGGGTAAGGGCAACCAGGTCGTCTCGCTGGGGCCGGACGACACCATCCTCGACCTGGCGCGGCTGCTGGCCCGCCACCGCATCGGCGCCGCCCTGGTCCGTGCCCCGGACGGCCGGCTGCTCGGCATCGTCAGCGAGCGCGACGTCATCCGCGGCATGGCCGGGCACGGCACCGGCACCACGACGCTGCCGGTCAGCCAGGTCATGACCCGCGACCTGGTGACGGTGCTGCCGGAGACCCAGGTGATCGAGGCCCTGGGGCTGATGACGCAGCGCCGGGTGCGGCACCTGCCGGTGCTGGACGCCGGCGGCGGGCTGATCGGCATGGTCTCGATCGGCGACCTAGTGAAGGCCCGGATCGAGGAGGCCGAGCAGGAGGCGGAGGAGCTGAAGCACTACGTCACCGCCGCCGGCTGAGCCGCCGGCGCGCGTCCTTGCGTTGCCGCAAGGACGGCTGCCGCGGCGGGTGCTTGCCTGGGCGCCACCCGAGCGGAGGCCCGCATGAACCACCACCACCGCAAGACCCTGCATGCCCTGTTCAGCCACCCCGTCAGCGGCAACCTCGACCCGCGGCAGGTCCATGCCGCGCTGGAGGAGATCGGCGCCGCGGTGACCCACGGCGGCCATGGCCAGGTTCTGGTGAGCCTGAACGGCCATACCCAGGGCTTCCCGGCCCAGCGCCACAGCCTCTCGAAGGAGGAGGTGGGCGCGCTGCGGAAATTCCTGACCGCCGCGGGCATCGACCCGGCGCGGGACTGGCCGCTCTGAGCCGCTAGCCCGGAAGTTGCTTGGCAGGCCGCCGGGCGGGAGCGCCCGCCTTGCCGGGCGGGGGCATTCCGCGCATCTCTGCACCCAGGCAATATTTCGGGAGTCCTTCGATGCCGATCCTTCACCGCCGCGCGCTGCTGGCGGCCCCCGTCCTGCTCGCCGCCCCCGCCCTGCTGCCCGGCGCCGGCGCCCGGGCCCAGACCAAGTGGCAGATGGCCACCGCCTATCCGGACGGGAATTTCCACACCCGCAACATCCGCGAATTCTGCGCCGACATCGAGCAGGCCACGGGCGGCAAGCTGGCGGTGCAGCTGCACAGCAACGCCTCGCTCCTGCCGATGCCGCAGATCAAGCGCGGCGTGCAGACCGGGCAGGTGCAGGTCGGCGAGATCCTGCTGACCGCCTATTCCAACGAGGACCCCTTCTTCGATGCCGACGCGGTGCCCTTCCTGGTGCCCGACCTCGCCGGCGCCCGGAAGCTGGCGGAGCTGCAGAAGCCCTACATCGAGGCCCGCTTCGGCCGCCAGGGACTCTCGCTGCTCTATACCGCCACTTGGCCCGCGGCCGGCTTCTACACCCAGGTGCCGCTGGCCAGCCTGGAGGTGCTGAAGGGCAGCCGGTTCCGCACCTTCAGCCCGCTGACCAACCGCTTCGCCGCGCTGGTCGGCGCCAACCCGGTGCTGGTGCAGCAGGCCGAGCTCGCCCAGGCCTTCGCCACCGGCATCGCCACCGCCATGGTGACCAGCGCCCAGACCGGCGTCGATACCTCCGCCTGGGACTATGCCAAGATCTTCACCCCGGCCGCCTTCTCGATGACCAAGAACGCGGTGCTGATCTCCCGCCGGGCGCTCGAGGCCCTGCCGGCCGACCAGCAGGCGGCGGTGCGGGCGGCGGCCAGGCGGGCCGACGACCGCGGCTGGACCTATGCGGCCGAGGCCCAGGCGAGCAGCCAGGCGCGGCTGGCCGAGAAGGGCCTGACCATCGGCACCATCCCGGACAGCGTCCGGGCCGAGCTGCTGGCGGTCGGCGCCACCATGACCGACGAATGGGTCGCCCGCACCGGCGAGGACGGCAGGAAGCTGGTCGAGGCGCTGAAGGCCTGAGGTTGCCGCCGGGCCGGCGCTGATCGGCCTGGCCTGACCCGGCCGGCGGCAGCCGGCGCCGGCGCTGCCCGGATCGCGGGCAGATCGGGCGCGGCGGCGGTTGCCGCCGCCGGCCGGCCCCTTGCGCCCTCGGTTTGTCGCGGCGCATGGTTCGCACCAGGGACATCGACGCCGGGCCGGCCGCACGCGGCCGGCCCAGCCAGCATCAGGGGACTTCGATCATGGCGTTCACCCGCCGCGGCGCGCAGGCGGCCGCTTGCGCATGGGCCGGCTGAGCCGCATGCGCCGCCTGCTCGATATGCTCTACAGCGCCGGCGCCGGACTGGCCGCGCTGTCGCTGCTCGGCATCTTCGGCATCATGATGGCGCAGGTGGTGATGCGCGAGCTGCAGCAGCAGCTGCCCGCCGCCGACGACCTCAGCGCCTATCTCTGCGTCTCCACCACCTTCTTCGCGCTGGCCGCCACCTTCAGGCGCGGCGAGTTGATCCGCGTCGGCATGCTGCTCGACAAGCTCAGCCCCGGCCCGCGCCGCCTGGCCGAGCTGGGCGTGCTCGCGCTCGCCGCGGCGCTGATGGCCTACGTCACCTTCTGGACCGCGCAGGACATGCTTTTCAGCTGGGAGATCGAGGAGGTCGCCCAGGGCACCGTGCCGATCCCGCTCTGGATCCCGAAGCTCGCGGTGCCGGCCGGGTCCGGGCTGCTGCTGATCGCCGTCATCGACGAATTCATCACCGTGCTGCGCGGCGCCAAGCCGAGCTACGTGGTGGCGGCGGAAGAGCGTGCCGCCGCCGGCGACTTCTCGGCGGAGGTATAGCGCCCCATGGATTTGTTGACCTTCGCGCTGCTCCTGCTGGTGCTGCTCTGCCTGCTGCTCGGGGCGGGCCTCTGGATCTCGATGGCGCTGGCCGGCGTCGGCTACGTCGCGATGTACTTCGTCCACCCGAGCCCGGGGCTGTTCCTCGCCTCGGCCTTCTGGGAATCGACCGGGTCCTGGACCCTGGCGGCGCTGCCGATGTTCGTCTGGATGGGCGAGATCCTGTTCCGCACCAAGCTGTCCGAGGAATTGTTCAACGGCCTCGCCCCCTGGGTGCGGCGCATCCCCGGCGGGCTGCTGCACGTGAACATCCTGGCCTGCGGCATCTTCGGCAGCGTCTCGGGGTCTTCCGCCGCCACCTGCGCCACCGTCTCGAAGATCGCGCTGCCCGAGCTGAAGCGGCGCGGCTACGACGAGAACGTGGCCATCGGCTCGCTCGCCACCTCGGGCACCCTCGGCATCCTCATCCCGCCGTCGATCATCATGGTGGTCTATGCCGTCGCGGCCGAGGTCAGCATCATCCGGGTCTTCCTCGCCGGCTGCATCCCCGGCCTGCTCGTGATGGGGCTGTTCAGCGCCTATATCGTGGTCTGGGCGCTGCTCAACCCGGACAAGCAGCCGCCGCGCGAGCCGCCGATGAGCCTTGGCCAGAAGCTGCGCGCCAGCGCCCAGCTGATGCCCTGCGCGCTGCTCATCGTCGGCACCATCGGCACCATGTTCGTCGGCTGGGCGACCGCGACGGAAGCGGCCGCCTTCGGCGTGCTCGGCTCGCTCATCCTCGCGGGCGTCACCGGCTCGCTCTCCTGGCAGGCCTTCGTCGACAGCCTGAAGGGCGCCACGCGGCTGTCCTGCATGATCATGTTCATCCTGGCGGGCGCCGCCTTCCTGACCAAGGCCATGGCGCTGACCGGCATCCCGGCGGCGCTGGCCGAGGGGGCGGCGCATCTCAACCTCGGCCCCTACGGGCTGATCGCCATCCTGACGGTCGTCTACGTGCTGCTCGGCACCGCGCTCGACGGCGTCTCGATGATCGTGCTCACCACCTCCATCGTCATTCCGATGGTCCAGGCTGCCGGCTTCGACCTGGTGTGGTTCGGCATCTTCATCGTGCTGCTGGTCGAGATCGCCGAGATCACCCCGCCGGTCGGCTTCAACCTCTTCGTCATGCAGACGATGACGGGGAAGGAGCAGACCGAGGTGGCCATGGCCAGCCTGCCCTTCTTCCTGATGCTGGTGCTGACCGTGGTGCTCTGCACGGTCTTCCCGGTGACGCTGGTCACCGGACTGCCGGAGTGGCTGCTGGCGCGGTAGCGCCGCTGCCTGGACGCGGCGGCGGGGCCTGCCCACCGCCGCGTCCCGGGCTCAGCGGATCGGCGTGACCTGCGGGGCCGGGGCCATGGCCCCGGGGCTGCCGGCCGTGGGCGCGACGGAGGCCGGCGGGACCGCGCTGGTGCCGGTCATGCTGCCCGAGCCGGTGCCCATCATGGCGGGCGCCGGGGTGCCGGCCGCGCCCGGGGACATGCCCGAAGAAGCGCCAGAGGCGCGGTCGGTGGCCGGCATGCCGCCGCCCATGTAGGCGCGGTCGGCCTCGGTCGTGCTGCGCCGCGTCGGCATCCGCCGGTCGCGCCGGGTGCGCGGGCCGGCGCTGGCCAGGGGGCGGGCCGGGGGGCGCACCTCCGGGCCGGCTGCCGGCGGGGTGCCGAGGGTCATGTCGCGCGGGCCGGTGGCGGCGGCCGGTGTGGTGTCGGCGGCCGCCCGCGCGGCGGCGATGTCCGGGCCGCGGTCCTGGCTCGTCCCCCCGCAGGCCGCCAGGGCCAGGGTCAGTCCCGCGACGCCAAGCATGTTCCAGTTCATCGCCATCTCCTCCGCTCCGTGCTGTCGCCCCGGCAGCGCCACGCGGCATCCTGCCAGCCGGACCGAAACACCACCGGCTCGAACCGGTTGCGCCGGCGGTGAGGGAAGCGGGCCGAATTCAACCGGGCTCCGGCCAGTCCGGGCGGTCGAAGCGCTGGATCTCCAGCAGGTAGCCGGCGGGGTCGCGGAAGAAGAAATGGGTGATGCCGGCGGCGGCGGCATGCCGCGGCGGCGCCTCGATCGGCACGCCGGCGGCGGCGAGGTGGTCGTGCCAGGCGGCGACCTCCGGCGTCACCAGCGTCACCACCACGCCGCCCTCGCGCCGCGGATCGGTGACCTCGCGCGGCCCGCGCGCCTGCACCACGCCGAGGAAGCCGCGATGCCCGGCGCCGACCGCAAAGATCGCGGCGAAGCCCTGGTCCTGCACCAGCGGAAGGCCCAGCACCTCGCCGTAGAACCGCCGGCAGGCGGCGGGATCCTCGGCGTAGAGGAAGGTGATCTGCTGCGCGAAGGCGGGCGGCCGGGTCATCCGACATTCTCTTTCCGCGCCGGGGTGCGATAGCCTACGCACGGCAACTCATCGGCTGCGCGCGTCGCAGTGAAAGGCATCCCGACCATGCAGCCACCGATCACGCTCCGCGAACCCGCCTGGCTCCGCGAATTCAAAGCCTTCATCATGCGCGGCAGCGTGGTCGACCTGGCGGTCGGTATCGTGATCGGCGCCGCCTTCACCACCATCGTGACCTCCCTGGTCGAGGATCTGATCAACCCCGTCATCGGCCTGGCCATCGGCGGCGTGGACTTCTCCAACATCTTCGTCGTGCTGAGCGGCGAGCGCCAGGCCTCGCTGGAGGCGACGCGGCAATCGGGCGCCGCGGTGCTGGCGGTCGGCAAATTCCTCAACACCATCATCAAGTTCCTGATCGTCTCCTTCGCCATCTTCTGGGTGGTGCGGGTGCTGTCGAAGCTGCGGGTGGACAAGCTCGGCGCGGCCCAGGCGGCGACCCCGCCGAGCGAGGTGCTGCTGACCGAGATCCGCGACGAGCTGCGGGCGGGCCGCGCCGCCGCGCCCCGTCCGGCGGCACCGCCCACCGCCCTGGCCTGAGCGCCGCGGCCGGGCTCAGACCGCCTCGGCGGCCTTGCGCCGGGCCGCATCCGCCCGCTTCTGCCCCGCGGTCCGCTCGTCGCCCAGCACCTGGCGGACGCGGATCTCCTCCAGGTCCAGCTCCTGCTCGAGCTTGACCAGCCCGTCCTCCTGCAGGCTGCCGGCGCGGTAATGGGCGATCAGCGCGGCGCGGGCGGCGTCCAGCGCCGCCAGCCGGATGCGCCGGCGCGAGGCCCGCTCGGCGGTCGCCGCCCCCTCGTTGCGGGCGGTGCGGTGCAGGTGCCCGGCGCGGTCGCGGAATTCATGCAGCAGGTCGGCGGCGATGGCGCCCTCCAGCGGGTCCTCCGCCCGCCGCTCGATCTCGGCGAGCGAGGCGATGGCGATCAGCCGGCGGCCCTCCGCCTCCTCGGGGTCGATCCCGTTCGGATGCGGCGGCAGCTCCGCGCCGAGCCGGCGGATCACCCATTCGAGGGTGGTGCCCTGCAGCACCAGCGTCGCCAGGATGGCGGTGAAGGCGAGGAAGACAATCAGGTCGCGCTCGGGGAAGTCCTCCGGCAGGGCCAGCGCCGCCGCCAGGCTCACCACGCCGCGCATCCCCGCCCAGGAGATGACGGCGAGGTGGCTCCAGGGCGGCGCCGGGTCCCGGCTGCGGCTGCCCGGCAGCGCCCGGGGCAGCAGCGAGGCCGGGAAGACCCAGAGGAAGCGCGACAGGATCAGCACCGCCGCCAGCCCGACCGCGATGCCGAGCAGCTCCAGCGCCCCGTGCCCGCCGATGCGGCGGAGGATGGAGTTGAGCTGCAGCCCGATCAGCACGAAGACCAGGCTGTTCAGGATGAACTCGACGAATTTCCACACCGCGCTGGCATTGAGCCGGTTGCCGTAGCTGAACACGGTGTGCTGCGCCCGGCCGAACAGCAGCCCGGCGGTGACCACCGCCATCACCCCCGAGACATGCACCGCTTCCCCCGCGAGATAGGCGGCATAGGCGGCGAGGAAGCCGGTCGTCGTCTCCAGGATCACGTCGTCAAGCCGCGCCAGCACCCAGAGCGTGGCCAGGCCCACGGCCCAGCCGACCGCGATGCCGCCGACCGCCAGCAGCACGAAGGTCGCCGCCCCGCTCGCCGCCCCCAGCCCGCCGCTCGCCAGCGCCGCCGCGACCGCGAGCTTGTAGAGCACCAGCGCGGAGGCGTCGTTGACCAGGCTCTCGCCCTCCAGCACGGTCACGATCCGCTTCGGCAGGCGCAGCCGCTGCAGCACCGCCCCGGCCGCCACCGCATCCGGCGGGGCGACGATGGCGCCGAGCGCCAGCGCCGCGGCGAAGGGCAGCCCGGGCACCAGCCAGGTGGCGGCGAGGGCGATGCAGAAGGCGGTGAAGGCCACGGCGCCCACCGCCAGCAGCAGGATCGGCCGCAGGTTGTGGCGGAAGGCCCGCCAGTCCGTGCGGTAGGCGCTGACCTGCAGCAGCGGCGGCAGGAAGAAGGCCAGCGCCAGCTCCGGGTCCAGCGGCACCGCCGGCACCCCGGGGATGACGGCGATCACCATGCCGCCGAGCACCAGGATGACCGCATAGGGCAGCCGCAGCTTCCGCGCGAGCAGGGCGAAGCCGATGCAGGCGGCGATCAGCGCGAGGAGGATTTCGACCAGGGCCATGGCTGCTTCTACCCGGCCGGACGGGTCCGCGGCGAGACAGCCGGATGGCCAGCGCCCGCCGGGGACCGGGATGGGCTATGCTGGCGGCATGGCGGGCAGGGCGGGCGCAAGTGGCTGACGACGAGGGCGCGGCGGCCGCGCCCAGCATCCTGCGGCACCGGCCCTTCCTGCTGTTCTGGGCCTCGCGCGTGCTCTCGACGCTCTGCTTCCAGATGCTGGCGGTCGCGGTCGCTTGGCAGCTCTATGCGCTGACCGGCAGCGCGCTCGACCTCGGGCTGGTCGGGCTGGTGCAGTTCATCCCGGTGCTGGTGCTGACCCTGCCGGCCGGGCACTGGGCGGACCGCGGCGACCGCCGGGCCATCGTCGCCGGCTGCCAGGGGCTGGTCGCGCTGCTGGCCGGGCTGCTGCTGCTCGGCAGCCTGCAGGGCTGGCTGGGGCGGGAGGCGATCTTCGTCCTGATCGGCCTGGTCGGCTGCGCCCGGGCGGTGGAGGCGCCGACCATGGCCTCGCTGCTGCCCGGGCTGGTGCCGCGGGCGAGCTTCCCCCGCGCCGCCGCCTGGTCCGCCTCGGCCAACCAGACCGCCCAGATCCTCGGCCCGGCGCTGGGCGGGCTGCTCACCCTGCTCGGCCCCGGGGCGGCCTATGGGACGGCGGCGGCCCTGCTGCTGCTGGCCGCCGCCGCCGCCGCCGCCATCCGGGCGCCGCGGCCGGTGCGGCCGGGCGATGCCCGCGGCCTGGCGGCGCTGCTGATGGGCTTCGGCTTCGTCCGCCGCCACCGGCTGGTGCTCGGCGCCATCTCGCTCGACCTCTTCGCGGTGCTGCTCGGCGGCGCGGTGGCGCTGCTGCCGGTCTTCGCCCGCGACGTGCTGGGGACCGGGCCGGCCGGGCTCGGGCTGCTGCGGGCGGCGCCGGCGCTGGGGGCGCTGGCGATGTCGGTGCTGCTGGCCAACCGGCCGCTGCGGCCGCCGGTCGGGCCGCGGATGTTCGGCGCGCTGCTGGTCTTCGGCCTGGCGAGCACGGTCTTCGCGCTCTCGGGCCAGCTCTGGCTATCCGTCGCCGCGCTGGCGGTGGCGGGCGGGGCCGATGTGGTCAGCGTGGTGGTGCGTTCCTCGCTGGTGCAGCTGAACACGCCGGACGAGATGCGCGGGCGGGTCTCGGCGGTGAACTCGCTGTTCGTCGGCGCCTCGAACCAGCTGGGCGACTTCCGCGCCGGCGCGGTCGCGGCGCTGGTCGGGGCGGTGCCGGCCGCCGTGCTGGGCGGGCTCGGGACCATGCTGGTGGCCCTGCTGTGGCTGCGGCTCTTCCCGGAGCTGCGGCGGCTCCGCGACCTCGATCACTGAGGGCCGCGGCGCCGCGCCAGCAGCGCCGCCGTCACCACCACCGCGGCAATGAGGGCGAGGCCGAGCAGCCCCTCGACCACCAGGAAGTTCTCGGCGTCGCGGCCGACCAGCAGCGCCGCCAGCACGCCCGCCGCCGCCAATACCACCCTGACCAGCACGCCCATGGCGATGCCCTCCCGGGGGAAGGCATAGCCGCGGCGGGGAGGCGGGCGCCTTGCGCCGGCGCAATCGCCGGCGGCTATCAGGCGGCCGGGGGTGTCAGGGTCTGGATCGGCTCGAAGCCCTCGAACTCGGGATGGCCGAGGTAGAGCGGCCGGGTGCCGCCGGTGTTCCGGTGCGCCTGGCGAAAGGCCTCGGACCGGGTCCAGCCCTCGAAGGCCGCCCGGTCCGCCCAGGTGGTATGGGAGGCATAGAGCGTATGGTCCTCCTTGGCCGGGCCGCGCAGCAGCTGGAACTCGACGAAGCCGGGCACCGTGTGCAGCTTCGAATCGCGGGACATCCAGAGCTGCTCGAATTCCGCCTCGGCGCCGGGGGTGACGCGGAAGCGGTTCATGGCGATGAACATGGCATTCTTCCTCAATGGCTGAAGCGGCGGGTGCCGCCGTCGACATGGATGACCTGGCCGGTGATGTAGCGCGCCCGCGGCGAGGCGAGGAACACCGCCAGCACCGCCAGGTCCTCGGGCTGGCCGATATAGCCGGCCGGGACCTCCGTCTCCGCCCAGGCGCGGCGGCTCACCTCGGTCGGCATCACCCGGAGGTCGATCTGCTCCGAGTGGATGCGCCCGGGCGGGATGGAATTCACCGTGATGCCGTGGCGGCCGACCTGCCGGGACAGCGCCTTGGCCCAGATATGGGTGGCGCCATTGGGCGCATTGGCCGGGTTCACGTTGTGCGGCTCGTCCTGGCCGGTCAGGTTGATGATGCGGCCGAAGCCCTCCGCCTGCATCGCCGGCACCAGCGCATGGGTGATGCGGCGGGCGGCGTGGAAGTTGAGGTTCATCGCCTCCTCCCAGACCGCATCCTCGCCCAGCGTGCCGGCCGGTTGCGGCCGGCTGCCGCCGGCGTTGTTCACCAGGATGTCGCAGCGGCCGAAGCGGCCGAGCACCGCGTCGCGGATGCGCGGCGCCGCCGTCGCATCCGTGATGTCCTCGACGACGAGCAGGGGCTCGGCGCCCGCCGGCAGCTCGGCCGCCAGGCTCTCCAGCAGCGGGCGGCGGCGGGCGAGCAGGGCGAGCCGGCACCCCTCGGCCGCCAGCATGGCGGCGATGGTCCGTCCCAGCCCGGCCGAGGCCCCGGTGACGAGCGCGACCTTGCCGGCCAATTGCATGTCCATCCGCGGAATCTCCTGCTGCCGGCCGCAGCCTGGAGCGCGCCCGGGCAAAAGAAAAGCCGCCCCGGTTGCCCGGGGCGGCTTGGTCTGGGGCAGGGGAGGCGCTCAGCCGGTGAGCGCGGCTTCCTTGCCCTTGCGCAGGTTCGGCAGCAGCATCGCCGCCATGGCGAGCGCCCCGATCGCCAGCATGCTGGCGCTGATCGGCCGCTCGAGGAACACCATGACGTCGCCCCGCGAGAGCAGCATGGCGCGGCGGAGGTGCTCCTCCATCATCGGGCCGAGCACGAAGCCGATGAGCAGCGGCGCCGGCTCGAGCTTGAGCTTGTTGCACATGTAGCCGAACACGGCGAAGAGCACGGTCGAGTACACGTCGAAGACGTTGTTGTTCACGCTGTAGGCGCCGATCGAGCAGAAGACCAGGATCGCCGGGTAGAGGAACTTGTAGGGCACCTGCAGCAGCTTCACCCACATGCCGATCATCGGCAGGTTGATGACGAGCAGCATGACATTGCCGATCCACATGGAGGCGATCAGGCCCCAGAACAGGTCGGGCTGCGCTTCCACCATGCGGGGGCCGGGCTGGATGCCCTGGATGATCAGCGCGCCGACCATCAGCGCCATCACGGCGTTGGCCGGGATGCCGAGCGTCAGCAGCGGGATGAAGCTGGTCTGCGCCGCGGCGTTGTTGGCCGCTTCCGGACCCGCCACGCCCTCGATCGCGCCGGTGCCGAACAGGTGGCGGTTCTTCGAGACCTTCCGCTCCATCATGTAGGAGCCGAAGGAGGAGAGCGCCGCGCCGCCGCCCGGCAGGATGCCGAGCACGGTGCCGACCAGCGTGCCGCGCAGCACGGAGGGCGTCGCCCGCTTCCACTCTTCCTTGGTCAGCCAGAGGCTGCCGACCTTGGTCTTCAGGACACTGCGGGCTTCCGGGCGCTCCAAGTTGAGGATGATCTCGGCGATGCCGAACATGCCCATCGCCAGGGCGACGAAGCTGATGCCGTCGGACAGCTCAGGCACGCCGAAGGTGAAGCGCTGCTGGCCGGTCTGCACGTCGGTCCCGACCAGGCCGAGCGCCACGCCGAGCACCACCATGCCGATCGACTTGATCACCGAGCCCTGCGCCAGCACGGCCGAGATGATGAGGCCGAGCAGCATGAGCGAGAAGTAATCCGCCGGCCCGAAGGACAGCGCCACCGAGGTGAGCAGCGGGCCCGAGCCGGCGACCACGATCGTGGCGACCGTGCCGGCGAAGAACGAGGCCAGCGCCGAGGTCGCCAGCGCCGCGCCCGCCCGGCCGTTGCGGGCCATCTTGTAGCCCTCGAGCGTGGTGACGACCGAGCTGATCTCGCCCGGCAGGTTCAGCAGGATGGCCGTGGTCGAGCCGCCGTACTGCGCGCCGTAGTAGATGCCCGCCAGCATGATGATGGCGGTGGTCGCCGGCTGGCCGAAGGTGATCGGCAGCAGCAGCGAAATCGTGGCGACCGGGCCGATGCCCGGCAGCACGCCGATGGCGGTGCCGATCAGGGCGCCGATCAGCGCGAAGAGCAGGTTCTGGAAGCTGAGGGCGACGGCGAAGCCGTGCGCCAGGTTGCCTATGATATCCATGGCCGTTGCGGTTCCCTATCCCGGCGTCTGGTCAGTACTGCAGCGGCCAGACGGCCACGCGGATGTCGAGCTGCTTGATGAAGATCCACCAGCACATTGCCAGCAGGAAGATCGTCAGGCCGAGGACGCCGAGCGGCCGGGCGCGATGCTCGGGCTCGGCCAGGGCGGAGATGCCGATGGTCGCGGCCAGCGCCAGCATCAGCCCGCCCTTCTCCAGCAGCAGGGAGAAGATGCACATGGCCGCGCAGATGAAGCCGAGCAGGCGCCAGCCCATCGAGTAGCAGACCACCAGGAACCCGACGAGCATGCCGAGGCCGAGGGCGTTGTAGGTGTTCTCGAAGAAGGAGCCGAACACCGGCGCGAAGTACCAGGCGAGGGTGCCGGCGATGATCGAGACGGGCAGCATCGTCGCATCCGCCTTGGTCCACTTCTCCAGCGGGTCGGGCCCGTTGAAGAACGCCATGGCCAGCACGATCATCCCGAGGGCAAGCTGGACGTAGAAGACCAGCATGGGCATGTAACCCGGGCCCATCCGCCGGGCGGAGCCGAGATTGTGGTCCTGGTTGAGCCACAACCCCGTTGCGGCGATCAGGATGAGCAATGCGCCCGAGGCAACATCCTTGGCGTTGATTTTCATGCGGCGACCTTTCCCGGCTCCCAGCTCACCGGAGTTCGCACTCCGGCCTCTCGCAACGACAACCCTACGGAGCGCTCCCGGTCAAGCCGGGGCGCCCCGAACATACTGTAACCACGCGGTGCCCTACCTGCGCCGCAGGCGGGGTTACGTCGACTTCCCCGGATCCGCAACCCGCGAAGGGTGCAAGCTTTGGGGATCAATCCACCTGGGCGCCGGAGGCCAGCACCACCGGCCTCCACTTCTCGACCTCCGCCGCGACGAAATCGGCATAGCCGGCAGGCGACAGCGCGCCCACCGTCGCGCCGATCTCGGCGAAGCGGGCCCGCACCGCGGGATCCGCCAGCACCAGCCCGATCTCGCGGCTCAGCCGTTCCACGATCGGGGCGGGCAGCCCCGCCGGGGCCGAGATGCCGAACCAGGAGTTGCTGACCGCATCGATCCCCTGCTCGCGGAAGGTGGCGATCTCGGGGAAGGCCGGATGCCGCGCCGCCGAGGCCATCGCCACGCCGCGCACCGAGCCGGAGCGCAGATGGCCGGCGGCCGAGGGGAGGCTGTCCGACATCATCGGCACCACCTCGGCGATGACGTCGGTCATCGCCGGCCCGGCGCCGCGATAGGGGACATGATTGACCCGTGCACCGGTCGCCTGGCCGAATTGCACGATGAGGAGATGATTGGTCGAACCGGAGCCGGAGGAGGCGATGTCGAGGCCGCGCGGCGCCTCCTGCGCGAAGCGGACGACCTCGGTCAGGCTGCGCGGGACGAAGCGCGGATTGGCAACGAAGACCACCGGGTTCTCGACCACCAGGGCGATGTGCGTGAAGTCCCGCACCGCATCATAGCGCAGGTTGCGGTACAGCGAGGGGGCGACGCCCTGGCTGGCGACGTTCGACATCAGCAGCGTCAGCCCGTCGGGCGCCGCGGCGGCGACCTGGGCGCTGCCGACGGTGGCGCCGGCGCCGGGGCGGTTCTCGATGATGACGGGCTGGCCGAGCCGGGCCGTGAGGCCCTGGGTCAGCAGGCGGGCGACGAGGTCGGTGGTGCCGCCGGGCGCGAAGGGCACCACGAGGCGGATCGGCTGCGCCGGCCAGGCGGCTTGTGCCCGTGCGACCGCGGGCAGCGCCGCCATGGCAGCGCCACCGGCGAGCCAGGCTCGGCGCGGCAGCAGACCGGACATCATCCTCCCCTCCTGTTCGGACCCCCTTGGTTCGGGGCCGCTTCCTCAGGCGTGCTTGCGTATCGCACGCGCCATGGACGGGGGGCAAGCCGGGCGGGGACTTGCTGCGCTGCCGCAAGAACCCGCGCCGGCGCCGGGCGGGACGCTTGCCACTGGTGCGGCTTTGCCGCGATCCTCCGGCCTCCCGCCCGCATCCCCTATCGAGACTGGACCCGCGATGCCGATCAGCGCCGCCGACCGCCGCCACAACGACCCGGAAACCCAGATCCGGACGGCCACCGCGGCGCTGGAGCCGCGGCTGATCGAGATCCGCCGCGACATCCACGCGCATCCCGAACTCGCCTTCGAGGAAGTCCGCACCGCCGGCATCGTCGCCGCCGAGCTGGCCCGTATGGGCATCGCCCACCGCACCGGCATCGGCCGCACCGGCGTCGTCGGGGTGATCGAGGGCGGACGCCCCGGCCCGACGCTGGCGATCCGCGCCGACATGGACGCGCTGCCGATCCATGAGGCGACCGGCCTCGACTTCGCCAGCACCGTCAGCGGCAAGATGCACGCCTGCGGCCACGACATCCACACGACCACGCTGCTCGGCGCGGCCGAGGTCCTGCGCGACCTGGCGCCGCAGCTCGCCGGCCGCATCCTGCTGGTGTTCCAGCCGGCGGAGGAATCGCTGGGCGGCGCCGCCGCCATGGTCGCCGACGGCGTGCTGGAAGGCGTCGACATGGCGCTCGGCTTCCACAACCAGCCGGACATGCCGGTCGGCCGCTTCGGCTATTGCCGCGGCAGCACCCTCGCCGCCGCCGACCGCTTCGACCTCACCATCCGCGGCAAGTCCGGCCATGCCGCCCACCCGGAGGATGCGATCGACCCCATCGTCGCCGCCGGCGCCTTCATCGGCCAGGCGCAGACGGTGGTGAGCCGGGAGATCGACCCGCTGATGCCGGCCGTCGTCACCATCGGCATGGTGCATGGCGGCAGCGCGCCGAACATCATCCCCGAGACCGTCGAGCTGCGCGGCACCGTCCGCACCCTGCACCACAGCGCGCGCGATACGGCGGAGGCCGCGCTGAAGCGCCTGGTCGCCGGGCTGGAGGCGATGCATCGCGTGCAGTGCACGCTCGACTACCGCCGCGGCGTGCCGCCGCTGGTGAATGCCGACAGCGTGCTGGACCCCGCCATCGCCGCCGTGCGCGCCCAGATGGGCGAGGTGGTGGACGCCGGCCGTCCCAGCATGGGCGCCGAGGATTTCGCCGAATTCGCCGAGCGGGTGCCGGCCTTCCAGCTCCGCATCGGCAGCGGCGCGCCCGGCCGGCGCGACCACCTGCACAACGACCATTACCAGCCGGACGAGCGCTGCATCGGCCTCGGCGTGCAGGCGCTCAGCCGGATCGCGCTGGACATGCTGGCGTGACGGCGTCCGATGACCGCAGCGGCGCCGGCCGCGAAGGTCTGAGTCGGCCGCCCCTGACACATCGCATCGCCGAGCTGACGGCGCCGGAGGTCGCGGCGCGGCTCGCCGCCGGCGCCTGCGCGATCCTGCCGATGGGCAGCCTCGAGACCCACGGACCGCAGGCGCCGATGGGCGACTTCCTGCTGGCCGAGGCCATCGCCGACCGCATCGCCGCCGCCGCGGCCGGGCAGGGGGTGGATGCGCTGGTGCTGCCGGCGATCCCCTTCGGCGGCGAGGACTACTTCGGCTTCACCCCCGGCGGCGTGGTGCTGACGCCCGCCCTGTTGCAAGCCGTCATCGAGGAAGTCTGCGGCAACCTGCTGCGCACCGGCTGCCGCCGCATCCTCATCGTCAACGGCCATGCGGGCTCGATCGGCCCGGTCGATGCCGCCGCCCGCATGCTGCGCCGCAGACACGACGTGCTGATCCCGGCCATGCACCTGTGGCGTGCCGCCGGCGCGCTGCATGCCGAACTCGGCGGCGCGCCCGAAAGCTTCGGCCATGGCGGCGACCCGGTCTGGTCGGTCGCGCTGCATCTCCGCCCCGATCTCTGCCGTCCCGAACGCGCCCGCGCCAGGCAGCCGGTCGGCCCCGTCCTCGGCCTTCCCGTCGCCGATTTCGGCACGGTCCGCGTCGCCGGCGTCGGCCTCTCGGTGCCCATGGAGGTCGAGGAGGTCGCCCCCGGCGGCGTCGCCTGCGCCGACAGCCGCCCCGGCAATGCCGAGCACGGCGCCCGCATCACCGCCCGGCTGGTCGGGGCCGGCGCCGCCATGCTCTCCCACCTGAAGGCCGCCACGCCATGAAGGTCTGCGTCTACGGCGCCGGCGCCATCGGCGGGCATATAGCCGCCCGCCTCGCCGAGGGCGGCGCCGAGGTCTCACTGGTCGCCCGTGGCCCGCACCTCGCCGCCATCCAGGCCAATGGCCTGACCGTGCATGCCCGCGACGGCGTGCTCCACTCCCGCCCCCGGGCCAGCGCCGACCCGGCCGAGCTCGGCCCGCAGGATGCCGTCATCGTCACCACCAAGGCGCCGGCGCTGCCCTCCGTCGCCGCCGGCATCGCCCCGTTGCTCGGGCCGGATACGCCGGTCGCCTTCGTCATGAACGGCATCCCCTGGTGGTACAACGATGCCACCGCACGCGACGGCCAGCACCTCGAGGCGCTCGACCCCGGCGGTGCATTGCGCCGGGCCATCGGCATCCGCCGCACCATCGGCGGCGTGGTCTATTCCGCGACCACCGTCACCGAGCCCGGCGTCGTCATGGTCGAGACCGGCGATGCCCGCGTCATCCTCGGCGAGGTCGACGGCCGCATCACCCCGCGCGCCGAGGCACTGGCCGCCACCATCGCCGCCGGCGGCCTGCCAGCGCCGGTGGTGCCGGATATCCGCCAGGCGGTCTGGCAGAAGCTGCTCGGCAATCTGATGACCGGCCCGCTCTGCCTCCTCGCCCGCGCCTGCATGCAGGACCTCTACACCAGCGAGGCGGTGCGCGAGGCCGCGGTGCGCATGGCCGGCGAGATCATCGCCATCGCCGCCGCCGAGGGCATCACCATCCCCGGCGATGCGCCCGCTGCCCGCGTCGCCCGCTCCGCCAGGCTGCGGCACAAGCCCTCCATCCTGCAAGACCTCGAGGCCGGCCGCTCGATGGAGATCGAGGCCATGTTCCAGGCCCCGCTGCGCCTCGCCCGGGATGCCGGCGTCGCCACGCCGACCCTGTCGCTGATGGTCGCGTTGGCCACCCGCAGCGCCATCGCCGCCGGCCTCTACACCCCCTACGCGGAGACCGCGGCATGAAGATCTGCATCTACGGCCCCGGCGCCATCGGCGGCCATCTCGCCGGGCGTCTCGCCAAGGGCGGCGCCGAGGTCTCGGTCATCGCCCGCGGCGCCCAGCTCGCCGCCATCCTGGCGCGCGGCCTGACGGTCCGCACCGCCGAGGGCGACATCCATTGCCGGCCCCAGGCCGCCGAGCACCCGGCCGAGCTCGGCCCGCAGGATGCCGTGGTGGTCTGCACCAAGACCCCGGCGCTGCCCGCCGTCGCCCGCGCCATCGGCCCGCTGCTCGGGGCGGAGACGCCGGTCGTCTTCGTCACCAACGGCATCCCCTGGTGGTACTTCGCCAGCCATGGCGGGCCGCAGGAGGGCGCCCGGGTGCCGGAGGTCGACCCCGGCGACGTGGTCTGGAACGCCATCGGCCCGGCGCGGGCCATCGGCGGCGTCATCTACTCCGCCTGCTCGGTGCCCGAGCCCGGCGTGGTCGAGGTCACCAGCCGGACCAGCAAGCTGATCCTGGGCGAGCCCGACGGCCGCCGTTCCGACCGCGCCCTCGCGCTCGCCAAGGCCTTCAAGCTCGGCGGCATCGCCTGCTCGGTCTCCGAGGACATCCGCACCGATGTCTGGGGCAAGCTGCTGAACAACCTCTCCAACGGCCCGATCTGCACCCTGACGCGCCGCAACATGCGCGACACCTTCCGCGACGCCACCATCCGCGAGGCCGCGGTGCAGGTGGTGCGGGAGGGGCTCGCCATCGCCGCCGCCATGGGCCGCCCGGTCGGCGGCGCGGCGGAGGACAGGATCAACGTCTCGGTCGACATCCCGCACAAGCCCTCGATCCTGCAGGACCTCGAGGCGGGGCGGCCGATGGAGGTGGATGCGCTGTTCCAGGTCCCGCTGCGCCTCGCCCGCGAGTGCGGCGTCCCGGCGCCGACCCTGGCGCTGGTCGTGGCGCTCGCCGCCCAGGCCGCCGAGGCCGCCGGCCTCTACCGGAAGGATGCCTGACCATGGAGTGCCTGATCGACCACATCGTCATCGACGTCCGCGACCGCATCGCCGAGGGCGCCGCGGCCTTCCGCCGGCTCGGCTTCCAACTCACGCCGATGGGCAAGCACAGCCTCGGCTCCGCCAACCACCTCGCCGTCCTCGGCCGGGATTACCTTGAGCTGCTCGGCACCGATGTCCCCGGCGGCGCGCTGCGGCCGGATCTGGCGCCCTTCCCGGCCGGGCTGAACGGCCTGGTCTTCCTCGGCCAGGACTCCGAGGCGCTGAGCGCCGAGCAGCAGTCCCGCGGCGTTCCCGTCCAGCCGGCGCTGAGCTTCTTCCGCCCCGCCGACCTGCCCGACGGCAGCCGGGCCGATGCGAAATTCAAGGTGGTCCGGCTCGACCGCGCGGCCGCCTTCGACGGCCGGGTCTACTGGTGCGAGCACCTGACGCCGGAGCACGTCTGGCGCCCCGAATGGCAGGTCCATGCCAATGGCGCCACCGGCGTCGCCCGCATCCTGCTGAGCGTCCGCGACCCGGAACGCCAGGCGGCGCTCTTCCGCCGCATGTTCGGCGCCGCGGCGGTGACCGAGGGCGCCGATGGCCGCGCCATCCTCCGCGCCGGGGCGGCGGTGGTCGAGGCCGCCCCGCATGCCGCCGTCGCCGCCGAGCTCGGCGCCGCGGCGCCCGATCCGGCCGGCCGCGGCGACCATATGGCGGTGCTCGGGCTGCGGGTCGCCAGCCCGGCGGCGACGGCCGCGGCCCTCTCGGCCAATGGCGTCACCCTGCTGGCGCCATCCCCCGGCCTGCTGCGGGTGCCGGCCGCGCAGGCGATGAACACGACGATCGACTTCATGGGGTAGCGGCGGGGCGGGGCAGGGCGGTCTGGCCCAGCACCCAGCCCTCCCAGCGCCGGATCCAGGGATCCTCCGGCACGTAATCCGGCCGCATGCCCTCCAGCACCCCGATCAGCCCGAGCAGGCCGATCACCGAGTCGAAGCGGTCCTCCCCGGGCGCATCGGCGCCGAAGCCATCGGCGACGGCGGCGGCGAGGGCGGCCTCCGGCACCACCCGCCGTGCCGCCATGGCCGCCAGCAGCCCCGGCGCGACGCCACGGCGCGCGGCCCGGAGCCGCTTGCTGCCGGCCAGCGCCAGCCCGCAATGCCGCAGCGCCTCGGCCGGATAGACCTCGGCCAGCACCGCCGTGCCGGGTGCGAGCAACTCGCGCAGCCCACCCTCGAAAGGCCAGATCCGGATCGGCATGCCCGCACCCAGCGCCGGCAGCAGCCAGTCCCGCCAGGCGTTGATCGCCGCCTTGCCGGATTGGTTGGCGCCCAGCGTCCAGAACAGCGGCGCCCCGGCCGGGCGTTCGGCCGTGGCGCGGTCGCACCAGCGCGACAGCCCCGCAGGCCCCTCGAAGCCCAGCGCCGCCGCATGCGCCGCCCGGGTCATGCCCCGCACCCCGCGGGCGGGGTAGAAGGGCCGCGCCGGGCCCACCGTCTCCAGCCCGGCGCTGACCGCGAAGAACTCCGGGGTGGCGGCGAGGCCGCGGAGGAATTCGGGAAATCCCGCCTCCGCCCGCCCCGCCGCATAGGCCCGCGGCAGCCCGAGCGGCAGGTCGAGGCCGAGCGCCACCGGCAGCCCCGGCGCCAGCAGCCCGGCGAGCAGCCCGCCCAGCGTGCCCACCGGCCGCGGCGCCGCCGCCCGCCACCCGGCCGCATCCCGGCGCGCGACCGTGATCCAGCGCTTGCGCGGGTCGATGCTCCAGTCGGCGTGGGCCGCAATCAGCTCATCCATGGGCCGCCCGGCCTGTGCCAGGATGCCGGGGCAATTCAGCGAGGCAGATGCAATGGGCTCCTACAGCAGCGTGGCCAAATGGTTCCACTGGATCACCGTGGCGCTCCTCGCCGTCGCCGTCCCCTTCGGCCTGGTCATCGAGCATATCAAGGAGGATGCGAAGATGACCTTCTACATGGTCCATGAATCGGCCGGGCTGACCCTGTTCTTCGTCGCCCTCGCGCGGCTCGCCTGGCGGCTGGGGAACCCGCCGCCGCCGCTGCCGGAGAGCATCCCGCGGCCGTTGCGGACGGCCGCCGCCGCGGTCCACCACAGCCTCTACGCGCTGCTCATCCTGCAGCCGATCGGCGGCTTCATCGCCACCAATGCCTGGGGCTTCCCGCAACAGGGGGCGACCGCCTACCTCGGCTTCATCGACCTGCCCAAATTCATGGAGACCAACGAGGGCCTGGCCGGCATCGTCGGCACCGCCCACACCATCGGCGGCTGGGCGATCGTCGTGCTGCTGGTGCTGCACATCGGCGCGGTGATCTTCCACCAGGCCGTCCGCCGCGACGGCACCCTGCTGCGGATGGTCTGAGGCGGCCGGCGCGCCGGGCTACAGCGGCTTCTGCGCCCGCTCCAGCAGCCGGCCGAAGAAGCCGGGCTTCTTCGGCGGGGCGGCGGCCTCGGCGGCCTTCGCCGCCACGGCCTTCTCCGCCTCGGCCTCCCTGGCCTTCAGGGTCATCCACTTCTCAAGGCTCATTCCCGCCTTCGCCGCCCGCTTGGCCTCGTAGGCGCGCTGGCCCTCGGTCATCTTCCGCAGATCCATAGAACCCATCTCCGCGCCTGGGCGCATCCCGTCCGGCCCAGATGTGGCCGAGGCCTCGCCGCTCGGCAAGCGGGGGCTTGCCGGATCGGGACATCTTGGTCCCTATGCGGCGCATGGAACCTCGCGTGAAGGCCAGCATCTGGGTCTCGATGGCGCTGCGACTGGCGGATATAGCCGGGCGCAGCGGCGCCGTGATCCGCAAGGGCGACCCCGATTCGGGCGGCATCCTCTGCGTGCTGCGCGGCCGCGAGGGGCTGCTCGTGCTCAGCCAGGTGCGCGATGCCGAGGGCCAGGCGGCCTGGCTGCGCGGCTCCGGCGCCACCCCGGTCGACGAGGCCGCCGCTGACGCTTATATCGCCCGCCAAGTGAAACGCGATCCGGACTTGTGGGTTGTGGAGTTCGAGGCGCCGGACCTCCAACCGCCCTTCGAGGGCAAGCTCCTCTGACATGTCACCTCGCTCGGGCAGGCCGGGCGGGTCAGGCGGGCCGCAGAGTGCTCGCGTGATGATTTCAAGCGAAACCTGTTGCTAACCTCTGGGTTGTATAGCCAGAACGGGTCACTGCCGTGCCGCGGTGGTCATGCAGGTCGTGCAACCCCGGCCGTAGTCCGGTCGCCAGGCCCCGGGAGGAGTCTTTCGTCCGCCGATGCGTCGCCTGTCCCGGCGATCGCCACCCAAGGCCCCCCGATCGGCCCGAGCCTCCGCTTCGGCGTGAGGCCGGGGGGTCGGTGGAACCGGGATGGTTGTCCTAGGGTCGCAATAAGTTGTATCCGCACCAACGAGTCCGTGGGGTGCGTTTTCTCACGCAATGGTTTCAATCGTTGCTGTTCGAGTGGATGACGCGTCCATCGCCCGCCATTCCCGCAGCAACCAGTCCCGGAGGTCCAATGGCGACGCCCCGCCCGATCCTGATCGTCGAAGACGATGCCGCGCTGCGTTCCACACTGGCGGAGCAACTGTCCCTGGACGGCGACTTCATCGCCGACGAGGCCGAGAGCGCGCAGGAGGCCGAGGCCAAGCTCAACGCGGCCGACGCCCGCTACGACGCCATCCTGCTCGACATCGGCCTGCCCGATGCCGACGGCCGCGACTTCTGCGCCCGCCTGCGGCGCGACGGCCGGCGCATGCCGATCATCATGCTGACCGGCGCCGATGCCGAGGCGGACGTGGTCCGCGGCCTCGATGCCGGGGCGAACGACTACATCGCCAAGCCCTTCCGGCTGCCCGAGCTGCTCGCCCGGGTCCGCGCCCAGCTCCGGGTCTTCGACAACTCCGAGGACGCGGTCTTCACCATCGGCCCCTACATGTTCCGCCCCAGCGCCAAGCTGCTGCTGGAGCCACAGCGCAACCGCAAGGTCCGGCTGACCGACAAGGAAAGCGCGATCCTGAAGTTCCTCTATCGCGCCGGCGGCAAGCCGGTGCCGCGGCAGATCCTGCTGAACGAGGTCTGGGGCTACAACAGCGCCGTCACCACCCACACCCTCGAGACCCACATCTACCGGCTGCGGCAGAAGATCGAGCCCGATCCCTCGAACACCCGGCTGCTGCTGACCGAGGGCGGCGGCTACAAGCTCGACCCGGTCGCGGTGATGGTCCAAGGGTAAGAACCCAGGGCTGAGGGCCGGCCCCGTTTCCTGCCGCGCTGGCCCGGGGCGACCCTCCGGCCAAGCGGCGCCGGCAGTTCTTCGCCGGTCCTAGCGGTCGGTCAGCCGCAGCTCGATCCGCCGGTTGCGGGCCAGGGCTTCCGGCGTGTCCCCGGCATCGATCGGCTGGTTGTCGCCGAAGGCGGTCGCCGCCACCCGGTCGGGCGGCAGGCCCGCGGCCATCAGCCGCTGCGCCACCGCGATGGCCCGGGCCGCCGAGAGCTCCCAGTTGGTGGCGAAGCGGGCGCTGCGGATCGGGGTGCGGTCGGCATGGCCATCCACCCGCAGCAGCCAGTTCACATCCGCCGGGATGCGGGCGCCGATCTCCTGCAGCACCCGGGCGATCTCCCGGATCTGCTGCTGGCCGCGCTCGGAGAGCTCGGCGCTGGCCGGGGGGAACAGCACCTCGGACTGGAAGACGAAGCGGTCGCCGACGATCCGCACGTCGGCGCGGTCGCCCAGCACGTCCCGCAGCCGGCCGAAGAAGTCGCTGCGGTAGCGCTGCAGCTCCTCGACCCGCGCCGCCAGCGCCGCGTTCAGCCGGCTGCCGAGCGCGCTGATCTGCGCATCCTTGTCGCGGCCGGTGCTCTCGGCCGCATCCAGCGCCGAGGCGATCCGCGCCAGCTGCGCCCGCAGCTCCTCCAGCTGGCGGCCGAGCAGCACCACCTGGGCGCGGGCGCTCTCGGCCAGCCGGGCCTGCTCCGCCGCGGTCTGCTCCACCGCCTGGCGGCGCTGGGACTCCTCGCCGGCCCGGCGGGCGGCCTCCTGCGCCTGGCGCTCGAGCTGGTCGCGCAGCGCGGTGAGGGCGCGGACCTGCTCCGACAGCCGGGTGACATCGGACAGCCTCGCCTCGATGGTGGCGCGGTCCACCTTCACCTGCTGGTCGAGCGCCGCCATCTCGGCCCGCATGGCGGTGAGCTGCCGCTGGGTTTCGGCCAGCGCCGCCTGGGCCTCCTGCAGCTGTCGGCTCAGCCCAGCCAGCTCGCGCCGGGCGGTCTCCACCGCGCCGCGGGACTCGCCCAGCTGGCGGTCGAGCTCGGCGGCGCGGGCTTCCGCCTGCTCCCGGGCCGCGCGTTCGGTGGTGAGGCCGCGGCCGGTCTCGGTCAGCCGGCGCACGGTCTGCGCCGCATCGCCGCCGGCCGCCTCCGCCCGCCGCAGCGCCTCGGCGAGCTGGGTCTCCAGCGCGGCGATCCGCTCCGGGCCGCTGCGGCCGGTCAGCTCCAGGTCGGTCAGCCGGGCGGTCAGGCGGTCCCGCTCGCCGCGGGTGGCATCGCGCTCGCCGGTCAGCCGGTCGCGCTCGTCCCGCACCTCCCGCAGCTGGGCAAAGAGCGAATCGCGGGCGGTGGCGGCGGCCCGCAGCTCCTCGGCGGTGCGGGCGAGGGCGCTGCGCAGTTCCCCGGCCTGGCCGCGTTCCAGCGCTAGCAGCTCGGCCAGCTCCGCCACCTGCTGGTTCAGCCGGTCGAGCGCCCGGTCGCGCGAGGAAAGCGCGACACTCAGGAAGCCCTGCGCCAGCACGAAGACCATCAGCACGAAGATGATGACCATCAGCAGCGTCGAGAGCGCATCGACGTAGCCGGGCCAGGCGTCCAGCCCGCCGCCGCCGCGCTGACGCCGGCGGTTGTTGGACAGCGCCATGGGTCAGCCGGCCCGCGTCAACGCGGCGCATCCTCGGCCAGGGCGGCGATGGTGCGCGCCACCAGCTTGATCTCGCTGCGGATCTCGTTGGTGCTCTGGACCCGGCCCTGGGCCACCTCGTCCACCAGCCGGCCGAGATAGATCTCGGCGTTGCGCAGGTGGCTGCGGACCGCGTCGTCGATCGCCGGCGCCGCCTGGGCCTCGGCCAGCCGCGCCAGCACCGGGCCGAGCTGGGCCTGCTGCTCGGCGACCCGCAGCATCAGGGTCTGGCTGGCCCGCATCTGGTCGGTCAGGGTGCTCAGCCGTTCGGTCAGGGTCAGCATGGCCTGGCCGGTATGGGCCCGGCCCTCCTCGCCGCGCGCCAGGATGCGCTGCAGCCCCTCGAGGTTCTCCGCCGTCTGCTCCAGCAGCGCCTGGACATAGGCCGGGACGTTGCCGCCCTCGCCGGGGCTGTCGCCCAGCACGCCGGAGGAGAGCCGGGTCAGCCCGGCCAGCCATTCCTCCAGCTCGTTGTAGAAGCGGTTCTGCGCCTGGCCCGCGGTCAGGTCGAGGAAGCCCAGCACCAGCGCCCCGGCGAGGCCCAGCATGGAGGAGCTGAAGGCGGTCCCCATGCCCTTCAGCGGCTGGGCGAGGCCGGTCTTCAGCTGGTTGAACAGCTGGTTCAGGTCGCCCGAGCCGACCGACATGCCGCCGATCACCTCGGAGACCGAGCCGATGGTCAGCAGCAGCCCCCAGAAGGTGCCGAGCAGGCCGAGGAAGATGAGCAGCCCGGTCATGTAGCGCGACAGCTCGCGCGATTCGTCGAGCCGCGAGGCGATGCTGTCCAGCACGCTGCGCATCGCCGGGGCCGAGAGCGAGAGCCGGTCGGAGCGGCGGGAGGAGAACATGCTCGCCATCGGCCCGAGCAGCTGTGGCGCCGCCTGGGCCGGGGCGCCGAGCCGCGGGGCGCGGAAATGCTCGAGCCAAGCGACCTCCGGCCGCAGGGTCAGCACCTGCCGCAGGTTCCAGGCCACGCCGACCAGCAGCACGCCGAGGATGAGCCCGTTCAGCAGCGGATTGGAGCCGAAGGCGACCGCCAGCTCGGGCAGCAGCAGCACCGCCACCGCGACCACCACCGCCAGGAAGCCCACCATGCGCCACAGGAAGCCGAGCGGCGGGGTCATGCCATCCTCCTCATCACGCAGGCCTCACCGGGGGGATTCCGGCGCCGGGGGCAGGACGTCCACCGCATCCGCGGCATCGGCGGTGCGGCCCATGGGGCGCAGGTCGATGCGGGTCGGCGCCAGGCCGCCGGCGGCCAGCGCCTGCTTCACCGCCAGCCCGCGCGCCAAGCTGAGCCGGCGGGCGATGGAGATATCGGCCACCGGGCCGGAGGCCTGGCCGGTCACGACGACCCGCCCGGCGGGGCCGGCGGCAAGCTGGCTGCCGAGCCCGGCAAGGCTGCCGGCGGCCTCGGCCGGCAGGGCCGCCGTGCCATCGGCGAAGCGGAGGCGGAAGCCGCCCTCGGGCAGGGCCTCCATTCCGGCCGGCACGTCGAGGGGGGCCGGCGGCCGGGCCGGCGGCGGCTGCGCC
>NZ_JAUFPN010000043.1:0-444 GCF_030409335.1 Paeniroseomonas aquatica
TTAGGCCCATCCCTGTCTCATCGTCGTTGACACGTTCCGTTTCCTCGATAATGAGGACCGTGTTCCGCGTCGGCTTCCACTTGCCCCGATCAATGGAGCGAAGCAGCGGATCCAGAGCAATGGTCCGGTCTACCCCGGCATCCTTCAAGGCATCGGCCTGCAGCCAGGCATTGGCCGTGCCGATGACCTCTCGCCCATTCGGACTGAAGCGAGTATCGGCGTGGTAGGCCATCACCAATGGGGTCAGCAGGGTGGACTTACCGGCGCCAGCAATCCCGGTCAGGAATGCCACCCCACCGGCGGTGCCTAAGGCATAGATCGCTGCCACCTGCGCCGCGCCGTGCTCATTATTGAATTTGAGCCCGCAGCCGTCGATTTCCCGGCGGATCGCGGCATGGGTCAGGGCTCCAGTACGGTCCTGGGACGCTACCTTGGCCAGTTCCT
>NZ_JAUFPN010000043.1:536-2553 GCF_030409335.1 Paeniroseomonas aquatica
GCTTGACCACACCGTCGACGTCCACACTGCCTTTGTATCCGGCGCCGATCAGGCCGCGGATTGCCCAGAGGGTGACGGTGTCCTGATCCAGTACCGCGGCCGTCTCAAACTCCTTGGCTAAATGCCGGGTAGCGAAGGCATAGGCAGCGTCATAGCGCTCGGCATCGGTCAGCTGGGCGTAGGCCGTCCCCTCCAAGACCGTGCGATGCGTCCAGCCGAGCGCCTTGGCCTGGTAGCGCCAATCCTCTTTTGGGGTGAGCCCTTCCCGCTTCGCCCCGCCTCGGGCAGCCTTTGAATGGCGTTCGTGAATGGCGGCCGACTGCATGAGGCCGAACTTCCGTTCCGCCGAGAGCGTGCTCCAATCCTCGCCCATCCGCGCGGCGTACCGCTTAGCATTGCGCTCGGCTTGGCGATGGCCTTTCGAGAAGTGATCGACCGCCCGCTGGTCAATCGACGCCAGCACAGCGAACCGGCCTGTCGGATCAACCGCCACCCGGACACCCAGCCGGCGCATCTCCTCGGCAAGGACGGCTTGGCCCAGGGCGCCCCACACATGCAGCCGGGTATTCGTCAGGCGCTGCGTATCCAGCGATCCAATGCGACCGTCATCGGTGACGGTCAGGTTGAACATCGGATTATGAACGTGGGTCTGCGGGTCGCCGACGGTCGGAAACTCCGCCAGATAGGTAATGCCGGTTTTTCCGTCCTGAACCTGCAGGGTCGGCCGTGCCTGGGTATGGGGAAACGACACCCAGCCAACCGCACCAGGCTCGGCTACACCCTTGCCCTCGAAACCAGATCGGGCCCATCCCAGGTCGCTNCACAGCCGTCCAGAGCAACGCTTCCTCGGCCGGAGATTCGGCAAATTCAATCGCCAGCGTCACCGATTTATGGGGGGAGAAAGTGAAGTCGAGTGACGAATTCTCCCGCCGGTACCGGCTCCACTGCTCGCCATTATCGCCACGCTTCGCCTCAAAGAGGTGGTTGAGCTCGCCGGCTTTGGGGGAGCAAGTGGGGTCGATGCCCAGAGCCTCAGCGACTGCCTGTGGCATGTCCACCCGCCAATGGGCCCGCATCTCCCGGCCGGTGTAGTAGGCCGTCAGCCGTCCCTCCTGATCGGCATGCACCCCAGGCTCACACCGAAGATCGCGCTCAGGATCGGGCTGATGTTCGGTGAAGTACGCCGAGACCAGCTTGCCGCTGGACGCCGCCAGGATCTTCCGAAATGTAATCATCCCGGTTTCCTCTCTGGCATGTTGAATGCTTGGCCCATCGCCTGGACCGTGTTCACGGGCACGCCCTCCACGGCACCGCTGATCTCTGTCAGCTGAGCCGTCATCTCCTTCACGGCCTTGGCGTTAGCAGCCATCATCCGGCCGAGCAGCTCGGCCGTGGTCGGCCCCTTCTCCTCCTCCTCATCTTCCTCGGGCACCAGGACATCCAGGATGCGGCTGATCTTCTCCCCCTGGATGGTTTGATGCCGAGCCACCAGCGCGACGCTGGCAGTCAGGTTGGCGATGCCCGTTTGGATGGCGGCGAGGGCGGCCCGCGTATCTTCGTCCATGCCCCACCTTCGCGCCGACCGGCGCGAATGGGATGCGCCACCCGGGCGCAGCCCGCACTAACAGTGCATTGGTGTATGTCCCCTTCTTGACTGACGTTTGACTGCCGCCCGACTGCCGTCAGGCTGACGCGCCACTGCCGGTCCACTGCCGTTCGACTGACGCCATTCGCGCCGATCAGCCGCACGATCGGGGAATGTCAGACCATGCCCTGAACCAGTTGAGAGAGCGTGCGCAACAACGAGCCTTCGGCGGTCGGTCGGACGCATACCGATGGCTGCGACGACGCCATGCGACCATGGCCGCTCTGTTTGATGAGTTTCAGCCAACTTGGGCTGAGGTGGCCGCAGAGATGACCACGGCTGGCGTCACCGGAGGCCGAGGCAAACCCCTGACCCCCGACGCCGTAAGACGGATCTGGAAAACTGTATGCCGCGATATAGCTGAGGTTGCTC
>NZ_JAUFPN010000043.1:2570-3200 GCF_030409335.1 Paeniroseomonas aquatica
GCCGGCAGGTTGGGCGCCCGTTTCGGTTGCCGTCCTGCCGGCGCCTGAGCCCATCAAGCCGCTTGCCGTATCGACAGAGGCTCCACTGCCCCGGCCGATCCCAACGATACGCCCCTCCCCCACGCGGCGACACGACGAGCCCGCAGCTGTCCGCAGTCTTGAGGAGGTTCAGGCCGAGATCGAAGCGATGAGAGCGCTACTCCAGCAGGACCGCGCCTGGCTGCCTGGTCAAAAGCGCTCCTGAAAAAATCTGGCAGGACGGCAGCGCCATTCGCGCCGCCTCCCAGGATGATTCCCCTACGGCGATAGGAGCGCCGACGCATGGCCAAGAAGGATGCAACGATGACGACCACAGACGTGCGCCCCGTACTGCTGATGCCGGTCGGCCGCGGCCGGGTCGGCAAGACCGTCGTGGGTAACACCACGGCGCAGTATTTCCGCAGCCGCGGGGCGACCCTCCGCATCTGGGACATGGACCGGCAGACCACCTCACACGGTCTGGCCACCTTTCACCCCGACGCCGAGGTCCCGCCCTCTGGCGGGCTCTCCGACCTGGCGCAGTGGCTGGAGCAGAAGATCAACGAGCAGGCCCTCTCTATCCGGGCGGGCCGGCCGTTCGATGCACTGCTC
>NZ_JAUFPN010000044.1 GCF_030409335.1 Paeniroseomonas aquatica
CCGGGCCCGGCTGTAGCCGACCACCGCCCAGCCCGGCGCCGCCAGGTCGACCTCCTGCCGGCCGCCCGTCCCGCGGCGGTAGGGCAGCCAGAGGATCCGGCGTCCATCCGCCCGCTCCAGGGTGCCGGAGAGCAGCAGCCGCACCGCGGACAGCGCCAGCAGCGGCTCGATCGGCGCCGACCAGGCCGCGGCGGCATCCTGGGCATTGTCCCGGCCGCCGGCGGCATCGGCCTCGTTCAGCCCCGGCAGGTGGTGCACCTCGTCGACCACCAGCAGGTAACGGTGCCGGCGGAAGGCGGCAAGGTGCAGGTCCGGTGCGGCGGCGATCCCCTGATAGGTCGTCACGTAGCCGGCCAGCCCGCGGCAGGGGTCGCCCGGGGCATTGTCGGCGGCGCGGACCGACAGGTCATGCCCCAAGGCCTGCCGCCATGCCGGGTCGGCGAAGACCTCCTCGGCCTGCAGCCGCAGGCTGTCGCGCGGCACCACCCAGCAGATCCGCTNCGCCGGCGGCGATGGCACGGACCACGCCCAGAAGCTCGGACTGGTGGCTGCGCAGGGATCGTGGGATCAGGCTCGGCTCCTCGTGACAAGGTGTTCGGCAGGAGAATGATTCAGCGAGAATTCCCTGTCGAGGGGCTTACGCGCATCGCTTTGGCTCGATCTTCTGCAGAAGTCCGCCGCGCAGGGATCTGCAGGACCGCGACCTATCGCGCTGCCTGTACGGCGGCAGGCACCCCTGGTCGGTGCCTGCGGCATCGCAAAGAAAAGGCCCATCGCCGGGACCGACAGTATTGAGATCCCGGCCGACTTTGGGCGGTCTCGCCAAGTCGAACCAAAAGCCCTTTGGCAGTCAGTTTACCCTCAAGTTGAAGTCCTGCACCAACTTGCCGAAGCGGGCATATTCCGCAGCGTGATAGGCGCCAAACTCGGCGCGAGAGCGGAACTGGATCGGCATGTCCATCCGACGGAGGCCCTCCACGACAGCAGGCGCAGCCATCATGCGTTGGCAAGCGGTTTCAATCCGATCAAGAAGTGCAACCGGCGTGCCTGCGGGGGCATAAAGACCGGACCAGATGGTGAAGACCAGGTCGTGGCCAAGCTCGCGCATCGTCGGTGTATCGGGAAATTCCTGCGTCCTGGCCTCACTGAAGACTGCGATCGGATGCAGGTTGTACTGTCGGACTAGGTTCCCCTGATCGGTAAAGAGCGGGACCTGCTTTGATGCCATGGCCTGCATAACTTCGCCCGATCCACGGAACGGAATATGATTCATCTCGATCCCGGCAAGACGCTCCAAAGCGATCATGCTGATATGTGGCGTCCCGCCAGGACCAGTGCTCGCGTAAGGCAGGGCGCCAGGCGTCTCTCGTGCACGGGCAACAACATCACGCAAGCTGCGCAAGCCTGAATCTTGCGATGTCATCATGACCACCAAAGCTGCGGTCACCTGGCAGATTGGCAGGAAGTCGGACTGCTGAAAGGGCGCACCGCGGGTGTGGGGCGTCAATACGATCGAGCCTCCTGGCGCAAGCAGGATCGTCATGCCATCGGGCCGTGCGCGGGTGAGTTCAAGTGCACCGACTGTACCGTTTGCCCCAGCGGAGTTTTTGATCACGACCTGGCTGCCGAGCGCGGTCGCCAACTCTGGCTGCATAATGCGAGCCATCAGGTCCGTTGCGCCTCCTGGCGGGTAACCGATAATCATGCTGACAGCATTCTGCGCTCGGGCCGGCAGAACCGCGAGCATGGCGCATAACAGTCCAATTACACCTGTAGTTCGGAGCACGGTACTTCATCCCTTAACAGTCTTATTAAGAGGGATCATGCCGGATGCCAGCTGAGATGTCTCCATGGTGGATGCCGATTTCTCCCTGCATGGTACATTGTGTTGATTTGCACTGAGATCTGACCCAGGAGTGGAGTGCGCCCCTGGTGGATCGACCATGCCCCGCTTGGGTGGGGTGTGGACA
>NZ_JAUFPN010000045.1 GCF_030409335.1 Paeniroseomonas aquatica
ACCGCATCTGCGGGGGCATCAACACGCGTAGTCGAGCACCTCGGTCACGTCCTCCCCAAGGCGGCGCAATGTGCCGCCGCAGGCCGCGCATCCCTGCGCCCCGGCGCCATGCTCCACCACCTCGCGCGGCAGGTGCTCCGGAAACGGGCGGCGGGCAGGCTTGCGGCGCTCTGGCCTGGCCGCGGCATCCGCCGGATCCTCGGCGGGTGGCGGGGTGGGCGCCTCCGTCTCCAGCTCCTCGAGCGCCAGCTCCAGCTGATCGGCCTCAGCTGCCAGCCGCTCCGACGAGCGGCCGAACTGCAGCCGCCGCAGCCGGGCCAGCTGCAGCCGGAGCCGCTCGATCAGCGCGCGCTGATCGGCCAGCGCCGCGGCCTGCGCCAGCACGATGGCGCGCAGCGCGTCGGCGTCGTCGGGCAGGGCGGCGAGATCGATGACCACGACGGCATGATCGGCGATGCCACCGGCACATACCGAATGAATCCTCTGCGAGCAGGCGCTATCCCGCCATCTCCGGCCGCCAAGTGCGGGCGGGCATGCGCCAGTCGATACCCTCCAGCAGCATCGAGAGCTGCGCCGGCGTCAGCGACACCACGCCGTCCTTGGCCTGCGGCCAGACGAAGTGGCCGCGCTCCAGCCGCTTGGCGTAGAGCACCAGGCCCTGGCCATCCCACCACAGCGCCTTGACCAGATCGCCGCGGCGGCCGCGGAACACGAAGAGCTGCCCGCTGAACGGGTCCTGCCCGAGCGCCTCCTGCACCTGCCGCGCCAAGCCGTCGAAGCCGCGTCGCATGTCGGTGGGGCCTGCGGCCAGCCAGACCCGCACGCCCGGTGGCGGACCCGGGATCACCCGCGCAGCGCCGCCAGCACCCGCCGCAGGGCGACTAGACCGATCTCCTCGCCCACCCGCACCCGGCTGCCGTCGGGCAGCTCGATCTCGATCGCCGCAGCCTTCCGGGATGGTGGCGGTGTGGGCTCCGGCTCGGGCGGCACCTCGTCACGGTGATCGGCAACAGCAACGCGGACCGGCACGAACTCCGGCATCGGCTCGGCCACCAACAGACCGTCCCGGGCTTGGCGCCGCCACTGGAACACCAGGCTGCGGTAAATGCCGTGTCGGGCCGCTACCTCTGCCACCTGCACGCCGGGCGCATTGCATTCAGCGAGAATGCGGAGCTTGTCCGCCACGCTCCAACGACGCCGCCGCTCGCGCCCGGTGATGATTTCAACCGCCCCGCTGCCCATGACCTTACAGACGACCTTACGCCCGACGTTAAGGCCGCCAGCCTCAACGGACGTCAGAGGCCAGGGAAGGCGGCGGAGGCCGGACGCTTACGGGTCCAGACCAGCCCGATCAGCCGCCGGCGCAGCGTGAGGTCTGGCTTGCGGCCACGGCGGTGCACGCCGATCCGCTCGCGGTCCATGGCCTCCAACTCAGCCTCGACCGTAAAGAAGAAGACCCCGATGTCGGCCAGGGCATTCCAGCCGTCACCACGGCTGGGGCGGGGAACACGGCGGACGGAAGGTGGAGGCAGGTCAGCATTGCTGCGTAGGCTGGTGCGAGACATCGGCCCAACATGGTGAGGCTCAGCCGGCGCACCGCTCTACGTGTCAATACCGACCTGAAAGATCAGGCTTATTTCGCGTTCAGACTCTAACGCTCATCTTTCCAGCCTTTCCCGAAGCACGCCAGTCACCGTCAGGATAGTGAGCGAGGTCACGATCCACCCAAGGGTCGCGTAGAGCGCCTTGGCCCAGTGCCACAGCACTGCCCCGTCGCGCGGGCTGCAGCGGATTTCCTGCCGCAGGTCGAGTAGAGGAATGAAGACGTCGGCTGCGTAGAGGAAAGGCTGAATCGAATCGCCACAGGGAATCGGCGTCGCGCCCCGGCCGCCAAACGGTATCAATGCCTTCGGCGCTGATCCGGGATCACCGGGATCCTCCAGTACGACGTCCCGCCCTAGCGAGGTTTCGACGAATAGGACCTGTTCCAGGCCACGTAGATCAAACAGCGTCAGCGGCGGGTAGTCCCGTCCGAGAAAGTGGAAGGCGGGCAGCTCCACCATGTCCCGGTTAGCGCAGAGCACACCGCCCCAGCCGACAAGCAGCAAGCCTTGGAAGGTCGCAATGGCATAGGCCGGGCGCAAGCCAAAGCCCGAGCTGAGGCGGTAGAGTTCGTGCAGCAGCAGCCGGCCCCCGGAGAGCAGCAGAAAGGCTAGAATGCCGGCGAGCAGGCTGAGTTCGATAGAGATGCCAAGCGACGCGCAGCACGTCGCTAACGCGGTGGCAATGGGCAGCCAAGTTTTCCAGCGCGTAGCGAAGTCGCGCGCCTGCAGCATGCCTTCGACCTGCATCTGATCAGAGATGATCTCACGTGCATCGTTCAAGCGGCCCGCCGTCCGATAGAGGCGGGCAACCTGCGCATGCTGTTCGGAATCGAAATCGTCCGGGGAGGTCCAACCCTTGCCAGGAGGACGCTGCAGGTGCAGCCAATCGCGCCGCAGTTTCCAACTAGTGTTCCGGACGACGGGCGGGGCGAACTGCGCTGCGACACCCAGTGGCGGATCTGGCGTGTCGAGCTGCTCATAAACGAAGCCCTGCATGCTCAAGCGGACTTGGTCACCCCACTGCATACCTCCATCATCATCCAGCGGCCCCACGCGCGCTGCGACAAGGCTGATAGGGATTCGCATATGGATGCCGTCATAGCGGCGGAGTCCTGCCTGCACTCGAGCACAGCTGGCCTCCGGCAGCGCGGTCCAGTGTGTCCCAAAGACGGGTGGGACTGGCCATTCACCGGCCGGGGGTGCATTTGACGTAATCGTCGCCGCTGGTTTGCGGAAGGGCCTATCGTACACGAAGCGCGGAGAACAATGCAGCGGCATACCCTGCGTATCTTGAATTGGATTGTCTTCCAACATGTCCACCATCCCGCTGGCTCGAACACGGAATTTAGCGCTGAACAACACACCACTATATTCGACTAGTGCACGGAATAACCAGTTTTTGCCCTCGCGCACCGGCTGCAGCCGAAGCTCATCGGCGTAGGCTGTCGGGTCGACACCCAAAACCTCCAAAACACCGGGATCCTCGATGATGTGGAAGGCGCCTGCATCAGCCCAGACGTGATGGCAGAATAGCTTCAAGTATTCTGTAGCCGCCTCCGGATCGAGTTTCGGCGGCCGCGTTGCGTTGAGCAGGTGCAGTGAATTCGAGACACCGAACAGCGGAGACGTGCGGTTGCCGCCATCCCAGAGCAAGGCGACAACCCCTGGCGACGGGGTGGTGACGAGCGCTTCGACCAGCTGCCAGCCGGGGTAGCAGCGTAGGGCGGTCGCGCGCATAAACCCTAGCCGTTCAGGATCCAGATCTGTTTTGGCTATGAAGCAGGGCGGTGCGGGTTCGCCGGGCGAACCTTGTCGCTTGCCGATAGTCAGGCCGCCCTGCAGCCGCGCACCCTCAAAATTGAGGGAAGGAAAGGCTAATGACAGGCCCGACATATCCAATTGGTTTATCCGGCAGCGTCCCTTCACCTCTGCCATAACGGCGGCGACGTTCCCGTTAACCTTGGCAGTCAGTAACCAGTCTCCTTCAGTAACTAACCTGGATTATGCGCGAAGGCTG
>NZ_JAUFPN010000046.1 GCF_030409335.1 Paeniroseomonas aquatica
GGCGCCAAGTGTCGCCTATGTTACCGACTGGTGAGTAATTGTGGCCCAGCGACGCGCGCCAATTGGTAATACGGGAAATTCCAAGGCTCCACGCCGAAGATCACGCCGATCGGACTGCTCTCCATATGGGCTTCCCCGGCGGTTGGATGCAGTTTGACGGCAGCAAGAAAGCGTTCTGCGTTCTCGGCGTAGTAGGTGAGTATCTGCGAGCTAAATTGGACTTCACCGCGGGCCTCACTGATGCGCTTGCCCATCTCCATGGTCATGATCTGGGCGAAGTGCTCAGCCTGCTCATGCAGCAGGACGGCAGCTCGGGCCATGATCCCGGCTCGATGCGCGTAGCTCGTCTTTTTCCACGCGACAAAACACTCGGTGGCTGCGGCCACCTTGACCTCCAGTTGCTGGTCGGTGATTTCGGCGAACGACTGGACGAGCCGGTTATCAAATGGGTTGATGCTTTGATAAGCCATGATCAATCCTCGTTCTCTGCGGTTGCGCGCCCATCCAGGACTTCTGGGAGGGATGGCATACCTAGACGATGCAGACCACGGCACCGCCTCGGCCGACCATCAAGCATCACGGAATATTCGCCCGCTTCAGTTGTGACGATAGCCTCGGAAACTACTCATATGCCGCTGCCACAGAGAGTGAAATGGCGGCGCCAAACGTCAGGCAGGACGGTCAGAACCACCAAACAGGCTTTCTGGTAGGCATAAGCGGACCGTCATACGGCTTTATCTCGATTGGCTCTGAGTGGGATTGGGTTGTGTCCCACAGCGTGGAGTAGGAGCGATGCTCCCTGGCGGGCTGTACCGCGGTGTCAGGCAGCCGCAACTGGCAGGCTGACGGCTGGAGTATCGCTCACCGCGGCCATGGTCTGTCGTCGGCATCTTTCCCTACGAAAGCGCCATTACCCGCCTGATCTGCGCTATCCTGCTGGGAACAGTCCGACAAGTGGGCCACTCAAAATGCCCGCGATATGATGCTGGAAACCATCGGCAGCATCAGCGACAATTCCATTACCAGCCTGCCCGCCGTGGCCTCCCGACACGGCGGCTCAACCCGCCAATGAGCACAACTTATACACCACGCCGCGGGGCACGACCTGCGCAAGCTGTTTCATCACATTAGCAGGCTGCTGAAATTCGTAGCCAGAATTTCTCGTCCATGATTCGCTGTTGGCGCAGTTGGACGGGGTGGGAATGCGCGGCAGCGACGCGGTGGCTGGGTCCTTGTTCAGTTATATCGACCTGGAGAAACGGATCGGTGCCGACCATCCGCTACGGGTGATCCGAGGCGTGGTGAATGCCACGCTGACGGATCTGTCGGCAGCGTTCGACGCGCTGTATTCGCCGTTCGGGCGGGAATCGATCCCGCCTGAGAGATTGCTGCGGGCCCTTCTGCTGCAGGCCTTCTACTCGATCCGGTCGGAGCGGCAGTTGGTCGAGCGGATCGAGTTCGACCTGCTGTTCCGCTGGTTCGTCGGCCTTGGCGTGGACGACCCGGTGTGGGACGCCACGACCTTCACCAAGAACCGCGACCGCCTGCTGGAGGGCGACGTGGCTTTGAAGTTCCTGGCAACGGTGCTGGCGCAGCCTCGGGTCAAGGCGCTGCTTTCGACCGAGCACTTCTCGGTGGACGGCACGCTGCTGGAAGCCTGGGCCAGCACCAAGAGCTTCCGTCCAAAGGACGGCTCCGCCCCGCCGCTTGGCGCGGGGCGCAACAGCGAGCAGGACTTCCATGGCCAGACGCGCAGCAACGAGACCCACGCCTCGACCACCGACCCCGATGCCAGGCTCTACCGCAAGGGGCGCGGCAAGGAAGCCAAGCTGGCCTTCATGGGGCACGCGCTGATGGAGAACCGGAATGGGCTGATCGTCGGCGCGGTCGCCACCCGCGCTTCGGGCCATGCCGAACGGCTGGCCGCGCTGCACCTGATGGAGCCCCATGCCGACCGGCCACAAAAGGTCACGCTGGCGGGCGACAAGGGCTTCGACACGCGCGATTTCGTCGCCGAACTCCGCGAGATCAACGTCACCCCGCATGTGGCGCAGAACACCATTGGGCGGCGCTCGGCGATCGACGGCAGGACCACGCGCCACCCCGGCTATGCCATCAGCCTGCGCATCCGGAAGCGCATCGAGGAGGCCTTCGGCTGGGCCAAGACGGTGGCCGGGCTGCGCAAGGCGCGCCATCGCGGGCTGCCCAAGGTCGACTGGCAGTTCACCCTCGCCATGGCAGCCTACAACCTGGTTCGGCTGCCGAAGCTGCTGGCGGTGACGGCGTGATGCACGGCTTCCGTCCCGAGCCCGCCGCCGCCACCAAAAACCCACCCAGAAGCCGCATTCTCAGGCAACGACGCCGCTGAAACCGTATCCCCAAGACCAACCAGCCGATTTTCGGGACCGCTTTTCAGCAGCCTGTTAGTTCTGACCAGCGAGACTTGGAATGAGGCCACGCCCGCCGCCGAGGAAGGTGAGCGCGGCCTCGGCTCCAGCTACCGCCGCGGCGCTGGAGCTGGCGCAGGGGTCTGGGTCGGGGCGGGGCCATGTTGCACGTCGGGGCCGCTGCCGGGGTTGCCGGTGATCCTGCCACCCGAAGGACCGCCCATGTTGCCCCCCCCCATCCGGCTGTGGTCCATCTCGGGGCCGGCACCCTGCGGCGAAAGCGTGGGAGCCGGCCCGCCCGGACGTTGAACCTGGCCTTGTCCGCCCATCTTGCTGTGGTCCATATCGGGGCCGGCGTCCCCGCCCTGCGGTGAAAGAGTGGGCTGCGCCAGCGCCACACCAGACGCAAGTGTGGCAGCCAATGCGCCAATGGCGGCAAGCCGTGCGATTTTCAGAACCATGATGACTTTCTCTCCCTCGGTCGGTCCGCTGTGTTCTGTCGGTGCCGAATCCGGCATCGTGTCCGCGACTCCCGAGATGACGCGGAAGCATCGGATTCGTTTCAAGTGGTTCCGGGGTTGAGGCAGAACAAGGCCGCCACGCCGACGGGTAGCCAGGGTTAACCCACACCAGGCGGCACAGGGAAGAGGGAGGGCCCGTGCGCGTTACGTACAGGCGCCACAAATGCACTATCACCACTAGCCCGCCTTTTCGGCGATTGGTGAGGGGGCACAATGCCGCCGTCGGCGGTCACGACCTGACGGACGATGGCTGTATCAGCTTGACCATAGCTTCTACGTCAGTGGCCACGCTCAGCTTCATTGAGCGGTCGTGCATCTACTCGGTCCAGCGTGTCTTCTCCCCGTTGCGGTTGCCCACGAGGCACAGCGGATGCACTCGCGAGCGGCGGCGCATAGACATACTTTGTCAAAAAACTTCTATTGCTACAGCCGTCCCGCGGGACAAGGTTGAGAACAAGCAGAACGACCTCTGATGAGAGAGGTGCACTGCCCTGAAAACCATCCTACCCGGTCCCCGCCGCAATAGACGCACTTGTCGCGCAGCGCCCACCGATGTGGGCTCTAGGCGAATTATTAACAAAATCTATAGGGCGGCTTGTCGAAGCCGGACTACTCCCGCGTGGGCCGCATTGCCGTGCAGCTTACAACGTTGCCGTGGCACATCCGACGGGCAACCGGCGGCTTTGATGTGCTGTCCGCCTGCTGGCCCGCGGTTTGATCCGTCGCAAGGACAACATTGGTTGCGGTGCCTCACGGTGGCGTCCGTCGCGTGGAATGGATGAACACTAATGCTTCGCGTCGCATATGCGCCGTATGTAAATAGCAAAGGGATGCCGATCATGAAACAACTCCACAAATACTTCGTTATCGCCGCGGCCGCCGCAGCACTGACAGCCTGCACTGCAGCGAGCCAGCGCCAAATGGACCACAGCACCGCGCCCGGGCACGCTTCTGGCCAGGCGCCCGCTCACATTATGAATGCGCCGGGTGGCGGGCCGGAGGTGCACTATCCGGCGCCTGCGCCTGGTGGTGGTGTAAGCGGTGGCACTGCGACGTTGGTGCCGACGGGTAGTGGTTCGCCTGAAGTCGTCCATGGCGGACCCGGCTATGGCAACGCGGGGTCGCCTTACGGCGGGCGGATTACTGGAAACGCTGGGAGCGGTAGCGGCCCAACGGTCCAGCACGGGCGGGAGACTCCGTCGCGCGCCAACTGACGATACCGAGATGAGATCAAGGTGGATAACTTAAGGCGAAGATGGAGGCCTTAGGTAGCAGGTTTGGTGGCCCGCGGGTTGTGAGCCGGCGGCACTTGGACTGTTAAGCCAGTGCGCACCGCTGTTCAATCATCAGCTGTTTGCTGCACAACATCGGGCCTGCAGATTTGGCTGTGTCTCGGAGGCTAGTTTCCGCTTTTCTTTGTAAGAAATGTCGAACATCGGCGTCATCCTAAAATGGCTTGACGTCGTAAACGTACCTGTTTTCAGCGCTCCAATTCGTAACGAGGGCTATCAGAATGCCAAAGAAAATTTCGGTCGTCGCAGCAGCCGTGCTGTCGGTTCTCGTGCCTATGCTGCCGCGCGACGCCACAGCGGAGGAACCTATTCGCCTTGCCATGATGGAAATGATGCCGTCTGGCGAAGGTGCGATGCAGCCTCCTGCACCGGGTGCTGTGGGGATGCCTGGCATGCCGGCTGCCCCGACGACACCACCGGCGGCTGGCGGCGCAGGCGGCATGATGGACGACGACAAATCGCGCATGGGCGCCGGCATGCCCGGACAGGCGCCGACGGGCCAGGCGCAGCAGCAGCCGATGTCCATGTGTCCCATGTGCGCGAAGATGATGCAGGGCATGATGGGCGGCGCCGGCGCGCCGTCCGGCATGAGTGCGATGGGCGGCAGCGCAGCCATGGGTGGTGTGCTGCCTGCAGGCAGCTCCGCTGCGCGCCTGGAAGGCAGCATCGCGTTTCTGCGCACCGAGCTCCGCATTACTGATGCCCAAGCGCCGGCCTGGGACGCCTTCGCCGCTACACTGCGCGCCGGGCGCGAGCATCTGGACGCAGCTCGCGCCGCTCTGCAGGACAGCAGCACCGGTACCGACCCCCTGATGCGGCTCGAATCCTACGAGAACCACCTGAAGGCCCGCACCGAGGCGATCCATATGACACGGCTGGCCTTCACCACCTTGCAGGGCCAGCTCGACGAGCCTCAGAAGCGCACCGCAACCAGCACCATGCTGCCCTTCATCGGGACCTTCTGAAAACATGAGACAAAAAGGTCTGGGCCATTGGGGTGCCGCCGCATCGTTGCTCGGTGCGGCGCTGATCGGGACCGCGGCGGCCGAGGGCGAGTCCGGCGGCCACCTTGGGCATCATCCAGGCCAGCCCGTGCCTGCCGCTGAGGCGCCGGCGGCGGGCCCCGGCAACTCCATGTCGCCCCCGACGCCCGCCGCCGCCGCGCCTGGTGCCCAAGGCGGCGAGGGATGCGGTGGTGGGATGGGCTGCATGGGCGGCGGGCCGCGGCCATTCTACGCGGCCCTCCTTGACATGCCGGTGCTCACGCCGGAGGCGCGCCGCTTCATCGAGGCCGAGGCGGAGCGGCGCATCGGCTGGGGCTCGCAAGCGATCACCGCTGGCCAGGCACGGTTGCACCACGCGTTGGCGGCGAACGATTCAGTGGCCGTGCAGCAGGCGACGACCGGGGTCCGCGAGGGCCTACTGCAACTCGAGAGCGGAACATCGGCGCTGCGCGCGATCGAGAGCGGCACACCGCCGCGACAACTTGCCCTAGCCTGGTTTAGGAACCAGCTCGCCGTGCCAGCCGCGGAGCCGCAAATGGTAATGGGTGACGGTCCCTGGGGGCTGTCCTGGTACCACCTGACGACAATGGCGTTTCTGGTCGCCGCCCTGGTTGGAGCTTTGCTGATCCAGTATGCCCGGATGCGGCGGATCGGCAGACTGGTCGAACGCCTTACGCCCGCTGCCCCCGGCGCCGCACCGGGTCCTGCGCCCACCGTTGAAGGAAAACCTGACGCAGAGGCCCCAGCCAAGGCCGGTGTGACCCCACCGGCCAAAGCCGACGCGGCGCCAAGCGGTGCGAAAAAGCCGTGGTCAGGCAAGCTCCGCGTTGCGGCGATCTTTCGAGAAACTCCCAACGTCAAGACCTTCCGGCTCATGAACCCTGAAGGCGGGGATATCCCCTTCACTTACGAGCCGGGCCAGTTCGTTACTTTCTCCGCCGAGATCGACGGCAAACCGGTGCGACGCTCGTACACCATCGCCTCCTCCCCCTGTCAGCGCAGCTCCGTCGAGATCTCCGTCAAGCGCGAGGAGCAGGGCGCCGAATCCCGCTACCTGCATGACCAGGTGGCAGTCGGTGATTTTCTGCAGGTCTCTGGCCCCACGGGGGCCTTCACCTTCACCGGCAAGGAGGCCGGCAGCATCGTTCTAATAGCCGGCGGCATCGGCATCACCCCGATGATGTGCGTGACCCGCTGCCTGACCGACCGCTCCTTCCCCGGCGACATCTTCTTCTTGTACGGCGCGCGTACGGCCGAGGACTTCGTTTTCCGCGAGGAGCTCGACTATCTCGAGAAGCGGCATGCAAACCTGCACGTCACGGCGACGATGGGGAGCGCCTCGGATTCGACTTGGCTGGGGGCGCAGGGTCCTGTCTCGAAGGCGTTCATCGAGCACGCCGTACCAGATATCGCCCGGCGGCGCGTCCATATCTGCGGCCCGCCGCCAATGATGGAAGCGGTTAAGGCCTCGCTCCTCGAACTCGGCGTCGCCAAGGATAAGATCAAGACGGAGGCCTTCGGACCGGCCCAGGGTCGGGTGCCGCCAGGCCCGGCACCCGCCGCCACCGAACCGCCAGCCCCGGCACCTGCCGGCACGCCATCGGGCCCGGAGGACACCGCGCTACCCACCGCCACCGCGCAGGTCGAGTTTGCGACGTCGGGCAAGACCGCGCCGCTGGCGCCCGACCAGACCGTGTTGGAAGCGGCCGAGGCGATCGGTGTCGAAATCGATTATTCTTGCCGGGTCGGCACCTGCGGCACCTGCGTGGTACCGCTCAAGTCCGGCACAGTGACGATGGAGGTCGAAGAGGGATTGCCGCCGGAGGAGAAGGCAAAAGGCATTATCCTGGCCTGCCAAGCGAAATCAGTCGGCAACCTTGTGGTCGAGGCCTGACCATGGGCGAGAAGGAGCGCCTCTCGGTTTCCACCTTGCTGATCGGGGTGGCCCTGTTCGCGCCCGGCTTTCTGCTGCACGTGGCGCCGCGCTTCCCAGGGAGCTTGGCCGGCGGCCTGCTCGGCATCGCCGGCGCCCTGCTGTTCGTGCTGCTGCTGGCCTATTCGTTGGCCAAGCGCATCCCCTGGCTGAAGCAGCGGACCTCGCTGCGCGGGGTGCTCTCGTTCCACGTCTACGCCGGCGCGGTCGGAGCAGTGCTCGGGATCCTGCATACCGGCCATACCTATCAAAGCCCGCTTGGGATCGCCCTGGTCGTGGCGATGCTGACCGTCGTACTCAGCGGCTTCGTCGGTCGCTACTACCTGGCACAGATCGGCACCGACATCCGCGACGAGCGGCAGGAACTCGGCACGCTGCGAACCCGCTATGATGCGATCGCCTCAGGCATCGCCGCCGCGCTGCAGGGCGGTACAGTTCCGGCTGCCAAGCCGGCTTTGCCCGGCTTGCCCATTCCGGCCCTGGTCGCCGGCATCGCCGATCTGGAACACGCGGTCGGCCAGCGGGAGGCCCTGAAACGGGCCCTCAACCGCTGGGTAGTGCTGCACATCGTCGCAGCGCTCGTGCTCTATCCGCTGCTGGCGCTGCACATCTGGAGCGGCATCTACTACGGCCTCAGGTGGCTGCCATGAAGATGACCACCTTCACCTATGCGACATTGGGAGCAATCGGCCTCGCGGCAGCCATTACGATCCCGGTGACACTGTATCGCTCCGGCTCGGCGGAGGTCCCGCTTTGGAGCGTAGCGGCGATTCCTGGGCCACTCTCCGCGGTGCACGACTTCCTCGGCGCACAGTGCGAATCCTGCCACACGCCGACCCGCGGGGTGGAAGCAGCATCCTGCTTGACCTGCCACGCCACCGCCGCACCGGAGTTGCTGACGAAGCTCTCCACCACATTCCACAGCAACATCGGCGAATGCGCCGGCTGCCATGTCGAGCACCAAGGCCGCGACCGCCGCCCGATCAACATGGATCATGCGGTGCTCGCCACGGTGGGCCACTCCAGAGCTGCCGAAGCCGCTGCTGGCAGCCCGCCTGCGGGCGAGGCCGGCTTTCGCCACGCCGTGGCGCAGCTGCAGGCACTGCTCGATGGTAGCGGGGCGGATCTGGTCGGCGGCTCCCTGGCCCCACGGCCATTGCCGGCCGCCACGCAGACCACACTCGACTGCGCGGGTTGCCATGCCAACCGTGACGCCCACCAAACGCTGTTCGGCCGTGACTGCGCTGGCTGTCACAACGTCGTTGCCTGGACGATCCCCGCCTACGTGCATCCGTCGCCCCGCTCGCAGGACTGCGTGCAGTGCCACCAGGCGCCGCCCAGCCATTACATGATGCATTTCGAGATGATGGACCGGACGATCGCAGGGCAAAGCAACGCACGCGTCGAACAATGCTTCCTGTGCCACCAGACCGATGCTTGGAACAACATCCGCGGCGTCGGCTGGCGCAAGATGCACTGATGCCGATGCGTCCCACCCTGGCGTTGTTCCGGTCGGCGGCGAGCGCTGAGCATGAGGTTATGCTGTGCGGCAAGAAAGTGGCGAGGGAGAGGTCCGAGATGGACGATCACGTCAACAGGCCAGAAAGCGTACCAGGGAGCACCTGGGGCAGCGCAGGCCACCGGATGTCTCGCGCGCACATCCGCGCTGCGGTGGTCCCGGCTATGCGGTGGGTGGGCGGAGGCCGCCGCACACTGCTTGCCGCGCTTCCTGCTCTCGTGTTTGCGGCAGCGCCGCGCCGAGCCGCGGCGCTGGATCCGGACGGCGCCTTCCGGCAGGCGGGCGGCCTCGCCATCTACCTCGTCGTGGTGCCGGCCGCTGTAGTCCGTGGGCATCCACCGGAACACACTGGCCGCGGCGCGCACGGCGGCGTGCCAGAGGGCCGCTACGTCCATCACCTCTTAGTCGCACTGTTCGACGCAAGGACAGGCACGCGGGTTACCGATGCGGGGGTGACGGCAGTGGTGCATGGCCTGCGTCACACGCCGGAAGACTCGATCGCGCTGGAACCGATGACAGTCGCCGGAGCCAACGCCTTCGGTGGCTTCGCTACGCTGCCCGCACGCGACTACTTCCGCATCGAGATCGAGGTGCTGCAGCCCGGTCGTACCGCAGTACATGTGGTTTTTCCACACCGGCACTTCCAGCCATGAAACGGGGCCATGCCAGCATCCGGCTCACGGATCAGTGGTCCGGGTATTTCCACTCGTACGTCGACGATCAATCGGTCGCGTCAGTAGTCGCAACCCGCCTCCGATCGCCGGAGTTCAAGGCCATAGGTCGTGCCACCGGCCTTGCAGTCACTCTGCTCCTTGCCACCGCCGGATGCGCCCCGGTAGCGCCCTACCATCCCGGACCGCACACCGGACATCCGGCTACAACGAACCGCGGGGATGGCCACGGATCGACCATGCCTTCGGCCGACCAAACCGGTGCAGGTGGCGTCTATCAGGGCCAGGGTGGCCAAGTGTCGGACCACCAGCAGCATGGCCTGGATCGAGGGAGCCAATCCTATGGTGGCGCTGGCTACGGAACCGGTGCCTACGGCCACATCCGATGACCGCCCGCGCCCGCGCCGCCGCAGAAGGAGGATCGCCATGAGCGCGACACCGCAAACGACCGCGGCCGGCGGACCGTCCTGCCGACCTCAGGGCAGCCAGTGCATCGCGCTCATTCTGCAAGGCGGCGGCGCGCTCGGCGCCTACGAGGCGGGCGTCTACCAAGCGTTGGAAGAGGCGGAACTACACCCGGATTGGATCGTCGGGGTTTCGGTCGGCGCCATCAGCACGGCGCTCATCGTCGGCAACCCGCCCGCGGTCCGCTGCCGCGCCACATGGACGGGGTACTGGGGCGCGAGAACGACACCCGCTAGCCCTTGCGCAGCCGGATGAACACTAACGCCTACACGCGGCTTCGACGCTGGCAGCTGAGCCTGAGGCGCCCATTGGCCAAGGTGCCGGAGGAGCGGCTGGACGACGACGGGCAGGCGATGCGCCGCCGGCTTGATCAGCTGCTGCGCCTGCTCATCCTACAGGTGATCTATCAACGGAAAGCCTACGAGGAGCAGGCCCAAGACTGCGAGTTCGGCGCTGAGACGATGCGCGAGCACTGGGCAAGCGGGCTGGAGGACACGCGCGCCACGCTGTGCCGGCGGGAATGGCTGCGGATGCCTGAGAAGAATCCCGGCATCGCGGTGCAAGCTGTACATTGCGTGCCAGGATGAGTTGCATGGGAGCAGGACCTTCAAGCCTTTGTTTGGGCTCCGCCCTGCCTACCGTCTTGGCGGCCGCGTCCGGCAGGGAGAGCATCAAGAGCGGAATGCGGAGGGGTCGCTGCGGCCTTGGCCAGGCCGACCCAAGGAACGGCGGAAACTGCGCTCGGCCATACGCGGCAGAGAGGAAAATACATGGATGCATGTCATACACTGCGACACGGTTCGATATCGCATGCCGGGCTATTCCTTCTGATCTGCGGCCTTCTGCTGGTTGGTTGCGGATCCGGTCAGGGCTTCCAGGCACTGTCGTCGGAAGGCGTGCGCGGCATATCAAGCCCGTCTGGCCCCGGTGGACGCCTCGGTACCTGGCCAGGACGGGGTCCCCTAAGCTGAACCACATTATGCTCGAGGACGCGGTCCGTTGGGTTGCGTCCGGTTTCGAGGCTGCGGGCGTCGCCGCCATCCTCATTGTCTCCCTCGCCGCCACGGTACGGTTCTTTCGACATACCAGAGTGGCGTCGGACTGGATCGCCGGCCTGCCCGCCTACCGCACCGATCTCGGGCGCGGCGTCTTGCTCGGGCTGGAGCTGCCGGTGGCCGCGGACATCCTTGGCACGGTGGCCGCATCGCCGACCTTCGATAACCTTGGCGTACTGGCACTGTTAGTGCTCATCCGGATCCTGCTGAGCATCTCGCTTAGCGTCGAGATCGAAGGGGCCTGGCCTTGGCGCCGCCGCGAACTGGAGCAGCACTCGGCGCAGGTGGGTGGCCCCCGGCAAACGCAGCGGTCCGAACCGTGAGGCTGAACAGTACGCAAAAAACTACGCTGGCGGGTGCTGACCATACTCACCTTGGGTCGGCGCCATTAGCCCAATTTACCCGGGAGCTTCGACATGACCAAGCGCCTCCTTGTTGTCATTCTTCGCTCCAAAACGATGGCTTGTAATGTTGTCAGGTCATAGCCGCGGCGCCGCTTAGCTACGGCAACTTCGAGGCCAGCCTTGAATCAACCAAACGTCTTTTTTGCCAGACATTCGGATGAGGTGCAGCCATGCCAAGGGAAATAGCGTCTCTCAACACCGGCACGCTAAAGCCGTCGACGCGGCAAAGCCGGAAAGCCCACCTGATCGGAGGTGGGATCGGATCACTGGCGGCAGCCGCCTTCATGATCCGTGACGGGCAGGTTCCTGGTGAGAACATCTTCATCTATGAAACCATGCCCGTCCTTGGCGGCAGTCTCGACGGCGGCGGCAATCCCGATAGTGGTTATATGCTGCGCGGCGGCCGGATGCTCACCACTGATAATTATGAATGCACATGGGATCTCTTCAGGACCATTCCTTCCCTTGCGGATCCCGGCCAAAGCGTTTTTGACGAGACGGTTGCGTTCTACCTGCTGCACAAACCGCACTCGATGGCACGACTGGTCGACCGCAACCGGCATAGGGTCGCCGTCCAGTCGATGGGCTTCTCAATGGCCGACCGCATCGAGCTTTTGAAAATCGTCGAAGCCAGTGAAGAACGGCTCGGCGCGAGCTCAATCACCGACTGGCTTTCGCCGCCGTTCTTCGAAACGAATTTCTGGTATATGTGGGCGACGACGTTTGCATTTCAGCCTTGGCACAGCGCTGTCGAGTTCCACCGCTACCTTCACCGTTTCATGCTCGAATTCAGCCGGATTGAGACACTGGCAGGCGTCAAGCGGACGATCTTCAACCAGTATGACTCGCTGGTGCGGCCATTATTGCACTGGCTTGAGGCGCGCGGGGCTCGATTCACTACGGACTGTACCGTGACCGATATCAATCTCAGAGACGATCATGGCATGGTTCTCGTGGCAAATCTCATGACGATGTGCCGAGGGGTACCGGCGACGATTCCGATCGACGATGGCGACCTAGTTTTTTTCCAAAACGGTTCCATGACTGATGCTTCCAGTTTCGGTTCTATGACCAGTGCGCCAGCAAAACTGACCAAAGCTGACAGCGGCGGCTGGACGCTGTGGGAAAAGCTGGCAATGCAGAGGCCTGAATTCGGCAACCCCACCGCATTCAATTCTAGCATTGCCGAATCCTGCTGGCATTCCTTTACCGTGACACTGAAGGATCCGGCGTTCTTTGACCGCATGCTTGCATTCTCTGGCAACGAGGCCGGAACGGGCGGGCTGGTCACATTCCGGGATTCAAACTGGTTCATGTCGATCGTGCTGGCGCACCAGCCGCATTATATCGGCCAGCCCGATGGTGTGCAGGTATTTTGGGGCTATGCACTGCATCCTGATCGTATCGGCAACTTCGTCGCCAAACCGATGGCCGATTGTACCGGCGCGGAAATTCTGCACGAGCTTTGCGGTCATCTCAACTTTGACAAAGCAACGGTCGCCTCAGCGATCTGCATCCCATGCAGGATGCCGTACATCACTAGCATGTTTATGCCGCGGGCGCGCAGCGACCGTCCACTACCGGTACCGGCGACTTCCAAGAATCTGGCGTTTGTCAGTCAGTTCGTTGAAATTCCCGATGACGTGGTCTTCACTGTCGAATATTCGGTTCGTGCAGCCCAAATGGCAGTCTATCAGTTGCTCGAAATCGACCGCGCCGTACCGCCGATCATACATCACGATCAGTCGGTCAAGGTCAAACTGAACGCCGTAATCAAGGCCTTCCAATGATCGACCGTTCCAGGCGTCGGTCGCGCCCGGTGTGGTGGTGCCGAAGCGGTTTATCCCGTGGAGCCCGGGCAAGTTCGAATGGCAAGGCGCAACCCGGACCATCGGAGCCCACGATCTGCGATTGCCACAACGCCTATTATGGGCTTCTGGCGAATAGCGCGGATGCCGGTGGCTTGCGCAACATTACAGACTTGCCCGCCGTTGGCCAGACGGGACACGGCGTCCCGGCCCTCGATCCCCTCCGTCGCCGCGCGAAGAACCTGAACGATCTGGGCGTTCCCGGCGGTGCCGCGGACCGGCTGCTCATTCACCCTGGCATGCTGCGCGGGCGGCAGTGCGAAAAGACCTGCTCCGACGGGAGCCGGTGCGTTCCATGAGTAGCCGGCCGATTGAGGATTACGCCCTACTTGGCGACCGCAAGACTGCCGCGCTGGTGGCGCGCGACGGCTCGGTGGACTGGCTGTGCTGGCCACGCTTCGACTCCGGCGCCTGCTTCGCTGCGCTCCTTGGCGGCCCGGAGCACGGGCACTGGCAGATCGCGCCGGCCGACCCTGCGCCACGCGTCAGTCGGCGCTACCGCAAGGGTACGCTGGTACTCGAGACAGAGTTCGAGACGGCAGCGGGCGCGGCGACACTGATCGACTTCATGCCGATCGACGACGGAAGGTCCGACCTCATACGTATCGTGGTCGGCCGCCGCGGCCGGGTCACCATGCGCACCGAGTTGGTGATCCGCTTCGACTACGGCGCGGTGGTGCCCTGGGTAACCCGGCTGGAGGATGGCACCGGGCTGCGCGCCATTGCTGGACCCGACATGCTCACCGTGCGCACCCCCGTGCCGCTGCGCGGCGAGGGGATGACCAGCATGGGCGAGTTCACCGTGGCGGCGGGCGAACGGGTGCCGTTCGTCCTCACTTACTCACCCTCGCACCTGACGTCGCCACCTGCGCCGGCCGAGGCCGAGGGAGCGCTGGCGGCGACGGAGGCGTCCTGGCTCACCTGGTCGGCACGCTGCCGGTACGGAGGCGATTGGCGCGAGGCGGTGCACTGCTCGCACATCGTGCTTAAGGCGCTCACCTACGCGCCGACGGGCGGGATCGTCGCGGCCCCCACCACTTCACTGCCAGAGCGGATCGGCGGGCCGCGCAATTGGGATTACCGCTTCTGCTGGCTGCGCGACGCGACCTTTACGCTGCTCTCGCTACTTGACGCCGGTTACCGGGAGGAAGCGCAGTCCTGGCAGGACTGGTTGCTACGGGTAGCGGCCGGCAGCCCCTCGCAAATGCAGATCATGTACGGTGTCGCCGGCGAGCGCCGGCTGCTAGAATGGGAAGCAAGTTGGCTGCCGGGCTACGCCGGATCGCGTCCCGTGCGCGTTGGCAATGGCGCCGCCGGTCAGTTCCAGCTTGACGTCTACGGCGAGGTCGTGGACGCGCTGCACCAGGCACGCGCGGCGGGGCTCAGCCATAGCGAGCCAGGGTGGGCGCTGCAGCGAGCGCTGGTCGAGCACCTCGAAACCATCTGGGACCAGCCCGACGAGGGGATCTGGGAGGTGCGAGGTGGCCGGAAACACTTCGTCCATTCCAAAGTGATGGCTTGGGTCGCGTTCGACCGTGCAGTGCAAAGTGTCGAGCATTGGGGGCTCAGTGGCCCGGTCAAGCGTTGGCGGGGGCTGCGCGCAAGAATCCACGAGGAGGTCTGCCAGAAAGGCTTCGACCCAGAGCTTGACAGCTTTGTTCAGTCCTACGGCGCAAAACACCTGGACGCGAGTCTGCTGCTGATCCCGCAGGTGGGTTTCCTGGCTCCCGAGGATCCACGCCTTCGTGGCACACTGGCTGCAATCGAGCGGCGCCTCGTGCGAGACGGGCTGGTGCTGCGCTATGACACCGAGGCGACAGCGGACGGAATGCCGCCCGGTGAAGGCGCTTTTTTGGCCTGCAGCTTTTGGCTGGCCGACAACCTGATGCTGCAGGGTCGGCGCGCCGAAGCGCGGGCGCTGTTCGAGCGGCTGCTGGCGCTGCGCAACGACGTCGGGCTGCTGGCCGAGCAGTACGATCCGCAGGCGCGGCGCCAGCTCGGCAACTTCCCGCAGGCCCTGTCGCACCTGGCACTGACTAACACAGCGCGCAACCTCTCCATGACCACAGGGCCGGCGAAGCGGCGTGCAAATGCAGGAAGGACACCCACGTGAGCGGCGACCCTGCCTGTCCGCTTGTGGGCCAGAAGATTTTTGATGCCGGAGCTCACAGCGTGCGGATCATTGGCGACACTGATATCGCCGGGGCAGCCGTCGGCGAGGCGGTGATGGCGCACCCGAGCAAGACGTTGGACTTGAATAACCTTCCGGTGGCCAACGACAGCAATCGCTCAGCGCGACGTCAAAGGCTTTTCCGTCGAGCGACGAAACGCAAGCATCGTCGTGAACGTGCCGGGCGACTGCTATGCCATGCGTGTGATGCCGCCGGGGATGAAGTGCAAGGATTAAGGCGCATGATGAACGCCGGGTCGACGTACGACCTTTGCACTTCAGATCAAAAGTCCCTCGAAGCAAAGTGCCAGTGACACAAAATTTCCCAAGCACCGAAGGAGATGATCCATGCCAATAACATTGTCCGTTCCTGGGGCCGCCATTCCTAGCATGGTTCGGCGTGACCTGCTGCGGGTCGCTGGGGCGACTGGGTTGCTAATGGGGCTTACTGGCTCCGCGCCAACCTATGCTCAGACTCCGGCCGCCGGGGCACCGGGGCTGGCCTCGATTGGCGGAAGCCCCATCGATCTTGTCATCGAGAAGGTGGCCTTTGCGGTGGATGGCCGCATTGGCAGCGCTGTCGCGATGAACCGTACGGTGCCAGGCCCGGTAATTCGGCTGCGCGAGGGCGAGGATGCCGTCCTCCGCGTCACTAACCGCCTCGAGGAGACTAGCTCGATACATTGGCATGGGCTGATTTTACCACCCGGTATGGACGGCGTGCCGGGCGTCAGCTTTGCCGGTATCCGGCCCGGCGAGACCTTCGTCTACCGCTTCCCAGTGCGACAGAGCGGTACCTACTGGTGCCATAGCCACTCCGGTGGACAGGAGTTACTCGGCCTCTACGCGCCGCTGATCATCGACCCTGCTGGGCCGGAGCCCTTCCGCTACACCCGCGACCATGTGGTGATGCTGTCGGACTGGAGCTTCGAGCCGCCCGAGCAGCTTCTCGCCCACATGAAGAGCCTTCCCAGCTACTACAACTACCAACAGCGCACAGTGAGCGAGTTTTTCCGCGACGCCCGTCGAGACGGCTTAGGGGCGGCAGTCAGCAACCGGCTTGATTGGGGGCGGATGCTAATGGATCCCACGGATATTTCCGATCTTACCGGCGACACTTACCGGTTCCTGATGAACGGTTTGGCAGTGGCAGACAACTGGACTGGGCTGTTCCGACCGGGCGAAGCGGTCCGGCTGCGCTTCATCGATGCCGGTGCCATGACTGTTTTCGACGTGCGGATCCCGGACCTCAAGATGACCGTGGTGCAGGTCCACGGGCAAAATGTGAAGCCGGTCGAGGTGGATGAGTTGCGGATTGCTCCTGGCGAGACCTACGACGTCATCGTGCGGCCTGGAAATCGCGCCTACACGGTGTTTGCCGAGGCCTCGGACCGCAGCGGCCACGCCCGCGGCACACTGGCGCCGCGGCCCGGCATGAGCGCCGCGGTTCCGCCGCGCCGACCCCGTCCAACGCGCACCATGGCCGACATGGGGATGGATATGAGCGGTATGGCAATGGGTGGTGGGGCAATGGGGGCCGATGCGATGGCCGGTGCGCCGCCGGCCGCAGCCGGCCACGGCGGTATGGCCATGCCTGCCGGAAACGCTATGCCAATGCCCGGGGCGATTCCTGGACCGGGCCTGCCTGGCGGTCCGCCGGTGGCGCATGGGCCGGACACCCATGGCGTCGGCAGCTCTTCGGTTGCCATGGTGGAACGCAGCCGACTCGACGAGCCGGGTCTCGGCCTTGGCGGCGACGGCTGGCGCGTGCTGACCTATGCAGATCTGCGCAGCGTCGCACCGCAACCTGACCAGCGCGAGCCAGGGCGTGCCGTCGAGCTGCATCTGACCGGAAACATGGAACGCTACATGTGGTCGTTCGACGGCAAGAAGTACTCCGAGGCGCCGGACGCTGTTCGGTTTCGCTACGGCGAACGGATTCGCATGGTGCTGGTCAACGACACCATGATGGAGCACCCGATCCATCTGCACGGCATGTGGATGGAACTGGAGAATGGCGGCGGGCCGAACCAGCCTCGCCTGCACACCGTGCTGGTGAAGCCCAGTGAGCGCCTAACTGTTGCCATCACCGCCGATGAACCCGGACGCTGGGCAATGCACTGCCACCTCTTGCTGCACATGGAGATGGGGATGTTCCGCGTCGTCGAAGTGGCCTGAGCAAGGAGCCAAAAGAAATGCGAACGACCACGGGAAGCGGCGCCCTTCGGCTGGCCGTGCTGGTTTGGCTACTGGCACAGCCGCTCGCCTCGCGCCCAGCGCTGGCCCAAGCGCAACCAACACCTACCGAAGCAGGTATGGAAGGGATGACGATGCCAGCAGCCGGGGTCGCCGTGCCAGCCGCCGCCGCGCCCAATCCTGGCGGCGGGGCGGGCGTCGTCAGGCTGCCGAACTTCGCGGCGACCGCAGGCTGGCCAAGCCCGGTCAACGACAAGCAGTTCAACAGCTTTTTGCTGTTCGATCTGCTCGAGTTTACGCGTGCCCCGAACTTCGAGGCGGCGCGCTGGGACATCGTTGGCTGGTACGGCGGCGACATCGAGCGAGCTTGGGTCAAGACCGAGGGGCGCTACAACGCCGCGCGACGGGTCGGCGACACGGATTTGCAGCTGCTGTACGGGCGGCTCATCTCGCCCTTCGTCGATTTCCAGGCCGGGATCCGCTACGAGCAGCAATTGAGCCGGACCAACACCCGAGGCCGCAGCTTCGCGGTGGTTGGGGTGCAGGGGCTGGTGCCCTATGGAGCAGAGCTTGAGGCGGCCGTCTTCGTCAGCCAAAACGGTGACGTGTCGGCGCGAGCAACGGTAGCCCAGAATATCCTGTTGACGCAGCGCCTGATCCTGCTGCCACGCTTCGAATTTAACGCCGCGATTCAACGAGCCGCGCGCTACGAGGTCGGCGCGGGGCTAAACGACATCGAGATCGGTGTCCGCCTGCGCTACGAGATCCGCCGCGAATTTGCCCCCTATATCGGCGTTTCCTGGCTGCGCAGCTTTGGTCAGACCGCCACCCTGCGCCGCGCGGAGGGGGAAGACCAGAGCATATTCCAGGTAGTAACCGGCATCAGGATGTGGTTCTGAACGGCCAACCATGCCCGAAGGTGATCTAACAGGCTGCTGAAAAGTGGTCTTGGAAAGCGGCTGGTCGGGCTTTGGGACAGGCGTTCAGTGGCAGCGGCGCCTAAGAATGCTGCTTCTGGGGCTGTTTTTGGCGGCGTCGGCGGGCTCTGGGCGGAATCCTAGCGTCACGCTGCTGCCACCAGCAGCTTGGGCAGCCGAACCAGGTTGTAGGCTGCCATAGCGAGGGTGAACTGCCAGTCGATTTTGGGCAGCCCGCGATGGCGCGTCTTGCGCAGCCCCGCCACGGTCTTGGCCCAACCGAAAGCCTCCTCGATCCGCTTGCGGATGCGCAGGCTGATGGCATAGCCGGGATGGCGCGTGGTCCGGCCGTCGATCGCCGAACGCCGCCCGTTGGTGTTCTGCGCCACATGCGGGGTGACGTTGATCTCGCGGAGTTCGGCTACGAAGTCCTGCGTATCGAAGCCCTTGTCGCCTGCCAGCGTGACCTTCTGCGGCCGATCGGCATGCGGCTCCATCAGGTGCAGCGCAGCGAGCCGCTCGGCATGGCCTGAGGCGCGGGTGGCGAGCGCGCCGACGATCAGGCCGTTCCTGTTCTCCATGAGCGCGTGGCCCATGAACGCCAGCTTGGCCTCCTTGCCGCGGCCCTTGCGGTAGAGCCTGGCATCGGGGTCGGTGGTCGAGGCGTGGGTCTCGTTGCTGCGCGTCTGGCCATGGAAGTCCTGCTCGCCGTTGCGGCCCGCGTCGGGCGGCGGGGCGGAGCCGTCCTTCGGCCGGAAGCTTTTGGTGCTGGCCCAGGCTTCCAACAGCGTGCCGTCGACCGAGAAGTGCTCGGTCGAGAGCCGTGCCTTGACCCGGGGCTGCGCCAGCACCGTGGCCAGGAACTTCAAAGCCACGTCGCCCTCCAGCAGGCGGTCGCGGTTCTTGGTGAAGGTCGTGGCGTCCCACACTGGGTCGTCCACGCCGAGGCCGACGAACCAGCGGAACAGCAGGTCGAACTCGATCCGCTCGACCAACTGCCGCTCCGACCGGATCGAGTAGAAGGCCTGCAGCAGCAAGGCGCGTAGCAGTCGCTCCGGCGGGATCGATTCCCGCCCGAACGGCGAATATAGCGCGTCGAACGCGGCCGAGAGATCCGCCAGCGTGGCATTTACCACGCCGCGGATCACCCGCAGCGGATGATCAGCACGCACCCGCTTCTCAAGGTCGACATAGCTGAACAAGGACCCAGCCACCGCGTCGCTGCCGCGCATTCTCACCCCATCCGACTGCGTCAACAGCGAATCGTGAACGCGCAATTCAGGCTACGAATTTCAGCAGCCTGCTAAGCGCCATGTGTACGGTCAGGTACCATTATAGCCTGGCAGCATGACGCGTTGAAGCCTTACAGCTGATTGCTGAAGAGCAGGAAACATCATCTCTCTACGCCCAACCGGAAATGGGTTTGGTGCAGAGAACGCCAAGACGGTAGCGGGTTGCGTAATTACAGCAAAAAAAGAGAGTCAAGTTGGTGGCCTAGCCATGTGGCGACAGCCCTCGGCACACTCGCGACACAGCATCGCGCAACGGCGCATTTGTGAGTCCTCGTTGAAATTTTCGCAGTCCTTGGCACAAGCATCGCAAAGTTGTGCACAGGCGCCGCAGAAGACGAGGTGTTGCAGCGACTGCCGAAGCAGTGAGTTAGCGGTTACTTGGCATATTTCCGCGCAGTCGAGCAGCAGTGTAAGTTGCATGATCGCGGCATGAGCACCTCCTCGTTCGGCGCAATGGCGCCACGTCTCCACGCACATAGCGTGTGTTCGGGCACAAATTTCTGCGCATTCCCGCGAAGTCATTACATGATGGTTCATGCCAGGCATCGCGCGGGTCTCGCTGCCAGTCCCCTGTGCGGCGGCTTGACGCGGTTGAATGATTATCGCAGCAACCGCACCGGGGACGGTAAACAATTCTCGGCGGATTGGCATCGAGTGATGCTCCTTGTTTGCGGTTAGACCTTGGCATACAGAGATGAGCAGGAACAACTTTACCCGTTTTCAGCATGCCAGGAGTTGCACTGCCGCAATCCGTAATCGTGGTGGCATGCGTCCTCACGAATCCCCTCATTTTTTTAATGCCGGTCTAGCCCCGATTCGGGCGGTCTTTGTAGAGGTTTAGGCTCAAGTGGGGCTGGAGCATTGGGGTGGACAAGGCGGGTCATCGGGGCGGGCGTCCGGGCGAAGTGCGGTCGTTCATCGGCGAGTTGTACGGGCCTGACCTGCATGCCAAACGGATCGACGCCCTGGCGGGCGCTACGCTTGGGGTGATGGCGGCGGCCTCGCTCGCGGTGGCGATGATCGGCCACGCCTTGGCCCAGGCGCGTGGTCTGGTGACCAAGCACGCGGTCAAACAGGTGGACCAACTGCTCAGCAACAATGGCATCGACGTACGGGACTGTTTCGCCCGTTGGGTGCCGCATCAGTTGAGCGGTCGTGGGGACGCCCTGGTGGCGATGGATTCGGCGGATTTCGACCATGACGGCCAATCGACGCTGGTGCTGAGCTTGGTCACCGGCTACGGCCGCGCGGCACCGCTGCTCTGGCTGACCGTCTGGAAGGAGGAGATTGCGACCCGGCGCAACGACTACGAGGACGCCTGCCTACGCCGCCTGGCCGAACTCGTGCCGCCAGGCTGCTGGGTGACGATCCTGGCCGACCGCGGCTTCGGCGACCAGAAGCTGTTCGCCTTCCTGGGCGAGTTGGGCTTCGGCTACGTCATCCGCTTCCGCGGCAACATCCGCGTCGCCGCCGAGGATGGCGAGACGAAGCCGGCGGCCGGACGGGTTGGAAAGGGCGGCCGCGCCCGCAAGCTGCGCCATGCCCGGGTGATGGCGCAGGGCCGCCAGGTGGGCGCCGTGGTCTGCGTCCATGCCAAGGGCATGAAGCAACCCTGGTGCCTGGCCGCGAGCGACCCGAAGGCGACGGCGGCGGTGCTGGTCAACCACTACGCCCGCCGCTGGACAGTCGAGCCTGCCTTCCGCGACACCAAGGATCTGCGCTTCGGCATGGGGCTGTCCGCCACCCGCATCGGCGAGCCAATGCGGCGCGACCGACTGCTGCTGGTCAGCGCCTTTGCCACCGCGCTGCTTACCCTGCTCGGCGCGGTCGGTGAAGCCTCGGCATGGACCGGCTGCTGAAGTCCAATACGAGCAAACCCGCACCCACTCGCTGTTCTGGCAGGGCTGCATGCTCTACGGCCTCATCCCCAACATGCCAGAGCACAGGCTGGCGCCACTGATGCAGAACTTCGCCAACGCGGTATTAAAGACCGGCGTATTCACGCCGAAAAATGATAGCGCGAAATGAGGGGATGAGTGAGAACCGAACCTCCACGCCAGAGCCGGCAGCACGCCGTATCGAACCCTTACGCGCCTCGTAAGCGCCACCTACGAGCTCAGCCACCATGGTCGTGTTGTCTGCCATACCCAAGACATCGATCAAAAGCAGCCGACAGCTCAAAACGGAGAGCAGCTGACGGTTACCCCGCCAGCAGGGTCTTAGAGCGTTTTCCTATCAGTCTGCGTCATAGCCTGCGGCGGCAAAGTAGTTAGTGCACTCGGTTGGGGTGAAGGTGTCGATGATGCGGCCGATGGCCGCCCACAGGCCATCGAGGGTGCGTTCAGCTGCTGTGCGGAGCGCTGCCTTCAGCTTGGCGAAGGCCTGCTCGATTGGGTTGAAGTCCGGGCTGTAGGGCGGGAGGTAGAGCAGGTTGGCGCCTGCGGCCTCGATGGCGGCCCTGACGCCTGCGCCCTTGTGGCTGCCAAGGTTGTCCGTGACGACGACATCGCCAGGGCGGAGCTCAGGCACCGGCGCTTGGTCGACATAGTCCTGGAAGAGCGAGCCATTGATCGGCCCATCGAGCACCATAGGCGCGACGATGCCGGTGTTGCGCAGGCCGGCGACGAAGGTGGTGGTCAGCCAATGGCCGTGTGGGATGGCGGCGCGTAGCCGCTCGCCCCGGGGTGCCCGGCCGTGGGTGCGGGCCATGTTAGTCGAGGCCCAGGTCTCATCAATGAACACCAGCTGGTCCGGGTCGAGGTCAGGCTGAGCTTCGAACCAGGCCCAGCGCCGCCTCAGGACGTCCGGGCGATCCTGCTCCTCGGCGTGGGCAGACTTTTTTTCCATGTCATCCGCCGCCGGTCGAAGAAGCGCCACAACGTGCCGATGCCGGCCGAAACACCAGCCTCAGCCAACTCGGCCTGGATCTCCCGCAGCGTGATGTCCGACTTCTGGTCGACGAGACGGAGGATCAGCGCCGCATGCGCCTCGATCTGTGCCGAGCGCCGGTCCCCACCGAGCGGCCCTGGCGCGACCGAACCCACCTTTCGTGTCAGCGCCGCCCACCGGACTGCGCTGGCTGCGCTCACCCCGAAGCGAGCCGCCGCCGCACGGCAGGACGACCCCGCCGCGATCGCCGCCACCACGCGTTCCCGCAAGTCGACCGACAGCGCCTTAGACATCTCCATCGCCCCCTTTGCCGAGGAGCAACTGAATCACCTCCGCGCCGCTTTGTGGATCACAAGCGATTCAGTCAGGCCGGAAACCGCTCTAGAGTCCATCCGGGATCATATGGTTTTCTGACATAGCCTTCGAAGCATGCGGCGGACGGAGGCCCATCGCAGGAAGGCAAGCGCGCGGCGGTTCAGGCACTCCCAATCCTTGGCCAATCGTCGGCAGCGGTTGAGCCAGGCGATAGTGCGCTCGACGATCCAACGCTTCGGCAGCACGACGAACTTGCGCAACTCGGATCGCTTGACGATCTCGAGGTTGATCTGGCGGCAAGTCGTGCGCAATCCGTCCTGAAAGCTGACGCCTTGGTACCCGCCGTCGGCGTAAAGCTTCAGCAGGAACGGGTAGAGGCCGAATAGTGACCCCATCAGCAGCACGCCACCATCACGGTCCTGGATGTCGGCGGCGTGGATGATGGCCTGCATCCGCAGGCCTTGGGTGTCGACAAGGACGTGCCGCTTCTTGCCCTTGATCTTCTTGCCCGCGTCGTAGCCCGAGAGGTCGATGCAGGCCCCCCCTTTTCCGCGCTCTTGACGCTCTGGCTGTCGATGATCGCGGCCGTCGGGCTGGCCTCGCGTCCAGCCTGCTCCCGGCACAGCACGTAGAGCGCGTGGTGGATCCGATCGAGCGTCCGGTCCTCGTCCCAGCGCCGCAGGTAGTCGTTCACCGTGCTCCGCGGTGGCAGGTCCTTCGGCAGTGCTGCCCACTGGCAGCCGGTGCGCAGGATGTACATCACCCCATTCAGCACCGCGCGCACGTCGATCGTCCGCTTGTTGCCGCCGCCCTTCGCAGGCGGGATCAGCGGGCCGACAATCGACCACTCCTCATCGGTTAGGTCGCTCGGGTAGCGCAGCTTGCTGCGATCGTATTTCGGCCGGTTCTCGGGCGTCCACATGGCCGCTCTTTTTCCAAAAGCCGCCGCCGCGAGCCAATCACAACCGATTCAGATAAATCGGTATGTTCCCGGATGGACACTTAAGGTTATCACACGACTAGTCGCGGTCGAGCAGCAACGTGAAACAGATCGCCACTACCCATGTGGCGGAGCGGAAGATTCGGAACCACGAGCTGACCACCATGCGCGACACGCTGCAGGGACTGGCGAAGGCCTGCCTCGACGACCATATGCCGAATGCCCCATCCCGTGGAACCTCAGCGTCGCGGCGCCGGGCTGGGCTTTCGCTGCTAGCCGCTGCCGCGCGGCCGCAGCGATGCATTGATGCTACCCTGCTGCCACGAACCACGTTCTCTCTCTAGGAGGATCGCATGATAGCCGCCACCGATACTCAGCTCATGGCTACTGGTCGGCGGGACACGCTGCGGCTGGTCCTGACGGTTCTGCTGGGCGCTGCTGGGGCGGCTACCGGCACCGTTGCCGCGGCCGCCCAGGCAATCCGCGTCGAGGTTTGGAAAGACCCAAGTTGTGGCTGCTGCGACGGCTGGATCCGCCATTTACGCGCCGCTGGTTTCGAGGTGGTAGTGCAGGAGGTGGTGGATGTGCGTCCCCTCAAGACTGCGCATGAGGTGCCAGAGGAACTGTGGTCGTGCCACACCGCCGCGGTGGGCGGCTACTTGGTAGAAGGCCACGTTCCCGCCTCTGACATTTACCGGTTGCTGGCGGAACGCCCGGCGGCGAGGGGCCTCTCGGCGCCCGGGATGCCGCCCTCCTCGCCGGGCATGGATATGCCTGGCACGCCGTATGAGGTGGTGGCCTTCGGGGCGCCGAAAGGCAAGACGCCAAGCAGCAGCTGGGTTTGGGCCCGGCACTAAGCAGTTGGCCGGTCTACCACTGCGGCCGCTTCGACTTGCTAGGTTGTGCAACGGCTTGGCGCAGGTTCGCTCGCAACGATGGCAGCTTTCGGCACAGATGCGACAATGTTCGTGCATGCCTACGTGGTGCTCGATTTCTACGAACGCCTAAGCTGGACTTTGGCCATTTCCTTGGGCTGAGGCGGC
>NZ_JAUFPN010000047.1 GCF_030409335.1 Paeniroseomonas aquatica
TGGCTGTACGGCCCGCCGGGGCCCTGGTGGGCGCTGGCGCTGGTCGCCGCCGCGGCGGCGCTCGGGGCGCTGCCGGGTGGCGGCTGGGGCCCGGCCCCGGCGCTGCCGCTGGCGATCGGGCTGGCGGCCCTGGCGGGCGGGCCGGTGCTGGCCCGGGGCGGCGGCACGGACTGGCTGGTGGCCACCGCACCCTTCGCCGCCCTCTGGATCGGCCCCGGCCTCGGGGCCCGCATCGGCGGCCGGTCGGGCACTCCGCTGGGCTGGGCCATCGCCGGGGGGCTCCCGCTGATTTTCGTTTGGCTGCTGCATCGCAGCCCCTGATCCCATGCCAAACTTCGGCCTAGACTGCGCCGAGACGACCGGGTGATGAGCCATGCGATCCTGCAGCGTGGTGCCGACATGAGGGGCCTGGGCCTGGAGAAGCTGGTCGCCGCGGCGGCGGCCGGCGCGGCCGGGCTGTGGCTGGCCGCCGGACCGCCCGCCGCCGGGCCGCCTTCTGCCGAAGCGCCCCTGGCCGAGGCCTTGCCGGCCGCCCGGCC
>NZ_JAUFPN010000048.1 GCF_030409335.1 Paeniroseomonas aquatica
CGCCTCCGGCTCAGGGAGCCGCCCACCGCGAATATTCACCTGCAGAGCGTCTAGCAGCAGGGCCGGGAAGGACAGCGTCCGGTCACGCGTCTCGCGTGCCACAACGAATGCCTCCTCGGTTACTCCGCCCCGCAGGTGCGTGTTGTGGGCAATCTGTTCAGCGACGGTGGACTCCCATCTCGGCTCCCGACCGCCTGGCTGGTAGTCATGACCAGTAAATACGCGGGTCTCCGATGGCAGCGCGAGGATACGCTGGATGCTGCGGTAGAGCGCACGGGCATCACCGCCGGGGAAGTCGGCTCGAGCGGTGCCGCCATCGGGCATGAACAGCGTGTCGTGGATGAAGGCGGCGTCCCCGACGAGGTAGGTGATCGAGGCTGCCGTGTGGCCGGGCGAGAAGATGACCTCCGCCTCCAGCTCGCCGATGGCGAAGCGCTCGCCATCCCGGAACAAGCGGTTCCACTGCGTACCATTGGTCGGAAGGTTGGGCAGGTTATAAATTTTCTGCCAAATCCTTTGGACCGTGACCACGTGTTCCCCGATAGCGGTCGGCGCCCCGAACATTTCCTGGAGGTAGGGCGCGGCCGAGAAGTGGTCGGCATGTGGGTGGGTGTCGAGGATCCACTCCACCGTCAGCCCCTGCTTGCGGACGAACTGCACCATTCGGTCGGCGAAGGCGGTATGAGTACCGCGACAGGCGCGATCGAAGTCGAGCACCGGATCGATGATTGCGCAGCGCTTGGTCGCGGGGTCCGCGACCACGTAGGCGATGCTGTTGGTCTCCTCGTGGTAGAAGCCGGTCACCACCGGCTGGCGGTCAACCATGATCAACTCCTTGCAGTAGGGGTGTCGGAAACTGCGTGGGCCTTTGCCGCTGCTCGTCAGGTACCGCGTGCTTGGGGGTCATTCATCATCTCCGGGGACGGGGTTTCGCTCGGCGCACAAAACAGGCGGTAGAGTTCGGCGAGGATTGGTCGCACCCGTTCCGAGGCGATCCGGTAGTGGATGACGACGCCCTCTCGCCTGGTTGCCACCAAGCCTTCCTCGCGCAAGGTGGCCAAGTGGCGAGAAAGATTGGATTGATTTAAGCCAAGCCGCTGCAGCAGCTCACCCACCGCAATCTCTCCCTCGAGCAAGGTGCAAAGGATCATTAGGCGGTGACGGCTGGCGAGTGAGCGAAGGAATGCCTCGGCCTCGGACGCACGCGCTGCCATCGTGACTGCGTCCAGACGTTCTATGCCCAACTGCTCCATTTCTATCCTTCGCCCATCAGTGATACATTACTCATGTAAGATATTATGGTGAGCTTGCAAGCCTTGGGAAGAGCGGCTCGCGGTCGCGCGCAGGCCTTGCCCGCATACCGCACTTTCAAAACCAGCTGGCCGCAGATCGCTGACTCTGTGGTCCTCGCGTTGTGAGCGTCGTGGGTATACGGCAGCAGCTTAC
>NZ_JAUFPN010000049.1 GCF_030409335.1 Paeniroseomonas aquatica
GCCGCCGGTGCCGGTCCACTGGGACATGACCACGTTGTCGATATAGGTTGTGACCACGCTCGGCGTGGTGCTGTCGGGAGCACCGCCGAGCCAGTCCTCGCCCTGGGCAGCGACGTAGCCCATGGCGCCGAAGCCCATGGCGGTGTCCGGGATGGCCGCGGCATCGGTCCAGCGCGCCACAACTTGGCCATCGACCTTGATGGTGACCTCGTTTGGCAGCCAGGTCATGGCGTAGCGGTGGGTTTTGCTGGGATCGATGGTGCTGAAGATCGAGCTGTACTGGTGCGAGCCGTCGGCGCCCTCCCAGTGGGAGCTGTGCATGGCTTGGTTCTTTGGCGCCTCGAGGATGTCGATCTCGCCGTCGCGCGGCCAAGTATCCGAAACCGGCCACATCAGGATCGCGGCCTGGGTCCCCTGGGCCGCCTCGACGCGGGCATCGAACTCAACGGTGCCATAGGTGATCGACTGGCCGGCCTGCATGCTGTTGAAACCGCCCGCAGTCCAGGAGCCATCGGCTTGGCGGGTGTCGGTGACCTGCATCTCGCCGTTGCGGACGTTGACGTCGCTTGAGCTCCAGGTGAAGGCGCCGTTCCAGTAGGTGCCGCCGTTATAGCCGTAGCCCCAGTTGGAGGCCTTGTAGCCGGCGCTGAAATCATCGGCGAGAACGACCTTGTAGGTATTCCCAGCGGCGTCCGTGGCGATCGAACCGATGGAGGCAACCATAGCTAAATACTCCACTTTTCCGTGAGAAACGCGTTTGTGAACGTTATCTGCGAAGGAAGGTGTGCCGTATTCAACTACTGATTGCAATCACGGAATCGTGTAATCACGTTTCACATATTATGAGCGGTTTCTTAACGACGAATAAAGTTTAGCAAGACATTGAAATTGTTATATAATGTTGTGGATAGTAGGCTGAGTCTGCCAAGCCCAGACGCGTTTGGCCCGGGTAGAGTTCGCGGCCAAACGATCTCTCCGCGCATCACCTATTGGTTGAATAAGGCCGCAAGGCTCGGGGCAGGTCAGCCCAATCGTTGGCCGGTGCAGCTGTCCGGCAACTGGCGCAAAGCCTGGGGCAGGCCTCGCCCGTGGCGCTCGACAACTGCAGGATCAGCCGTTCCACCGTACGTTTCAGCGCCCTGACCCGGCCGGCACGGGCCTGGGACGTCATGGCGTCCAGCCTGTTCAGGGCCGCAAGCACCGGCTTCTCGTCCAGCCCGTGACCATACCGGTGAGCTCGGCACTGACCGTCCGCCAGGCGCCCGCCAGGTCCGTCTGGCTGTCATCCACCTGATGCAGCAAGGACGGCGCAGCGTTCGAATGGTCGAAGAAGCGGTCGCCCAGTTCGGCCTGTCGCAGCACTACGCGGGCCAGCTCGATGCGCCACGGGCTGCGGGACAAGCGACGCGAGACAGTCGCGGTCAGGGTTAACCCGAGAGCTGCGTGCACCTCCCGGCACATCCGTCTGTCCTAATGCGTTAATTTTTCGCCAGTTGCGCAACCTTCGCGCGCTGACCCACCTTCACGGTTGGAAACGAGCCGTGTCAGTCATGCGACGTGCCACAGCGCTCGGCCGGAACGTGCCCCTGACGGGTGTCCTGCGCCTGCGTCGCGATCGGCGTGGTTACGGTCGCGAGGAGGGCGGTTCGGCGGTGGGTCATGGGAAGCTAACCTTCTCTCTCGGCTGGCGTTGCGCGCCTGGCATCCGGGGCCGTCGGCCGATATGAGTAGGAGACTGCCAC
>NZ_JAUFPN010000005.1 GCF_030409335.1 Paeniroseomonas aquatica
GATGGCGGCAAGGCCGGATCCGGTGGCGATGCGGCTGGGGCTGCGCCGGCTGGACCGAGCACTCCGAAGGCTGGCGGTGGCGCGTAACCGGCTGGAGGCCGATCGTGCCCGCAGCGACACCCGCGACTGGGCCCTCGCCCGCCGGGCCCGGACCCGTCACCTGATCGAGCTCGGCGGCCTCGTCGCCAAGGCCGGGCTGGTCGAGCTGACCGACGACGACCGCGCAACCATGCTCGGCGCTCTCCTCGAGGTCGCAGGGCAGTTGCAGGGTGTGGGTGATGACGATCCGGCCGATCTCCGCGCCCGCTGGCGTCGGGCCGGGCTGCGCGCCTTTGCTGCTGACCGCGAGGCCGCCGCGGCGGCTGGCATGACCGGGTTGGCAGGCGACGAAACGGTAGAAGGAAACCCGGCGTGAAGACTGCCTTGGCTGCGGTGGTGGATGGGATCGGCTTCACCTGGCGCCTCGGCGGTGCCGTCGTGCATGCCGCCATCGCCGGGGCACTCGGCATGGTCGCGGGCTTGGTGATCTTCGCCCTGCTCGGCCTGCTGGTCCCTAACGAATGGGGCGGCGCTGTCTGGAGCACCGGCATCATTCTCTCCGGCGTCGGAGCCACCCTGCTCAGCCTGCGCCGCAGCTTCCGCCGGCCAGTCCTGTCCGACGCCATGGGCTCTGCCACCTGGGCCGATGCCCGGCAGGTCGCGGCTGAGCTGGCTGCCCCGGCGCTCGCGCAGCACCCTGCTGCCCTCCTCGTTGGCCGTGCCGCCGATCGCCGCGGCATGCCCCTGCGCTACGCCGGCCCGGCCCACCTCCTCACCGTCGCCCCCACCCGCTCCGGCAAGGGCGTCGGCACCGTGCTGCCGAACCTGCTCACCATCCCCCGCCCGGTCATCTGCATCGATCCCAAGGGCGAGAACGCCCGCATCGCCGCCCGTGCCAGGCGCCGCTTCGGGCCGGTCTGGGTCCTCGACCCCTTCGGCGCCTCAGGCCAGCCCGCCGCGGCCTACGATCCCGCCGCCGTCCTCGACCCGCTCTCCCCCGACCTTGCCGACGACGCGGCCACCCTGGCCGACGCCCTGGTCTTCGACCCGCCCGGCCAGGTGGCCGAGGCTCATTGGAACGAGGAGGCCAAAGCCCTCATCGCCGGGCTGCTGCTGCACCTCGCCACCCGCCCGCCTGGGGAGGCCCGTGGCCTGACCGAACTGCGCCGGCTGCTCACCCTGCCGCCGCGCGACTGGGAGGCCTTGCTGCACGCCCTGATGGCCGACGCGGGTGCTGCCGGTGGGCTGGTGGCCCGTGCCGCCGCCCGCCAGCTCGGCAAGGCCGACCGCGAGGCTGCCGGCGTGCTCTCCTCCACCCAGCGCCATACCCACTTCCTCGACAGCCCCCGCCTGGCCACCGCCATGAGTCGGGCCGACTTCCGCTGGCGCGATCTGCGCGACGGCGCGGCGACGGTGTTCCTGGTCCTGCCGCCTAACCGCCTGGGCAGCTACGCCCGCTGGCTGCGCCTGCTGGTCGCCCAGGCCATCGCCGAGCTGGCCCGCGCCCCGCAGCGTCCCGGCACCCCGCCCGTGCTCCTGCTGCTCGACGAGTTTGCCGCCCTCGGCCGCCTCGAGCCGGTGCTCCAGGCCGCCGGCCTCATGGCCGGCCTCGGCCTGCAGCTCTGGCCCATCCTCCAGGACCTCGCCCAGCTCCGGGCCGCCTATGGGGATTCGGCCGCCACCTTCCTCGCCAACGCCGGCCTGGTGCAGGTCTCAGCGCCCGCCGACCTCGACACTGCGACCTGGCTCTCCCGCGTCCTCGGCAACGCCACGGTGGAGTACGTCACCGCCTCCACCGGCGGCAGCCAGCCCGCGGGCCTGGGGACCGGTGGCGGCAGCGTCAGCGACGGCACTGCCACCCACCTCGCCGGCAGGCCTTTGCTCACCCCCGACGAGGCCATGCGCTTGTCCCCGCACCTCCAGGTCATCCTCCGCCCGGGCAAGGCCCCTGCCCTCGCCGCCAAGCTACGGCACTACGCCGACCCGGAGTTCGCCGGGCTGTTCGACGAGTGACCAAGATGGAAGACAGTACTGGGCCCACTCGGGCAAGCGTGGGGCTATCAACGCAGGCATCTGGTGGCAGGCCAAGTTGCAGTGGCTGAATGTGAGCATTGAACCCGAATCCTATTACCCGTCTGCCGCGTTGAACCTGCGTTGCGCGTCGGGAGCCTGGGCTGCGGCCAGCAAGGCCGGCCAATCGTCGGGTGGGTTCCCATGCCCCAGCATCCGGGCGAACACTGCGTAGGGGTCAGTTCCGGCGCCGGCCTTCCGCAGCGTGTCGCGGTCGTTGACCCAGGCGTAGACGATGACCTTGGCGCGGGAGTCGGCGCGAAAGAACAGCCGGAAGCGGTTACCGCCGAATTTGGCGCGGAACCAGTGACGGTGCGCCGGCCCAAGGGTGTTCCCCTGGCGGAATTCCGCTGCCAGCGGATCGCGTGGGATGCGGTCCAGCAGCAAGGCCTGCAGTGCCGCAAGCAGCCGAGCATCGGCCTTCCCCTGCCAGCCTTCGGGATCGGCTCGCTTGGCCCGTTCCACGGCCGTCAGCAGGCGTTCCAACTGGTCGAGGAAAAGGGGATGGGCCAGCAGGTGCCAGCCGTGCCGCATCATCACGGGCTTGGCACCCGTTACAGGCTGACTTCGCCCTCGATCGGGGCGTCCGGGTCCACCTCCCCCACCTCAGCGCCCAGTGCCTCTAGGCGGGCTGCCAGGCTGTCGGGAAGCGGTCGCACGGCGTCAGCCGGCCGGGTGGTCAGATCGGCTGCCAAAAGCGCCAGGAACGGCGCTAGCGCCGGGTCAGTGTCCTCGGCCCCCTGCAGGGCGTGGACGCTGACGGCACCGCCTTCCTCGACCCTGAAGGCGATACGCCCGCCATAGCCGACGCCAAGGGCTTGGCGGACTGCCTTGGGCACCGTGGTCTGGCCCTTGGCGGTAATGGTGCAGACCTCTTCGATCATCGTCATGCCCCTGCCTTCAGTGCCTTGAACGGCGAGGGGTATGTAAGGGAAAAACCTTACTTTCTCAAGAGCCATCTTGTTTCTGCGCGGCTCACTTATCCACAGGCTAAGGTCATTAAAGAGAATCTACGTAGTAGGATTAAGACTCTTACGGACTCTCCAAGCCGTTGGTGCCGTTCAGCTTTTGACCGAGACTCGGGGCGTGAAAGCCCGTGTCTCCGGGGCGTGAAAGCCCGTGTCCGGTGGGGCGTGATAGCCCGATAGGATTCACAGGCCCTGACGAGGTTGTCCGCAGCCCGTGCGCGACGCTGCGGCTTGCCGCGCTAATCGGACCGGGGCGTGATAGCCCGATAAAGCAGGTCTGACCGGTACCTAATCCGGTCAGCACGCCCGGCTCGACCCCTTTAGATGGGATATTGGGCCGCAATCGGCCGCGGAATGGGCTGTTTCGGGGTGGCGTGACGCCTGCCGGGCTCACTCAGAGCCGGCTGAGCCGGGACTATCGGGCTATCACGCCCTGCGCCGAGTGGGCTGCCGCGTTCGGTCAGTCGGCCTGCGGTTCGTCGACGGCCTCGCGCTTATGTGCCACCCGGACGCGCGGCAGGCGCTTGGCGGCGTAGCCCGGATGAGTGGTCGGCAGGATGGCGCGGGCCGAGAAGTGAAGCGCCTCCTCGTTACCGTCGGTGCGGTATAGTTCCAGCCAGTAGCCGGGCAGCCGCTGCCGCTCGACGACCTTGCGGATGTCCTTGGCGAAGTCGGCCAGGCGGCGCGTCGAGCCCGACTTGTGGTGGAGTTGGGACATGGTGAAGCCCCACCCTCCCCCCTGGTGGCCGCCGTGCTTGCGGACGACGCGGTACAGCCAGCGCTCGATCCCGCCGGTGAGGGCGAAGTATTCCCGGTCGATCGAGAGGACGAGCTTGTCGTCGCGAATGCCCTGGTAGAGCCATTCGGCGATGGTGAACTCGATGCCGAGGGACCGGCCATCCGCGTCGGTCGGCGCCGACCAATCCTCGATCCAGCCGAAGCCCGTCGGGCGTGTGCCGTTCTGGCGGATGGTCGTCTCGATCACCGTACCCTTGAGCCGGCGCAGCGCCTCGACGATGCGCCCGTACTCGGCGCCGCCGGTAGGCCGGCCGATGGCGCGGAGCAATTCGTAGAGGCTGACACGGAAGCGGCGGGAGGTCGGCACACCGCGGGTGATCGCCTCGCGAACCTGGCTGGCGGCCCAGATCAGGATGTCCGCGTCCCAGATCGTCGCCATGCCGGTTTCGGCATTCGCCGTGACCTTGACCCGGATCTCGGTGGTGCCGTTGCGGACGCGGTAGTCGATAGGTTCGGTGCGCTTGCTCTTGGAGAGGCTGAAAAAGGGCCGCTCCATCATCTCCTGCTGGTCGTGGGTCGGCAGGTCGCCGGGCAACGCCGCGAAGAGGTCGAGTTGGTAGTCTCCCCGGGGCTGGCCTGCGCGCGCCGCCTTCTCGGCCACCGGGTCAGGCGCCATCGGCGTCGAGGGCCTCGCTGACCTTGAAGGCGATCCAGGCGCTTCGGCTGATGCCGCGGTGCTTGGCAGCCGTGTCCACGCGCCGGAGCAGCGCCGCGTCGAAGCGGAGCATGATCGGAGTTTTCCGCGCAGCCTCCACGACGACGGCGGCCGGCACGTCGGGCCTGGCGGTGCCGTGGATGAAGGCCTCGGCGGCGAGGTCCTGGTTGCCGCTTGGCACTGCTTGGCGATTGACGTTCGGCCTACGGGCGATAGCCATCCGCATGCGCTCCTATATCGACACGCTATACAAACACTGCTGCGACGAGAGCCGCAAGCTCTTGCACGGCCTTGGGATCGCGTGGCACCTGTTCCAGCACGGAGCGGCCGGCAGCGGCGGCGTTGGGGAAGGCCTTGCGCCGGCCGATCGGGATCGGGAGGTACTCGAGGCCCTGGGCTTCGCCGAGGTGTTCGGCCGCCGCCTCGTTGTCGCTACCCTGGGCGTCGGCCGCGTTCAGCACCACAAAGGCACGGAGCCGGTCGTTGATCTCCCGGGCCTCGCGCACCAAGCTGGCGATGATGTCGATGGCCCAGAGGTCGAAGCTGCGCGGCTGGACTGGGATCAGCACCGCGTCGGCAACGGTGAGCGCGGCGCGGAGGCTGCCGGTGTCGCGCCCGCCCACGTCGATGATGATGTCGGCGTATTTCGAGGCGAGCTGCCGGGTCTGGGTTCGGATCGCCGCTCCATGGAGGGAGACGGCGGTATAGCCGGGCTGCCCCAGTTGCTCGGTGCGGAGTTCGGTGAAGCCGATGGCCGTCCCCTGCTCGTCGCCGTCCACCAGCAGGACGTCGCGGCCACCTAGGGCGCGGGCGATCGCCAGGTTGACCGCGAGCGTGGTTTTGCCGACGCCTCCTTTTGTGTTGCCAACAACAAGGATCATGCCTGCGCTCCGATACCGGGACGACCTCATACTACCATCGGCCCGCAATCATGGTGATATACATTTGCAAGCGATCATTGCCTTGAATCGCAATGCACATATTCGATTGGGGCAGCGTCACGTCCTGGCTGTGGGGCCTATCCAGGGCTCCGCCGCCTGCGACTGCAGCCATCGCATGGTTTCGCGGTGGTGGTCCTGCTGGGGAAACTCGCGCAGGCCGAGCTTGGAAGCGAACAGGCGTCGGCAAAGGGCGTGCCCATCGCTTCGGGCAGTTGCCCGCACCCTGGCAGCGACTCTATTTGTATATCTTTTCGACATCTTTTGATGTCGTTTGTGCTGCTTTTGGATGGCTAAACGCTAGCGATCGACGACTCCGAGGCGAAGATCTTCTGGCTCGACTTCCTGCGCTCCCTGGCACGGCGCGGGCTGCGGGGCGTCAAGCTGGTCATCTCCGACGCGCATGCGGGCCTCGCGCTTCAGCTTCCTGGGGCCCGCCATTCGATCTCGAAGATCAAGGGTCGTGTAGCGCAGGCAACGCCCGCGACCTGTCACTTTCCAAAGTCGGCTTCAGCGATGAGCGTTGATTTGTAACGCCTGGCCCTGCCACACTCGGCTGCAATCTGGCCGAAGTGGGCTGCAGCAGGTGGCGTTTTGCCGAACCCGGCTGCAGCACGTTGCAGGCGGGAGTTGTCCATGGCGGACCTGTCGCTCATCCCGGAAGAGGCCTGGCGCGAGGCGCAGCGCCGGGCTGAGGTGATCCGGCCGCTCGCCGAGCGCGGCCACGGGCCGCGCCACCTAGTGCGGGCTGCATCCGTGTCCCTGGGCCTGTCGGAGCGGCAAACCTACACCTTGCTCCGCCGCTGCCGCGAGGCGGAGGGGGCATTGACGGCCCTGCTGCCGGGCCGCTCCGGCGGCGGCCGGGGCAGGACCCGCCTCGACGCTGGCACCGAGGCGCTGCTGCGCCGCATCGTCGAGGAGGGCTACCTGTCCCCGCAGAAGCGGTCAGCGGCCTGGGTGGTGGAGCAAGTGCTCGGCCGCTGCCGCCAGGCCGGGATGGCGCTGCCCTCGCCCAACACGGTCCGGCGCCGGCTGAAGGCGCTGTCCCCCACAGACCTGCGCCGCCGCGGCGAGGAGTATCCCGAGGTCAAGCCAGTGCATGGCCATGCGCCGCCGGCCCGGCACCCGCTCGACGTGGTGCAGGTGGACCACACGCCGATGGATCTGGTGCTGGTGGACCCGCTCGACCGCGAGCCGATTGGCCGGCCCTGGGTGACGGTCGCCATCGACACGCACAGCCGCTGCATCGCCGGCTTCCACGTCACCTTAGAGGCGCCGTCGGCCACCTCGGTCGGGCTGTGCCTGACGCACATGGCCATGGACAAGGCGCCCTGGCTCGCGCTGCGCGGGGTGGAGGCCGACTGGCCGGTGGCCGGCAAGCCGCGCCGGGTGGGCGTGGACAACGCCGCCGAGTTCCATTCCGCCGCCTTCGAGCGCGGCTGCGCCCAGCACGGCATCGCCATCGACTGGCGCCCGCCGGGACGGCCGCAGTTCGGCGGCATCGTCGAGCGGGTGATCGGCACGCTTATGGGCCTGGTGCATGGCCTGCCCGGCACGACGTTCTCCGACATCGGCCAGCGCGGCGCCTACGACAGCGACAAGGCGGCCTGCCTGACGCTGGACGAGTTGGAGCGCTGGCTCGCCGTCGCCATCGCCAAGTACTACCACCTGCGTCCGCACGAGGGGCTGGGCGGCCAGGCGCCGCTGCGGCGCTGGCAAGAGGGCGTGGCCGCGCTTGCGGCCGAGGGCGGCGCCATTCCGGTGCCGCGCGACCCGCGTGCCTACCTCATGGACTTCTTGCCCGTCGTCCGGCGGACCTTGCGACGCGACGGGATCAGGCTGGATCACATCACCTACTTCAGCTCCGCCCTGCGCGCCTGGATCGTGCAACGGGACCGGCCGGACCCGCTGCTGATCCGGCGCGACCCACGCGATCTCAGCCGGGTGTTCGTGCTCGATCCCAAGGACGACGGCTACCTGGAGGTGCCGACGCGCGACCTGTCGCGACCGGCCATCAGCTTGTGGGAGCACCGCCTGGCGCTGCGCCGGGTGCGTGCCCGGCACCGGGGCAAGGTGGACGAGGCGGGGCTGTATGCGGCGGTGGGGGAGATGCGCGCGATGGAGCGCGAGGCGACGCGCCTGACCCGCTCGGCGCGTCGTGACCGGGCGCGCCGCGACGCTGCCCCTGGCTTGCCGGCAGCCCCGCCGACGGCTGCGCCTGCCGCGGCGGGGCTGGCCAGCACTGAGACGGTGCTGGAACCGGAGGCGGGGCCGCCGCAGCCGTTCGACGACATCGAGCAGTGGTGAGGGGTGACGATGGACCTCCTCCACCTCCGTCCCGAGATCCGCGAGGTGGCCTTGCTGCCTGCTGCCGAGCGCCTCGCCCTCGTGCCCGCCCACCGTTGGATCGGCTACACCCGCGCGGGCCAGGCGCTTGCGCGGATGGAGGCGATGCTGGCGCGCGAACCGGGCCGCGTGCGCCCGCGCTGCCTGCTTGTCGTCGGCCCGACCAACAACGGCAAGACCGCGATCGCCCAGCACTTCCTGCGCGCGCATCCACAGCACGCATCGGCGGACGGCGAGCACGAGGTCATCCCCGTACTGCTGGTGCAGGTGCCGCCATCGCCCACGTTGAACCGGCTCTACGCCGCGATCCTGGCCGCCCTCGGCGTGCCCGGCCCCTTGCAGGGCCGTTCGCCAGACCGGGAGGGCTTCCTCCTGCGCCTCCTGCGCACGGTCGGCTGCCGGATGCTGGTGCTGGACGAACTGCACAACGTGCTGGCCGCGCCCACCCACCGTCAGCGCGAGCTGCTCAACCTACTGCGCTACCTAGGGAATGAGCTGCGCATTCCGCTGGCCTGCCTGGGCACGCGCGAGGCGTACCTGGCCATCCGCAGCGACGACCAGTTGGAGAACCGCTTCGAGCCGTTGCTGCTGCCCTCCTGGGAGGACGACCCGGAGTTCGGCCGCCTGCTGGCCAGCTTCGAGGCGGTGCTGCCATTGCGCGAGCCGTCCGGCCTGGGCGCGCCCAAGATGCGTGCAGGTGCTGCGCCGCTCGGAGGGCACCATCGGCGAGGTGGCGGCCCTGCTCGCCGCCGCGGCGGATGCGGCGTTCAAGGCCGGGCGCGAGCGCATCGGAGTGGATGAGATCGAGGCGGCGGAGTACCAGCCGCCCAGCGTCCGCCGCCGCCTGTTCGAGCGTGAGCTGCGGTGACGTGGGCAGCCTCCGGTGGCCGCTGCACCCGCAGCCCGGCGAGTGGGAACGGCTGGAAGACTACATCGGCCGCCTCGCCCAAGCCTACGGCGTCGGCTACGATGTGTTCCTCCGCCGCGCCCTGGGCCGGCGCGGCCGCGGCGCGCGGGACATCGAGGGAGCTGGGTTCGACGAGGTTGCCGCGCGCTTGTCGGCGGGCACGGGCGTGCCGGTCGAGCAGCTGCGCGACATGCAGGGCAAGCACGTGATGGCCCGCCTGGTCGAGCGGGCGCACGCCAGCGCCGGCACGCCGGGAGAGCAGCAAGCGGTGGACGCGACGCGCGAGGCGGTGCGCTATGTGCTGCGGCGGCTGGGCACCCACCCCAGCCGATGAGCTGGCAGTTGGGTGTCGCGCAACTCCCAAGTTCCGTGACACCGGCACGAAGCCAGGCGGGCCAGGCACTTTGCCCGTCGCAGAAGTCCGTTGCAGAAAAGCTGTATTCCGATACAGTTCTGCACCACCTGCCGGACCGTTTCCGCTCCATGCTCCTCGGCTACGCCCGCGTGTCCACAAACGACCAGGACCTCGCCCTCCAGCGCCGCGCGCTGCGCGAGGCTGGCTGCCGGCGGGTCTATGCGGAGAAGGTGTCCGGGGCGCGGCGCGACCGGCCGGAGCTGGAGCGGCTGCTCGACCAGGTACGCGAGGAGGACGTGGTCGTGGTCACGCGCCTCGACCGGCTGGCCCGCTCGACACGCGACCTGCTCAACATCGCCGAGCGGCTGCGCGACGTGGACGCCGGGCTGCGCAGCCTGGCCGAGCCTTGGGCGGATACCACCTCGCCCGCAGGCCGGATGGTGCTGACTGTGTTCGCCGGCATTGCCGAGTTCGAGCGCGCGCTGATCCTGAGCCGCACTAGCGCAGGACGCGAGGCGGCGAAGCAGCGCGGCGTACGCTTTGGTCGGCCGCCCTCCCTTACCCCGGACCAGGTCGCCCTTGGCCGCCGGCTGGTGGACGAAGGCACCTCCGTGCGCGCTGCGGCCAGGGTGCTGCGATGCCACCACGCCACACTCTACCGAGCGCTGGGTGCCGCGGCAGACGTGACAGGATCAGGCTGACCGTTCGCCTATGGAAAACTGACCCAGAGCGTCGCGCAATTGCCAGGCCACCAGGCTGCTGAAGAGAACTTTGGTAATCTGCTGAAGCCGGCTTTGGAAAGTGACATTTCGGCTCTCTAATATCTGTCACATACCATGAAACGTTCCTTTGGATCCGTGACAAACCCGCAGGGCAGGGGGTAGAACCCCTCCCACATGCCCGCCGACTCTAGGAATCCTGTCCAGGTCCTCGCCGCCAGCCCGATCGGGCCGGTGCGCTACGTCGCCTACTTCCGGGTCAGTACCGAACGCCAGGGACGCTCCGGCCTCGGGCTCGAGGCGCAACGCCAGGCGGTGGCACGCCACGTCGCCGCCACCGGCGGCGAAGTCGCCGCCGAGTTCCAGGAGATCGAGAGCGGCAAGCGGGCCGACCGGCCGCAGCTCGCCGCCGCGCTCGCCGCCTGCCGGGCCCAGCGCGCCACGCTGCTGATCGCCAAGCTCGACCGGCTGGCCCGGAATGCGCGCTTCCTGCTCGGTATCGTCGAGGGCAGCGGGGAAGGGGGCGTGGTGTTCTGCGACCTGCCCACCGTCCCGCCCGGCCCGGTCGGCAAGTTCCTGGTGACGCAGATGGCCGCCGTCGCCGAGCTCGAGGCCGGGCTGATCAGCCAGCGCACCCGCGCGGCACTGGCCATGGCGAAGGCGCGGGGCGTCGTGCTCGGCAACCCACGTCTGTGCGCCGGCACGCCCGACCAGGCGCGCAAGGCGGCAGCGGTGAAGCAGCGGCTGTCGCGCGCCCGCGCCGCCGACGTGCTGCCCTACGTCGAAGCGGCGCGGCGTGCCGGCGCGACGACGCTGCGCGAGCTCGCCGCGGCGCTCACCGCGCGCGGCGTGCCGGCACCAGCTGGAGGGAGCAGCTGGCATCCGATGCAGATCAAGCGCGTCGTCGATGCCAAACGGGCATGACGCAGTGCGTTTCCCAAAGTGTGTACGGCGGAGAGAAAGTCGGCCACTGGAGCGGTGGCGTGCTGCTGCGGGCGGCGTAAAACCCGGCCAGTGGCAGGCGGCCTACCCTGAGGGATCAGGTGAGGTCGCCGGGAGATGTTCGTGGTTGAGATCTACGCGGCGGTCCGGCGATTCGTGTTTCTGGAGGGGCACAGTCGGCGGGAAGCGTCTCGGGTATTCGGGCTGAGCTTCTACAACTGCCAGCGCTTCCATTCGGCCCTGGACTACCGCACGCCAGACCAGGCAGAATGGCAAGCAACAAACGTAGCGTAATTCTTCCACGGAAATCGTGGAAGATCATCGCCAACACCCGCACCGTTGCCGCAGGCGGGTGACCGGGCCCGTAAATAGGCTGCTCTTCGCAGCACTCCATTACCTTCGCATCAGCCCGAGGGTCCTGCTGTCCACATCTGCTCCCCGTGCCAAACCACAGAGATGGGGATTGTCCTGGCACACCGCTCCATGCAGCCATATTCAACTTTGGATAGTTGTGGAAACTGCCTCTAATGGCGCTGCATAAGTCGCGCGCCTCGAAGAAAGTTTTGCCCTCGATGAGCCTCACAACGCAGCCCACCCCCGGCGTGCCACTGGTGGCCAATCCGTCGGCCAGTCGCGTCCTGGTGCCCGGTAGCCGCGATCTCGGTGCCACCCTGCCACCTTTCCCATTCAACCCGTTGCTCGACGCTCCGGCACCGCGCACCCGCGGTACGGTGATCTTCGGGCTTTTTGTCTTCCTGTTCTTTGTCGTCGGCGGCGTCGGCTGGGCGGTCTTCGCGCCACTGGCCGAAGCCTCCATCGCTCCTGGCGTCATCAAGGTCGAGGGCAGCCGCCGCACTATCCAGCACCTTGAAGGCGGTATTGTGGAAGAAATTCTAGTGCGCGACGGCGCCAAGGTTGAGCAGGGCCAAGTGCTGATGCGCCTGGACGATATCGAATCCAGTGTCATGGTAGAAACTCAGCGTGCCCAGCGCTGGGCGCTGATGGCTCAGGACGCTCGACTTAACGCGGAGCTATCGCGTGCCCGCGAGATTGCCTTCCCGCCCGAGCTCCTCGCCAGCATCCACCCCCGCGCCATAGACAGCATTGCCGGTCAGCGTGCCCTGTTCGAGGCCCGCACCGCTAGTCTGCTCAGCCAGCTCCAGGTGCTGGAAGCCCGCATCAACCAGCAGACCGCCGTGATCCAGGGCGCCCGCGGTCAGCTTGCCTCCACCCGCCGCCAGCTCACTTTAATCAAGCAGGAAGAGGAGATGACCCGTGCCCTAGTGACCCAGGGCCTCCAGCGGTTGCCCCAGTTGCTCTCGCTTCAGCGCAGCTCCGCCGGGCTTGATGGCACCATTGAGGATCTCAACAGCCAGATCGACCGCGCCAATGGCTCGATTGCCGAATCCCGCCGGCAGATCCAGCAGACCGAGGAGCAGCGGATGCAGGACAATTCGCTGGAGGTTCGGGATGTCCGAGGCAAGCTCGCCGAAGCCGAGGAAAAGCTCCGCGCCGCCGCCGATGTTATGACCCGGCGCGAGATTGTGGCGCCCGAGTCCGGCACCGTGGTCAACCAGCGCATCTTCACCCTGGGCGCTGTGGTCAAGCCAGGCGATCCCGTGATGGACCTGGTCCCCAACCATGACCGGTTGATCGCCGAGGTCAACGTGCAGCCATACGACATCGACGTCGTTTATCCCGGTTTGAAATCGGAAATCCGCCTGCCCGCCTTCAAGCAGCGGCTGGTCCCCTACTTGCATGGCCAAGTGACCTGGGTCGCGGCAGACGTGACCACCAACGACCAGACCCGCCAGCAATACTACCGGGCCTATGTCCTCATCGACCAGGACCAACTGGCTAGCCTGCCCAACGTGTTCCTCACCCCCGGCATGCCGGTTGAGGCCCATGTTCAAGTCGGCGAGCGGAGCTTCTTCCGCTACATCACCCAACCGATCCGCGACAGCTTCCACCGCGCCTTTCGCGAGCAGTGAAGGCATAATAGTAAGCGCAGCCACGGTGCCCTTCTTGCGAGGGCACGGTGTGACTGAAAGGTAGGTCCTCGCGGAGGTGAAGCGATGGCCGGCTCGAAGTTTCGCACTGGTGCTGCCACAAATGGTGTGACGCGGGTGGAGATCGTCACCCGCGGCGAGGCCCGGCGGGAATACATGCCGGATGAGTGGGCCAGAGTCCTGACCGAGGCGGCGATGCCGGGGGCACGGATGCTGCTGGTGGCGCAGCGCTACGGGATTTCGCCAAGCCAGGTGTATCGCTGGCGCCGTGAGGCCGCGGGGCGTCCGGCGCGACAGGTGTCGCCGCGGGCACCGCGCTTCGTGCCGCTGCTGGTGGATGATGGCGGCATGCGGTAGGGCTCGGTCGCGCCACCCTGCGCGCCGATGCCGGACGCCGGGAATGACCGCGTCGAGATGGTGCTGCGCAATGGCCGCCTGCTGCGGGTTGGTGCTGGGATGGATGCGACGGTGGTGGCGCGGCTGGCGGCAGCGCTCGAGGCATGATCACGCTGCCCGCGGAGGCGCGGATCCTACTGGCGACGCGGCCCGTCGACTTCCGCAAGGGGCGTACAGCCTCGCCGCGCTGGCGGCCGAGATGATGGGTGAGGCTCTGTTCTCGGGCGTGGTGCTGGTGTTCCGCTCGAAGCGTGCTGATCGGATCAAGCTTGTGGTGTGCGACGGCAGCGGCCTGGTCCTGGTCCTGGTCTGGAGGCAACTGAAGGCTGGCGCGTTCCGCTGTCCACCTGTGGTGGACGGCGCGCTGCGGCTCACACCGTCGAATTTGCAGCGCTAATCGACGGGATTGATTGGACGCGGGTGCAAAGCACGAAACGGATTCCCAGGCCGAGCGTGCCCGCATAGAATCGCCTACGCGATGCGTGAGACCAGCACTCCAACGCCACCACTGACTGATGATCCCGCGGCATTGCACGCGCTGCTGCTGGCAGCCTGGGCGAAGTGGGACGACGCGGTAGCCGAGTGCGACGCGCTGGCGGCGCGGAACGAGCGGCTGCAGCACCTGCTGCGCAAGCTGCAGCGCATGCAGTTCGGCCGGCGCTCGGAGCAGCTGACCGCCGATCAGCTGCAATTCGCTTTCGCAGAAGTCGAGGCCTCGATCGCCGATACCACAACGGCCATTTCCAACACATTCCGTGACGGAATCCGACCCTCGTTGACACTGCTTGGCCCGATTAGCGTGAGCATTATCGATGAGCTTCATAGTTATAGATCCGTCCGCGGACGCTGCGAGGCTACAGCGTCTTCAAATTTGCCCTTTCAGCATGGAAGGCGAAGCCAAGAGCGTGGGCTTTGTGCCCAGGCTGCGGACGGATTGTTGGAGATAGCGCCGTTGCTCAGGCGAAGATCATATCGCTGACGCTGATCTTGCTGATATTGGCGAGGAAGACGCTGTCGCCGTCGGCGTCGTAGGTGACGAGGAGGCCGGCGACACCGGCTTCGGTGGTAGTGGCGGTATAAATGTCGGCCTTGGTCAGACCGGTGAACTTCAAGCGGTCGGTGCCGGCGGTGAAGTCCTGGATGGTGACGTGGCCGTCGCCCTTGCCGAAGATAAAGGTATCGCGGCCGGCACCGCCGGTGAAGTCGCCGCCGCCGGTGCCGGCGTAGAAGAGGTCGTTGGCCTTGCCGCCGGTGGCGGTGGCGAAGCCCGAGCCGCCGTTCAGCACCAAGCGGACGCCGCCCTCGGTGGTGACGGTGTCGTGGCCGGCGCCGGTATAGACCGAGGCGGTCGAGCCGGTGCCGTCGTAGCCGGCATTGTAGAGGCTGCCGTTGCCGGTCTTGTCGTAGTCGGCGAGGCTGGAGAGGCCGGCGGCGGTGAGTTGGACGACGTCGTCGCCGCCACCAGTCTTGATAGTAAACTTGTTGCCGGCGACTTCGGCATTGCTCTGAGCGACCCAGGTCATCGTGTCGTTGCCGTTGCCGAGCTGGACGACGCCGTTCTGGGCGCTGACCACCATGACGTCCAGGGCGCGGGCGCCGGCAGCGCGGAGGTCGAGATTGGCGGTGACGAAGTTGTCGACAGCGATCTGAGTGTCCCAGGCGGCGTTCCAGGCCTTGGGGGCGAGCTGGACGGTGGAGAGACTGCCCCAGGCGGGATTGGCGCCGAAGGTCTGGTAGCTGTCGCCGCCGAAGTCGAGCTGGCCGGTCCAGACCTGGGCGGCCTGGCCCCAGGTGCCGGGGGTACCGAAGAGGGCAGGGATCGGGGCGGTGTCGCTGCTGACGGGGGGAGGAGGGGTGACCAGCGCAGCCTCGGTAAAAGAGAAGTCGACCGGGCCGTTGCTCATCAAATCGGCAGTGCCGCCGGCCAGTGCCTTACCGTTGTAGGTGATGCCGGTGACGTAAAGATTGCTGTCGGTGGTGCTGGTGCCGCCCCAGGTATCGTTGAGGAAGGTGACGGTGGCCGTGTGGGCGCCGGCGGCCCAGTCGCCCTTGACGGTGATGACGTCGGTTTGGCCCGAGCCCTGGGCAGCACCGGCGGTGAGCGTGCCGCCGATCTGCTTGCCGTCGACGCTGACGGTATACTGGGCGCCGGCCTTGTAGACGTCCTGCGTGAGCTTGAGCACCAGCGTGTCGCTGCCGCTGCCGATCGTCTTCACCGCCGGCGTCGTATCCACCGGCGCGGGCGCAAGCACGGAGGGCGGCGTCGGCGTGCCGCCGGTGCCGGTCCACTGGGACATGACCACGTTGTCAATATAAGTCGTGACCACGCTCGGCGTGGTGCTGTCGGGGGCACCGCCCAGCCAGTCCTCGCCCTTGGCGGCAACATAGCCCATGGCGCCGAAGCCCATGGCGGTGTCCGGGATGGCGGCAGCATCGGTCCAGCGCGCCACGACCTGGCCATCGACTTTGATGGTGAGCTCGTTCGGCAGCCAGGTCATGGCATAGCGGTGGGTCTTGCTTGGATCGATAGTGCTGAAGATCGAGCTGTACTGGTGCGAGCCATCGGTGCCCTCCCAATGAGAGCTGTGCATCGCCTGGTTCTTCGGCGCCTCGAGAATGTCGATCTCGCCGTCGCGGGGCCAGGTATCGGAGACCGGCCACATCAGGATGGCAGCCTGGGTGCCCTGGGCCGCCTCGACACGGGCATCGAACTCGACGGTGCCGTAGGTGATCGACTGCCCGGCCTGCATGCTGTTGAAGCCGCCCGCGGTCCAGGAGCCATCGGCTTGGCGGGTATCGGTCACCTGCATTTCGCCGTTGCGGACGTTGACGTCGCTGGAGCTCCAGTCGAAGGCGCCGTTCCAGTAGGTGCCGCCGTTGTAGGCGTAGCCCCAGTTGGAGGTTTTGTACCCGGCGCTGAAGTCGTCGGCGAGGACGACCTTGAAGGTGTTGCCGGTAGCGTCGACTGCGGTGGACCCGATGGATGCAACCACGACCAATCTCCACATCTTAGTGATACACGAAACTGTGATTTCGTGTGACGTGAGGTGGTATCCGTAATTCAACCTCTAATTGCAATCATAAAATCTTGATCAACTTTTTGATTAATTTGTGCTAACTCGCAATGAGATGGGTGTGCGCCGCAAGCTCCGGCAAAGCTGGATTAAAATGGCGCTGTACGATTGAGTGTGGGTGGCCACGGCAGATCGGATGTCGCGCTATGTCAGCGCTCGATCCAGCAGCGCCTTCCCGATGAATGCTTGGCGCAGCATCGCCCGGTGCCAACCGAGATAGTTGCGGAGGTAGTGGGTTGCCACGCCATGGCACCGCCCTCCACCAGCCCCTTGATCTGACTATGGTGCGCATTCACCCACCCGAGCCCGAGGTGGCCCTTTTGTCGTCGCTCGGTTGGCAGCGGAGCGAGCTTCACGGCCACAGGCGTGATGGTTGACACCATCACACGACAATGCTCGCCAGCCGCCTTCGCGTAAGCCGGGTACCATCCAAACCAGCGACCAACCCGGCAGCGATCCGACCGTTCAGCGCCGCCTCAATGGCGAGCAGGGCCGGCAGAATGCCTTCGTAGACCCCACTTGCGTTGCCCAGTGCGGTCAGCACCGCTACCTGCTCGCTGGAACAGGCTCCGCTTGGTGGTGTCCCAGGCACGCGGGCGCGCAGCGCGGTCCTCGGGGCGGCCTGTCCCTTACCCATCCTCGGTGCCTCTTGCAGGAGCGTACGAAGAACGTCTCATCGGCCTCGACCACCCCGTAAAGGGTCATCGCATTGTCCTGCGCGGTTGATCTGCCTTGGTTTTCGGGTCTCCAGCACCTTCCTTATAAGTTGTTGCAGACCAATCCTATTTAAATAACTGATCTGCCAAGTGATTCAGACTACCGCTGCTCCTTCCCCTAGTACCTGAGACCGATTCGTGACGAAGTGGCCAGTTCTTATGTTTGATCAATTATTTACCGACGTCATTGCAAATTAGGGCTGCACGGAAAGTGCGGGAAAACCCGATTTGTAAAGGCAGAGCTGAATGACCGAGCTACTCGACCGCCACTAATCTCAACCCGCATAAATTTTGCTGCAGTAATATATAAAAAATACAACTCTTGTTTGGTTCGGAAATTTCCGTACTGATGCTCCCTGTGGCACTCATCCTGTGCACTCGAAGCCGCAAGGAAAGAATAGGCTAACGATTAGTGGGTGGATTCCGAGAATGAGTCTGCCTAATTTTGTTCATTCAGAGCGCAAACGTGTGAAAGCATTGTTAAAGCTCAGGTGAAAGCGATGCCGACGCATTCGGCCGCTGGACAGGTGCAAGCGTCAAGCGCCTGAGGGCTGTAGCAGCCCACCATGCCGCATAAACCAATACGACGCCAGCGATGGCGGCGTGTCGTGTCGCGCGACAAAGCTACAGAATGGAAGATCAGTATGTCCAACAATGCAGTTACCAATACCTTGGATAAAGATCTAGGTTCGCTTGGTAACGCCTGGAATGTCCCTGCACCAGTCAATGGCGCCGTCACCCTAAGTGGTTCCTCCTCTATGATGGAGTGGGCAACCGGTCCTGATGCGGGCCACGGCTACGGCACGTATACCGTGACCGCGAAGGTTGATGGTAACCAGCCTGGTCCTGCCGTTATTCTTTGGCCAGGAGACAATCAATGGCCAGGCCAAGAATTCAACATGGTGGAGATCACCCCGGACGGCTCGGGCCGCCAGTATGGCACTGTCCATTGGAACAACAATGGTAGTGATGCCTATCAAACAGTTGTTTACGATGGTGTCAGCAGCGGTCAATTCCATGATTACACAATGGTCTGGGAACCAGGCAAAATCAGCTTTAAGGTTGATAACACAGAAATGGGATCGTTTACAGAAAACATTCCGGCCGATTTTAACAATGGCGGAATGAACAACACTATAGGTGTATTGAATAATAATCCTTCCACATCCATCACTGTTTCAAACATCCAGTTTACGCCGCTCGGCGAGCAGGCTGTATCTGTCGTCACCTCCGCAGCTGCACAGGTTGATGTCGCTGTAACCAGTATTGCGGTGGCGGACACCGGCTACGTTGACTGGGATGCTCTCGCAGCCACTGCTACCGCGAATTTTGAAGCGACAGGCCAGTGGTTTCTCTGACTGACTGTCTGAAAATGCGGATCATGCGGTGAGGCGGTTGAACACGGTGCGCGACATGGCGGCGTAGACCATCAACGGCTTGTTCAAGACCGAGGTGATCCGTCGACGCGGCCCCTGGCGCAACCTGGAGGCTGTCGAGTTCGCCACCGTGGAGTGGGTCGACTGGTACAACAGCCGCCGCCTCCTCGAGCCGATCGGTAACATCCCGCCGGCCGAGGCGGAAGCACGCTACTATGCCGCCCAGCAAAAAGTTGCTCTGGCGGCCTAACTCAAGATCACCAGCCTCCGACAAACCCGAGGCGATTCAGTGTCCGGGCGGCGTCGGCAGGACGCGCGATGGAGCTGCCGGGCACACGGCCGGAGCAGCACGAGGACCTCGCCCGGCTGGCGCGCGGGGTCAGGTTAGCCCAAGAGGGGGCGGAGCGGCACGCCTCGCACGGGAGGCGGATGACCGAGAGGCGGTGGAACGGCAACGGCGCGGGCTGCCACCGAAGCCGGAAAAGGAGCGCCGGGCAACGGCAGGGGCCGAGATTGGGATGTAGAACCGTGTGGGAAGCCGGCACGCCGCGCGAACGTGCCAGACTTGGCGCTCCCCGTATCAGCCCAGGAGGTAGTCGTAGGCCGGGTTCGCTGCGGCTGGCTGAGAGCCGTCTTCCCCAAAAATCAGCTGGGAGCCCGCCGCCGAGATCTCCGGGTCGTCTATGAAAGCGCCGCGCGTGCCGAGATCGGCGTTGAACATGAAGTCGTCTTGGGCCATCCGGGCCTTGGTCAGGCCCTCAAGGAAGATCGAGCCATCACCCCAGCTGACCAGCACGCCGCTGTGCCCATCTCCGTGGGTCGAACCGGCCTCGGTGACCGTCACCTCGTCCGGCGAGATGTCCTTGAACGCGATGTGGTCGAAGGCGCCCGGACCCGCATCGAAGCCGCCGATGACCACGTCGTTCCCGCTGTTGTGGGCAACGATGAAGGCATCCGCGCCGTCGCCGCCGTGGAGGACGTCGTTGCCTCCCTCCCCCTCGATCATGTCATGGCCGGCGCCGCCGTAGATTGTATCGTTTCCCTCCCCGCCCATCAGGTTGTCGGCCTCGCCGCCGCCGAACAGGCTATCGCTGCCAGCGCCGCCCATCAGGTGATCCTGCCCTACGCCGCCGTCGAGGATGTCGTTGCCCTCGTCGCCTCGCAGGTCGTCGTCGCCAGCCCCGCCTAACAGGCGATCGTTGCCCGCCAGACCAAAGCTGTAGTCGCGGTCCTCCGTTCCCAGGAAGGTATCGCCGCGGGTGGTGCCCACGCGGACATTGAAGTCGTCGAAAGCGTAGGCTTCGGAGGGTGCCGTCCCGCTCCCTGGGTTCGGGGCGGACACGGTGCCGCCCTCGTCCTTCACGAAGCTTTCGGCGGAGACGGTCTGCGCCGATGCACCCGTTGGCTGGATCGCCTGGCGGTCGTCGGTAAACATGAAGTCGTCGCCCGCAAGGGCCGCCTTGAAGACGCCGCTCAAGAGGACCGAGGCCTCGCCTCCGTTCCAGCTGATGCGGACGCCGACAGGGGTGTCCTGGAAGCGGAGCTCCTCCGGCGAGATACCTCGCATCGCAAGGTGATCAAACATGCCGGGGCCGGCTTGAAAGTCGAGGATTACGTCGCGCCCACTGTTGCGGTCCACGACGAAGGCGTCGGCACCCCGGCCGCCGACGAGGACGTCGTTACCACTCCCACCCTCGATGTCGCCGTGCCCGTCGCCCTCGATCAAAAGGTCCGCTGCATTATCGTCCCCGCCCCTCAGCGCGTCGGCGCCGCCGCCGCCGATCAACACGTCCGATCCGGCCCCGCCGTCGAGGTGATCCCGCCCGTCCCCACCAATGAGGTAGTCGCGGCCGCGCCCGCCCTGGAGATCGTCATCTCCACCCGCACCGAGGAGGTAGTCGTTCCCGCCGCGGCCAAAGGCGATGTCCATGCGGCCAGTCCCAAAGAGCGCATCGGGATCATTCCGGCCAATGTCGAGCTGATAATCGCTGAATCCTGTGTTGAGGCCCTCGGATGGATCAGGCGTTGGGCCGGTGTGTTTCGCCTTGTGGGCCATGGCTGGGTTCCGTTCCTGCTGCCGTGCTCCCGATCGATCATTCTAGGAGCTGCTGCGCCTCGTTCCATCTGATCGTGGGTGCGGCAATTAACGATGCATCCGCGGTCTAGTTCTTTACGCATGCCGACTGCCCCATCCGCCGCAACAAAATGTTGCGAAGCGCTCGTATGCTATAAAAACAGTTGCCGCGGCTTCGAGGATTCTGAATTGGAGCTGGGCAACTCGTCTGGAACCAGCATGCAGTTGATGCGAGCAGCCGGATGAGTCCGCTCAAGGTCCGCGCGGAAGGGAAACGATGATCGACGCAACCCTTATCGCTTGGTTCGTGCTTACGGCCCTCTCCGTCGCCTACGTGGCCTGGGACGCCTGGGCGCGGAACCCGGAACTGACAGTGATGAAGTGGGGCTGGGTACTCGTGACCCTCTACGCCGGGCCGGTCGCCGCGGCGCTCTACGTCCTCTCCTGCCAGGAACCCTCGCCGGGCGGACACGAGGGCTTTGTCCAGCCGCTCTGGAAGCAGGCGCTCGGCTCGACGATCCACTGCCTCGCGGGTGATGCCACCGGCATTATCCTTGCCGCCGCGGTCACGACGGCCCTCGGCCTTCCCATGTGGCTCGATACCGTGGTCGAGTACGCCCTCGGCTTCGGCTTCGGGCTGCTGGTCTTCCAGGCGCTGTTCATGAAGGACATGCTCGGCGGGTCGTACGCGACCGCGCTGCGCCGGTCCTTCATGCCGGAATGGCTGTCTATGAACGCCGTGATGGCCGGGATGATCCCGGTCATGGTGACGCTGATGAGCCGCGACATGCGGGCAATGGAGGCGACCTCGCTCCGTTTCTGGGGGGTGATGTCGCTCGCAACGCTCGTCGGTGCCATCGTGGCTTATCCCGTCAACGTCTGGCTCGTCGCGGTGCGGCTGAAGCACGGAATGGGCACCGTGCGCGTGCTCGGGGCGGGTGGCCACAGTCTTGCAATGGAGACGGCGCGCGACCCGCTAATGGCGCGGGCCACGACGCGTTCGACGGGCGATCACGCCGGGATGGCGGGCATGGGGGGCGGGACGGACGAGCTGGCCACCGGGCACGAGGCCTTGGCAATGGAGGGCACGGCGAGCGGGCCGCCACTCGTGTCGGTGACGGTGCTGACGCTCCTGCTGCTCGGGGCCGGCGTCGTGCTGGCAGACCTCTCCGGTGGCTTCCGAGTGCGCCCGATGGAGATGCCGATGGACATGAGCGACATGTCGCACGGGGCTGCGCCGGCGGGCGGCGGAGGGATGGACGCGGCACGGGCCGTCGGTCCGTCCGGCCGCTGATCGCGTGCTTCACCGGTGCGGTCACTTGCGGCCTTGCCGGAAAGCGTGCCGCGGCGCCAAAGCCGGAAACGGGAGGTGCCAGACATACAACGTCACGCATCGCGCCGCTGGTCCGGATGTTATTAAGGACGGAGTAGCCGGCCGACAGCGCCGGAGCCTCGACGATTTCATCAGCCCGGAGACAGCCATATGCGCATTTTTCTCGCCCTCGCTGCCGTTTCATTTATGGCCGCGCCATCCTTCGCCCAAGGGACTTCGCAGGGCAGCATGCAGGGCATGGACCATTCCCGTATGCAGGGCATGGATCACTCAAACATGCCAAGCATGAACCAGACCGCTCCGGCGCCGCAGCCCGCGCAGGGGCAGGCGCGACCGCGGCCTAAGGCGAGGCAGCAGGGCCAGCGCAACGCGCAGACACCGTCGCGCTGATCATCCAAGCTGGCAGGACGAACGGTCCCGCCAGCGACGGCCTATCAGCCGGGGTGGCGGCGCAGCCAGTCGTCCAGGTCGGCAATTTCGCGGGTCTGGTCCTCGATCACCTTGCGTGCCATCCGCACTGTTTCCGCATCGCGACCCGCTGCCAGATATGCCTGCGACATCTCGAGTGCGCCCATGTGGTGGCGCCGCATCATCATCGCCCAGTCGCGGTCTGCATGCCCCGTCATCGGCATGGCGGACATGTCCCGCTGCATGCGAGTCATCGCTTCGCCCATGCGCTGCTCTGCGCCGGCCACCGGTCCAGTAGGTGGGCTGGTCTGAGAAAAGGCGGGTGGGGCCAGCAAAGCCGCAAGGGCGACGAGATGCAGCAGGCGTCGGGTCATGATCGGGAACTCCGGGAGTATGTACGGCCGGCCGAAGCGGCGCGACCGTCACACAAAACGAGCCGCAAACAGGCGCGTTGCCCCGCTCAGAGCCCGTTTTTCAATCGGGGCTTCCAGATCAAGCGCCGGATGGGAGTCCAACCATTTCCAGGGTCGTGGTTCTCTTCGGGATCGGTGTGATCCGTCCCGCGAAGGGCGTCAGGCTTGGGCAGCGCTCTTGCCGCGACACTGAAAATAACCGCAATGCTTTGTTTACATCCGCGCAAGGCTTTTCTGTTCGGAGCCACGGCCGTTCACTATACGGGACGCGGACGGACGACATGTCACAAGACCTCGAACCCGCAAGGCATCAGCAACGTGTTTGGCATCGAAATTGTCCCAAATTGGCACCCGCTAGTCGTCCACTTCGCCATCGCGCTGCTTCTTGCCGCAACGGCGTTGTTCGTGGTGGGCACCGTGGTCGGCTTGCGAAGCCCGCGCGGGACAACCCTCACCGTCGTGGCGCGCTGGAACCTTGGCATGGGCACGCTTGCCGCCTTGGTGGCGCTGCTCACCGGCTGGCAGGCGTATAACACGGTGGCGCATGACGACCTGGGCCACGCCAACATGGTCCGGCACATGTACTGGGCCGTCGGCACCGCGACGGTGTTCCTGGCCGCTGCTGCAGGGGCTTGGCTTGACCGCTGCCGGACGGCAGGGGCAGGCACCGTCCTCCTTGCCTTGCTCTTGTTGGGGGCGGGAGCGCTAACGGTGACAGGTTGGCTTGGCGGCGAGAACGTCTACCGCCATGGCCTTGGAGTGATGCGCATGCCGAACATGGCCATGCCGGGGGGATCAGGTGACCATGACGGGATGGCGGGCCACGCCCACGGTGCCGCGGGGACCGGCCCAGCCCAGGGCGGCGGGGGCATGACGTCCGCACCGCCTGCCGGGGCCACAGACCCAAGCGGGCACGGCCCCGACGCCACGGGCGGCGGCCACCGCCACGACTGATCGTGGCGCTGCCCGCACCGCCCTCCGCCATCCTTATGCCTTGTACGTCCTGGCGGACGACAGCCTGCCCGCAACCCGGCAGCTGCACCAAAGGACGAGGCTTGCCGGTGGCGCAGCGGTTGTGAAACCGGCGATGGCCGCGATGCACGAAACGGTGCGCGCCCTGATGGCCCAGCGCCGCCGCGCGTTCGACGCGGCGACGCTGCTGGAGGTCTCGAAGGATTGCTAGGTCGGTCGGGAAACGTGGAGGTTGACTAGAGCGTTCGATGGACACGGTGTCTTCGCGTCCGCCGACGAGGTCGGCGCCCGGACCCGATGCAAAGGAGGCCCAGATGCCCGGTCACCCCATAACCCATCCTCCGCCGGCGTCTCCGGTCGGCCTGGGGAAACGCCTCGTCCGCAGGACAGTTCTCTTGATCGGTATCGGGGCGGTGTTGTCGGGGTGCGCGGTCTATCCCGCGCCGGGATACGGCTACGGGTCGGGCGGGCACGGCCATGGCGCGCCGGGCTACGCCTACGCTCCACCGTATGGCTATCATGGCGGCTGGAATGGCGGGCACTGAACGAACCGACGTGAGCCGCCCTCGGCCGGCGGGTGCCGCGACCGAAGGCCGGCAGTGCAAGCCGAGACAGAGCAGGTGTAGTGCCTACGGCACGCCTGTGGGTTCACCACCGCCTGGTAGTAGTAATGGATCCGCCGCGTGCTGGCGCTACGTGGGATGAGGGTCGGCTTTGCCCCGGGCCCGTCTCGCCGCCGCCCCGAATCTGCCACGGACGGCGCGCTTCATCGCATAGATCTACAGCGGAGACTTAGACCATGCGCACGCTTCACCTCGCATCCGCCGTTATTTTGAGCCTGTCGGCGGTGGCATTCATCCCAGCCACCGGCACCGCGCAGGTGTCCGGGGCCGGGCAGCTTCGGCCGGAGTGGCTTCTCGTGCAGAACCACAGCCGAGACGACTTCCGCCGCCATGAGCCGGTGCCCGACCCGTACCACGGGAGCAACGCCCCGCTGCCGCAGCACCAAGCCCCTGGCTACCCGCCGCAGCACGACAGGCCAGCTGGTGTCCACGTTTCGCCGGGCGCGTACGGCATGCCAGCCCCCGGCCACCCGCCCGCCGTGATCGTGGTGCCGGCGCCAGGGAGCGGTGCCCACCACCCGCAGTATTGAGCCCAACGGGTCAAACTGGCGGGCGGATGGTTGCGCGCCATTCGATCCATCGCTGTCATGGCCGCCGCGCCACGCGCTGCAGAAACCCAGGAGAACCCTCGCCATGCGCACGCTCCGTATCACCGTCATTGCCGCCACCCTCGCGGTTTCCGCCGGCGCCGCGCTCGCGCCCGCCTGGGGGACGGAGCTGCCCGTTGCTTGGGAAGGCGGCCACCACGGCAGGGGGGCCTACGCGGGATACGGCTACGGTGGCCACGGCTATGGAGGGGGGTACCGGCACGGCTACGGAGTTGGCAGCGGCGGTGGCTATGGGGGCTATGGGTACGGTGGCTACGGATATGGCCATGCTGGGTATGGCCATGGGCGCCAAGGCCACGGTCACCGTCGCTAGGCGTTCGGCGGACGCGCAGCCCCGCACGTTGCCCCCGTTCCTCGTGCTGGACATGCCGGCGGTGAAGCAGCGCAACCGGGCCCGGTGATGGCCGCGTGACCTGCCACGACAAGGCCAGGCCTATCGCAGGCGATTGTGGATCGCCGTCGCGGCGATGGCGGCCTCGCCCATCGCCACGCTGATCTGGTCAAGGCTGGAAACCACGTCGCCGGCCGCGAACAGGCCGTCGGTCGAAGTACGCTGGTGCCCGTCGGCGATCACGCAGCCCTGCTTCTCGAGCCGCGTCCCGAGCGGGCGGACGAGGTCGGAGCGCGGGCTGCTGCCCATCTCCACGTAGACTACCTCGAAGCGGAGATCCCCTCCCCCCGTTGCGCGAAGGCGCACCTCGTTCGCCCCAACGGTGATCGAGGCGACCGGCTCCTCCACCGGCACAATCCCGGCCGCATCCACCTGCTTGCGCTCGTCCTGCGAGAGGCCGAGCGGGACGCCCCACGACAGCAGCGTGAGGTTAGCGCTGTAGGTTCGCAGGAAGCGCGCCTCGCCGAGGCCGCTGCTGCCCTGCCCGAGTACGCCGACCCGGCGGCCGATCGCCTCGTAGCCGTCGCACACTGCGCAGTAGCGGATCAGCCCCTGCCCGATCGCCCCGCGCAGGCCCGGCACCTCGGGATGGCGGTCCACGACGCCGGTAGCGAGCAGCACCGTCCGCGCGGCGATCTGCCCCGCGCTGGTTTCGGCCAGGAACAGGCCATCCCCGTCCCGCGTCAAGCTGGTGACCGTCCCCCCCACGACCGGGGCGCCGTAGCGCCGCGCCTGAGCCGCCATGCGCTCCAGCAGCACGGTGCCGCGGATGCCCTCGGGAAAGCCCGCGAGGTTGTGCGAGGTCGGGATCAGCGCGGCGCGGGGCTCGCCACCGTCCACGACGACGAACCGGCGCCGGTAGCGGGCCAGGTAGATCGCCGCGGTCAGCCCGGCGGGCCCTGCGCCGATGACCAGGCAGTCGAGGGTGTCGCTCACCATGGCGCGTGTTCATCTCTCCAGCCCCCGACCCGGGGGCAAGCCTGCTTGGGATGGTACGGGATCACGCCGTCGCCTCCAAAGCGGGCAGGCACGGTCCTCGTCCTCGGCCTCGCAAAGACTTTCTCTCCACATCCTGCGCATCCGGCAATCGGGACGCAGATCGGGAAGCCGGCCCTGCTGATGTAAGGCAGCCCGTGGCCTGCTTGCGGCCTCAGCGACCGGCATCACCTCAGAGCTGGTCAGCCCTGGGAGCAGGCGCGAGCAAGGCGCCGCCCCGTCACCCGCCGCACCTCGACCTTGCGCATCATGCCGGCCTCCATGTGATAGAGCAGGTGACAATGGAAGGCCCAACCGCCCTCCGCATCGGCCACGACATCGACGTCGGTCGTCGTCCCCGGCGGAACGTTGATGGTGTGCAGCAAGGGGTTCTCGTCGCCGTTGCCCACCTGTGGGATCATCCACAGGCCATGCAGGTGCATGGCATGATTCATCATGGTCTCGTTAATGAAGCGCAAGCGTACCCGGTCGCCGTAGTCCAGCACGATGGGCTGCGCGTTCCAAAACATGTTGCCATTCATGGACCACATGTAGCGCTGCATGTTGCCGGTCAGGCGAACTTCGATGGCGCGGTCAGGTGGCCGCGTCCCGTAGTGGTTCGAGAGTGCCCGCAGGTCACGCAGTGACAGCACGCGGGTACCGGCCACTGCCCCGGTGTCGACCGCGAAGGGGTCGCGCGGGGCCATGGCGTCTTGACCCGTCCCCGCCGGCGCCCCCCCGCCCATCGCACCGGGGTCCATGCCCGGCATCGCGCCCCCGCCCTTTGCACCCTGGCCCATGCCCGGCATCGCGCCCATTCCGCCACCCTGCGCGCCCGGCGCGGCGCCGGTTCCCATGTCTGCCATGTCGCCCATCGCCGGCATCGGCGCGACCTGGCCGGGCTGGTCCTGCTCGGGGCAGGGCGTGCCGCGGTCAAGACCGGTCGGACCCGGCGGGGTCATGCCCATGTCCGCCATAGTCAGCACCGGCCGCGGCCGATGCGGCGGCAGCGGCTCCGGCGGCATGCCCTCACGCGGGGCCAGCACGACGCGGGCGAAGCCCTGGCGCCCGGTGGACTCGGCCAGGACTGAGTAGGCTTGCTCCTCGCGCGGCTGCACGATCACGTCGTAGGTCTCGGCTGTGGCCATGCGGATCTCGTCGACCTCGATGGGACGTACCGGGTTGCCGTGCGCCTGCACCACCGTCATGGGAAGCCCAGGGATACGGACGTCCTGGTAGGTCATCGCCGAGCCGTTGATGAGGCGCAGCCGCACTCGCTCGCCCGGCCGGAACAGGAGCGTAAGGTCGCGGCCCGGCGGCACGCCGTTCGCCAGGAAGGTGTAGCCGGAAGCAACGTGTCTGGTTGTGAGACATCCTTGGCAGCTTCGACGATGTCCCGCGCCAGGGCAATATCAGCTGGTCCCGCCTGGCCTTCGGGTTCGCCGCGAGCGAGCTTGCGTCGGAGCTGGAGGCGCTCGGTGACGACCTGCTCTGGTGTTTTACCTTCGAGGACGCGCTGGCGACGGGCATTGTAGGCGGCGTTGAAGCCACGCAGGAGCTGTTCGAGCTTCTGATGGGAGTAGACGGTGATCCCCAACACCTCGCTGCCGATGCGGCCATTGAAGCGCTCCACCATGCCGTTGGTTTGAGGGCAGCGGGGCTTGGTGTTGCGATGCTCGGCGCCTAGGGCGGCGCAAGCCCTGGCAAAGCCAGGGGTGAAACAGCTGCCGTTGTCGGTCAGCACATGGGTGAAGCGGAAGGGGAAAGCGGCGGCGGCTTCCTTGAGGAAGGCGATGGCGCTGCGCTCGGTTTCATCATCCTTTACGGCGAGATGGACGGAGCGCGAGCGCCGGTCGATGGCCACATAGAGGAAGCGTTTGCGGCGCTCGCCATTGGCAGTCTGCAGCTTGGGCAAGTGCTTGATGTCGATATGAATGAAGCCGAGGTCGTAGTCCCGGAACTGGCCGTGACCACGCCGTGGTTGGTCTGACGGGGGTGGTGCCCTGCGGTTCAGGCCCTCTGCCCTGAGGATACGCCAGATGCTGTCGCGGTTGAGATGGGGCAGGAAGTGGGTGACGACGAAGGTCAGGTCATCGAGAGCGAAGTTGGTGCTACGGCGGAGCGCGCAGACCACGGCGCGCTCCTCGTCATTAGCCTTCCAGGGTAGCTTATGGGGTATGGTGGGCCGGTCCAGGCAGTCGGTCGGGCCGCGCCTGCGCCATTTGCGGATGGTCTCGGTGCTGACGCTGTAGCGCTGGGCCAGCACACCGGGGGGCTCGGTGGATCGGGCAATCTCGGCGCGAACAACGGGGGTGGTCCGGGCATTGGCGTGGATCTGTACCATGGGCTACCTCCAACCAGAGGCACGAGCGGCGAGACGCTCAAAGCGGTAGGCATAGTCTACAATCGCCAAGCCCACCGGGTCCCAACAATGCTCCGCGACCAGACAATTTTAACAGCCTACTTGCCAAACTGGCCAACGGGGGCAAGACACCGAACGGTGGTGGTGTTCGCTACGAATGTTGAATCCGCCGACGTAATGGGGGTAGGGCTTCTTCAGCAGGATCCACGATCGGATGGGTCGCGGCGGAGCCGTGCTGCATAGCGTGTAGAGCCGTAGCGGACTGGCTCGTCACCAAGTCATTCTAGCTGATCCAATTCAGTCATGATGGCCTTCGAATTTCTACCCCAAAATTTATAATTTTGTGTAAATACTACCTCTGGTTGATAACTAGAGGAGCCTCTGATGAGTGGGGACGGCGAAATCAACGTGCTGCTGCGGGGGCAAAGCAACGCCCAGATCTTCGCCGGTAACGGCATCTACGAAGTCGAG
>NZ_JAUFPN010000050.1 GCF_030409335.1 Paeniroseomonas aquatica
TCAATGCAACTCTGCCCCTGCTGCTGCCGCGACGCTTACGGTAGAACGCGCGCTCACCGCCAAGCCGGATATCGGCCTGGGTATGGGCGATGAACGCATCGGCATGCGCGATGTGTTCGATGGATGCCATGGCTGGCTGCTGGGTCGGATGATACTGCCCCGGCAGGCCGTCGATCTGGCCTGCGTTGAACACCGCGTAGCTCTTCAGGAACCAGATGCTGCGCTCTTCCTCGGTGCCGTCCGGCTGCTCCGCCTTGCGGCGGATCGTATCGGAGTACGTAACGGTCGTCGCCTTCTCGCCCTTGCGGACCTGGGCGCCCAGGGAAGCCGCCTGCCGGTAGGTCATGAAGTAGGGCGAGGTATAGCCTTTCGCCGTCATCGTCATCCACAGCACCAGGGTATTGATGCCGCGGTAGGGCTGGCCGTTATGCCGCAGCGGGAACCCGGCGCCGGTCGTCTTCCAGGGCCGCTTCCACGGCTTCAGCCCCAACTCCAGCTCGGCAATGATGGCATCGGTCACGGACTGGTAGAGATCGACGCGCCCGGTGGACGGCTTGCTGTTTGTCGTCATGGTCTCGTCCTCCTTGAGAAAGCCAACAGCTTTCTCGGAGGAGGCGAGGCACGCGCCGGGGAGCGGGGGAGCGGGTCAAGGTCAGCCCCGGCGGAGGGGGATCACCCAACCTGCACGGAACGTCAGTGACGGAAGGTGGGGAGACCGCCGGGGCTGCCTGCGCAGCAGGTCGCCTTGATGCGCGATGGGCCGCAGGCCCGGCAAGGCCGCGTCCGCGGCAAAGCAAGAAAGTGCAGTAAGCGCCACAGTGGTTCGACAGCGGCCGCTTACGATGTGGCAGAGGTCCCCTTGATCGATGGCTTACCCTCGTCTCAGCTTTTACCAAGTACGGCCGTAACAGATTGGAGATCTTGCTGGGCACCCGATCGGCACTTCATCTTATCCAACTCTGATATCCTCATCCACGAAGACATGATTGCCGAAGCGGTGCGGGCGGGCTGTAATCACGCACAGCGCCAGGGGGATACATGCTGGATGGATAGCAGCCCACCTACGGCCGGCAAGCCCCGGCAGGCCCTTCTGCCAGGGCTCGGTGGAGGACCGGCAGGGCCGGCGAATACTACGAAATCGCACTGGATAGAGCAGTTGCGTGCCGTCCTGGCCGACCTCTCGCCGGATGCGCTTGGGATCGCCGAGGCTGCGCTGCGAGCCTGTCCGGCTGATTCCGCGTTGCTGTTGCTGGCCGCCCTCGCCGCGCTCGTGGCGGGGCAGCCGGACCGGGCGATCGGTTTCCTCAAGCGGTTCGAGCGGAAGTTCGAGGCGGATAAGGCAGTCACCTTGCTGACCGCCCTCGCCCTGGCTCGTAAAGGCTACACTGCGCGGGCCTGGACATTGCTAGAGCAGGACGGGCTGCTCGATCCTTATGACGCCATCCGCTGGTTCATCGGCGGCCGGGCCATGGCTGGCTGGCTGGTCACTCAGCTGGCGGAAATCCGCACCGATCAGCTCCACGAGCAACGCAAAGTACGTCAAGGCATGCCACGGGCTGCCACCGGCAAACCCACCGGCCGGCCGGCTCCCCGTGCGGTATCCGCCAGGACGAAGCCGGCCACGGCCGTCGAGGCACCGTCGTCCGTGCCTGACCTGCCACGGCTCGAGGTGTCCCTTGGACTGGCGTTCGAGTTCGGCGATGCGGATGCCATTCAAGTGTGCGGCGGCACGCCCGAGCCGGCGTGGTTCCGGCTGCGCGGCGAGCTGACGCAACTTGGCCTGGTGGAAGGCTTCGACGAACTGCTGTGCCTGCCCACCCTGCAGGGCGTGGAGGCGCATTGGTATCAGATTGAGACGGTCCGCAAGGTGCTTAAGCAGTACCGCGGCCGGGTGCTGCTGGCTGACGAGGTGGGCCTGGGCAAGACGGTCGAAGCCGGTATGGTGGTCAAGGAATACCTGCTGCGTGGCATGGTGGAGCGCTTGTTGATCCTGGTGCCGGCGCCGCTGGTCGGTCAATGGCGCGATGAGATGGCGACCAAATTCGGCATCGATTGCGCCACTACCCATGACTCCCTGGCGCGCAGCGATCCCGGCGCCTTCTGGGGCCAGCCCCGCATCATCGCCTCGATCGCCATGGCGCGCCGCCGCGAACACGCCGATCTGCTGGTGCGTCATCCCTATGACGTCGTGGTGGTCGACGAGGCACATCACCTGCGCGACCAGGCCAGCGCCAGCTACCGCTTGGTGAATGTCCTGCAGAAGCGCTTCCTGCTGCTGCTGTCGGCGACCCCGGTGCAAAACAGCCTGCTGGAGTTGTACCATCTGCTGACTCTGCTGCAGCCCGGCATCTTCCGCACCCAAAAGGAATTCCGGAGCGCCTACATGACGCCGGGGAAGCCGCGCGAGCCAGCCAACCAAGACCGGCTGCGCGCCCTGATGCGGGGGGTGATGGTGCGCAACACCCGGGCGCTTGCGGCGCTGCGCCTGCCGCGCCGCCATGCCACCACCATCCGCGCGACACCGGATGCGGCAGAAGCCGCCTGCTACCAGGAACTGACCGCTCTTACCCGCAGCGCCGCGACTGGCGGCCAGGCGCGGCTGGCGGTGCAGCACCTGCTCTCCGCTGCCGGTTCCTCTCCCGCCGCAGCCGCGGGCGCGGTCGCCCGCTTTGCCGAGCGGCATCCGGACATCCCAGGCTGGGCCGCGCTGCTGACGCGATACCGGGCGGCATCCGCCGGCGCCAAGCAGACAGCCTTACTGAAGCTGCTGGCGGAGAACCCGACCGAGAAGAAGATGGTGTTCGTCCATCACCGCGACAGCATGACCCATCTGGCCGGACTGCTGCGCCGGCAGGGCCTGGCACCGTTGCTGTTCGATGGCAGCATGTCCGGGCCGGAGAAAGACGCGGCGGTGGCGGCGTTCCGTGAGACCGGCACGCTGCTGCTGTGCAGCGAGTCCGGTGGTGAAGGACGCAACCTGCAATTCTGCAATACCTTGGTGAACTTCGACATCCCCTGGAACCCGATGGCGATCGAGCAGCGGATCGGCCGCATCGACCGCATCGGCCAGACCCGCGAGGTCTTCGTGTTCAACCTGGTGACCGCGGGTACCATCGAGGATGCCATGCTCCGCATCCTCGATGAGAAGATCAACATGTTCGAGCTGGTGGTCGGCGAGGTCGGCGCCATCCTGGGGGAGATCGACGAGCAGCAGGATTTCCCGTCCCTGGTACTTGATGCCTGGCTGCAAAATACTGAGGAGGCCCGTACCGCCGCCTTCGATGCACTGGAAGGACAATTGCTGGCGGCACGGCGGCAGTACGAGGATGCCCGGCAATTGGACGAGGCACTGTTCGGGAATGACCTGGATGCCGCTTGAAGACGGCCGCATGCAGCGCTTCGTTGCCGCCCTGCTGACGGAGGGCGGCGCGCTGGTTGAACCACTGGGATCCGAGGGGTTGGAGGTGCTGGTGCCGCCGCCGCTGCAGCAGGCGCTGGAGGTGGGCGAGTTCTGCCGCCTGGGCTTTAGCACGACCCCGCCCGAGGGCGCGCAGCGGGTCGGCATCGAAAGCGACTGGCTTGCCCGCTTCGGGAGGGTGCTGGNGGAGCCGCTGCTGGAGCGGGAGTTGGGACTGGAGAATGCTACCTTTCGTCTGATCGACGCCGCCCCCGCCTGGACCCGCTATTTGGTGCTGGAGTTCCGCTATACGGCTCTGTCGGAGGAGAAGCGCGAGGGCACGCAGCGCCTGGCGATCAACCTGGCGACCGGTGCCATGCCGGAGGCGATGCTGGAGCGGATGGTACCCTGGCTCGCCGAGCATGATGACAGCCCCTTGCCGGCCGGCACCGTCTTGCCAGCGGATTGGGAGCGTCCGCGGCTGATCGAGCGGATGCGGCACGCCCTGCCTTGGCGGGTCGAGGGGGCGCTGGCGCCCTTCATGACCGGGCTCCGCCGGCGATTGGTCCGCGACCTGGACCGGCTGCACGCATACCACAACGACCTGCACCGGGAGGCCGGGCAGCGAGCGGCGCAACTGACCGCGGCCGACACCGGCCACCAGCGCGAGCAACTGCGCATTGCTGCGATTGCCAAGGAATACCGGGCGAAGCTCGATGATCTGGCGCATAAATACGCGCTGCGCATCACGGTGGATTGGGTCCGGACGCTGGAGCTGGTGATGCCCGTGCATCGGCTCACCGTGCAGATCCGCCGCCGCAAGGCCGAACGGATCATGGCGCTGGACTGGAATACTCTGGCCCGACGGTTGGAGCTGCCGCCCTGCGAGGCAAGTTGGTCGACCGAGCGGCCACGGCTGGCATGCGATGACGCGTTGCATCTGGTGGCGCCGGCAGGGTTGGCGCCATGCATCCATTGCAGCCGCCCCTACTGCCGGGCCTGCCATCTGCAGCGTTGTCCGAAATGCGGCCACGCCGAGACGCTGGCAGCCTTCGCTGGCAAGGGCACTACCTCACCAGCGGCGCCAAACTGAAACCAAAGAATGGCTTATCGGTCGGTCTGGTCGGCTTGGACATGCCCCGTGGTATGCTCCCGGCATGGCGCCTGAAGAAGCGCCCGTCCTGCCGCCCCTGCCCTGGAACTTCCACTTCTCTCTGACCAAGAAGCGGCGGCGGACCTGTGTAGTGCGTCCGGCTGTTGAGACAGCCTGGTGCGCTGTTCAGGCAGCCAAGGGTAGGGATCCGCGAGCCAGATGCCAACCAATTAGCCAAGTGATGCTGGAATACTGACGGTCAGGCCAGCGCGGAGGGCCACGAACGGCACAGGCGGAAGCAGGGGGTAGCGGATCCCTCATCCACGGCCCTGCCTTCGGCTGAAAGTTTCTTTGAAATGCAATGGCGAGCAGATCCTAAGCCGCGTGCAGCTATTGCTCTTGGTTGCTGCCACGTCACTTGGCATCCGGATCGAGACCAGGCCCTCCAAGCCACTCGCTGAGTTTGGACCAGCGCCGGCGGGCGCTGCCGTTCTTCACCGCGATCGCCAGCGCCCGCCGCTGCCCGACCAGCACCATCAGCCGCTTGCCGCGGGTGACGCCGGTGTAGAGCAGGTTGCGCGCCAGCATGGTGTAGTGCTGGGTAGTCAGCGGGATCACCACTGCCGGGTACTCCGAGCCCTGACTCTTGTGGATCGTGGTGGCATAGGCCAGCACCAGCTCGTCCAGCTCCCCGAAGCCGTAGACCACCGTCCTGCCCTCGAAGCTGACCACCAGCTCGGCCTCCTCCGGGTCGATCGCCGTGACCAGGCCGAGGTCGCCGTTGTAGACGTCCCGCTCGTAGTCGTTGGTCACCTGCATCACCTTATCGCCGACGCCGTAGCTCCAGCCGAAGCGCTCGACCCGAAGCTCGCCGGGCGGGTTCAGCGCCTGCTGCAGGGCGATGTTCAAGGAGCGCGCCCCCAGGCCGCCGCGGTTCATCGGGCAGAGCACCTGGATGTCGCGGATCGGGTCGAGGTCGAAGCGCGCCGGGATCCGGGTTCCCACCACCGCCAGCAGCTTGCGGACGCCCTCTTCCGGATCGGCAGCCTCGACGAAGAAGAAGTCCGAGCCTTCGACCGCCTTGAGCTCGGGCATCCTGCCGGCGTTGATGCGGTGGGCGTTGACAATCACTTGGCTGCTGGCGGCCTGGCGGAACACCTCGGTCAGCCGCACCACCGGCAGGGCGCCGGAGCCGATGACGTCGGCCAGCACCTGCCCCGGCCCCACCGAGGGCAATTGGTCGACGTCACCGACCAGCAACAGTGCCGCCTCGGTTGGCAGCGCCCGCAGCAGGGCGCGCATCAGCGGCACGTCCACCATCGAGGTCTCGTCCACCACCAGCAGCTGGCAGTCCAGCGGGGTTTCCTCACCCCGCTTGAAGCCCCCGGCCTTGGGGTCGGCCTCGAGCAGGCGATGGATGGTCCTTGCCTCCAGCCCGGTGCTCTCGCTCAGGCGCTTGGCCGCCCGCCCGGTCGGAGCACAGAGAGCCACCTTCACCGCCTTGGCGCGGAGCACCTGCAGGATGGAGTTCACCAGCGTCGTCTTGCCCACGCCTGGGCCGCCGGTGATCACCAGCACCTTGGCGCGCAGCGCCAGCTGCAGCGCCGCGCGCTGGCTGGGCGCCAGTGCCAGCCCGGTGCGGCTCTCGACCCAGGGGATGGCCTTGCCGGCGTCGATGGCCGGCCAGGGTGGCCGTCCCTTGGCGAGGGCTTGCAGCCGCTCGGCAATGCTCTGTTCCGCCCGGTATAGCTTGGCCAGGAAAACGCAGGGCTCACCGTCAAGGCTATCAGCCACGACATTCCCCGCCTCGAGCTCCAGGGCGAGGGCAGCACTGACCAGGCTGAGCTCCACCGCCAGCAGCGTGCTGGCCAAGGTGCTCAGCTCGGCCACCCGCAGGCCGCAATGCCCCTTCCCTGTTGCCTCGGCCAGGGCGAAGGAGATGCCGGCCCGCACCCGGATCATCGCCGTCGGCGCGATGCCGAGCTTCTGGGCGACGAGGTCGGCGGTACGGAAGCCGATGCCGCGGATATCCCGGGCCAGGCGGTAGGGGTTGTCGGTGATGACCTGCACGGCACCGGCGCCGTAGGTCTTGAAGATCCGCACCGCCCGGGAAGTGCCGACGCCGTGGGCGTGCAGGAACAGCATGATCTCGCGGATGACCTTCTGGTCGGCCCAGCCGGCGACGATGCGGGCGGCGCGCCTGGGGCCGATGCCGGTGACCTCGCGCAGGCGATGCGGCGCGGCCTCGATCAGCTCGAACACCGCGGCGCCGAAGGCCTGCACCAGCTTCCTGGCGTAGCTCGGGCCGATGCCGCGGATCATGCCGGAGCCGAGATACTTCTCGATGCCCTCGATCGTGGTTGGCTGGGTCGCCTTGAGGAAGCCGGCCTTGAACTGCAGGCCATGGGTGCGGTCGTTGATCCAGCTGCCCGAGAGCTGGACCCACTCGCCGGCCGAGATGGCGGCGGCATGCCCGACCACGGTGACCAAGTCGCGTTGCCCCCACGCCTTGACCCGCAGGACGCAGAAGCCGGTCTCGGCATTGAGGTAGGTCACTCGCTCCACCAGCCCGGCAAGGGCCTCGGTCGGGGCGGCCAGAACAGTCTCAGCCATAATGTGCAGCGGTTGTGCGAGCATGCCGGGAAGATGGTGCTTCGTCTGCTCTCGCCCTACAGACTCACTGCCATTCGTCCAGACTCGAGTGCAAAGGCGACAAGGAGGAGATGCGTAGTGAGGGGATTAGAGATGGAGGCTAATGCAGCCGCAGACCTCAAAAACTGCGGCTCAGGCGCGTAATACTCCGGCGTCGCCCATCGCAAATCCCCTCACTATCCGAGCTTCTTGACCGGCGGGGGGCTGGGGTGGAGCATGATGTGGCTTTCTTCAACGTCCACGCGCGCCTCGGGATACGCTGAAACTGCTTCCGACAGGCATTGAAGAAACCTTGGTTTGAATTGAAACAAGTTTTTGTAGCCGGCGCCGAATTGTTGGTGCAAATCGCGCCACCCGATAGCAGTGCGCTGATCAAGATGATGAAGCCGATAAGCCAGCCACACGTAAATATCGAGCGCAGTCGAGCTGTCCTTTAGCTGACGGATAGCCGCGTCTTGCAGCGGCACGGGATGCCGCTTCAGTTGCTCAAAAAAATCGCTATCAAGTATCACGCGGTCTTCGAAGAGGTTATCCTGCCGTCCATCTTCGCTGGTGATTGCGTCATGGAAGAATAGCCCAGACTTGATGATTCGCTCATTGCTCATCATTGTGGAGTTAGAGGGTACGCTCCCGGGCGTCTTCCACGAGAAGCGCATCGAGCAGGTTGCAATGCGCCTTGCCTGCTCCTTCAGTGCCGCTGCCGTCTCTCCGCCAGAGGCTAGTCCCATCTTACCCATCCAGGCTCGCATGGATCGGCCAAGGCCAATATCGCGGCTGTTGGTCTGAACGGCCTGCGTCTGCAGGTAAATCAAGATCAGTCTGGCACGAGCGCCGTGAGGCACGCCCATCATCTTTGGTGGCTCATCGCCGATCTTGATACGACCAGGCTCAATGATCAGCGTGAGCGGTCCAACCGTCCGCACCCAAGCTTGGTCATCAGCCAGTTTGCGATGGGGCAAAGAGGTGAGGCAAAGGCCGGAGTAGCTGTAGCCTTTCTGCCCGCTTTCGTCCCCAAGCACTTCGCTGGCGATTTTTAGGAGCGGCAGGTCACTGGGGGCTATCATACGCCGAGCCTCAGCATGCCCATGCAGGAGGACAAGCTGCCGTACGCCCTTCGCTGCATCGGCCATTCTGTCGCCCCTAACACTTCATAGCATCAATGCCACCGTGGCAAGCGTTCCCGCCCACGTCAACGAGGGGATTTGCGATGGAACAATAGAAAGATTCTATTTGATTACTAATTGTAGTGCTCGCAAATCCCCTCGGGAGAAGGCCGATTTTATCGCACTTCCCCTCAGGCTTATCTCAAATCCCCCAGGGACAACTCGTATGCAGTGGATAACTCCTGGTGGTCCGATTCGATTTTAAAAATCTCATCCTTCACTCGCAAACCACGCCTTCCACCATGGGACGCGAGTTATCCCCTACCCTGCTCGTAAGCCCCCCGCGAGCTAACCCCCTACCTAACTTGCCTAATCAATTTTGGCGCCGCCGTGGCCTCCGTTTCAGCGCGGTTTGCCACTTCGTAGTGGCGCCGCTAACTTCGGTAACGGTGTCGAGATAGTTGAATTCGCCTCATCCGGCAGATCCGAGTGTGCGAGCAGCTCCGTTAGCCGACTTCTGGCCTCGGCCAGATCTTCCTCAAGAATGACGATGCGTTTGCGAATCATGTCAACTTCGCGTTTGACACGTTCCGCTTTTGGTTGGCCAAGTTCAACTTCCGCTGCCAATACATTGAAGAATTCGTCTATCTCACGACGAGTCACGTCGGGGCGCACCAGCTTTGCCTCTCGCGCACGCTCCAAAAGTGGTGGCTTAAGCTGAGCTAATCGGAAGGCATTGCTATAGCTGCGTGGCACCTCGGCCAAGCCCAACCGTTCCTGATCGACTGCGTGAGCGATGCAACGGAGCTGGTAGGCAATGTTTTTCCCGAACGGCAGCTGCGTCGCCACCATGGTCTCAAACTGACCGTAAGGCAGCGTCAGCTTCGCCTGCAGCAAATAGCGGCCAATGATTAAAAATTTCTCCTGAGCTTCGCCCCAAAGTTTGCCAATTTCTTCGACGTAATCGCTAAGATCGCTACATTGTTTAACGTGGTTGCTAAGCAGGCGTTCGCGCTGCTGGTCGCTGTGTTCTGGGAGGGCGGCGACCGGTTCGGTGCGACGACGTGCAGAAGGCTTGAGGACGAAGCCGCTCATTGATCAGCCATCCCAAGTTGCTGTTTGATGTAATCCCACACGGCAGTGAAATCCTCAGCGCCTCGGCTTTTCCTGATTTCGATGACGCCAACACCATGGTCGTGCGTTGCCTCAATATCATCTAGTAATCGGACATCGACCGGACACAGTGCCCCGCTGCGGTTGAGTCGCAACTTGGCGGTGCGGTAGCGGGTATGCGCTCGCTGCACCTTGTTAAGCAGAAAGCTGGCGTTTGCACGCTCTCGCTTAAGAAATTTCATCCACTCAACGACAGAATCAATGTCCGCGGTTCCCGGGGTGGTCGGCACCAGCACAAAGTCGGCGCGGGCGACCAGTAGGCGAGAGGCGTCTGGATGGTCATCAAGGCCAGGTGGCGTGTCTACTACGACGAGGTCGATGTCCGGCAGGCCGTCGATGTCAGAGAGCGCTCTTGCGGCATCACTCATTGGACCATGCCACAGCGTTAGCGCCGGCGCATCATCAGGGCGGCGTTCATACCAGCGCGAAAGTGTGGCTTGTCGGTCAAGGTCCACCATAGCAACACGCAAACCATCATGCGCAGCGCAGACGGACAAATTTAAACTGGTACTGGTCTTGCCGGATCCACCCTTGCCGCTGGCGACCAAAAGCCATTTAGGGCGCTTTGCATTGGCTAGAGCTGGCACTGGCAGATGTTCGACGCGTCTAACTTCTGCCTGCTTTTGTGCCGCTTCAATGGTTGCTATCTTTGCCATCCCTGTCCCCATGTTAGCGCTGCCTTTGTAATGCCGTTACACAGCACAACGCCAGATTAAGAAACCGGGGAGGGTGGCCGTTGTGGGGCTGGTGCCTCCGCCAAACATAGCAAGTGGAGGTAGTCTCTGCCGAGGTAAAGCAACCAGTCGCCTGGGCAATGCTACCGCTTCATTCGCCCGCCTATGCTTGCTTCCGCAAGTTGGTGAAGACCGGGACGCCCGCCATCATGCCGGCCAGCTTGCGGCGGAAAGCCACGGGCTGGATGTACTGGCCAAGTGGAATGAAGGGCATCTTCTCCTGGCACAGCAGCTAAATTTCGCGGCAAATGGATTGCTGCGCCTCCAGCGCCTCGGCCGCCAGCCAGCGATTGCGCAAGGTGTCGATCGCCGGGATATCGGCCCAGCGGATCGAGAAGGCACTGCCATTGGCGCGCAGCCCGGTATGGGTTGCTGGGCTAGCGATGTCGGGGCCCACGACATAGGTGCAGTAGCAATTTGAGGTGGTCCCCATCTGTCGGACAGTTTGACGGCCTGGATAAGCTCGGCCCTAGTTCTTGTCAGGCCGCCAATCTCGTCGTCTCACCTGCTCCATACGCCTCATCGGGGGTCTGCCCCGCCAGGGCGCTGTGTGGGCGTCCGGCATTGTAGTAGCCGATCCACTTCGACAGCCCGGCTCGCAGCTCCGAGCCGGTCTCTAAGGCATGCAGGTAGACGCATTCGTATTTCAGGCTGCGCCACAGCCGTTCGATGAACACGTTGTCCATCCAGCGACCGCGGCCGTCCATAGAGATCCGTACCCCGGCCTGCTGCAGCAAGCCGGTGAACCGCGGCGAGGTGAACTGGCTGCCCTGGTCGGTATTGAAGATCTCTGGCCGCCCGAACCGTGCCATGGCCTCCTCCAGCACCTCAAGGCAGAACTCCACCTCCATGGTGTTCGACACCCGCCAGGCCAGGACCTTCCGCGTCGCCCAGTCCATCATTGCCACGAGGTAGAGAAAGCCACGACGCATTGGCAGGTAAGTGATGTCGGCGCACCAGACCTGGTTGGCGCGGTCGATCACCAAGTCCCGCAGCAGGTAAGGGAAG
>NZ_JAUFPN010000051.1 GCF_030409335.1 Paeniroseomonas aquatica
CTGCCAGCGGGCATCGAGCGCCTGCCGCAGCCGATCCACCGCCTGGCCTACCGCCCGGCCGTCGCGCCGCTCGCGGAGCTGCGCCCCCAGCGTCGCCCGCGGCTTGCCGGCAGCCTCGCGCGCCTCGGCCGAGCGGAACCCAGCCTGCATGGCGTGCGCCGCGGTGCGGCCGACGTTGCGGGCGCGGTCCATGAAGTCCAGCGCCGACGCCTTCGCCGGCTGCCGCGCCAGGTTCCGCGCCACGTTCTCCCATACATCAGCCGCGGTAACGGGGCGCGCGTCCCCCAACGCCCGACGCACCATCACCTCGCGCCGCTCGGCCCCGTCCGAGGTGATTAGCCAGGCAGAATCCTTGTGCCGGCTTTCGGCCGTGTAGCCCTTGAAGCCCTGCACCCCCGTCGATCCCGCCGGCATGGCGTTGATGTGCTCGCTGCTGGTGATGCCTTGCGCCGCGTCGATGGTCAGGACATCGCCTGGCGCCAGCCGCGTGCGACCGTTCTTCTTGTCCGCCAGGCTTTCCCAAGACACCGTCCCGTCGCGTCCGGCCGCCGTCCGCAGCACGACCCCCTCCGCGTTCACCGCGCGGACCTCGAGCACGCTGCCGTTGTTGCCGATGTTGCCCCGACCGCCGTCGAGAAACCGAGCGTTGAGGCGGTCGAACAGCCGCACCCGGTCGCCTGGTGCCAGGGTGAGGTTATAGGCGGCGCGGGCCTGGTCGGTCGCGCGGATGCTAAACACGTCCGCCGCCAGTTCGCCCATCGCCCGGCGTTCCTCACGCAGCGCCAGGGCCACGGCGCGAGCATCGGCGTTCGTCGGCGCAGTGACACTGATGCTGAACCCGGCATCCCCGGCGTTCGCCTCCCGCCGCTGCCGCCACAGCTCGGCCACCCGCCGCACGGCGTCGTCGTAGCCCCCCGGCACTGCCTCGGCCGTGCCGTCTGCGCGCTTCATGGCCAGCGCCTCAGCCGCCTTGCCGTCGCGGAACAGTCCGGCAATCTCACACTCGCGCTCGGTGCGCTGCCGGCGCGTGGTGAGGATTTCCGGCACCGCCTCCGGTCCCAGCGCTCGGCGCATCAGGTTGACCACCGGTCCGGCCTCGATGCCCTGGCACTGCTTGTCGTCGCCCACGGCGACGATACGGAACCCGTGCTGCTGGCGCAGCCGTAGCAGGTCAAGCATCTGTCGGGCGCCCACCTGCCCCAGCTCGTCGACCACCACCACTGTCCTCGGTCCGACCGAGATGCGACCGGCGGCGACGCCGTGCAGGAAGCCCGTCAGCGCGGCGACGCTACCGATCCCGGCCTCCTTCAAAGGCTCGGCCTGGCGCCAGGCGATGGCCACGCCGATCACCTGATCCCCCTGCCCCTGCCAGGCGTCCACCAGCGGGCGCAGCAGGGCGGTCTTGCCCGACCCCGCGACGCCCACCGCCACGCCCACCGCACCGCCCGTGCCGAGGCGCACCATGGCGGCGTGCTGCGCCTTGCCGTGCTCGTCACTAAAGTCCAAGCCGCTGCGCTCCACCGCGTCGGCCAAGGCGGCGGGGGACAGGGCGCGGCTGCGATCCACCGCGGCGGCCTTGGCCAGCGCCACGGCCTCGCCCTCCTGGGTAAGGTGTAGCGCCGTCGTCACCTTCACCTCGTCGCGCTCGCCGTCGCGTCCCCACACAAGCCCCGTTGGCTGGCCATCCTGGCGCACGCCACGCTCGCGCATGGCCCTGGTCACCGCGTCCACGTCGGCTCGGCCGCCTTCCGCCCCCGGCGTCATGCCGGCAGTGATCAGCGCACGGGCCGCCGCGGCGCGCAGGTCGGCACCGTTGAGCACGGAGACGCGGGAGAACTGGGCTTCGAGGAGCGGCAAAGCCGCCGCGTAAGCGGCTTCGAGCCGGGCGGCTCGGCTCTGCTCCCGTGGCGCCTCGGCGCCTGGGCGTTGCGGCACCACGGCGCCACGGTGCTCCCAGCCGATGGCCGCAGCCTGGCCACGCCAGGCGGCGAAGTCGCTGAGGTCGTCTTCCTTGTTCTTGCGGGCGGCCTTCGTGCCGCCCTTGAGAAACGCCACCTGCATATCCGGCGTCATGCCGTTCCAATCGAGGCCACGCCTGGCTGCCTCCGTCCGCGCCGCCTCGGTGCCGTCACGGGTGCGTTTGCTGAACGCCTCGCACACCGCTTCCGAGATGGCCGGTAGCCGGGCCATGCCCGTGCGCTCCTCGAGCTCTACCGCCACCCCGACGCGGCGCAGGTTGGCCGCGATCTGCGCCTGGTAGAAGGCGCCGAACTCGTGGATGCGCGTGCGGGTCGGGCTAAGGTCCAGGGCGCCCANGGGCCGCAGGGTGTGCAGCTCCGTCGTCACCTCCCCGGTCTTGGGGTCCGGCCGCTTCACCTCGGCGGTCGCCCGCGCCGTGAAGTGCTCGAAGCCGATCCACGCAACGTGCCCGGCCTCGCTGCCCCCGCTGCCAGCCTTGCCCCGGCGGACCTGGCCGATTTCCCGGGCGACGTAGCGCAGGGAAGCGTCCACCGCATCGCGGTGCGCTTGCAGGATGGTCGCCCTCTCAGCCTCGGTCGGCGCGAAGGCCCACGCCAGGCTGACGCTCTTGGGCGCGGAAAAGCACAGGTCGATATAGCTGACGCTCCGCGTGGTCGCGGCCTCGTTTGTCGCCAACTCGCCGCCGTCCGCGCGTCGGCCGGCCAGGATCTGACTGACCTGTTCCACGGTCGGGACGCCGTGCGGTTCGATCCCCAGCGCCGCTGCCAGGCCGGGGTGCATGTCCCGCCGCGGCTGCGGCCGGGTGCCCTGGCGCGGCGCTTCCGGTCCCGCCTCGGCGTCTGGTCCCGGTCCGGCCCCCAGCTCAGCCGCCCGGTTCCGGGTGTAGTAGTCCCCCATCGCCACGGCCTCGGGCGATAGCGTCTCCTCCATCAAGTGGTCGGCCATCGCCCGCGCACCGCCCGGGGTGCTGGAAGCTGCGCCTTTGCGGAAGGTCAGCACCGGCCAGGTCTGCTACTGCCGCGCCGCCGGCACTGATCTCTGGCCGGCGTGGTCCCCGCCTTCGTCCTCGTCCTGGGTCTCGTCCACCGACCTGCCGACGGCTGCGGCTTCGATGCGGTGCAAAATGCCGGTCTGCTCGTCCAGGCGTTCCACGATCTGCGTCAGCAACCCCGGCAACGGGCTCTCGCCGGCTTCCTCGGTCGCCGCCTCGAGGATGGCTTGCAGCATCTCGGTGTGGGTGGCCTGCGTTTCCACCATCATCCGCAGCCCCTGGGTCAGCGTTTCAACGGTATCCCGCAGGCGGGCAAGCTCGGCGGTGATGGCGTCTGACATGGCGGCTTCCTCGGCGTCGTGGGGCAGGCGACACCTAACCATCCTCGCGGAGGGCGAGACCAGCACCTTCTAGGGTGCATTGGTCTGTAGCACTCTCATTCCTTCCCTCACCCCCATTCTCCCACCCATTTTTTGTTCGATTCTGTTCATTTATGTCTGTTTTCGTTCGATTTGGTTCAGCATTATCTCGAAAGGGTTCGTTCTGTGTCTCGATTGGGTTCTATTGATGTCCCGTTTAAGTTCTTTTTTGTCTGATTTTTCCCTCCCGGGAATTGCGCTGTGAGGCCTATTTAGGCCAAGGTAAGGGAATTCTGATCCAGCTGGAGGAAGGATGGCCGCATCCGAACAACCCTCGCCCGTCGATGTGGACGAAGCGGCTTTCGACAAAGCCCGCAGCCGTTCGGCTTTGCAGGACTGGATGCGGAAAAACCACGCCATGCTCGCCCGTCGCCTCAAGGAGCGGCGGTTGCTCTGGACCGAAATCGCCAAGGTTCTCGGGGAACAGGGCGTCCGTGATGCCAAAGGCAACCCCCCGACCGCCGATGCCGCACGACGAGCCTGGACACGGGCGACGGAGGGCCGGGCCAGCCGCAGTAAGCGACAGGGCCAAAAGCGGGCCGTGGGAACCCTCTCGATGGTCACCAAGCCAGCGCAGGCGCCAGAACCGCCGCCCGATGCACTCTCCACGGTTCAGGCCACCCCGGTACCAGCTCCGGAGCCGACCCCGCCTCCTAGCCCAATCTCTCCCGCTCGTCCGCCCGTGGACTTGGCGGAAGGGGTCAATCCGCCGCCTAAGCCACGGTTCGGCTTTGCTCGGCCTCGTCAGTGACATCGAAGGAACCGAACATGGCCACCAAGCCGACCACCATTCCCGGTACTGACGCCCCCGCCGCGGGCGAGGATGGCGGGCGCGTCGTTCGCTTGTTCTCGCGCAAGCGCAGCTTTGACGCTCCGGAAGCCTCTATCGGTCTGCCTCCTTCCACAATCGATCCGGCTACGGGCTCGTCCCTGACACCCACGCAGCCCGTCCCCGACCTGACCGGCAAGCCCAAGGTGTGGTTCGTCAGCGGGCCGGGGCGGTCGGGGAAAACCACTCTCCTGCGCTACGTCCTCGAAGCCGTGGCCGCATCCGGCGGCGAGGTTATGGCGGCGGCTCTGGACCCGCAGAACCGCTCCCTGGCCGCCTTCATCGAAGGCGTGGACCAGCCGCCCACCAACGAGGCCGGCAGCGTGGCGGCTTGGTTAGAAGAGTTCTTGCGCTTCTCGATGGAAGAGCAACGTTCGGCGCTGCTGGACCTGGGCGGCGGTGATACCAGCCTGAGCCGGCTTCTGGCCGATGCCCCCGACCTGGGCGACGTCATGGAGGAAACCGGCGTGGCGCCGGTCGCCATCTACACCCTCGGCCCGCGCGTGGACGATCTGACCTCGCTCGCCTCCTTCGAGAAGCAAGGCTTCACCCCCAAGGCAACGGCGCTAATCCTCAACGAAGGCTTGGTGTCGCCCACACAGTCGCGGGAAGAAGCCTTCGGCTGGGTGCTGAACCATTCCGCTTTTCGGGCAGCCGTGGATCGGGGCGCGGTGCCGATCTGGATGCCGCGCCTGGATTCCGGCGTGGCCAGCGAGATCGAGGCAAAACGACTGCAATTCAGCTTGGCACGCGATGGCCAGGAACCGCAGGGCCGCGCCCCCGTGGGTCCGCTCGGCCCACTGAACCGTTCGCGCGTCCGTAAGTGGATGAGGAGCATGGATCAGGCACTCGCGCCGATCCGCTCTTGGTTCCCGTGAGCGCCACGGCCCCGGCCGCCCCTGTTGGGGAAGGCGCCCGGCTTCCCGACGTGACGGGGGCCATGCGCCAAGCTCGCGCTGATCTGGAAGCCGCAGCTGAAACCGCCAGGGCCGAGCGGGACCCCCTCGCCCCGGTGCTGGCCGGGCTGTCCTCCAGCCTGGGCGCGATGGTCGCACTACAGGCGCGCATGGAGGCCAACCGGGAGCCATTGGACGACAAGGCACGGGCCGACATGATGCGCCAGCTCGTGCAGGCGTGCCGGACGGACTTCGTGCGTCAGGCCGGCGCGGCGTCCCGGCGCCTGGCGCTGCTATCGGGCCTCGGGGCCGCAGTGCTGCTACTGGGCGCGCTGGGCGGTGGTTACCTGTGGGGACGATCCACGGAAGCGGCGGAAGTGCGGGAAGCCTCGGGCGTGATCCGCGCTGCCCTGTCGGATGGTTCCGCATCCGCTCGTGCCTGGTCCGACGCCATCCGTCGCAACGACCTCGTGGGCCTGCTGGGACGGTGCGAGGGGCGCGCGGTGTGGGTCGACACCAGCGGCCGGCGGGCCTGCGCCGTGCCGTTGTGGTTGGAAGATGCGCCACCCCCGGCAGCGCCGGCCGGGCCGCGCTCGTGACGCGATCGCACCATTAGGGTTCCTCTGGTGTTGTAGCGCCACGACACCAAAGCGCCGTGGCGTTTTGGTTGCTTGTTTACTTTTGGTGCCCGTCGCGTTCCTCAGCCGCGGGCCGCTGCGGTGCCGTTGGTCTATGCTACATGCTTCGCCAAAGTCGACGCCTTCGGGTGCCTGGTTAACATCCGGCCTGCCCTGGATACTGGGGCAGCCTTCGGAAACCCATCCTGTTGGCCTATGGGCTAGGTGCCCCGTCGCCGCTGTCTCGTGGTGGCTTCGCACATGCACCCGCCAATGTTCGGCCGGGATCACTATTGAAGTTCTAAAGTTTCTAACCTATCGGTGAAGGGCTCGCAGAAGGTCTGCTTTCATGCCCCGCCCCACCGCCGCGTCCGCTCCGCACGATGTGGACAACGCGCCGCCCACCAAGCGACGCCCCGGCCGCCCCTCGCCCGGCGATACCGTACAGGTCACGCTCCGCATTCCCCGCGGTCAGCTCACGCAGCTCGTGGAGGAAGGCGCCAAGCGCACGGCCAGCACCGGTCGAACCGTTACGGCGCAAGCGATCCTTATGGAGCTGGTCGAGGCCAAGTTTCCCCACAAGGTAGCTGAATAATCTTGCGCCACGGCTTCAACCGTGGAGGCTCGCACCGGCCGCGTCAGCGGCCAACGCCGGTTGACCATTACACTCATGACTCATGATTTTTTACTTTTAAACTTTTAAACTGTTGACGAAAGAAGGGAGGGGGCGTAATGTTCTTCTCAGCCGAGGCGTTCTGTTTCGGTGGTTAGAGCAAGGTGCTCCCCATGTCGTTCTCCCGTTCCTCTCGTGCCTTTGGATCCACTCGCGCTGCAATGGGCGCCGGCCCGCTTTCCGACGATGAGCTGATGCAGCTCGCCCCGTCCGCCTTCGCAACCGAGGCCCATTCCTCCCGCTCCGCGCGCTATGCCTACATCCCGACCGCGGATGTGATCGCAGGCCTGCGGCGCGAGGGCTTCGCCCCCGTGCTGGCGCGGCAGACCCGCCCGCGAGATGCCGACCGCAGCGGCCACACAAAGCACCTGATCCGCTTTCGCCACGAGGACCAAGCCAACCAGCCACGCCGCGTCGGCATGACCTTCCCAGAGGTCGTGCTGATCAACTCCCACGATGGAACCAGCGCCTATCACGTCACCGCGGGCGTGTTCCGCCTCGCCTGCCTCAACGGCATGGTCGTAGCGGACGGGCCGGAACGCTCGGTGAAGGTGCCGCACAAGGGCGACGTGGTGCGCCAAGTGATCGAGGGCAGTTTCGAAGTCCTTGGCGCCTCGCGCCAAGCCATCAAGGCGGCCGATGCCTGGGCCGGCATCACCCTCAACCGCGACGAACAGCACGCCCTCGCAGATGCGGCCCGCGTGATCCGCTTCGGGGATGAGGAAGGCAACGTTGCCTCTCCTATTCAGGCGGAACAATTCCTGACCGTCCGCCGGGCGACGGACATGGGCGCGGACCTGTGGAGCAGCTTCAACCGGGTGCAGGAAAACACTATCCGGGGCGGGCTTCAGGCGTGGGGGCGCGACGGCAACAATCAGCGCCGCCGTGTGACCTCGCGCGAGGTCACAGGCATTGACCAGGATGTGAAGCTTAACCGGGCGCTGTGGATGCTGGGCGAGCGCATGGCGGCCCTCAAGGGCGCCGCCTGACGGGCCGGGCGGGGATCACTCCCCGCCCCTCCTTTCCCTCTCCTGCGTCACCCAGCCGAAAGCTCCGCACCATGAATTGTCACGCCCTGCCCATCCTGGGCTGTCCGCTCGTGCTCAACGACGACGCCGGCAACGGCTTTGCGCTCGGCACCAGCTCGGAAGATCCTGCCTTCCTCTCGGTCGTGATCGAGGATGCGACCGGCCGCGCCATCATCGCAAACCTGATCGACAACGAAAGCGAGGCGCTGTTGTTGGCCATACTGAACGAGCGCGCGGCCGTGCGCGCTGCCGCTGCGATCCCGCCTTATCGTGGTGCGACGGGCACCGCCGGGGCGTTGCCATGACAGCGTTGTAGGTGATGCGGGCGGGCTTTGGCCCGCCCCTCCTGCCGTCCCACTCCACGTTTCGCCTCTGGCCGCCCTCGGGCGGCCTTCTGCGTTGCGGCCGCCGCCGCCGCCGGGCCATTACCGCCCGTATGCCTATGTCCCCCTCTCGCTTCGCGGAATGTCTGGAAATGATCGGCTGGACGAAGCGAGGCCTCGCGCGCCGGCTGCGGGTCGGGCAAGGCGCTGTGAAGCACATGGCCAATGGCCGACACGAAATCCGCGACGACTTCGGTGCCTGGTTGGAAGGGCTGGCGGCGGCTCATGCGCCGCTGTCGCCCGAGCTGCGTGATTTCGCGGACAAGATGGGATGCGACCGGGGGGAATGGGTGCGCTACCCACGTGGCATCCGGCCGCTGTCGGACGATGAGGCGGCAGCGCTGCGGCGCGTCGCGGAGGCCCACGCCGCAGCACCTTGGCCGCCGGAATGGGTGCCGAAAGGGGAGGAAGCGGACGAAGCGGGCTAGCCTATCGCGCGACGGCAGCCTTGGCCGGTCGTATTGCCTCATCCGGAAATGCTCCCGAGGCACCTGTCGTTGCCTCACCAACATACTCCCGTTGCCTCATGGCGCGGTACCCGTTGCCGCATCACTAGCCGCCGTCATCTCAGGCGATGTCGCGCCAAAAACCAAGCTATGAGCCATCGTCCGGCTCCACATCTTCATGCGGCGTTGTCACGTCCGGAGCTGCCCATCCGGATAATCGCCAGGCTGCTCCGCCTGCAGTCGATCCAATAACTCCCGCGATGTCTGCCACGGCTCGGCTGCGAACCAATCGTGTAGCTGCACCGTCACTGCCGCAAACGGATCCGTGCCAGGCCGCAAACGCTTCACCTTCTGCTTCGGCTGCGCCGTTGGGCGCACCTCGCCCTCCTGCCAGGCTGTCCGCAATCCGGATAGGAACTGCTCTAATGTCGGTACGGCGCGCGGAGCAGCATCACTGGCAACAGGCCGGTTAGCGATCTCGACCAAGCGCTGCTGGGCGGTTCGGATGCTCTGCAGCAGCCTAATCGGATCCAGCGTCGTGTGCAGCGCCTCAAGCCGCTGCCGCACCGCCTCCCCCGTCCGCGGATCCGCCAGCAGCCGTTGGTGCGGCGTCGCCGGTGGGTGGTAGCGCTTCTTCACCTTCGCCCCATCGCGGGTCTTGTTGGCTAGCTTGAACGAGGGTTGGAAGAAGTTCACGAACAGCCGCACCAAGCCATACAGCTCCGCCAACGCGGCCGCCGCCTCCAAACCCTCGGTCGTGTCCCACGGCGTGGTGTAGGAGCGATGCTCCTTGGCGGGCTGTGCC
>NZ_JAUFPN010000052.1 GCF_030409335.1 Paeniroseomonas aquatica
GACCGGACGCTTTCGCCAAAAAATCCCGTTCCACCAGCAACTGTCCGATCTTGGCGTGCAGCTTCTCGACATCCGCTTCGGTGGCCTTCGCGCTCTCCTGCGCCGCCGACTTGCCGGAGAATACCGCCGTCAGCCCCTCCATCGCCTGCCGCTTCCACTCGCCCACCATCGTCTGGTGGATGCCGTGCTTGGCCGCCAACTGCGCCGCCGTCAGTTCACCCCGCAGCGCTTCCAAAGCCACCTTCGCCTTGAAATCCGCCGAATACCGCGTCCGCTTGCCCGCCATCCGGGTCCGTCCTTCTCACAGGCGAACCGAGCTTACCCATCTGTCCGATTTCCGGGGACCACCTCACCGCCTCCCCAGAGGACGTATTCTAAAGCTGCGCTGTGAGGTTGGCGAAAATCAAGCGCGGCAAAGCGCCAGCATTAGCTCATCGCTTAACGCCGCTGACCGCCGCTACCACCCCACTCTGCAACAGAGGTCAGTCAAACCAATAACTAAGGCGCGGTAGCCACGCGCGATCATGGCGTTTGCCTGCTCGCGACGGGGGCCACGCCACCGAGTACGACTGGGCTGCGTCGGATCGCCTCCTCTATCTACATGGTTAGGGTCTGCACCTACGGATGATCTGCCCGACCGTGGTACCCATGCTCGTCGCCAAGTCGCCGGGAGCGATGAAAGCGAGGTCGAGCCCCAGCGTCGCAACAACCTCGCCGATGGTCTTCAGCGCGACAGCGTGCTCGATGGTCGCTATGGAGGGGACCTTTGGGACTGCCTCATCCAGAAGCAGCAAAACCACTTTGAAATTCACCGATAGGTTGTGTCATAAGGCAAGCATCTAACTGTAGGATGCAGCCATGTCCAATATGATCGAAGCCGCTTCGCCGATCCGTCTCATGCATGGAGAGGAGACGGTCAGCTGGGCCCGTTATATTATCAACTCCGCCGTGGGGATCGCCATGTTCGGCGCCATGCTTTGGCTAGCTAGCTAGGGACCATTCGCCAGCGCTCTGGCTGAACCGCCGGTGACTGAAGCCGAAGCCCGCAGCGTGCTTGAGGAAAATGTGGGAGTAGCCGTCTTCGAGCGTTGGATGGCAGACCGGCCCTGGCGGAAAGTAGCAGGCGGCTGGCTTGTGGTCGGCGCGCTCGGAGAATGGAGTTTTCGCCTCAACCTTGTGCCTGGCGGCATCCAGGTCAGTGCATTTTCTCAAAGCTCTAAGGCGCCGGCAGTGTGGACGGTGCTGGACCGTTCATGACTGAAGCCGAGGCCCGCGCCCATCAGGGCGTTAGCGGCTTGGAAGTTTGGCTTTCCTTGCAGCCTTGGCAGCCGGCGCTGGACGGTTGGACCATAGCGGGATCTGGAAGGCTGGAGCTTCCGGCTCATGCAGGCCTCTGGCGGGCTTCGGGTCAACGTCATTACCCCTCGTGGCGGAACGCCGTCGGTGTGGCTGGTGAAGGCGTGATCCTCCTCCAGGTCCGCCGGGATGGCGCCACCGGCTGCCGCACCTAATTGGCAGGCATGAGCTTGCCCCTTGACCCGCCCGCACCACCGTCGCCACCACCGAAACCCAAACTGACCGCCGCGGAGCGTCGGGCCCGACAGGCTGACCAGCTGATGAGGATCCGGTACCGCGTGATGATCGCGCGTGAGCTGGAGGATCGGGGCATCGCAACACCGGCCGGGATCGGCGAGGCCCTTGGGATGCCCGTGGCTGAAGCGAGCAGCCTGATCAACCGGCACCATTGGCGCGAGGGCGATCTTCTACTCCTCGAGGCCGCGGCGGCTCGGCTGGGCCTGGAGGTGCCGGAGTTAGGTTCGTGGCGTCCCTGAGCATGTTTCTGACCCGCCGTCGCCGGGGTGACAAGCTGCACCACTGGGCGGACGAGACCGCAGGCCGGTGTGGATAACCAAACGCTTGGACGGCATCGGCGAAACCAAGCCAACAACAAGAAGCCGCTGCAACACGCCGAGCCTCCAGGGTCTTATAAGAGTCGAGCCGTTTGGAGGACGTAGATGACACTCGACGCAAAGGCCTTTACCGCGTTCGAGCAAGCGGCACACGACCGCATCGCCCGCCCTTACGCTAAGCACTTTGCCCCGCTTACCAGTCTCGCGCTGGAGCTGCTGCTCGACGCCGCACGGGTCGGGGCGGGTCAGCGCGTACTCGACGTTGCTACGGGGCCCGGCGTGGCCGCTGGAGCCGCGTATGGGCGCGGAGCAGACGTCGTCGGCGTGGATGTCTCGCCGGGAATGCTGGCACTGGCGCGCGAAGCCCACTCTGAACCGCCCCGGGTTTGCTGGAGGCCCTACCTGTTGAGAGGATGGGGCTATGACAAAGAAGACGTCGAACCGGTTTTCGCCTGAGGTCCGGCAGCGGGCGGTACGAATGGTGCTGGAGCATGGGGGCGACCATGCCTCGCAGTGGGCTGCGATCGGCTCGATCGCGGCCAAGATCGGCTGCACGGCCGAGACGCTCCGAAAGTGGGTGCGGCAGGGCGAGCGCGACGCGGGCCAGCGGCCTGGTTCGTCGACGGAGGAGCAGGGGCGCATCAAGTTGCTCGAGCGCGAGGTCCGCGAGCTGCGGCAGGCCAATGAGATCCTGCGGAAGGCGTCGGCGTATTTTGCGATGGCGGAGCTCGACCGCCGCTCGAAGCCATGATCGCCTTCATTGACGATCAGCGCGAGGTCTACGGTGTCGAGCCGATCTGCAGGATGCTGCCGATTGCTCCGTCGACCTACCATGCCCGTGTCGCCCGCCGTGCCGATCCGGCACGGGCCTCGCCTCGAGCCCGGCAGGACCTGGTGCTCATGGAGCAGATCCGGCAGGTACATGCGGCCAACTTCGGGGTCTACGGTGCCCGCAAGGTCTGGCGGCAGCTTGCCCGGGAAGGCACCATGGTTGCCCGTTGCACGGTGGAACGCCTGATGCGTCGGGTGGGCCTGCGTGGCGCCGTCCGCGGCAAGGAAACCAGGACCACCATCGCCGACAAGGCCGCGCCTTGCCCGGCGGACAAGGTGAACCGGCAGTTCCGGGCGCCGCAGCCGAACGTCCTGTGGGTGTCGGATTTTACCTATGTCGCGACTTGGCAGGGCTTTGTGTACGTGGCCTTCATTATCGATGTCTTCGCCCGCCGCATCGTCGGCTGGCGGGTGTCGAGGACTGCGCATGCGGATTTCGTTCTCGATGCCCTGGAGCAGGCACTGCATGACCGACGTCCCGTGAAGGGCGGCCTCATCCATCATAGCGACCGGGGAGGGCAATATCTTGCCATTCGGTACACGGAACGTCTTCTTGGGGCCGGTATCGAGCCCTCCGTCGGCAGCGTCGGTGATTCCTACGACAATGCGCTGGCCGAGACGATCAATGGCCTGTTCAAGACCGAGGTGATCCGTCGACGCGGCCCCTGGCGCAGCCTGGAAGCCGTCGAGTTCGCCACCTTGGAGTGGGTGGACTGGTTCAACAACCGCCGTCTCCTCGAGCCGATCGGCAATATCCCGCCGGCCGAGGCGGAAGCGCGCTACTATGCCGCCCAGCAAGAGATTGCGCTGGCGGGCTGACTCAAGCTCACCAGCCTCCGGCGAACCTGGAGCGGTTCAGCTGGCCTACCGCATCCATCTTCTGCGCCTGCCGTAGGGCCGCCTCGGCCTGCTCGCGCTGCGTCATCTCCGTCCGTAGGCGGACCAGGGCGTCCTGCAACTCGGCGGTACGCTCAGTGACCTGCGCTTCCAACTCTTCCTGGCCACGGGCCAGCACCTCGCGGGCTCGCACCTGATCGTCGATGTCGGTCGAGGTGCCAAACCATTCGAGAATGCGGCCTCCAGCGTCTCGCACCGGCGTGGCGCGGCTCTGGAACCAGCGCCAAGTGCGGTCCGCGGCATGAAAGGTGCGGTGCTCGATGGAGAACAGGCCACGGGCCTCCGCCTCGGCCCAGGCTGCCGTTGTGGCGGCACGGTCATCGGGGTGGATGGCGTTGAGCGTAAGCGCAGCTTCGGGACCCTTGGTACCGGCGCTTGNACGTGCCCGTCCTCGACCCGGTGAACCATCGTGCCTGGACGATCCGGCATCCCTTCGCCCATCCAGAGACGCCGAGCATGCTGGACGAACCGCGCGGACCTTCGCCCTTCTGGGGTGAGACACCGATTTGGGACGGCCACACAAGCAACCACAACCTGATCATGGACCAGCACGGCCTGGTCTGGTTCGCCGCCCGCATCCGCCCGGCCGGAGCTCAGCCCGCCTGGTGCCAGACCGGCGGCGACCATCCCTCGGCGCGGGTTGCACCGATCGCGGCTGCCGGACGGCACCTCTCGGTCTATGACCCGAAGACGCAGCAATTCGACCTCATCGATACCTGCTTCGGCACCCACCATCTCTATTTCGGCTATGATCCCGACAACACGCTCTGGACCAGCTGGGGCGGCGCTTCCGGCGCGGCAGTGGGCTGGCTGAACACGCGCCGTTACCTCGAGACACGCGATGCCAAGGCCTCCCAAGGCTGGGCGCCGATGGTTGTCGATGTGCCGGGATGGGGCCGGCGCGGCGACTATGTCGAGGCGGACCAGCCGCTCGACCTTGCCAAGCAGAAGCGCATCATCGCTGGCTTCTACGGCGTGCAACCGAGCCCCACTGATGGATCGATCTGGGGCCAATCGATGGATATCGGTTTCTCCCGCAACGACCAGCCGGGCTACCTGATCCGCTTCATCCCCGGTCCGGATCCAACGAATACCGGGCTGACCGAAGTCTTTCAGCCGCCGGCAGGCAGCTTCTCCCCGCGAGGCATCGACGTCGACAGCAAGGGCGTGGTCTGGACCACGCTTGGCAGCGGTCATCTGGCGAGCTTCGACCGCAGCAAGTGCCGGGCCCCGCTGACCGGACCGGCTGCGGCGACCGGAAGGCAGTGCGAGGAAGGCTGGACGCTCCATCGCTTCCCAGGGCCGCAATTCGCCGGCGTCGACCCGGGCGGCAGCGCCGACCACGCCTATTACGTCTGGGTCGACCGCTTCAACACGCTTGGCCTCGGCGCCGACGTACCCATCGCCTCCACGAATGGCAGCGAGTCGCTGACCGTTCTGGTGGATGGCACATTGCACCAACTGCGGGTGCCCTATCCGGCAGGCTTCTTCACCAAGAATGTCGATGGCCGGATCGACGATCCCAATGCCGGCTGGCGTGGGCGTGGCGTCTGGACCACCACGGGCACGCGGACGCCGTTCCATAGCGAGACTGGCAGGGGCGAGCATCCCCGGGTCTTCCGCGTGCAGATGCGGCCGGATCCGCTTGCGCGCTGAGCGCCAGGCGGATCGCACACGCCGGCCGCCCGACTTATTCCTGGCAGCGCACGGGGTGTGAGATCTTGCACCGTGACCGGCGACACGCCCTGCGACCTAAGTCATCGGTAAGGAGAGCTGCCATGGCGCTGCTGATCTACGGGCTGGATAACGACGAGATCGGTACCACCCAGAGCTGGCGCGATATCCTCGCCGAGTTGCTTCCCGACTTGGAGATCCGCATCTTCCCGGAGGTCGGAGATACGTCTGAGATCACCTATCTCGCCTTCATGCCTCCGGACTTCGAAGCGCTTCCGCCGTTGCCGAACCTCAAGGCCATGTTCAGCCGTTCGGCCGGTGTTGAGTCATTCATCCATCATCCGAAAATGCCAAAGGCACCGCTTGGCAAGATCGAACCGGCGGGCGGGGATCCGATGATGACGGAGTACGTCCTCATGCATGTCTTGCGCCTTCACCGCGAGATGCCGCTGTATCAGCAGGCGCAGGCCAGGGGCGAATGGTTACGCCGGCCGATTGTGCGCCCGGATGAGCGGCGTATCGGCTTCCTCGGCTTCGGCCTCATGGCGAAGGCGCCGGCTCTGGTCCTGAAGTCGCTCGGCTTCCCGGTATCGGCCTGGGTGCGCAACCCGAAGCCGGATGCCGGGATTCCGGTTTTTCATGGTTCAGACCAGTTCGAACGCTTCATGCGGCGGACCGATATCGTGGTCTGCCTTCTGCCGCTGACCCGTGAGACGGAGGGTATCCTCTGCGCCCGCACCTTTGCCATGATGCCCAAGGGAGCGATGGTCATCAATATCGGCCGCGGCCGGCATGTCGTGAATGCCGACCTCATCGCGGCGCTTGATTCGGGCCAGCTTTCACACGCCGCACTCGACGCGCTGCATCCCGAGCCCTTGCCACCCGACAACCCACTGTGGCTGCATCCGAAGGTGACCGTGATGCCGCATGTGGCGCGGCGCCCGACGGTGCGGCAGCTCGGGACAGAGATCGCCGCGAATATCAGAAGCATCGAGTCCGGCAGCGGCCTCCTGCAGAAGGTCGACAAGACCTTGGGGTATTGAGCCGTGCGATGCGCCAGCCAGCCGCCCGCGCCATCGCCCTGGCTGCAGGCGGCAATGCTCCCTGCCCTACGTTGCGGGAGCGGTTGTGATCCCCACATCGTACCGTGACGAACCGCAAAGGAAGAGCGCCCATGCCAGCATCCCTTCGTGCCGTGCCGGTCACTGCCCTCTTGCTCGGCCTCGGAGCCGCCGCGCCCGCTGTCGCCCAGGCACCCACCCCGACACAGGTGATCGAGGCCTTCGAAGGTGTTCAGGGCCCGATCCGGACCCATCGTCCCAGCCATCCCAAGGGGACCTGCGCCGCTGGCTTCTTCGAGGGCACGGCCGAGGGGGCACGGCTGTCGGTCTCGCCGACCTTCGGCGGTCAGCGCATCCCGACGGTCATCCGCTTCGGGGTCGGCGGAGGTCCTACCGCCGCCGATACCAGCCGCAGCACGCGCAGCCTCTCGATCCGTTTCCAGGTGCCCGATGGCACACCCTGGGACATGGCCAACATCTCCGTTCCCATCTTCGGCGCTCCGACGCCCGAGGCCCTGGTCGAGGGTCTCCGCGTCCGCCGGCCGGACCCCGCAACCGGGCGGCCGAACCAGGAGGCCATCAACGCCTTCGTCGCCGCCAATCCGAAGACCACGCTGCAGGGACGGTTGCTCGCCGCCAATGCCCCGCCGGCGAGCTGGGCCACGACGCCCTACTGGGGCGTCAGTACCTTCCGCTTCCGCGGCGCCGATGGCGAGGTCCGCCCGGCACGCTGGGTGTTCGAGCCCGTGGCCGGAACGCAACGCCTGAGCGAGGAGCAGACGCGCAGCCTGCCTTCCGATTTCCTGGCGGAGGAACTGCGGGGCCGGGTCGCCCAAGGGCCTGCGGCATTCGACATGATGCTGATCTTCCCGCAGGCCGGCGACGACCTGAACGACCCGACCGCCGCCTGGCCCGACGACCGGCAGCGCGTGAGCGTGGGCCGGCTCACGGTCACCGAGGTGGCGCCCGGGCCGGGCGGCGCCTGCGACCGGATCAGCTTCCTGGCCCTGGCCAATGCGCCCGGGGTCGAGTTCAGCGACGATCCGACGCTCCGCGCCCGGCCGGCGCCTTATGCGCTGTCGCAGGTGAAGCGAACCCGGCCTCAGTAGCGACAAGCTGAGGCCGAGCATTCCGCCACGCGCGGGCGTACGGAGCGGTATTGGGCCGCCTGCGCCCGCGTGTCGGCCTGGACCGGAGCCGGGAGAAGCAGGAACGGGGCACTCGCGGCGACAGCCCCATTCAGGCGAGGGTGCGTCACCGGCTTCGAGGCAACTGGTTTGCGCTGGGCCTCGCCGCGGGTTTCGGGACGAAACGGGACACGCCTCGCTACCGGCCCCCCCCAGGAGATGGCCGAGCATTCGGCTGCGGCCAGGAAGAAGGTGGAACAGACATGAAGTACGGGATTCATCTGCCCCACGCTGGCGAGCAAGCGACACCGGCGCTGATACGGCGTCATGCCGAGCGCGCGGAGGATCTGGGTATCGAGGACGTGTGGGTCAGCGAGCACATCATCGTCCCGCGCGACAAATTCCCACGCTCGCCATTGTTCTTCGACCCTGTCCTGTCCCTCACCTGGGCTGCCGCGGCAACCAAGCGGATCAAGCTGGGAACCTCGGTGCTGGTGCTGCCGATGCGCCACCCCCTGCCGTTGGCAAAGGAGCTTGCAACGCTGCACAATTTTTCCGACGGACGGCTGATTCTGGGCGCCGGCTCTGGCTGGTTGAAGGAGGAATTCTCGGCGCTCGGCGTGCCCTTCGAGGAGCGAGGCCGCCGGCTCGACGAGGGGGTCGCCATGATGCGGGCCGTCTGGTCAGAGGATCCGGTGACCTTCGAGAGCCGCTACATCACGGCTGAGATCAAAGAGATGACCATGACCCCGATGCCGATCAGTCGGATTCCCCTTTGGTTCGGCGGTAGTTCAGAACCAGCCCTGCGGCGGACGATCAGGATCGGGGACGGCTGGCATGGCAGCGAGCTGCCGCCGGATAAGGCAGCCCCTATCGTGCAGCGATTGCGGGCGGCGCGTCCCGAGGCCGATTTCACGGTCTCCATGCGGGTGCAATGGGATGGCCAGGATCGTGGCCTGCTGCACGCGCTGGTGGATGACTATGCAGCGATCGGGGTCGAGCACCTTCTGGTGGCACCCAAAGATCGAAATCTCGACGACTGGGAGAAGGTGACGGATGGGGTCGGCTCTTTCGTTGCGTAGCTGCCCCCCCCGCCGGACCCTGATTGATCCTTCGATGTCGTCTGCCCGAGCGGTCAAGCAGCCCCTCTCGCGAGCAGAGCGCGCTCTTGCCCCGCGGCCCATCAGCACCTTCGCCACTGTTGCCTGAAGCCCCCGGCGCCTGCGCCACGCGGCGGCGTCGGCAAATCATGGGGTGGGTGGAGGATGTCGTGGAACCACCGGCCGCTGCCGACATGCTACGCCGGCCTGAGGCGCTCGGGCCGCATCCGGGGCAGCGGCGGGAAGCTAAGGGCGATCGCCACGGCCCCTAGCCCTATCGCCAGGGAGCTGAGATGCATCCCCGCATAGCTGCCGAAGCGGTCGAAGATCCAGCCGCCGACCGCCGGCCCCGCCGCCATGCCAAGGCAGGAGACCATGGTCGCGGCGCCGAATACCGTGCCCATGATGCGGGGGCCGAAATAGTCGCGCGCCAGCACCGCATAGAGCGGCATCACCCCGCCATAGGCGAGGCCAAAGGTCGTGGCGACTGCGTAGAACTCGCCGAGACTGCTGGTGGGGAGGAAGGCGCCGATCGCCAGCGCCTGCAGCAGCAGACCTCCGATCAGCACCGGCTTGGCGCCATGGCGGTCGGCCAGCACGCCCAGCAGCAGGCGGCCACCAAGCCCTGCCAGCCCCTGCAGGCTGTAGACGCTGACGGCGGCCACGGCGGACAGGCCGCAGACCATGGCGTAGCTCACCACATGGAAGATCGGCCCGGCATGCGCGAGACAGCAGGCGAAGAAGGTCGCCGCGAGCACCACGAATTGCCGGGAGCCAAGGGCCTCGCGGGCGGTGAAATCCTTGCCCGCCGCCGAGGCCGGCGTGCTGGCGCCCGGGGTCGTGGCCGGCGGGCGTCGCAGCAGCAGCGCGGCCGGCAGCAGCACCGCCCAGGCGACGCAGCCGATCACGAGTTGCGAGGTGCGCCAGTCGTGGCCGGAGAGCAGCCATTGCGCGAAGGGCGCGACGGTCACCGGCGCCATGCCGAGCCCGGCGGAAACGAGGGAGACAGCGATCGCCCGCTGGCGGTCGAACCAGGCGCTGGCTGTCGCCATCATGGGCGCGAAGAAGGCGCCGACCGCCGTCCCCAGGAACAAGCCGTAGGCGAGCTGGAAGACCAGCAGGCTCGTCGCCCGGCTTGCCAGCACCAGCCCGGTGCCCAGCAGCAACCCGCCGGCGATGCCGACGACCCGCGGCCCATGGCGGTCGCTGACCCAGCCCCAGCCGAAGCCGCCGACCCCCATGGCAAGGAAGGCGATCGTCATCGTTGCGGAAATGCCGGCGCGCGACCAGCCCGTGTCGGCGGCGATAGGATCGAGGAGGACGGCAAGGGAGAACAACGACCCCATGCCGATGCAGCCCATCAGCGCCCCGACGGCAACGATGACCCAACCATAATGTCGCTTCATTGGCGTTTCCCCTGAGCGGGGCCCATGCCGACCGGCCCGGGCCCTGCTGCGGTCCGCATCGTTCCAGATCGCGGCCACGGCGCAAACTGCTGTATTGCAGGTGGGTCATGCGCCATGCCGCTCGCAGCCCTGCAGGTGGCGATCACCGATCGCCAACGGGGTCCGGGATTGCTGCAGCAATCGGGTCGTGGGAGCCAGCATGCCGCGCATGACGACCGCCGCCTGCTGGCCGGACACGGCATGCCCTGCTCGATGAGCCGGAAGGAAACGGCCGGACAACGTCCGATGGAAGGCGTCTTCGGCAGTTCTCGAGAGGCCCGCTGCGATGGCACCCAGCAAACCCCGTAGGCGGCCTATCGCGCAGCCTGACGCCTTGCTTGCCCCAGGCTATCGAGGCAGCCCGCCTCGTTGCCCTGCACCGCCAAGGCTCGACCCTTCTCGAGAATTGCCTTGGCTTGCATCACTTGGTCTCCGCCGTCACCGGCATCGGCCGTTCTCTGGGTCGCCTGCGCCTCGCGTGACGGGCTTTGGAAAGGTGGCGTAGGAGCATTGCCGCTTGGCTGCATCGCCTGCCCCTCCCGCGCTGCCGCCACAGCCTGGCCGCCGGAGGAGGCAGCGCCCGCGGTACGCCCCGTATCCTCCAGCTGCTTCTGGAAGGCATCGATCTGATCGGTGCATGGCGAGGCCAGAACCGGGCCGGCCAGGGCCAGCCCGATCATCGTCGCCAGATGGAACTGGAGGGAACCCATGCGCATCGCCTTTTCCCTCACGTCGTCAGCTGGTCACGGATCGGCAACTGCCGGATCCGCTTGCCCGAGGCGGCAAAGACCGCGTTGGCGATCGCCGGCGCCACCGGCGGCAACCCGGGCTCGCCGACGCCGCCCAAGGGCCCGTCGTAGCGGCCCGAGGGCACGAGATGCACGCGGATGTCCCGCGGCGTGCTCTCCATCCGGGTCAGTTCGTAGCCGTCGAAGTTGTTCTGCTCGACCCGGCCATCCCTGAAGGTGATCTCGGCCGAGGTGGCGAGGCCGACCCCCATGACGACGGCACCTTCCATCTGCGAGCGGATGCGTTCCGGGTTCACCTGCGGCCCGCAGTCGATGGCGATGTCGACACGCGGGATGGTCAGCGCGCCGCGGGCGCCGACCTCGACCTCGACCGCCACCGCGACATGCGAGACGAAGCTGTAGTGCCCGGCGATGCCGAGCCCGCGCCCCGCCGGCATGGCCCGGCCCCAGCCGATGCCGGCGGCCGCCGCTTCGACCACCCGCCGCAGCCGGCCGGTGTCGATCGGGTAGCGCTGCGGGTCCTCGCCATGGTTCCAGACGTCGCCGATGCTGGTCGGGTCCACCACCCGCGCCGGGCCGATCAGCTCCAGCAGGTAGTCCTTCGGGTCGCGTCCGGCGGCATGCGCCAGCTCGGCGACGAAGGACTGGATGGCGAAGGCATGCGGGATGTTGGAGACCGATCGGAACCAGCCGATCCGGGCATGCGCCTGCGCCTCCGGATTCTCGATCCGGATGTTGGGGATGGCGAAGGGCGTGTTGACCAGCCCCATGCCCAGCTCGAAGGGCAGCTCATGCTTCGGGTCGGGCGCGAAGATGGAGCCGATGGTCGGCGCCGCGCTGCGATGCAGCCAGGCGACCGGCTTGCCGCCGGCATCCAGCCCCGCCTCGATCCGCTCGACCGAGACGGTGTGGTAGAAGCCGTGGTGGATGTCGTCCTCCCGGGTCCAGGTGACCTTCACCGGGGCGCCATCCATCGCCTGGCTGCACAGCCCGGCCTCGAGCACGAAGTCCGGCTTCGACTTGCGGCCGAAGCCGCCGCCGAGCAGCGTCACGTTCACCCGGACCTTGTCCTCGGGCAGCTTCAGCCGCTCGGCCAGCCGGGTGCGGGTGGCCTGCGGCGCCTGGGTGCAGGCCCATGCCTCGCAGACCCCGTTGCTGATCCGCACCAGCGCCGCCGGCGGCTCCAGCGGGGTCTGGGCGAGATGCGGGATGTAGTATTCCGCCTCGACCTTCTTCGCCGCGCCGGCCATGGCCTTGTCCACGTCGCCGCCGTTGCGCACCACCTTGGCCGGCTGCCGCGCCGCGGCCTCCAGCGCCGCCCGATAGGGCACCGAGGAATAGCTGGCGTGCGGCCCGTCCTCCCAGCTGATCTTGAGCCTGTCGCGGCCCTGCATCGCCGACCAGGTATTCCGCGCGATGACGGCGATGCCGCCGAGCGGCTGGAATTCGGACGGGATCGCCGGCGGGTCGATGGCGATCACCTTGACCACGCCCGGCACCTTCAAGGCCTCGGCGGCATCGAAGCTGGTGACCTTGCCGCCGAAGACCGGCGGGCGCGCGACCACGGCGTGGTACATGCCCTCGGCCCGCGCATCGATGCCGTAGATGGCGCGGCCGGTGGTGATGTCGCGGTTGTCGAGCAGGCCGATGGTGTCCTTGCCGATCAGCCGGAAGCTGGCCGGGTCCTTCAGCCGCAGCCCGGAACGCTCGGGCGCCGGCAGGTCGGCCGCGGCCTTGGCCAGGGCGCCGTAGCCCAGCGAACGCTGGGTCGCCTGGTGCGACACCACATGATTCGCCGCCTTCACCTCGGCGACCGGCACGCCCCACTGGGCCGCCGCCGCCTGCTCCAGCATCATTCGCGCGGCAGCGCCGGCATGGCGCATGGGCATGAAGAAATGCCGCAGGCTGCGCGATCCGTCGGTATCCTGGTTGCCGAAATGGCCTTCGTCGGCCCAGGCCTGGGCGACGCGGATCTTGGCCCAATCGGCTTCCATCTCCTCGGCGACCACCATCGGGATCGAGGTGCGCACGCCCTGCCCCATCTCGGAGCGGTGGCAGGTGACGGTGACGGTGCCGTCCTCGTCGAGCGCGATGAAAAGCTTCGGGTCGTCGCGCCAGCCATTCGGCATGCCGTCCGCGCCGAAGCCCTTCGCCTGCGCCTGTGCCGACGGGATGCCGATGGCGAGCACCAGGCCGCCGGCGCCGAAGCCGGCCAGCAGCCCGCGCCGGCTGATGTTCTCGATCATGTCCGGCCTCCCTTGGCCGCCTGCTTGATGGCCGCGCGGATGCGCGGATAGGTGCCGCAGCGGCAGAGGTTGCCACTCATGGCCGTGTCGATGTCGTCGTCGCCGGGATTGGGGATGTCCTTCAGCAACGACGCCGCCTGCATGATCTGCCCCGCCTGGCAGTAGCCGCATTGCGAGACGTTGAGCTCTCGCCAGGCGACCTGAACGGGATGCTCGCCCGTTCCCGAAAGCCCTTCGATGGTGGTGACCTTGGCACCTTCGATCGAAGAGATCGGCGTCTGGCATGCCCGAACCGCGCTGCCGTCGACATGGACGGTGCAGGCGCCGCACAGCGCCTGGCCGCAGCCGAATTTCGTGCCGGTCAATCCCAGCTCATCCCGGAGGAACCACAGCAACGGCATGTCGCCATCGCCATCGTAACGGCGTTCCGTACCATTCACGGTGAGCGTCGCCATGTCGCCGATCCTTGCCAGGGGTTGCCACCAGCCTAGACCAGTTGCGCCTTGCGGCGGCAGGGCAAGCTGCCTGCATCGCGAAACTGCGAAGGCTGTTGGGCGCGGCGAGATCAACTCCGCCCGGCCTGCCCAGGGCATCACGCGCGCAACGGTCCTATAGGTCCATGGTGCTCCACCCCGCGGCGTCGGGATGCCCCGTTCCGTTGGCGCCCTTGCCACGGCTGCCTGGCTGACGATGCCCTCGCAAGGCCGATCGACCTCCGGCATCAAATGGCGCGCTGCCTGCTCCGCCTCCTCCCGGCGGTTCTGGGCCGTCGCGGCAGAGGTGCTCGGGCCGGCCTTCGGCCGGCAGCCCCAGTCGCCCCCCCGGCACCGCCCCAGGCGCCTTGGTGGCTGATAGCGCCTGGATCAGCCGCACGCTGCGGTCCTCGCCGGAGAGACGCCAGGGCGGGCCATGACGGCGTCAGGCGCAAGAAGGGGCCCAAGGTGCACCTGGCGGTCGACATCGTGAACCATCTGCTGGCACTGCAGGTCACGCCGACCAGAACGGACGATCGGGTCGAAGTGGTCGGCCGGGCCGGGCCGTGCAGATCTCTACCGGTCAGAGCGTTGGCCTGGCCCATATCGACCAGGGCTATACCGGCCCGAAGGCCGCTGACGCTGCAAAAGCGCATCGCATCGAGTTGGAGGTGATTAAGCTGTCGGACGCCAAGCGTGGCTTCGTGCTGTTGCGGCGACGCCGGGTGATCGAGCGGTCCTTTGCCTGGGCACCCCGCTTTCGCCGCTTGGTGAAGGACTACGAGGGATATGCCAGCACCCTCGCGGCCTTGACCTCGTCGCCATCGTCGACCTCCTGCTCAAGCAGGCCGCGCATCTGAACGGAGGTCCGCGGACAGCCTCTAGCCCGACGCGACCGCCCGCTTCGGCGGCATTTCGGCTTGACCTGCTTTGATCACGGGTGCGGCGGGGGGGCGCCGAACGCAATCTTGGGGCTGGAGGGGGCCGGCGTCCTGAAGCGGGCGGCATCGCGGACCGGGGGCATACCGAACAAGCGCGAATACTCCCTGCTGAACTGCGAGGCGCTTTCGTAACCGACAGAAAAGGCGATAGCGGCGGCATCGCGAGGCTCGAACAGCAGCATCCTACGGGCCTGCAGCAGGCGGAGCCTCTTTTGATACTGGATCGGCGTCATCGCGGTCATCGCCGTGAAGTGGCGATAGAAGGTAGCCACGCTCATCCCCGTCATGGCCGCGAGAGGTTCGACGCGGAAAGGCTCGGTATAATGCGAGCGGATCCAGTCGACAGAGCGGCGCATCTGGGACAATCGGCTGTCGGCCCGCGCGATCTGCCGTAGCAGACGGCCCTGCGGGCCCTGCAGGACACGGAACAGGATCTCCCGTTCGATCATCGGCGCCAGCATCGCCACGTCATTCGGGCGGTCGACCAGGCGCATCATGCGAAGCCAGGCGTCCATGAGGTCCGGCGTGACGGCGGAGACCCAGAAAGCCGGCTCATGCTTTCCCGGCTGGGCATCATCGAGCTCGGCAAGCATGGCCGCGATGACGGCTGGGTCCAAGGTCAAGCTGAGTGCGAGATAGGGGCTGCCGGGCTTCTCGGCGCTGACCTGACCGATCGCCGGGACATCGACCGGCACCAGGAAATACGTGCCGGCTTCGAACCGCAGGATCTGATTGCCGATGGAGAGGCTTTTGGATCCCTGCAGAACCAGATGCAGCATCGGCTCGTAGACCTGGTCAGAACAGGCTTCGGCCCTGACCATGGCAACGCGAGGCAACCCGGTGGCTGTCCATTTGTCGCTTGCCCGCATCACGAAGGCACGCAGTTCGTCCATCACCTCGGTCATGTCTCGAACCCTAGTCTCAGGTTGCTCCTGCGGCAACATGTCGAGAAGATTAGGCAAGGATAGGCGAAGAATCGGCACGCGGGTGGCCGCAGGGGCACCCATCTGATCGCTATCGGCGAGGTCAGGTGGCTTCGAGCCCGTGGACAGACAGACCAATAGGACAACAGATGAAACTCCGTGGCAAAACCGCCATCGTCACCGGCGCCTCAAGCGGGATCGGTGCCGGCATCGCCAAGGCACTGGGCGCTGAAGGTGCTGTCGTCATCGTCAATTACGCCGGCAGTAAGAAGGGAGCTGACGCCGTCGTCGCCACGATCCAGGCGTCCGGTGGAACGGCATTTGCCGTACAGGCGGATATGAGCAAATCGGCCGATGTCGCCCGTCTGTTCGACGTCGCCAAATCCGACCATGGCACGGTGGACGTGCTGGTGAACAATGCTGGGGTCGCGGTCTTCGAGATGGTCGCGGATCTGACCGAGGAGGCTTTCCACAAGCAATTCGATGTCAACGTGCTGGGCTACTTCCTGGCGATCCGGGAGGCGGTGAAGCATTTCGGCGAAGCCGGCGGCAGCATCATCAACATCAGCTCGATCCTCAGCACCGATCCTTACCTGGCCTCCAGCGTTTATGCCGCGACGAAGGGCGCTGTGGATACAATGACCTTCGCGCTCGCCCGCGAACTCGGACCACGTGGCATACGGGTGAATTCGATCTTGCCGGGCCATACGAACACGCCTGCCACGGATGGCAACTTCGCGGGCGATTTCGGCCAGAAGCTGATCGCCGGCACGCCGCTCGGCCGTTTTGGCGAGCCTGAGGATATTGCACCGGTCGCGGTGTTCCTGGCGTCGGACGATTCCCACTGGATCACCGGCGAATCCATCCGGGCCGCGGGCGGCGTGCGCGGCGTCGGATACTGAGCAACGTCTTCAAACCCGCTCACCCGTGTCATGCGGCGTTCGGACATCTGACCGGACGCCGTCGGTCGAGTTCAACATAGCAAGGTCCGCGTCGCCGCCCTCACCATTTGCTTGTTTAGTTCCCCCCTGGTCCGGCCCGGGGGATCACTGCAGCAATGCCCGATGTGTGAGGCTCGGCCGGCGCACTGCCCTGCGTGTCGGCACCGACCTGGACGATCAGGTTTATTTCGCGTTCAGACACTTATGCTTGAACATGCCAAAAGACTGACCGAAGGTTCACAACAGCCTCTAATTCCCCTCGATCCAAAGCATTTTCGATCATCCCCATGCCTGCCAAAGTGAGGCCTTCATGCCATCGAGCGCGAGTATCAGCCGGCGCACCGGCCTCCGGGCTTCCGCCGGTGTCGTGGGATCATTGGTGCTGCCCAAGGAGGGAGGTGCCGATTCCAGGGGACGGCCCTTGTCTCGGGTCAAAGCCGGTCTGCTGATTACAGGACAAAGCAACGCCGGCTTTTTCCTCGCGGATGGCGGAACCTGGATCCTGAACAAGGGCCTCTCGTCCCTGCTCGGGATTGCCGAGGCCGATTTTGACCCACGCCTCAATGGTTTTCGGACGATTGGAGGCTATGCCTTGGGCGAGGGCGCCCACAACAACCCGAGCATGGCCACGACCTTCGGTGGCACCCCGCTCTGGGCACCGGGTGACGAAGGTGCCTTCCTCACTCATCGATCCGGGACGGATCCGTCCCGTTGGCAACCGGGCTCCACCGGACGATCCCTCGACCGCTTCGTGCGGGATCTGCTCACCGCGCGTGACCGCGCCGAGTGCTTGGGCATCCTTTGGATCCATACCGAGAACGACAGCCAGACCAAACGCACGGGCGACACCGCGACGCATGCCGCGGCCATCAGGCGCCATCTGGCCTTGATCCGTGCCGCCTTCGGCCGCCCCGCCAGTGGTCCCGACGAGCTGCCTGCCTATGGATGGGCACCCATCCCCTATGGCAACAGCGCGGAAGGACACCGGACGGTGCGTGCCGCCCTTGCTGCGGTGATCGCCGACCCCGCCCAGAACTTCCGGCTCGCCCTGCCGCAGACCGGCGACAGCGAAGCCCGTGACGGGAAAGACTGGTCTCACCGCGACGCGGCCGATCTGCGGATATTCGCACGACGTGCAGCCTATGCCGTCGCCCGTCACCATCGGGAGCGGCACGGTCTCGGGACGGCCGCTCTGCCGGGTCCTGGGCCAAGGATCAGTCTGATTCGGGCCGAGAGCCCGACCTCGACGCTGGTCACCGTCCAGCACGACCGGGGTCGGCGCCTCAAGGCAAGCGCTGCCGCGCATGATGGCCGGGGATGGTCGATCTTCGATCGGGGTGAGCAGCGCGCAGTGACGGCGATGGAGCTGAAGACGGCGGATCAGATCCTGATCCGGCACGAGGCCTGCACCGGCGACCTGCAACGGCGTTCACTCGGCTATTGCCTCAACGGCGAGCAGGTCGGACGCGGCAACGCCGTCACAGACGATTGGTCCAGGCACGCTTCGTCGATCCCCGGGCTCGATCAGGAGTGGCAGATTGATTTTCCGCTGCAGGCGAGCTTGCTGCCGGTCGGGACTTGAGAATCGTCAGCCCGGAAGGATCGGCAAGAGATTGATCCCGAGCCGCGAACAGCGTGATCCGGCGGACCTTATGCCGCGTGGCTGAAGGCCCGACGCTCGGGGCTGGAGCTGACGCGGTTCGGCATGATTCATCGGCGGGCGTAGCCGCTGACGACTCATGCCGACGCTGATGATCCGGGACGGCGTGCCGCTTGGCGCGCTATGGCATTGGGCGAAGGCAGAGCGCGATTTGGGCGTGGCGTGTGGCAACGTCCGGCCCTGACCAGCCGACGGAGGTTCAGCAGACGGTGCCGTCGGCGATCCTGCTGCCGCGGCCAGAGCCCGTGGTGGGCGGAGTCTCGGCCTGGCGGCAGATCGACCCTTGCCGGTCGTGCAGGAGCGCTTCGGCACGCCCTGCGGCGAGCGGCGGGATGGGCAGGCTGGTGCGCCACCTCGGCCTGTCGCGAGAGACACCGCGGCCCCCCATGCCGTGAGCGATCATGCCGTCCAGGAGCGGTTGAAAAGGGAGTTCCGCGGGGGCCTGCCGCAGGCTGCGGCCGACCATCCGGACGCTGAGCAGGACAAGGCCCGGGCAGGCAGGATGGGGCTGTTGGTTCGCCGCAGGCTCGAGCGTGGCATGCGGCCGCGGATGGTGAGGGGCGATTGCTACCGCCCGGCCTGCAGCCTCGGTCCGCTCTGTCCGGCGCGCGCCCGGCGTGGCGATCGTGCTGACCCTTGTCGCGGTCGTGGCCAGGACCCTCCTGCGCAAGGAAATCGCCGAGCAGCTCCAAGCTGGCGCCTTGCCAGCAGATTGCGTGCGCCGCCGAACATCGGACCGAGCAATCTGCCGGCCCATTCGCCCGAGCCGTTCGCCATCGAAAAGACCTGGCAATGTCTGCGAGACCGCGACCGATCCCAGAAGGGCTCGACAGATCAATGTTAGCGGGCTCAGTGATAGATTATCAGGTGGAGAAATATCGAAGGAAGGGAATGCGCACCAATAGGACGCTGAAAGCTGTCGACAGGCCAAATGTTACCGCTGCAATCAGAAGTGTCATCCACAGCTGGCTGACATCGTAGAACTTCAACAGGGGCCATAAAAACAGTATGTGCACCAGATAGATATTCAAACTGAGACCTCCCAAAAAAGCGAATTTTCGGATGGTCTCAGTTTCAGGCAGCGCCCGTGCGAGCATGAACACGGCGGCTCCGTACATCAGCGTCGAAAAAACGAAATCATGGGACCCGAGCACACCGCTGCCCGACAACCAAGTGATCAGCGCCTCCTCGCCCACCAGTACCGCGTAAGCAACGGCGACGAAGCCGACGCAAGACTGCCAGCCATGCCTTATGCTAAATTTGCTGATTAATGTCCCGGAATATACGAACATCGGGGCGACAAGCAGGCCACCTCGGCTCCCTTCGCCAGGCAAGCCCAGAACGTCATGGTAGGCGCCATTCGCTATCGAGACAATTCCAAGTGCAAAGCACGCCGCACCTGTCAATCGCGAGCCTACCCAGGCACGTCCCAATACGACGAAGGTGAGCGCCGCTCCGAGAGCCGGCAAGAACCAAAGATGGAAGGCAGCCCCACCAAAGAGCAAGCTCCGTATCTGAAACGACAAATCATATGGGAAAATAGTCTGGAAAAACAGGATATAAATGGCTGTCCAAGACAAATGGATCGTTATCAGCCTGGCTAGTTGCTTGGGCAGTTTAGAGAGGCCTTTGGCAGGGTCAGGCGGCAGGAAATAACCAGCCGCAATGAAAAAAAATGGCACTGCCGCGTGGCAAAGGTTGAGAATGAGCGCCGTTCCAACCGATGGTGGTCTTCCCATCGCGAGCGCATGCAGCAGGACGACCAGGAATGCCATTCCGTATCTGGCCGTATCGACGCCGGGTTGGCGGGGTGTTTTGTCAACCCGCTCCCCTATCCGTCCTGCTTCAGGCAAGGGCTTGCTGGAGGCCAGAATGGCATGAAGCGGGCTCATTCTGAGCGTCATGTCAGTAACGTCCGTCAGGGCCAGAAAACGGCGATCAGGTGGACTGGGATGACACGCCTGCAGCGTTTTCCGACAGGCTCAACTGGGACATCGCCGGCATATGCCGCTCGACAATATAGAGCGGACGCCCCTTGGTTTCATTAAACACGCGACCCAGATACTCGCCGATGATGCCAAGCGTCAGAAGCTGCACCCCGCCCAGAAACAAGACCACCGCCATCAGACTTGCATAGCCGGCAACGGGGTTAGAAAAAATCAGGGTCTTGATGATAATCGTGAATGCATACATCATTGCAACGGCAGACGTAGCCAGCCCCAGGTAGGTCGCAATTTTCAAGGGTACGACGGTAAAGCTGGTTATCCCCTCGATCGAGAGGTTCCATAGGCGGCGATAATTCCATTTCGTGGTCCCGGCAGCGCGTGGTGCGCGGTCGTACAGGACCGCTGTCGAGGGGAACCCGACCCAGGCGAACAAGCCCTTCATGAAACGATGCCGCTCGCGGAGCTGCAGAAGCGCATCCAGGGAACGTCGGCTCATGATCCGGAAATCGCCGGTATTTGCCGGCAGACGCACTGGACCACCGATTTTCTGCATCACACGGTAGAATGCAGCAGCCGTGAGGCATTTCAGCCTGGTTTCGCCTTCCCGCGTACGGCGTTGGGCGTAGACCACATCGAAGCCCGCCTGCCAGCCGGCCACTAGCTCCGGAATCACTTCAGGCGGATCCTGAAGGTCTATGTCGATGACGACCACGGCGTCGCCCCTCGCATGATCGAGACCTGCGGTCAGCGCAACTTCCTTACCGAAATTTCGGCTCAAGTTCACAATGGCGACCTCAGGCCACTTTGAACTCAGGTCAGAAAGGATCTGTAGGCTGCGATCCTTCGAACCATCGTTGACGTAGATCACCTCCCAGGGTTGGCCAAGGGACTGCATCACGGGGACCAGGCGGGCGTGGAACCGCTCGATCACAGCCTCCTCGTCAAAAAGCGGGACGACGACCGACATGGCACGAGAATTTGCTTTCGATGTGCGTGGATGACGAGGTTGTGTATCAATCGCCTTCAAGCGCTCCACAAACATTGGAATACTCACTTTTTTTACACGACAAGAATACATGCTCATATCGTCCTGGATACGGGTATACACAAAGGCATGATTAAGCCCTTTGAGATCAACCACAGATTCCTAAAGCGATCATGCGTCTTGACGCTGTTGCTGTGCGCTACCGTACTGATAGCGGCGGCAGTCTTGCGCAGTACCGAGTATGACGAGAACTACTCGGTCTTCGTCACCGGAGGTACCGCACGGCCTGAATGGCCAGAAGCGTCGTTTGTTCCAAATGATGTAAGAGATTACTTTCTTGTGCATGCAACATTCAATGAAATAATCGACAATCTGTTGAAAACGGACGTGCATCCTCCCCTGTATTTTTTAGCACTGGGTTCATGGCGTCATTTGGCGGGAAATGGCTTATTTTCACTGCGAATGCTTAGCGTTATTTTTGGAATTTCTGCCGTATTTGTCTGGATGCTGACGGCATGGCGCGTCGGACTATCGCCATTAATGGTAGGGCTGCTTATTTCCTTCTCCTACGGATTTGGTTACACCGGGCATATCGCGCGCGGCTTTGCATTGGCACATCTGTTGATTGCGGTGACTGTCTTCGCTGTCGTCGAAGTCGTACGCTCTGGAGTGACGGCGCCGCGATCTTCCCTTGCTTGGGCTGCCATTGCGGGTCTTGCCTCCGGGCTTGCCACCATGACCAATTACCTTGCAGTTTTTCCTGCTGCAGCCGTCTTGGCATGGGTCTTTTTCGCTGCAGTAAGCTGGAAGCGCCACCTTTGGATAGTATTCACAGCAGGCATTCCATTCTGTATGACGATGATTATTTCGTTGTACTTTTTCGTTGTTCAGAAAGATTCCCGTACAGGACAGTTCGAGCCGTTTTCGCCCTTCTCGATGCTGGCCCGTTTGGCACAGTTCAATATGGCCAATCTTTTTGGTGGGCTTCCACTATACGTCGAAGGAGCGGCCCGTACGGCAGTCGGGGGCTCGTTGGCCGTGTTGCTTCTGGTGGTCGTGGCCGCGGCAGCATATCGGTGGCGTCAGCTGGGGCAAACACGGTGGCTCTGGCTGTCCGGGGCATTGGCTCCTTCCGCCGGCTTGGTCGGGCTTGGGATCGCGTTCGGCAACTCGCCAGTCGAGCTGCGGTACGTAGCCTTCGCTGCGCCCTTCGCGGCCATGCTGATCGCTTCGGCGGCGACGGCCTGGGGAAGGCTGGCACCGGTGGCAACGGCCGCAGTCCTCGGCCTTGTATTGACGGTCCAATTCGCAGGGACGCTCGGGATGCAGTTGCATTCGGCGACGCAACAACCATTTCGGTTGGCTATAGCGGCTGCGTCGCCGTACCTGGGCGACAGCAGCGTACTGTTGGTGCCTTTCGGAAACGACGGTGTGGGCATCACTGGCAGCGTTCTACGCGAGATATCTCCAGCACAGAGCGTGTTAACGATGAGCAACACCAATGCTCAGTCTGTCCCGCTTCGCGCATCTGCTTACAAAATGGCAGTAATGTTCGGAGTTTCGGACCGGGATGGCAGGGAACAAATAAATGTCGCCTCCGCCGCGCTCCGCGGCCATCCCTCATGGTGTAGTTCCGGTATTGTTTGGCATGATTTTCGCGGTGGATACATTGAGGTATTCGATCATGTTTTGCCCCAGACCTCATGTCCAGTGAGATAAAGCCGAGCAGAGCTCCGGTCATCTTCAATAAAAACACCACCGATGGGCAGGTGGCAGCATGGTCGGCCTGCTGCGCTAGAGCATTTCAGGTTTAGTCGAACGCATATCCTGAG
>NZ_JAUFPN010000053.1 GCF_030409335.1 Paeniroseomonas aquatica
GTTGCGGGCCTTGTCGCCCAGGGCGCGCTTCAGCGCCGCGTTGTAGGCATGGTACAGCCCCGCCCCACGGGGTGGTGCCACCGCCCCGGAGACGCCCTCCGCGGCATCCTCTACCGCCTGCGCCGCCACCTGCTCGCTCAGCCGGTGCCGCAACTGCCGCTCCGCCCCGGAGGGGGTCAGGAAGTCCCCCTGCGGCTCCGGCTCGCGCGCTTGCGCTAGTCCGGCCGCCAACTCCGGTCCCGGCCGCAGGGTGCTGAGCCGCAGGGTCNCTGGCGCTGGCGTGTCTCGGCGATCTCGTCCTGCAGCCAGTCCGGCAGGTCGAGCCCCGGCTGGCGAGGCGGCCGCGGATCCTTGCGGAGCTGGCCCCCCTGCTCGCGCTCCATCCGCCAGCGGAAGCGGGCGAACAGCGGGTCATCGGGGTGGAAGACCAGGGCGCGCCGTGTCGAGTAGGGTCCGGCATGCGGATCCACCCGCGTCGCCCGCGCCACCATCTGCTCCAGCCAGGGGCGCGAGCGCACATGCGTCAGCGCCGCTACCACCGCCACCTCCGGCGCATCCAGCCCCTCATAGGCCATGGCGACGGTGACCATCACCGAAGGCTCCGGTGTCAGGCGATAGGCTGCCAGGGTCTCCTGGGCGCCGCGTTCGTCGGAGACTGCCAGCGCCATGCTGCCGGCCTGGGCCGGCGGTACCCAGCCGCGCAGGATCTCGAGGTAGCGCCGCGCCTGG
>NZ_JAUFPN010000054.1:0-19800 GCF_030409335.1 Paeniroseomonas aquatica
CAGACCGGTTAGCCAGACAGTCCGGTCACAGACCCTAGGGCCATCCCGGCGGCCGGCCTGCATCTGGTCAGGGCCGCGTTGCGCAAGCCCGGCACGGGCGGGCAGGGGCCGCGCTGTGGCAGATGTGCCGCATCCGGCCGGGAGTCTACCAACCCGGCCCGGATTGGCCTCGGCCGTGCGTCACAACCCCCGGGTGCGTAGCCGGGATGCATCCCACCTGAAGCAGAAAACAGAAACTCCTGATGAACATTAAAAGTGGAAATGCCGGCATCCCGTTCCGCGCAGTGTGATGGTTGGCGAGCGTAAGCATATCGTGCGGTTACACAATATTGGTGTTTTTTAACTTGGCTTTTACTTCTTGCGGCGAAATCTCGGGCATATGATATAGGGGAAAATGCATTCCGGCGTATTGGCAACGGCGATTATTACAGTGCCGCAGCCGCCGGTGATGGCGGCATAAGCGGCATTCGAAGGAGCCGCCTTGCCCATCCTCTCATCCTACGCGACCCGCCCGACCGCATGCCCTCAGGCCACGCCGATCGCCACCATCCGCGCCGATTACGACCGCGACGGCTTCGCGGTGATCCCCGGCCTCGCCGATGCCGCGGAGCTGGCGGCGCTGCGCCAGACCTACGACCGCCTGTTCGAATCCCAGGCCGGCTGGGGCAGCGGCGACTTCTTCGACATGCTCGCGGTCGAGGGCGCGCCCGGCCGCCCGGCCGGGGAGGCCGCCGAGGCCCTGCGCCTGCCGCAGCTCGCCTGGCCCTCGCGCTATGCCCCGGAGCTCGCCGCGGCGCCGCTGCGCCTGGCGGCGGAAGCCATCGGCAAGGACCTGCTGGGGCCGGAGGCCGAGCTGGTCTGGGAATTCGCCATCATGAAGCCGCCCCGGGTCGGCGCCCCCACGCCCTGGCACCAGGACGAGGCCTCCTTCACCCTCGGCACCCCTTACCGGACCGCGGTCTCGGTCTGGATCCCGCTGCAGGACACGGACGCCGCCAACGGCTGCATGCTCTATGTCCCCGGCAGCCACCGCGGCATCCTGCTGCCGCATGAGAGCGTCGACGCCGCCGGCCGGGCGCATGCGCTGCGTGCCGTCGGCGTCGATCCGAGCCGCGGCGTGCCGGTCCCGCTGCGGGCCGGCGACGCGGTGCTGCACCACTCCCGCACCCTGCATTCGGCCGGGCCCAATACCTCGGCCGCGCCGCGCCGGGCGCTGACCCTCGAATTCGCGGTGAAGTCCAAGGCCGACATGGTGCGGCGGGACTTCGCCTGGAACCACGGCAAGCGCACCGCCCATGCGGAACGCGCCGCCCGCGCCCTGCCGGTCGGCCAGCGCATGCGCCAGAGCCTGCGGCGGACCCTGATCCGGCTCGGCCTGCGGTAAGGGCGCGGCCCGCGCCGCGGCTGCCGGAATTCGCAATACGCCGGCGCGGCGCTTGACCTATCCTTCGTGCGTCCGGAGATGGGCGAGGGAGGATCGCGGGATGGGCGCGCTGGGGCAGATGCTCCGCCTGCTGGCCGGATGGCTGGTCCTGGCCGGGCTGCCGTCGGCCGCCGCCCTGGCCCAGCCGGCCGATGCCCTGCGGGTCCGGGTGATCAGCGGCTTCGCCGGGGTGCGGCAGTTCGAGCGGCACGAGGTGCCGTTCTGGATCGGGCGGGTGCCCGCCATCACCGGCGGGCGGCTGCTGCCCACGGTGCTGACCTTCGACCGCGCCGGGATCGACCCGCAGCACATGCTCAGCGTGATGCGGAACGGCGTGGTGACCTTCGGCGTAATCGAAGCGAATGCCGTGGCGATGGTCGAGCCAGAGCTGGCGGCGGCCGACCTGCCGCTGGTGGCGGAGGATCTGGTCGGCCTGCGGCAGGCGGTGACGGCCTGGCAGCCCGTCGTCACCGGCATCCTCAACGACCGCTACGGCGCCGACATGCTGGCGACCTTCGTGCGGCCGCCGCAGGTGATGTTCTGCAACCGCGCCTTCGCCAGCCTGCTCGACCTGGCCGGGCGGCGGGTCCGGGTCGCCTCGGTCAACCAGTCGGACCTGGTGATGGCGCTGGGCGCCCGGCCCCTGGTGGTGCCCTTCGACCGGCTGATCGAGGCCTTCCACGAGGGACGGCTGGATTGCGCGATCACCGGCGCGCTGCCGGGCAACGGCATCGGGCTCCACCGGGTGACCAGCCATATCTCGGCGCTGCCGCTGGGCTGGGCGATGTCCTTCCTCGCGGCGCATCAGGGCAGCTGGGCGGCGCTGCCGGGAGAGGTGCAGGCCGCGATGCGCCTCGGGCTGCACGAGCTCGAATCGGAGATGTGGCGGGCGGCCGAGGAGGAGCAGGCGCTGGGCATGGCCTGCAACCTCGGCCGGCCGCCCTGCCCGCCGGCGGAGCGGGGCGCCATGGTGCTGGTGCCGGAATCCGTGGCCAGCCGCGGCGCGGTCCGGGCGCTCCTGACCGCGGCGGTGCTGCCGGGCTGGGCGCGGCGCTGCGGCATCACCTGCGCGGAGCGTTGGAATTCGACGGTGGGTCCGGTGCTGGGGGCCTTCGCCCGCTGGTGAGCGGCCGGCCTTGCGGGCCGGCGGCATCTGCGGCAAGGAATTCGGGGGCGCCCGTAGCTCAACCGGATAGAGCACCAGACTTCGGATCTGGGGGTTAGGGGTTCAAATCCCTTCGGGCGCGCCACTCACCCGGCGTAATGGGTCGGCAGCGCGGTGGTGTACTTGATCCGCTCCATCGAGAAGCTGGAGCTCACGTCCAGCAGGTCGCCGATCGCGATCAGCTGCTTGTAGACGCCGTCGTAGGCGGCGATGTCCGGCACCACCACGCGCAGCAGGTAGTCGACGGTGCCGCTCATGCGGTGGAATTCCACCACCTCGGGGATGGCGGCGACCTGGCGGCAGAAGGCGGCCGCCCAGTCCGCGTTGTGCCGGCTGGTGCGGATGCTGACGAAGACGGTGACGCCGACCCGCAGCATGGCCGCGTCCAGCAGGGCGACCCGGCGCTGGATCACCTTCGCCTCCTCCAGCCGGCGGATGCGGCGCCAGCAGGGGGAGGGCGAGAGGCCGGCGCGGTCGGCGACCGCGGCGATGGAGAGTGTCGCATCCTCCTGCAAAGCGGCAAGGATGGCGCGGTCGATCGAGTCCAGCTGCAATGCCATGCCTTCGAAGCGGCCTTGATTGGAATGGGATGCCTTAGCCTGCGCCGATTGGGCGCAAGTTCGCAACCAATTCGCGGCGGTGGCCGGGCAGACTGGGGCCCTGGCTGATACGAGGCAGATTTCGATGGCGCGCTGGTCCTTCACCCACCACCCCGAGGCAGTCGGCGAAACCTACCTGGAGCACATGGCGACGGCGGGCAGCTTCGGCTGGCGCATGCTCGGCGCCTCGATGGCCTGCTTCGCGCATGCCATCCTGCCCTTCTGCTTCGAGAAGACCGGCTCCACCACCATCCGCGAATTGCACGACCGCATGGTGGTGAACCGGCACCGGGCCGCGGCGGCGCCCGCCGAGGCCCGCGCGGAAGCCTAGCCGCGCTCCTTCAGCATCCGCCGGGCGATGGCCATGCGGTGCACCTCGGTCGGCCCCTCGTAGATCCGCTGCACCCGGACCTGGTTGGCCATGAGCTGCAAGGGCAGCTCCTTGGTCATGCCCATGGCGCCGAAGGTCTGCATGGCATTGTCCAGCACCTCCTGCGCCATCTCGGTCGCATAGACCTTCAGCATCGAGGCCTCGGTCCGGACATCCTGGCCGGCGGTCATCTTCGCCGCGGCGTCGCGGACCATCAGCCGGGTGATGTGGATCTTGGTCGCGGCCTCGGCGATCCACCACTGGATCGCTTGGCGATCGGCCAGCTTCACCCCGAAGGTCACGCGGTTCTTCGCCTGCTCGCACATCATCTCCAGCGCACGGCGGGCCATGCCGGTGCAGCGGGCACCCATCTGCAGGCGGCGGACGTTCAGCCGCAGCTGCATCGGCGCATAGCCGGCGCCGAGCTGGCCGAGGATCTGCCGCTCGTGCACGCGGCAATCCTCGAAGACCAGCTCATAGGTGCGGCGGCCGCCGATCATCGGGATCTCGCGCTCGATGATGAAGCCCGGGGTGCCGCGCTCGACGATGAAGGCGGTCACGCCCTCCTGCCGCTTGCCCTCTCCGGTCCGCGCCATGAGGATGATGAAATCCGCCCGCGGCACGCCGCTGACCCAGATTTTCCGCCCGTTGATGACCCAGTCGTCGCCATCCTTCACCGCGCGGGTGGTCATCCCCGCCGGATCGCCGCCGGCGCCGGGCTCGGAAATGGCGATGGAGGAGCGCATCTCGCCGCGGGCATAGGGGTCGAGGTACTTGGTCCGCTGCTCCGCATTGGCGACGGCCAGCAGCATGTGCAGGTTCGGGCTGTCGGGCGGGAAGATGAAGGGGGTGACGGTGCGGCCCATCTCCTCCTCGATCGCCATCAGCGCCGAGACCGGCAGGTCGGCGCCACCGTATTCCTCCGGCACGTCGAGCCCGACCAGGCCGAGCTCCCGGCACTTGGCCAGCAACGGGGCTTCCTCGGCCTCGGTCAGCCCGTACTTGCCGCCTTCGGACTCCCGCTTGAGGACGGCGGCCTCGAGCGGCATGAGGTCGCGCTCGACGAATTTGGCGACGAGGTCGCGCACCATGCGGTGCTCCTCGGCCAGGGCGGGAATGGCGCCGCCGTCGGTGTCCTGGGACATCTGTCCTCTCCCCTGAGAAACTTGGCCCCCAGGCTAGACCCGCCGCCCCGGGGCGCCAAGTTGCGGCCTAGCGTGCCGCGGCGAAGGCTAGCAGGTCGTCGAGGGCGAGGGAGCCGCCGCCGGCCAGCGGCAGGGTGGTGGCCCCCGCGGCCAGCAGGGCGGCCAGGGCATCGCGCAGGGTGGCGTCCACCGGCAGGGGGGTGCCCGGCGCCGGCTCCGTCCGGGCCGGCAGGGCCGAGAGGGGAAACAGCGAGAGCCGCAGCAGCAGCCGGTCGGCGCCGAGGAACTCGGCGGCGAAGCCATCCGCCGGCTGCGCCAGCATCTCGGCCGCCGGGGCGTGCTGGACCAGCCGCCCGTCCCGCAGCAGCGCCACCGCATCGCCGAGCCGCACCGCCTCGGCCACGTCATGGGTCACGATCAGCACGGTCTTCCGCAGCTGCTTCAGCAGCCGCAGCACCTCCTCCTGCAGCCGGCCGCGCACCACCGGGTCCACTGCGCCGAAGGGCTCGTCCATCAGCAGCACCGGCGGATCCCCGGCCAGCGCCCGGGCGACGCCGACCCGCTGCCGCTCCCCGCCCGAGAGCTGGTGCGGCCGGCGTTCCGCGAAACGGGCGGGGTCGAGCCCGACCAGGGCCAGCACCTCCTCCACCCGCCGCGCGATCCGCGCCGCATCCCAGCCCAGCAACCTCGGCACCGTCGCGACATTGGCGGCCACGCTCCAGTGCGGGAAGAGCCCGACATCCTGGATGACGTAGCCGATCCGCCGCCGCAGGCTCACCGCATCCATCCTGAGCGCATCCTCGCCGCCGATGCGGATCGACCCGGCGCTCGGCTCGACCAGCCGGTTCACCATCCGCAGCAGGGTGGTCTTGCCGGAGCCGCTGGGTCCAATGAGCGCGCAGCTCGTCCCTTCCGGCACCGCCAGCGTGACGTCGGACACCGAGTTGCGGTCAGCGCCGGGCCAGCGCTTGGTCAGCCCGCGGATGTCGATCATAGGCCACGGACCCTCTCGGCAAGATGGCGTTCCAGCAGGCCGAGCCCGGCCTCGGTCCCCAGCGCGAGGCCGGCGATGGCCAACGCGCCCACCAGCATCCGCCCGGTATCCAGCAGCGCGAGGCCCTGGGTCACCAGATCCCCCAGCCCGCCGCCGCCGATGAAGGTCGCCAGCGCCGCGGCCGAGACCACCTGCACCGCCGCCACCCGCAGGCCGGAGAAGATCAGTGGCGCCGCCAGCGGCAGTTCCACCTTCGTCGCGCGCTGCCAGCCGGTCATGCCGAGCCCCCGCGCTGCGTCCAACGCCGCCGGATCGGCGCCGCGGATGCCGGTCACGGTATTCACCAGCACCGGCGGCAATGCGAGCAAGGCCAGCGCCAACACCGAGGGGGTGAAGCCAACGCCCAGCAGCGGCAGCAGCGCCGCCAGCACCGCGAGGCTCGGGATGGTCCGCAGCGCCCCGGCGAGGGCGATGGCGGCCTCCGCCGCCCGCGGCCGGTGCGCCACGAGGATGCCCGCCGGCAGGGCGATGGCGACGCCTATGGCGAGGCCGACGAGCGAGAGCAGCAAATGGTCGCCGACGGCTTCGAGGAAGGTGCCGGGGTTCGCGCGCAGCCAGCCGGTGGCCTGGGCCAGCGTCTCCATCAGGCGGTCGCCGGCAGGCGGCGCTGCACCGCGCCCAGGGCCTGGTCGATCAGCAGCGCCATCACCGTCACCAGCCCGGCGCCGACCAGGATCTTCTCGGTATGCCCCTGGTCCAGCCCGGTGAGGATCAGCGTCCCCAGCCCGCCCGCGCTGATGTACGCGGCAACCGTCGCCGCCGAGACCACGGTGACCGAGGCGACCCGCAGCCCGCCGAGCAGCGCCGGCAGCGCCAGCGGCAGCTCCACCCGGAACAGCCTTTGCGCCGGGGTCAGCCCCATGCCCTCCGCCGCATCCAGCACCGCCGGCGGCACCGCGGCCAGCCCGGCGACCAGCGCCCGCAGCAGGATCGGCACCGCATAGCTCACCAGCGCCAGCAGCGCCGGGGCGAAGCCCAGCCCCAGCACCGGCACCAGCAGGGCAAACACCGCCAGGGTCGGCAGCGAATAGAGCACCGAGGCCGTCCCCAGCACCGCCGCCCGCAGCCGCGGCCGCCGCGCCACGACCAGCCCCAGCGGCAGCGCCACGGCCAGCGCCAGGAGCAGCGAGGCGGCGACCAGCCCGACATGCGTCAGCAGCGCCGTGCCGATGGTATCGAGGTTGCGCCCGGTCCAGCGCATCACGCGAGGCCCTGCCGCTGCAGGAAGCGCGCGGCCACCTCGCGCGGCTCCTCGCCATCCTGGTCCACCTGGCGGTTCAGCTCCTGCATGACAGGATTGTCCAGCTTCGCCCCCACCGCCAGCAAGGGCGCGGCGAGGCCGGGGAAGTCCCGCAGCGCCGCCTGCCGCACCACCGGCGCGAGCTGGTAGGGCGGCCACAACGCCTTGTCGTCCCGCAGCACCGTGTAGCCGCCGACCGCGATCTGCCAATCCGTCGCATAGGCATTCACCACATCCGCCTGCCCATGCTGCAGGGCGGCATAGCGCAGCCCGAGCGCGGCGAATTGCCGGAAGCGGCGAAACGCCATGCCATAGACCCGGCGCAGCCCGGGCAGGCCATCGGCCCGGTCGGCGAATTCATTGCCGGCCGCCAGGGTCAGCCCCGGCGCGGCACGGGCGAGGTCCGAGAGCGTCGCCAGCCCATGCTTTTGCGCCGTCGCCGGCAGCACCAGCAGCGCATTGCCGTTGTCGATCCCCGAAGGCTCCAGCCAGTCGAGCCCCATCGGCGCATAGCCGGCGCGGACCTTGGCGAGGATGCCCGCCGCATCCCCCTCCGGCGGCTGCTTCAGGACCACGCCGAGGCCGGTGCCGGTATATTCCGGGTAGAGGTCGATCTCGCCGGCCAGCAGCGCCTGCTGGGCGATGGCGGTGCCGCCGAGGTTCACCCGCCGCTCCACCCGCGCCCCGGCTTTCTCCAGCGCCTGGGCGTATAATTCGGCGACCACCAACTGCTCGGTGAAATTCTTCGAGCCGATGCGCAGCAGCGCCGCCGCCCGGGCGGGCCACAGCGCCGGCAGGGCCAATGCCGCCCCCAGGATCACCCGTCTGTTCATGCGGCCAGCCCCATGCAAGCGATGCGGCGCCGATCATGGGCTTTCCGCCCGCGCCGCGCCAAGGCTAGGCTCGCCGCATGAGCGATGAATTGGCCGGCCTGCGCGTCGTGGTGCCCGAGACGCGGGAGCTGGAGGTGCTGGCGCGCATGCTGGAACGCCAGGGCGCCACGGCGCTGCGCTGCCCGCTGGTCGCCATCATCGATGCCGCCGACCCGGCGCCGGTCGAGGCCTGGCTGCGCCGCTTCATCGCCACCCCGCCCGACGACCTGATCCTGCTGACCGGGGAGGGGCTGACCCGCCTGCTCGGCGTCGCCGCCCGGGCCGGGATCGAGGCCGAATTCCGTGCCGCCCTGGCCCAGGCGCGCCGCATCTGCCGGGGCCCGAAGCCGAGCGGGCGGCTGCGCAGCATCGGCCTGACGCCCGACCTGGCGCCGGAGCCGCCGACCACCGCCGGCATCATCGCCGGCCTGCAGGCGCAGGACATGGCCGGCCGCCGCGTCGCGGTGCAGCTCTATCCCGACAATCCGAATGCGCCGCTGCTGGACTTCCTCGCCGCGGCCGGGGCGGTGGCCGACCCGGTCCTGCCCTATGCCTATGCCAGCGGCGCCGAGGACGCCCGGGTGCTGGAGACGCTGGAGACCATGGCGGCGGGGCAGGTGGACCTCGTGGTCTTCACCAGCACGCCGCAGGTCCGGCGGCTGGTGGCGCTGGCCGAGGGCTCTGGCCGCCAGGCGATGCTGGCCGAGGCGCTGGCCCGCACCCGCATCGCCGCGGTCGGGCCGGTGGTCGCCGCGGCGGTCGAGGCCGCGGGCGGCCGGGTGGCGGTGATGCCCGAGGACAGCTTCCACATGAAGCCGATGGTCACCGCCATCCTGGCCGCGCTCCGCTAGACCCCGCCGGTCTTGTGGATCGGGTCGATCCACAGCACCGTTTCCGGCTTCTCCGCCGCCGCGATGTCGAGGTTCACCACCACCGCCTCGTTGTCCGAGCGCACCAGCACGCAGGAGAGCGTCTCCTCCGTGCTGGCGTTGATCTCCTGGTGCGGGACATAGGGCGGGATGAAGATGAAGTCGCCCGGCCCGGCCTCGGCGGTGAATTCCAGCTGCTCGCCCCAGCGCATCCGCGCCCGGCCGCTGACGATGTAGATGACGCTCTCGAGCGCGCCGTGGTGGTGCGCCCCGGTCTTGGCATCGGGGTGGATGTGCACGGTGCCGGCCCAGATCTTCTGCGCCCCGACGCGGGCGGCGTTGATGGCGGCGGCGCGGTTCATGCCCGGCGTCTGGGCGGTATTGGCGTCCAGGCTGTTGCCCGGGATCACCTTGACGCCGGAATGCTTCCAGCCATCGGTGGGCAGGTCGTGGGAATGATGGCCGTCGTGCGGCATGGCGGGGTGCTCCTCGTGAGGCGCCCAATATAGGCCGCCCCGGCGGCGGGAAACACCCGTCAGCACGTTGCGGCATCGTGCCATCCGCCGCGGCGGTGCCCGGCTACCGCTGCGGCGGCAGGCATGCCAAGCTTCCCCCGAGGAAACGGAAAAGATCATGTCCCCAGCGGAAACCGCGCCGGATCGCATCGCCGTGGCCGGGATCATCAGCCCGCGTTCGGTCGCCGTCATCGGCGCCTCGGATGATGTCGGCAAATTCGGCGGCCGGGTGATCCACTACCTGATCAAGCATGGCTTCGGCGGCCGGCTGCTGCCGATCAACCCGAACCGCGCCACCATCCGCGGCCTACCGGCCTATGCCGCGGTCGGCCTTGCGCCGGGGCCGGTCGACGTGGCGATCCTCGCCGTGCCGGTCGCGCATCTGCTGCGCCAGGTGGAGGACTGCGCCGCCGCCGGCGTCGGTGCCTGCATCATCATCACCGGCAAGCTGGCCGATGCCGGGGCCGAGGGCGCCGCCTTGCAGGACCGCATCCTGGCGGTGGCGCAGGCGGCGGGGATGCGGCTGGTCGGGCCGAACTGCCTCGGCATCTGCAATTTCACCGACCGCGCGCTGCTGTCGTCCAGCCTCGGCCTCGACGTCGATGCGCTGAAGCCGGGCGGCATCGGCATGGTCAGCCAGTCCGGCGCGCTGATGGGGACGCTGGTCTCGCTCGGCCAGCGCTACGGCGCCGGCTTCAGCCGCTGCATCTCGGTCGGCAACCAGGCCGACCTCGAGCTCTGCGACTTCCTCGACTACCTGATCGACGACCCCGCCACCCGCGTCATCACCCTGTACGTGGAGGGGTTGCGCGACCCCGCCCGCTTCGCCCCGCAGCTGCGCCGGGCGCGCGCCGCGGGCAAGCCGGTGCTCTGCGTCAAGGCCGGGCGCTCGGCCGAGGGCGCCCAGGCGGCGCGCAGCCATACCGCCAGCCTCGCCGGCTCCTTCGCCGCCTTCGAGGCGCTCTGCCGCGATGCCGGGGCGGTGCTGCTGGAGGACCCCGCCGCCATGGTCTTCGCCGCCGATGCGCTGGACCGGCTGCCGCGCCTGCCGCGCGCCGGGCTGGGGCTGGCGGTCATCGCCTCCTCCGGCGGCAGCACCGTGACCACGGCCGACATGCTGCCGGCGGCCGGGCTGCGGCTGGCGCGCATGTCGGCGGCGACGCGGGCGACGCTCGGCCGCTACATGCCGGAGAGCCATGTCCACCTGCCGCTCGATACCGGCAGCTTCGACGAGGGCACCGCCGAGGGCGGGCTCGAGGCCTGCATCCGCGCCTTCATGGCCGACCCCGACATCGGCGCCATCGTCGTGCCGATGACGACGCAGCCGGCCATGGCCCCGCGCGCCCGGCTGCTGCCGCCGCTCGCGCGGGAGGGCGACCGCCCGCTGCTCTATGTGATGACCGCCGGCGAGGTCGGCAACGACGCCCGCCAGGCGATGCGCGACGCCGACTTCCCCTTCCTTGACCGCGTCGCCGATGCGCTGGCGGTGCTGCGGGCGCTGGAGGCCGAGGCCGCCGGCCGCGACCGCGCCAGCCTGCCGCCCCCCGCGCGCCCCGCCGGCGCCGGTCCCGCGCCGGCGCTGCCGACGGGCGCGCTGACCGAGGCGGAGGCCAAGCGCCTCGCCGCCGCCTATGGCATCCCGGTGACGCGGGAGGTGCTGGCGGTGGACGCCGAGTCCGCCGTCACCGCCGCCGGGACCATCGGCTACCCGGTGGTGCTGAAGGGCGTCAGCCGCGCCGTGGTGCACAAGTCCGACCTCGGGCTGGTGAAGCTGCGCCTTGCCGATGCCGCCGCCGTCCGCGCCGCCTTCGCCGAGATCGCCGCCGCCCTGCCGGAGCGCGAGGGCGTGCTGGTGCAGGAAATGGCCCGCGGCGAGGCCGAGCTGATCCTCGGCGCCCGCTGGGAGCCGGGCTTCGGCCCGCTGGTCCTCATCGGCTTCGGCGGCGTGCTGGTGGAGGTGCTGGCCGATGTGCAGCTCGCCTCCGCGCCGCTGCGCCCGGCCGATGCCGAGTCGATGCTGCGCCGGCTGAAGCTCTGGCCGGTGCTGGCCGGGGTGCGGGGCCGGCCGGCGCTCGACGTGGCGGCGGCGGTCGATGCGCTGGTGCGGCTTTCCTGGCTGGCTGCCGACCTCGGGCCGCGGCTGGTCGAGATGGACCTCAACCCCATCCTGCTGCGGGCGGCGGGGGAGGGGGCGATCGCCGTCGATGCCCGCGCCACACTGGCGGAGGGTTTGGCATGAGACTCGCGCGTCGTACCCTGCTGGCCGGGCTGGCGACCCCGGCCCTGGCGCAAGGGGCTTGGCCGAACCGACCGGTCACGCTGATCGTCCCCTATCCGCCGGGCGGCAGCACCGACAACGTCTCCCGCCCCATCGCCCCGCGCCTCGGCGAGATCCTCGGGCAGAGCGTGCTGATCGAGAACCGCGGCGGCGCCGGCGGCTCGATCGGCGCCGCCGCCGTCGCCCAGGCGAAGCCCGATGGCTATACCCTGCTGGTCTGGCCGACCGCGATCATGACCATCAGCCCGCACATGATGCGGCTGCCCTACGACCCGCAGAAGGACTTCGAGCCGCTGGCGCTGCTCGCCACCGCGGATGCGGCCGTCGCGATGCACCCGAAGGTCCCGGTGCGGGACCTCCAGGGGCTGGTCGCCTATGCCCGCGCCAATCCCGGCCGCCTGCGCTTCAGCTCCGCCGGCAACGGCACCATCACCCAGATGACCGGCGAGATCTTTGCCAATGCCGCCGGCATCCGGATCGAGCACGTGCCCTATCGCGGCTCCGCCCCGGCGCTGACCGCGCTGCTGGCCGGCGACGTGGAGCTGCAATTCGACCCCATCGCCACGCCCGCGGTGAAGGACGGAAGGCTGATCGGCCTGGCGACCACCGGCGAGACCCGCTCCCCCGAATTGCCGGAGCTGCCGACGCTGCGCGAGGCCGGCTACTACGGCGAGGGCGGCACCTCCTTCCATGCGCTCGCCGGCCCCGCCGGCCTGCCGGCCGAGGTGAAGGCCCGGCTGCTGCCGGCGCTGGAGCAGGTGCTGGCCATGCCCGAGGTCGCGCGCATCATGGCCCCCGTGGGCCTCAGGCCGCATTTCGAGAGCGGCGAGACATTCGCCCGGCGCATCGCCCGCGACCGGGACATCTTCGCAGACGCGGTGCGCCGCACGGGAGCCAAGGTCGAATGAGCGAGTCACACATCAAGGTCTGGGACGACGGCCCGGTCCGCATCGTCGCGCTGAACCGTCCGGACAAGGGCAATGCCATTACCAGGCTGATGGCCGAGGAAATCCAGGGGGCGATGCAGGCATTCGCCGCCTCCGAGCAGCGCGTCGCGGTGCTGACGGCGATGGGCACCAGGGCCTTCTCCTTCGGCGCCGATGTCGGCGAGCCGCCGGAGCTCTGGCGCGCCGTGCCCAATGTCGGCTGGCAGACCGACAAGCCGCTGATCTGTGCCATCGAGGGCTGGTGCATCGGTGGCGCGATGGTGCTGGCGATGATGGCCGACCTCGCCGTCATCGGCGCCAAGGGCAAGTTCTACTACCCGGAAGCGAAGCTCGGCCTGACCGGCGGCATGATCGCCGCGCTGCCCTCGCGCATCCCGCATAAATTCGCGATGGAGCTGATGCTGCTCTGCCGGGTCTTCGATGCCGAGAAATGCGAGCGCGTCGGGCTGGTGAACGAGGTGGTGCCGGAGGGCGAGGCGCTGGCCCGGGCGGTGGAATGGGGCAAGGAGATTGCCGGCTTCGCGCCGCTGGTCACCCATGCGATCAAGCGCATGGTGCTGGACGACATCCTGCCGCGCGGGCCGTCCGAGCAATGGGCCTTGCAGCTCCAGCGCCTCAGCGGCATCCGTGACTCCGAGGATTTCAAGGAAGGCGTCGCCGCCTTCCGCGACAAGCGGCCGCCGCAGTTCAGGGGCGGATAGCGCGGCTCAGACCGCCACCCCATCCACCGGGTTGAACGGCCCGGGAAATACGCCGCGCGGCTTGATGGTGTCATAGGGGCCGCGCGGCAGGAACCGGCCGAAGCCCGGCGCGCCGACCACCTTGCCGGCCTCCACCACCGGCACGCCGCGCACCAAGGTTGTCTCCGGCCAGCCGGTGACGGCCATGCCCTCATAGGGGGTGTGGTCATTGGCGTCCTGGATCAGCGACTGGGTGATGGTCACCTGCTTCGCCGGGTCCCAGATGACGATGTCGGCGTCCGAGCCCACCGCGATGGTGCCCTTTTGCGGATGCAGCCCGAACAGCTTCGCCGCATTGGTCGAGGTGATGGCGACGAAGGTCGGCAGGTCGATCCGCCCCTTCACCACGCCCTCGCTGAACAGGATCGGCATCCGCACCGCCAGCCCCGGCACGCCGTTCGGCAGCCTGGTGAAGGGCGCGTCCGGCCCGAAGGCGGATTTGCCGTCCGGCCCCTCGAAGCGGGTCGGCGCATGGTCCGAGGTGACGTTGCCGATGACGCCGCGGCGGATCATCTCCCACAGCGCTGCCTGGTCAGCCGCGCTGCGCGGCGCAGGGCTGCACAGGAACTTGGCACCTTCCAGCCCGGGCCGGTCGAGGTCCTCGGCGGTCGTCACCAGATACTGCGTGCAGGTCTCGCCCCAGACCTTGAGGCCGCGCCGCTGCGCCCGCTCGATCTCCTCCGCGCTCTCGCCGCCGCTGACGTGGAAGACCTGGATCGGCACGTCGAGTGCCTCCGCCATCTTGCAGACGCGGTGGACGCATTCGCTCTCGACGATCATGGGCTTGGCCCAGGCATGGTGCTTGGGCAGGGTCAGCCCCGCCGCCACCAGCGCCTGGGTGTAGAATTCGATCAGCTCATGATGCTCGGCATGGATGCAGACCAGCGCGCCGAGCCGCCGGGCGGCGGCCATCACCCGCAGCGCCTCGCCATCGGTGATGCGGGCGCCGGCGTAGGTGAGGAAGATCTTGAAGCTGCGGTGCCCCTCGGCGACCAGCCGGGGGATCTCCTCGGCCAGGATCTCCGGCCGCGGGTCGGTGAAGATCATGTGGAAGCTGTAGTCGATGCGGCTGCCCGCGGCGCGGGCATGATGCTCGGCCACGCCCTGGGCCATGGAGCCGCCGCGTTCCTGCCGGGCGAAGCCGATGACGGTGGTGGTGCCGCCGACCGCGGCCGAGGCGGTGCCGCTGGCGAAGCTGTCGGCATTCACCATCGGCCCGCCGCGTGGCTCCTCGATATGCACGTGGCTGTCGATCCCGCCGGGCAGCACCAGCTTCCCCGTCGCATCGATCTCGCGCGTCCCGGCGCCGAGCTGCTGCCCCAGCGCCACGACCTTGCCGCCGCTGATGCCGATGTCGCTGGCGAAGACATCGCTGGCGGTGGCGACGGTGCCATGGCGGATGACGAGGTCGAAGTCAGGCATCAGGCGCGTCTCCCGGAAAGGCGCCAGCCTGGCTTCCGTCTGCCCGCGAGGCAAGGGTGCGCCTCACACCGCAACCCCCGTCAACGTCCGCCAATGCCGGGCGATATCGACGCGCCGGGCGATCCATACGCCCGGGCTGCGCGTCACATGCTCCAGCAGCAGCTCCAGGCCACGGATGCGGCCGGGCTTGCCGATGGTCCTGAGGTGCAGGCCGATCGACATCATCCGCGGCTGGGTCATGCCCTCCCGCAGCAGCCAGTCGAAGGCGCCGATGCAGTAGCGGGAGAAATCCTCCGCCTGCACGAAGCCCTGGCCCGGGGCGAAGCGCATGTCGTTGGTGTCGAAGCTATAGGGCAGGATGACGTGGGAGGCGCCGTGCAGCCGCGGCAGGTCGTCGTCATAGGCGTCCGAGTCATAGAGGAAGCCGCCCTCCTCCAGCAGCAGCCGCCGGGTGTTCAGGCTCGGCGCCGATTTGGTGTGCCAGCCGAGCGGCCGGGTGCCGGCGGCCTCGGTCAGCACCGCCACCGTCCGGGCGATCACCGCGCGTTCGACCGCCTCCGGCATGCCCGCCTGCATCTCCCAGCGCCAGCCATGGGCGCTGACCTCGTGCCCGGCGGCGGCCGGGGCCGCGGCAAGCGCCGGGGTCACCGCCACCGCCCGGCCGCAGCAGGAGAAGGTCGCGGCCACCCCGAAGCGTTCCAGCAGGTCCAGCACCCGCCACAGCCCGACCCGGGAGCCATAGGCGAAATGCGTCTCCATGCAGGGGTCGGGGTGGCCCTCCACCAGCTGGCGGGATTCCGGCACCGCCTCGTTGTGTTCGTCGCCGCTGCCGAGGGACAGCTCGGCCCCTTCCTCCACATTCACCACGAAGGAGACCGCAAGCCGCGCGCCGCCCGGCCATCGCGGGTCGGGCAGGTCGCGGCCGTAGCCGGCGAGGTCGCGGGTGGCGGGCGGCATGCCGCCGGGCAGGTCTGTCATCAGGCGCTCCGATCCGGCCCCAGGCCGGACCTTGGGGCAGCAATCGACGTGCCAGCGGCCGAGCCGCCGCGGCCCATGCGCCCGCGGTCCCCGGTGGCGCTTCGGCACGCAGCCTGCCCAAGGCGCCGGCAGTCGCTCTTCCAGAGCCGTCAGCCCGGCAGGCGGGCGATGGCGAGCAGCAGCAGCGAGACCGCCACGGCGATCAGCACCAGCAGCGTCAGGGCGGCGCCGGGGCCCCGCAGGGCGCTGATGTCCGGCTCGCGGCTGAGCCCGATCGCATGGCCGATCCGGGCGGCGACCAGCACCGCGCCGAGGCCGTGCAGGATCCAGCCGGCCAGGCCGAGGCCTTCCGCCAGCGCCAGCAGCACCAGGATCAGCGGCACGAATTCGCTGAAATTGGCATGCGCCCGCACCGCCCGCTCCAGCAGCCGGTCGCCGCCGGTGCCGAGCAGCACCTTGCTGCGCATCCGCGCCCGGACGACCTGCAGGGTCAGCGCGACGAAGACGAGGCCGAGCAGCGCGGCATAGAGGGCGGTGATGGGCATTGCGGGCGGTCTCCGGGGCGGGGTTCGACTTGCGGCCCGGTCGGGGCCATATCCCCCTCTATGGAACCCCTGGCGCTCTACATCCACTGGCCGTTTTGCGCCGCGAAATGCCCTTATTGCGACTTCAACAGCCATGTGCGGGACAGCATCGACCAGGCGCGCTGGCGCGAGGGGCTGCGGCGCGAGCTGGCGCATGAGGCGGCGCGGGCCAATGCCGGCGGGCGCCGCCCGCTGGCCAGCATCTTCTTCGGCGGCGGCACCCCGAGCCTGATGGACCCGGCGACGGCGGCCAGCCTCATCGCCGATGCCCGGGCGCTGTTCGACGCGCCGGCCGATCTCGAGATCACCCTCGAGGCCAACCCGACCAGCGTCGAGGCGGCGCGGCTGGCCGAGATCCGGGATGCCGGGGTCAACCGGCTCTCGCTCGGGGTGCAGGCGCTGGATGGGGAAGCGCTCCGCTTCCTCGGCCGGCGGCACGATGCCGCTCAGGCGCTGGCGGCGCTCGAGCTCGGCCGGTCGCTGTTCCCCCGCCTGTCATTCGACCTGATCTATGCCCGGCCCGGGCAGCCCGAGGCCGCCTGGCGGGCCGAGCTGCGCCAGGCCCTGGCGCTCGCGGCCGATCATCTCTCGCTCTACCAGCTGACGATCGAGCCGGGCACGCGCTTCGCCACCGAATACGCCCGCGGCGCCTTCACCCTGCCCGATGCCGACGAGGCGGCCCGGCTGTACTGGGCGACGGTCGAGGAAGCGGCGCGCTTCGGCCTCGCGCCCTACGAGATCTCCAACTACGCCAAGCCCGGCGCCGAGAGCCGGCACAACCTGGTCTACTGGCGCTACGGCGACTACCTCGGCATCGGCCCCGGGGCGCATCAGCGGCTGCTGCTCGATGGCGCGCTGCTGGCCGGCCGGCGGCACCGCGCGCCCGAGGAATGGCTGGCACGGGTCGAGCGCGACGGCCATGCCACCACCTCGGAGGAAAGCCTGAGCCCGCAGGACCGCGCCCGCGAGGCGCTGCTGATGGGACTGCGGCTGGCCGAGGGGATCGACCCGGCGCGGATACGGGCGCGCAGCGGGCTGTCGCTCGCGGAGGCACTCGACCCGGCCATGCTGACCGCCTGCCTCGACGAGGACTACCTGGAATGGACGGCCGCCGGCCGGCTGCGGGCGACCGCCGAGGGCCGGATGCGGCTCGACGCCATGCTGCCGGTGCTGCTGCGCTAGGCCTTCGGCTTGCGCTTCGGCCGGGCAGGCGGTGCGGCCTCGGCCGGCGCCGCCGCCGCGGCGAGCCAGTCCAACGCGCCGGGCGCCGCGCGCCAGCCGGACGCGCCGGTCTGGCAATAGACCGCCGCCTCGCTCGCATCGCCGGGGCTGTAGTATTCCGGGTCCTCGGCCGGCATCGGCCGCCGGCCGAGCAGCAGCCCCGGCACGTGCGGGTTGTTCGCCAGCGCGGCGGCCAGGGCCGGCTGCGCCGCGGCCGCGCCGCCCTGGCGGAAGGCGAGCAGCGCCGCGGCATAATGCCAGGCGGCGCTGGAATCCTCCTCGTAGGCGGCATGCAGCGCCGCGGCTTCGGGGATCGCCCCAGCCTCCAGCAGCCAGTCCAGCAGGATGTAGCGGATCCCCTGGTTGTCGTTCGGGTTCAGCGCCAGCGTGCCGCGCAGGGTATCGATCGCCTCCGCCAGCATGTCCTGCCGCCGCAGCGCCAGCGCCAGGCCCTGCCGGGCCCGCATGTAGGGGCGGGTTTCCTGGATGCCCCAGAACTCGCCCTGCCATTCCGCCATGCGCAAGGGGCCGATCGCCACCTCCCCGGCGGCGACCGCCTGCCGCCACAGCGACAGTCCGAGCGGCGAGCCGTCCGGCGCCTCGGTGGCGAGCAGGCTCCAGGCATCGGCGCAGAGCGGGCTGGCCGCCAGCGCCTTGGCGGCCAGGGCGAGGCGCTCGGCGCCGCCGGCCTCCATGGCCTCGAAGGCGAGGTCCTGCGCCGCGCCGAGCGCGGCATCGATCTCGCCCGTCGCCTGCTGCAGCGCCTGGCGGATGCGGCGCTCGGCCGCCGTGGTCTTGCTGGTCGCCTTGGCCAAGGTGCGGTCCCCCCTCCGTCGTGCCCGCTGCCATACACCCCGGCCGGGCCGTGGCCCAGCTGGGCGGCCCAGCCGGGCGGTTCAGCGTTCGGTGCCGATCCGCAGGGCCAGGGCATAGACCTGCTTGCGCGGCAGGCCGGTGGCCGCCGCCACCGCCGCCGCTGCGTCGCGGACGCTCATCCCCGAGGCCAGCGCGTTCCGCAGCGACTTGTCGAGCTCGGCCGCGCCCGCGGTCTCCGCCGGCGCCGGGCCGACCACGATGGCGATCTCGCCGCGGGCGGCCTCCCGCCCGTAGTATCCGGCGAGGCTGCCGAGGTCGCCGCGGCGGACCTCCTCGAAGCGCTTGGTCAGCTCCCGCGCCACTGCCGCCGGGCGCTCCGGGCCGAAGGCCTCGGCCAGGGCGGCCAGGGTCTCGGCCAGGCGGTGCGGCGCCTCGTAGAAGATCAGGCTGGCGGCGAGGCCGGCCCGTTCCACCGCCCGCAGCCGGGCCAGCTCGGCCGCCCGCGGCCCCGCCTTCACCGGCAGGAAGCCGAGGAAGAGGAAGGGATGCGGCGGCAGGCCCGATAGCGTCAGCGCCATGACCGCCGCATTCGGCCCGGGGATCGCGCCCACCGGCAGCCCCGCCGCGATCGCCGCCCGCACCAGCCGGTAGCCGGGGTCGGAGACCAGCGGCGTGCCGGCGTCCGAGACCAGCGCCACCCGCTCCCCCGCCCGCAGCCGATCCAGGATGCGTGGGGTCTGGTCATCCTCATTGTGCTCGTGCAGAGGAACCATGGTCACCGAAACACCATGCCTCGCCAGCATGGCGCCGGTTACCCTGGTATCCTCGCACAGCACCACGGCGGCGCTCCGCAGCGTGGCCAGGGCACGGGGGGACAGGTCGCCGAGGTTGCCGATGGGCGTTGCCACCAGGGTCAGCCCGGTGGACATACCCGCGGGAAGGGTGCCGGCCGGCACCGGGTCAGGAGGATCGCTTGCCAATTCCGTCATGCCTTGCGCCGTCATCCTGTGCCATCCCGCGCCTTCCCCGGCAGGGCGCGACGCGGCGGCGCCTCGCCCGGGCAGGCCTGCTGGCCCTGCTCTTGCCCCTCGTCGGCTGCGCCACGCAAGCCCCGCCGCGCTATGCCGCCCCCGCCTGGCCGGCGCCGGCGGCCGTGCCGCTGGTCGAGATCCCGCGCACCCGGGTCGGCCTGCTGCTGCCGCTCACCGGCGCCAACCGCCCGCTCGGCCAGGCGATGCTGAACGCCTCCCAGCTCGCGCTGTTCGACCAGGCCGATCCCGCCATCGAATTCCTGCCGCGCGATACCGGCAGCACGCCGGGCGGCGCCGCCGAGGCGGCGCGCTCGGCCATCGCCGAGGGGGCCCGCGCCCTGGCCGGCCCGCTGACCCTGGCCGAGACCGCCGCAGCGGCCGGCCCGGCCCGGGCCGCCCGGGCGCCGCTCATGGCCTTCACCTCGGATGCCGCCCAGGCCGGCAACGGCGTCTGGGTGCTCGGCACCACCCCGGCCGAGCAGGCCGAGCGGGTGGCCCATGCCGCCGCCGCCGCCGCCGCGCGCCGCTGAG
>NZ_JAUFPN010000054.1:19825-22448 GCF_030409335.1 Paeniroseomonas aquatica
GGCGCGCCGCTTCGGCCTGCTGGCGCCGGACGACGAATTCGGCCGGCGGCTCGCGGCGGCGCTGCGGGCCCGGATGCCGGCGCTCGGCCTGGCGGCGCCGGTGGTGGTGCTGCACCCCCGCATCGGCGACAGCGCCGCCGCCGCCCGCGACCTGGCGACCCAGGCCGGGCCGGAGGGGCTGGACGCGGTGCTGCTCGGCCTCGGCGGCGAGCGGGCCAGGGCCGCCGCCGCGGCGCTGGCCACCGCCCTGCCGACCCCGGCGCGGCTGCTGGGCACCTCGCTCTGGGCGCAGGACCCGGTGGTGGCGCGGGAGCCGGCGCTGGCCGATGCCTGGTTCCCCGGGCCCGACCCGGCGACCCGGGCCGGCTTCGACCAACGCTACCAGGCCGCCTTCGGCGACCGCCCGCCGCGCCTCGCCGGCGTCGCCTACGATGCCGCGGCGCTGGCCAGCCGGGCGGCGCGGGAAGGCCAGGATGCGCCGGTGGGGCAGCCGATGCTGGGCGCCGACGGCCCCATCCGGCTGGCCCCGGAAGGCCTCGCCCAGCATGGGCTGGCCCTCTTCGCGGTCGATCCCTCGGGCGAGCCGCGGCTGGTGCAGCCGGCGCCGATTCCCGGCAGCCCGGGCAGCTGAGGGGCGTGGCCCGACCGCTGATCGGCCGGGTGCTCGGCGCCACCGGGCTCATCGGCGGGGTTCCCTGCCTGGTGCTGGGGACGCTGCTGCTGGAAGGGGCGGTGGAGCCGGTCCATGGCGTGGTGGCGCTCGGCGCCTGCCTGGCGGGGGCGCTGGCGGTGGCGCGGCTCTGGATCGGCAGCCTAGCGCAGCTGGCGGAGGCGCTGCGCCGCGCCGCCGCCGAGGATGGCCGGCTGGTGCCGCCCGGCGGCACCATCCTGCTGCCGGCGGTGGGCGAGATCGCCGAGGGCGTCGCCCGGCTGGCCCGTACCCTGGAGGTCCAGGGCCAGCTGGTCGGCCGGCTGCGGCGGGCCGACGAGGCGATCGTCGAGGGGCTGCCCGACCCGCTGCTGGTGCTGTCGCCGGAGCGGGTGCCGCTGCGGGCCAATGCCGCCGCCCGGGCCCTGTTCGGCGCGGCCACCTCGAAGGGCGGCCCGCCGCGCGACGGCGACGTCGCCGCGCTGCTGCGGCATCCGATGCTGGCCGCCGCGGTGGACCGGGCGCTGACCGAGAGCCGGCCGCAGACCGCCGACCTGGTGCTGCCGGTCCCGGTGGCGCGGGAGATCGCGGCGCAGGTCATCCCGATGGAGCCGGCGCTGGCGGACGGCGGCCGCATCGTCATCGTGCTGTCCGACCGGTCGCGGGAGCGGGCGGTGGAGCGGATGCGCGCGGATTTCGTCGCCAATGCCAGCCACGAGCTGCGCACGCCGCTCGCCAGCCTGATCGGCTTCATCGAGACCCTGCGCGGCCCGGCCGAGGATGACGCGGTGGCGCGGCAGCGCTTCCTCGGCATCATGGCCGAGCAGTCCGAGCGCATGCGGCGGCTGATCGACGACCTGCTGGGCCTGTCCCGCATCGAGCTGACCGAGCACCAGCCGCCGACCGGGCGGGTGGTGGTGGGCGACGTCGCCCGGGCCGAGGCGGCGGCGCTGGAGCCGCTGTTCCGCCGCCGCGGCGCCACCCTGGCGCTGACGGTGGCGGAGGCGGTGGCCAGCCCCGCGGATGCCGAGCAGCTGGCGCAGGTGGTGCGCAACCTGCTGGAGAACGCCGTGCGCCATGGCCGCGAGGGCGGGACGGTGCAGCTCGCGGTCGGCCGCGTCGAGGGCGGGCCGCGCCTGCCGGGACGGCCCGGCGTGCTGCTCTCGGTTACCGACGACGGGCCGGGGATTCCGGCCGAGCACATCCCCCGGCTGACCGAGCGTTTCTACCGGGTGGACCGGGGCCGGTCCCGCAGCGCCGGCGGCACCGGCCTCGGCCTCGCTATCGTGAAGCACATCGTCAATCGCCACCGCGGCCTGCTGCTGATCGAGAGCGAGGCGGGCAACGGCGCCTGTTTCCGGGTCTGGCTGCCGGCCGCCTGACTTCCGCGCCGAGGCGGATCCGTACGAATTCTTGCAGCGGGCCGATCGGTCTGCGCACGAAACCGTACCGACAGCGGCAGTTCCGGCGCATAGCTACAGCACCGTCGCGCGAATCAAGCGCCGCGGCAGGGAGATCGTGTGCTCTCGCCGACTCATGTCGCGAGGTGTACCCATTGCCCGATACTCTGGCAGCCAGTCCGCGTAACCAGTTGCTCGCCGCCCTGCCGCCCGAAGACTGGAAGCGTCTCGCACCCCAGATGCAGCTCGTGGAACTGCCGTTCCGCCAGATCCTGCAGACCCCGGGCCAGCCCATCACCGCCGCCTATTTCGTCGAGAGCGGCTTCCTCTCCATGCTCATCATCCTCGAGGATGGCGACGGGGCGGAGGTAGGGCTGGTCGGCCGCGAGGGCATGCTGGGCCTGCCCCTGCTCTATGGCACCGACCGCTCCGACCTCGAGGGCATCGTGCAGTGTCCCGGGATGGCGCTGCGGATCGAGGCGGAGGCGCTGCAGGCCGCGCTCGGCTGGAGCCCGAGCCTGCAGCGGCGACTGCTGCGCTAGGTCCTGTGGACTCTAGGGATTCCCGGATTGGC
>NZ_JAUFPN010000055.1 GCF_030409335.1 Paeniroseomonas aquatica
GCGTTAGCGCGACCATTCCTAGTTCCTGACCGCGAAAATTGGCGTGGTGGCGGAAGGGCCAAGCCTACGCACCGTGAAGTCCTGCAGGTTGCCCACAGTCCAGCCTGTCATCCCGTTGTTGACCAAGTTGTCGGCGGGCACGAAGTTCGATAGCGGTGAGGTCGTATCGGCCAGGGCGATCTTGCCGCCCACGGCGGGGCCGTAGACATAGGAGTAGTAGGTCTCCTGCACCGTGGCGACGCGTCCCAAGGCTTGTGATGTGGCGCCACCGTAGGAGCGGATAAGGTAGCTGCTGACAACGGCCTGGGCGTCGGCATTCGTCCTGTCGGCCGAACTGTAGGGCAGGTTGAACCGTCGCACGGTGTCGTCCCACGTCCCGGAGGTAATCTGCCATGGGCCGGTTGCCGAGGTTGAGCCGTTTGCGGTCGGGATGTTGCGGAAATCGCTCTCCGCCGCGGCGAAAGCCGCCACCCCGGTGGAGTTGACGCCAAGCCTGTTGGCTGTGGCGATTGCTGTGGCGCCGTAGGGTTGCGCCTGCAGCGACGCCAGGACGTTGCTGCGATCGGAGACATCGGCGGTGCCAGTATAGGGCTTGCCGCCTTCACCAAGGCCAGAGAAGCCTTCGGCGAGAGGTGTGGGGGCTGTGGCACCGCCACCGTAGACCTCCCCTCCAGAAGGCGCAGTGAACTCCGGCGTGCCGGGGTCCGCCGCGGCGGGGACGACCTGTGGCGGCATCTGGCCGGCCTGAGGCAGCACGATGGTTTGTCCTTGCGATCCCCCAGCGAGGCCGAGGCAAAGTGCGGCAGTTGCCCAGCGCCGCATCAGTGGAAGCCGAACACGGGTGAGTTGTCCCGGCGCCGCAGCCCTTCGACGGTGCACTGCACGCCGGGCTTCACCGCATTGATGTACGGCCCGAGGGTATTGGCGGGCACGAAGCCCAGCCNGGTCACGCCCATCGGTGCCGAAGTGCGGTCAGGGCTGGAGTAGATCGGCAGGCTTGGTTGCGTCCCCTTGCACATCCAAAGCCGCTCAAGCGGGACCAACCGCTCGAGCGCACCCGTCGAGACCGGCGGCGTGAGCTTCTGCCGCAGCGCCAGGGCCCGGCCCCGGTCGAGTGAGAAGCGCTCGAGGCGGGAGAGATCCTCCGGCGTCTGCGCCTGGGCTGCCGAAGCGATGCCCAGCGTGACTACCAGGGCGGCCGCAGACGCTTTCCATCCCATTCCCAGGACCATGACTACCTCCGCTGTTGCTGTGATTGCGCGCTGGCCAACTGGTCGCTCAGCGCCTCGACCGGGCAGTAGAGCCGGCCGCTGCTCTCGGCCTTGATCGCGGCCCGCAGGCAGCGCTCGTGGAAGGCGACGGCAGGTCGNTTCATGGCGTAGCCACTGCCGAACAGGACCAGGGCGATGGCGGCGCCGCCGCCCAGCCCGGCGAGGCTGATGCCCATGGTTCGGCGCCGTTCGCGGATGACGGCGGCACCGGCGAGGGCGGCG
>NZ_JAUFPN010000056.1:0-711 GCF_030409335.1 Paeniroseomonas aquatica
GCGGCCGCGATCAGCGCCAAGCCCGCAGCCACGACGCAGGGCGCGCCGAAGCGGGTGATGAGGCGACCCGTGAAGAAGCTCGGGGCATACATGGCGATGACGTGCCACTGCAGGCCGGGATTGGCCGTTTCCTGCGGCAAGCCGCAGAGCCGCATCGCCAACAGCGCCGCGGTCATGAGGAAGTTCATGAGCAGGTAGGAGACCACGCCGCAGATCACGGCGGTAATGAAGCGCGGTTGTGCTGCGATGGTGCCAAGTGGACGACGACCGGCCAGCTCCGCAGCGCTCGGCATCGGCAGTTGGATGCCGAGCAGGACAAATGTACAGAGCACGGCCACGCCGCTTGCGCCAGGAAAGTGGCTGCAAAGAGGTAGGGCAACCACAGGTTCTTGGTGAAGGTGACCAGCTGAGGCCCGATTACCCCGGCGAAAACGCCACCCGCCATGACCAGGGAGAGTGCGCGCGGGCGCCGCGCGGCCGGCACGCAGTCGGCCGCCGCGAAGCGGAAGGACAGCACCGCCAGCGCGCCCAGCAGGCCGACGAGCACCCCGCACCCGGTCCCGGTCAGGAAGGCGGCCGTGGCGCCGGGCGATGGCGCCGGCCGGCAGGGTGTAGGCGGCCATACCGACGACAAAGATCGAAATGGGCAGCGTCGCCAACGCCGGGCTCGGCGCCAGGGAGTTCCCGACGATCGCGCCTGTGGCATAAACG
>NZ_JAUFPN010000056.1:753-1298 GCF_030409335.1 Paeniroseomonas aquatica
GAGTTGGCACCGGCCAGCGCCTGACCGATCGCCAGCATAGCAACATTGCCGGTCTCGTGCTGGAAGGCGGTCGAGAATGTAATCCCGGCGGCCGGGGCGGCTTCTGTGTGTAACCTGAGTTTCTGTTTCAGGCGGCCAGCTGGGTGAGCCAGCGCATGTCGCGCGGTGAAGCGCGGCGATGCAGGCGGCGGTCGCGCAGGGCGCGGGCTTTCACGGCCTCGCCGCTCCGCATAAGGGCAATAAGGAGCATGTCTTCGATCATCTCGCGCTGGGCGCCACTGCCGCCGATGCGCACCACCTCGCGCGCGACTGGCTCCAGGATGCGGGCGCAGCCGGCGTAGTCAGCATCGGCAAAGGCCAGCGCCGCACTGCAGATAGCAGGCACTACCGATCCCGCACCGAGGCTGCCCGCCTCAGCCAGCTGCGTCAGTGATGCCGCGCGGCGTGCCACCGCCTCCCTGTCATCGGCCGCGGCCTCCAGGATCGCCATATGGGCGTCGGCGAAGGCAAAGCCGGCATTCGGGAAGGCTGGCGCGGCGGATGCC
>NZ_JAUFPN010000056.1:1337-1734 GCF_030409335.1 Paeniroseomonas aquatica
CCAAAGCCCTGCCGGAACCTCGTGCCCATATGCCTGCAGTCGCCACAGGAAAGAGGCGGTGTCGCTTACCACGTTCACCGGCATCCCCCTCGAGACGGAAGGCTGGACGTGCTCGGCGTAGATCGCCAGCGCACGCTCAGTGTCACCACGCTCCAGAGCGGCCAGGGCCGAGTGCCAGGCGATATGGCCGTGCAGGGGGCCGCTTCGGTGATAGTTGGGGAGCCAGCCCTCGATCAGTTGCTCCGCCTCCTCGCCTACGCCGGTTTCCTGAAGCGCGTGCGACAGTGCGTGTGCCGCGTTGGCGTTCTCTCGCCGCAGCTCGAAGCCGCGCTGGGTCAGGGCTCGACCATGTTCGACCGCACCATTCTCAACATGGGACCAACCGCGGTAGGTCAGA
>NZ_JAUFPN010000057.1 GCF_030409335.1 Paeniroseomonas aquatica
AGAGCCGTCTTCCCGCCGCCGCCTTTGCTCGTCGCAATCGTAACTATGCTGCCCATACTATCCCCCGATAGCGCTGCTAGCGTCCATAGCGCTTATAGCGTAGCTAGCAGCCTTAGCATAGCTGACCGCGCTAGCGCGTGCAATCAATGTTAGCGGAAGCTATCTTAGCTATTATAGCTAGTGTGTATAGCACGCGCTATTGTGTGCTAACTATATGTAAACGCTATGGGTTTCCTGCCACGCCCCAGGCGGAAGTGACTGGCGACTGGCCGACAGAATGATAAAGGAAAGGAATTTTACGCGTTAGTAAGTAAGTTAGTTGGTAAGTAGGTACGATCAGAACTTACTTACTAACTTAGGACGTTGCACATGCGCCCACCGCTCGTGACCGCTGAGGAGATTATTGAGGCTGGACGCCAGATCAGAGCGCGCGGTGAGGAGGTCACTGGTTGGGCGATCCGTCGACAGGTCGGTGACCGCGGCCAAGCCAAGCGCTTGGAGGCCATTTGGCGGGAGCGGGGAGATAGTGCACCGCCGGTGATCCAGGACGACGATGCGGCCAACAACCTTCCAACTCCGCTGCAGGAGTTGGTCAACGAGAGCAAAGGCGCGCTCGCCGGCCAGCTGGACACGATCGTCGCGGCAATCCATCGT
>NZ_JAUFPN010000058.1 GCF_030409335.1 Paeniroseomonas aquatica
GGCGGGGCAGACCCCCGATGAGGCGTATGGAGCAGGTGAAACGACGAGATTGGCGGCCTGACGACAACCAGGGCCGAGCTTATCCAGGCCGTCAAACTGTCCGACAGATGGGGACCACCTCACAACTACGCCACCCACAAAACCAAGCCGGTCCGTGACTGGCTCGCCAAGCGTCCCCGTTGGCACGTCCACTTCACACCGACCGGTGCNCGCTCAGTGTAGCGGATGGATGCGTATTCGACCCCGCGATCGCTGTGGTGAGCGAGGCCTGTGCCTGCATGTGCCGCCGCCCATGTAGCGCCTGCTCGAGAGCATCGAGGACAGACCCGGCCTGGGCGGTGGGCGAGAGGCGCCAGCCGACGATCCGCCGCGCAAAGGTGTCCATGACGAAGGCGACGTGGACGAAGCCCTGGCAGGTCGCAACGTAGATGAGGTCCGATACCCAGAGCAGGTTCGGCCGCGGCGCGAGGAACTGCCGTCTCACCCGGTCGGCCGGGCATGGCGCGCGCCTATCCGGCACCATCGTCCCCTCGCGGCCGGGCTGGCGCGCCAGACCTTCCGCACGCCGTAGACGCCGAACTTCTCGGCATGAACGCGTCGTAGCTCCGCCTGCAGCATCGCGTCCCGCTGCGCTCTGGCCGAGCCCAGGGTCGGATCAGCGCGGCGTGCGGAATGGGTGTGGTAGTTGGACGGAGCGATCGACAGGACACGGCAGATCGGCCTTGATCCGCTTCGCGGCTCAAGCCCGTAGGCACTCGATGACCGTCGACGGAGGCGATCAGGGCTTCGACCGGCGGTCGAACTCCACCAGGGCAACATATGCCATTACCTTGTGCAGGATCACATTGGCCCGGCATAGCTCGCGGTCCTCCCGCTCCAACGCCTTGATACGATATCGTCCTCGTTTGTGGGCCCAGCGTGCCTGCCTCGGTCTCGCTCGGCTTGCCGGACCCAACGCCGCAGCGTCTCCGCCGTGCAGCCGATCCTGGCGGCAATCGAGTCAATCGCCGCTCACTGCAAGCTGTGCTCCCCGGCGCCGTCCAGCACCATCTGCACAGCCCGCGAACCTCAGGCGAGTAGTTCGCCGCCGTCTTCCTCGCCGTCATTGCTCCATCTCTCAACGGTTGGAGCCTCCAGCAAACCCGGAGCGGTTCAGTCGGCGCAAATCGGAAAGGCCAACGCCGAAGCCGCACGGGCCGAGGACGAGCAGCAATCGGCTCGGTCGTGTGTTCGGGAAGAGGAGGCTGTGCGTCTCCGCGCGCAGAATGAAGTTCTGCGGGAACGGCCCTTGGACGCTGCCGATAAGCTCCGACGCGAACTCGTCAACTGTGAAGCGGCGCGGAACGCCCTTCTGCAACGCCTCGCTTGCGACTTTGAGGCGCGGCAGATCCCAATCCACCTTGGACCCAAGGCCGGGGGTCCTAGGGCTGTCGGATGCAATTCCTTTGCCGACCGGTGTAAGCTATAAGGTCCACTCCTCGGCTACTGATGCTACGCCAAGTGGATGGACCGCCGCTGAGGACATGTCCACGCGGCCAGTGGCCGGACTATGCCGACGAAATGGCGGCGAGCACGGCGTTGAATCCGGCGAGGCCGCTGCGCCATGGCGGATCGTCCTGTTCAATCTCAACCGTAGAAGCCGCCGGGCTGCCGGTCGGCTGTCATGCGACCCATGACACGGTCCCTCCCATCTGCGCGAGATGACCATGCCCGCGATCCGCGGACAGGACTTCGATCCCGCCCCAGGCACCGAGCCACCAGCACCCGCCTGTCGACCTCGAGCCCCGTTCGAACTAGTAAAACCCGAGCTCCGAGCCAGGACCGCTGGATAGCGCTCGTCCGTGTCGACGACGGCCCTGCCACCTTCCCGCCGCAACAGCCGACCGCCCGCCTCCACCCGTTCGGCCCCAGGGCCCCTATCGGCCCAGCATCGAGCCATGCACCCAGCCGAAGGCCTGATCCTCGCCGACCTGCAGCCAGCCGCCCGGGGCCTCGCCGAATACGCGCAAGCTCGAGGCGCGCGGCACGATGCGTACCACCGCCCCGCCCCCGCCCGGCTGACTGCGGATGTTCACGGGATGGGCCGATGTCGTCGTCACCATCGGTCCCGCTGTCACGGGCGCCGAAACCGGGCCCGACGCGGCAGCAGCCGGAGCGCTGCCGCCGGGCGGGGCCGCGCGTTGCTGCGCCAGCGCCGCATCCAGCGGCAAGGGTGGCAGGGCCCGGGCCTGTGGGCGCCCGGAAGGTGGACCGCCGCCCTCGAAGCAGCGGTCCAGCATCTCGACAAAGACGCGCCCCGCTTCCGAATTCGACATGCCGATCACGAGATTGGTCCGCTCCACCCGCCCGTCCTTCAGGCCGACGAGCGCGACGAAGGGAATGAAGGGATCAGTGGCTTCGCCGGTCGGGTTGACCTGACCGCAGACCGCCACGGTGTCGGGCACCTGCTGCGGCCAGGCCTGGACCGCGCGCATCTGCATCTCGCCGACCATGCGCAGCCGGGCCCGTACCTGCACCTCCGCCGCCTGGCGGGCCGCCGCGAGGGCCGCCTCAGGGCCGGGCTTGTCCTTGGCCGGCTCGTCGCAGGCCGCGAGGCCCAGGGCGATCAGGGAAAGGAAAGGCGCGAACAGCTTACGCATCATGGGTACCTGCCGGTGAAGGGGCCTTGTAGGCCAAGCGCCGCCCGGGGCCCAAGCCGGCGCCCCATCCCCGGCGCCCTCGGCCAAGCGCCGCCACGCCCCGCCCTGATCCCGATCAAGGACAGACACGCCGCCAGGGCGCATGCTGTCGGTCATGCTTGCCGATTGTCTGCATGCGCTCGATGCGCTGGGCCCTGCCGGGCTGCCCGCGCTCATGGGGGCGCTGTTCCTGATGGGGCTGGCCGGTGGCGCCAGCCATTGCGCCGCCATGTGCGGCCCCTTCGTGCTGGCCCAGGTGGCGGCGGGCGGCAGCCTGGAAGGGGGGCGGTTGGTCCGGCTCTCGGGCGCGCTGCTGCTGCCCTACCACCTCGGGCGCGGCCTGGGGTACGCGGCGCTGGGCGGCGTGGCCGGCGGCTTCGCCGCGGCGGCGGCGCTGCAGCCATGGCTCGCCTGGATGCCGCCGCTGCTGCTGCTGATGGCAGCCCTGGCGATGCTGGCCCAGGCCCTGCCAGCCCTGGCGATGCGGCTGCCGCATGGCGGCTTCCCCGGGGGCATCATCGCCCGCAGGGCCGGCCCCCTGCTGCAGCGGCCCGGGCCGGGGCGGTCGTTTCTGCTTGGCCTGCTGCTGTCGGCGTTGCCCTGCGGACTCCTCTACGGGGCCCTGGCCGGAGCGGCCGGCAGCGGCAGCGCGTTGGCGGGTGCGCTGTCCATGGCGGCCTTCGTCGCCGGCACCCTGCCGGCGCTGATCGGCCTGGCGCTGCTGGGTCGTCTCTTTCGCCGGCAGGCGGAGCCGCTGCTGCGCCGCATCGCGCCCTGGCTGCAGGGCTTCAATGCCCTGGTGCTGCTGGCGCTTGCCATCCGCCTGCTGGCCTGACGCCTCAGCGCACCACCATGTCGCGGTAGGCGTGCCAGGTCGCATGCCCAACCAGGGGCAGCACCAGGACCAGGCCGAGGAAGAAGGGCACCAGCGCCAGGCCGGTGAACAGCACGATCAACCCGGCCCAGAGTGCCATCGCCTGCCAATTCTCCAGTACCGCCTGGATGCTGATCGTCACCGCCTCCAGGAAGGAGACCTCCTGGTCGACCAGCATCGGCAGGGAGACGGCGGCGATCGCGAAGGTGCCCGCCGCCAGCAGGAAGCCGAAGCCGGTGCCGACCACCAGGAAGGGCACCAGCGCATCGGATTGCAGCATCACCAGCGGCAGGCGGTCGAGCGAGGGGATGCCGACGGTGCCGAAGAACAGCGCGAAGAGCAGCCCGGCAACCCGTACCCAGAACAGGTGCACCAGCAGCAGCACCACGCCCATCATGGCGATCTGCGTCCCCGGCCGCCGGAAGCCCTGGACCGCATCGGCCAGCGTCGTCGGCAGCCCCAGCTCCATCCGCCGGGAGGTCTCATAGAGCGGCGCCGCCAGCAGCGGCGCCAGGATGAAGAAGCCGGCCGTCATTGGCAGGATGGCCCAGGTGCTGCCGATCTCGAACAGCAGCAGCGCCAACACCCAGCCGAATACCGTCAGCGCCGCGCCGAGGGTCAGGCTGATCGCCCGATTCGCCATCATGTCCCGCCAGCCGAGGGTGATCCACACCCAGGGACGATCGGTCGCCACCCGCCGGACACGGTTCGCCAGCGGTGCGGGAAAGGCTTCACTGGGCATTCTGGTCACTCCCCGTAGGCGAAGCCTGGAGCTTACCCAGGCCCCTTTGGGTGGGCCTTGATCAGGATCAAGGACGTCATGGCCGCATCACGTCAGGTTGAGAGCCAGCCCGGGCTCCACCCATGATCCCGGCCGCTTAGCCCAGCCGCCTGGTACGGAGAAGATTGCAATGGCCGCAACCGCCGCCCTGAAGCCACCACTGGCGGAGCTGGACGTGGAGGCGCCGATCCGTGCCTTCGCCATCGCCACCATCTTCTGGGGCATCGTGGGCTTCCTGGTCGGCGTGGTGATCGCCACGCAGCTCGCCTTCCCATTGCTCAACCTCGACCTCGAATGGACCACCTTCGGCCGGCTGCGGCCGCTGCATACCAGCGCTGTCATCTTCGCCTTCGGCGGCAACGCGCTGCTCTGCACTAGCCTCTATGTCGTGCAGCGCACCTGCCGGGCGCGGCTGTTCGGCGGCGAGGAGATGGGCTGGTTCCTGTTCTGGGGCTACAATTTCTTCATCGTCGCCGCGGCGCTCGGCTACGTGCTGGGCGTGACCCAGGGCAAGGAATACGCCGAGCCCGAGTGGTACGTCGACCTCTGGCTGACCGTGGTCTGGGTGGCCTACCTGGTCGCCTTCGGCGGCACGCTGGTGAAGCGCCAGGAGCCCCATATCTACGTGGCGAACTGGTTCTTCCTCGCCTTCATCATCACCGTCGCCATGCTGCACATCGTGAACAACCTGGCGTTGCCGGTGGGGGGTGGCATCGGCAAGTCCTACGGCCTGGCCTCCGGCGTGCAGGATGCGATGATCCAGTGGTGGTACGGCCACAACGCGGTGGGCTTCTTCCTGACCGCCGGCTTCCTCGGCATGATGTACTACTTCATCCCGAAGCAGGCGGACCGACCGGTCTATTCCTACCGGCTGTCGATCGTGCACTTCTGGGCGCTGATCTTCCTCTATATCTGGGCCGGGCCGCACCACCTGCACTACACCGCGCTGCCGGATTGGGCGCAGACGCTCGGCATGGTGTTTTCCATCATGCTCTGGATGCCCTCCTGGGGCGGCATGATCAACGGGCTGATGACCCTCTCGGGCGCCTGGGACAAGCTGCGGACGGACGCCGGGCTGCGCTTCTCGGTCACCGCCGTCGGCTTCTACGCGATGTCGACCTTCGAGGGCCCGGTGATGTCGATCCGTGCCGTCAACAGCCTCTCGCACTACACCGACTGGACCATCGGCCACGTCCACAGCGGCGCGCTCGGCTGGAACGGCTTCATCACCTTCGGCGCGTTGTACTGGCTGGTTCCGGTGCTGTGGAAGAAGCAGGCGCTGTATTCGCAGAAGCTGGCCTCCTGGCACTTCTGGATCGCGACCCTGGGCATCGTTCTCTACATCACCGCCATGTGGGTCAGCGGCATCATGCAGGGGCTGATGTGGCGCGCCTACGATGAGCTCGGCTTCCTGCAATACTCCTTCGTCGAGACGGTGGCGGCGATGCATCCCTACTACGTCATCCGCATGCTCGGCGGCCTGCTCTACCTCAGCGGTGCGCTCATCATGGCCTACAACCTGTACAAGACGGTGACCGCGGTGGAGGACAGGGCGCCCGCCGCCATCCCGCTCGGCGCCCTTCCCGTGGCGGCCGAGTAAGGACACCGGCGATGAAGAACTTCACCCACGCCCTCATCGAGCGGAACGTCGTCATCCTCGGCGTCCTCACCCTGCTGACGGTCGCCATCGGCGGTCTGGTGCAGATCATCCCGCTCTTCCTGGTGGAGACCACGATCGAGCGCGTGCAGGGCATCCGCCCCTACACCCCGCTCGAGCTGATGGGCCGCAACATCTACGTCCGCGAGGGCTGCTACCTCTGCCACAGCCAGATGGTGCGCCCCTTCCGCGACGAGGCGGAGCGCTACGGCCACTACAGCCTGGCGGCCGAGAGCATGTACGACCACCCCTTCCAGTGGGGCAGCAAACGCACCGGTCCGGACCTGGCCCGGGTCGGCGGCAAGTACTCGGACGACTGGCAGGCCGCCCACCTGCGCAGCCCGCGGGAACTGGTCCCGGCCTCCATCATGCCGCCCTATGCCTTCCTCGACCGGCCGCTCGATGCCGCCGAGATCACGGCGCACCTCCGGGCGCAGCGCGCGGTCGGCGTGCCCTATACCGATGCGATGATCGCCGAGGCGGCCCGCGACCTCGCCACCCAGGCGAACCCGGAGGCCGACGCGGCCGGCTTCAACGCCCGCTACCCCCGCGCCCGCCAGGCGCTGTTCGACGCCAACCCCCGGGCGGTCACCGAGATGGACGCGCTGGTCGCCTACCTGCAGATGCTCGGCACGCTCGTCCGTTTCTCGGACGTGACGCCCGAGCAGCTGCGGCAGCCCTGAGGAGGCACGGCAATGGACATGGCCCGCCTGCACGAGATCCTCTCGACCGTCTGGGTCCTCTGGTTCGTCCTGCTCTTCGCCGGGATCCTCGCCTGGGTGCTGCGCCCGGGCAGCCGCGAGGCCGCCCGCCAGCACGCCGAGATCCCCTTCCGCGACCACGTGAACTGAAGGCGCCAAGCCAATGGCACTGAAGCCTGAGACGGATGCCGTGAGCGGCGTCGCCACCACCGGCCACGAATGGGACGGCATCAAGGAACTCGACAATCCGATGCCGGCCTGGTGGGTCTATACCTTCTACGCCTGCATCGCCTTCGCGGCGGTCTGGGTGGTGTTCTACCCCTCGCTGCCCTTCGTCCGCGGCACGCTCGGCTATACCGGGCGCAGCGACCTCTCCCGGGTGATGGAGGCGGAGAGGGCCAGGACCGAGCCGATGCTGGCGCGCATCCGCGCCGCGACGCCGGCCGCCATCGCCGCCGACCCGGAGCTGCGCGGCTTCGCGCTCGCCGGCGGGCGGGTCGCCTTCGCCAACAACTGCGCCGGCTGCCATGGCGCGGGCGGGCAGGGCGCCGTGGGCGGCTTCCCCAGCTTGGCCGACGACGACTGGATCTACGGCGGCAGCTTCGACGCCATCCAGCAGACCATCACCGTCGGCGTCCGCAACGGCGAACATCCGGATGCGCGCGGTGTGGCGATGCCCGCCTTCGCCCAGGCCGGGCTGACGCCGGCGCAGATCGGCACCCTGGCGGACCACGTGCTGTCACTGTCCGGCGCCGGCCCGGCCTCCGCGCCCGGCGCCGCGCTCTATGCCGAGAACTGCGTCGCCTGCCACGGCGATCGGGGCGAGGGCAACCGCGAGCTCGGCGCGCCGCGGCTGAACGACCAGGTGTGGCTCTATGGCGGCGACAGGGCCGCCATCGGCCGCACCATCGCCAATGCCCGCGCCGGCGTCATGCCCGCCTGGGGCAGCCGGCTGGACCCGGCGACGATCAACATGCTCACCGTCTATGTCCACGCGCTCGGCGGCGGGGAGCAGTAGGACCAGCGCCATGCCCGACACCAGCATCCCGGCGCCGCCACCTCTCTACGCGGCCCATCGGAAGGTCTATCCGCGCGCCGTCACTGGGCGGGTGCGGAGCATCAAATGGGCCGTGCTGGTGCTGCTGCTCGGCGTCTACTACGTGGTGCCCTGGCTGCGCTGGGACCGCGGCCCGGGCGTGCCGAACCAAGCGGTGCTGGCGGATATCGCCAATGCCCGGCTGTTCTTTTTCTGGATCGAGCTCTGGCCGCAGGAGATCTATTTCCTGACCGGCCTCCTGATCCTGGCGGCGATCGGCCTGTTCGCCGCGACCTCGCTGTTCGGCCGCATCTGGTGCGGTTTCACCTGCCCGCAGACCGTCTGGACCGACCTCTTCCTCTGGGTCGAGCGGCGGATCGAGGGCGACCGCAACGCCCGGATGAAGCGCGATGCCGGCCCGCGGACGCGGGACCGCATGCTGCGCCGGGCCGCCAAGCACGGCGCCTGGCTGGCGATCGCCGCGGCGACCGGCGGCGCCTGGATCATGTACTTCCAGGATGCGCCGACCGTGGTGCGCCAGATCGTCACCGGCCAGGCCAGCCTGCAGACCTATTTCTTCTTCGGACTTTTCACCGCGACCACCTACGTGCTCGCCGGCTTCGCGCGGGAGCAGGTCTGCACCTACATGTGCCCCTGGCCGCGCTTCCAGGGGGCGATGCTCGACCAGGACAGCCTGGTCGTCACCTACCGCGACTGGCGCGGCGAGCCCCGCGGCAAGCCGAAGGACGCCGGCAGCGGCGATTGCGTGGACTGCGGCGCCTGCGTCCATGTCTGCCCCACCGGCATCGACATCCGTGAAGGCCAGCAGCTGCAGTGCATCGGCTGCGGCCTCTGCGTCGACGCCTGCGACGATGTCATGGGCAAGCTGTCCCGGCCCCGCGGGCTGATCGCCTTCGAGGCGCTGGCCAACCTCGCCGCCAGCACCGCCGCCACCTCCGGCATGGCCCCCGGGCCGCAGCGCTTCCTGGCCGGCATGGCGGCACGGCGGCCGCTCCATCTCATCCGGCCGCGCACGATGATGTACGCCGGCGTGCTCACGGCCGTCGCCGCCGCCATGCTGGCCGGCTTCCTGCTGCGGGACACCCTGACCCTGACCGCCCTGGCCGAGCGCGCGCCGCCCTACGTGCGGCTCTCCGACGGCAGCATCCGCAACGCCTATACCCTGAAGCTGGCCGACAAGACCCGTGACGGCGGCCAGTACGCGCTGGTGCTGGACGGCCCGGCCGGGCTGCGCCTGGTGGTGCAGGACACGGCGGCCGATGCCGCCGGCCGCCCGGTGCTGCCGGTGCGGCGGGATGGCGTCGCCACCTTCCGCGCCCTGGTCACCGCCGGGCGCGAGCTCCACCTGGCCGAGAGCCAGCCGCTGCGCTTCCGGCTGCTGGATGCGGCCGGGACGGTGGTCGCCTCCGGCAGCAGCGTCTTCCTGGGACCGCATCCATGAGCCTCACCCTCCGCCCCTTCGACCCGACGCGCGGCCGCTGGATCCCCTGGGTCTTCGCCGGGATGATGCTCATCGTCGTCGCCGTGAACGGGGTGCTCATCTTCTCTGCCGTCCACAGCTTCACCGGCACCACCACCGGCGCCGCCTATGACCGCGGCCGGGCCTACAACCATGTCATCGCGGAGGCCGAGCGCCAGGCCGCCCTCGGCTGGACCGGGCGGGCGAGCCTCGCCGCCGGCCGGCTGGAGGTCTCGGTAACCGACCGGGAGGGGCATCCGGTGCCCGGCCGGCTGCAGGGGCTGCTGCACCGTCCGCTCGACGGCCGCAGCGTGCCGCTCGAATTCACCGCCCTCGCCGCCGGGGGCTGGTCGGCCCCCGCGGCACCGCCGGCCGCCGGCCAGTGGGAGGCCCGGCTGACCCTGACCGACGCCGCCGGCCGGCATCTCGACATCCGCCAGCGGGTGATCGCGCCGTGAGCGTCATCGGCCGCATCGCCCTTCCGGCCGGCGCCTCCGCCTGCCCGCACTGTGGCGCCGCGCTGGCGCCGGGCGCCCGCTTCTGCTGCGCCGGCTGCGAGACGGCGCACGGGCTGATCGCCGCGCTGCACCTCGACTCCTTCTACGGCCGGCGCCGCGTACCGCAGGGTGCCCTGCGCCCGGATGCCGTCCCGCCGGTCAGCCTGGTCGCCGCGGCCGAGCCGGAGGGCGACCGGCTCTGGCGCCTCGATCTCATGGTCTCCGGCCTGCATTGCGGCGCCTGCGTCTGGCTGGTGGAGCAGGCCCTGGCCGCGGATCCGGAGGTGCTGGCCGCCCGCGTCGCCCTCACCTCGCGCCGGCTGAGCCTGCGCTGGCGGGGCGACCGGGCGCGGGCGGATGACTTCGCCGCGCTGCTCGGCCGGCTCGGCTTCCGCGCCGTGCCCTTCACCCCGGCCTGCCTGCGGGCCGCGGATGACGCGGAGACCCGGTCGCTGACCCGCGCCCTCGGCATCGCCGCCTTCGGCGCGATGAACGTCATGCTGGTCTCGGTCGCGGTCTGGGTCGGCGAGGACATGGGCGACCAGACCCGCGGCATGATGCACTGGCTGGCGGCGCTGATCGGCCTGCCGACCATCGCCGTCGCCGGCCTGCCCTTCTACCGCTCGGCGCTGGCCGCGCTGCACGCCCGTCGGACCAACATGGACGTGGCCATCAGCCTCGGTGTGCTGGCGACCGCCGCCATGTCGCTGTCCGAGGCGCTGCGCAACGGCCCCTTCACCTACTTCGACGGCGCCACGACGCTGCTGGCCCTGCTGCTGGCCGGGCGACTGCTGGACCGCACCGCCCGCGGCCGGGCCGGGCGGGCGGTCGCCGAATTGCTCGCGCTGCAGGATGGGCTGGTGCGCCGCCTCGCCGCGGATGGCTCGGCCACCGAGGTCGCGGTCGGCGCCGTCCGCCCGGGCGACCGGATCCTGCTCGGCGCCGGCGAGCGGCTGCGCCTGGATGCGGTGCTGGAGGCGGCGCCGGGCGTCTTCGACCTGGCGGCCACCACCGGCGAGAGCCTGCCGCGCGGCATCGCGCCGGGGACACCGGTCGCCGCGGGCGCGGTGAACATGGCCGGGCCCGCGGTGCTGCGGGTCAGCGCCGCGGCGGCGGACGGGTCGCTTGCCGCCATCGCCCGGCTGCTGGAACACGCGGCCCAGGCCCGCGGCCGCTTCGTCACCCTGGCCGACCGTGCCGCCCGGCTCTATGTGCCGGCGGTGCTGGTTGTCGCCACCGCGACTTTCCTCGGCTGGTGGCTCGGGGGCGGGCTCGGCTGGCAGGCGGCGCTGGTGCCGGCGGTCTGCGCGCTGATCGTCACCTGTCCCTGCGGCCTCGCCATCGCCGTGCCGGCGGTGCAGGTCGTCACCGTGGGCGCGCTGTTCCGCCGCGGCGTGCTGGTCACTTCGCCCACGGCGCTCGAGCGTCTGGCCGCGGTGGACCACGTGGTGCTGGACAAGACCGGCACCCTCACCGCCGGCGCGCCGACCCTGCTGCCGGGCGGCTGGACGCCGGAGGCCCTGCGCACCGCCGCGTCCCTGGCCCGGGGCAGCCGCCATCCGCTGGCCCGGGCGCTGGCCGCGGCCTGTCCCGACGCACCGCTGCGGCCTGATGCCCGGGAGCATCCGGGGCTCGGCATGGCCGCCGGCGACCTCCGCCTCGGCAGCGCCCGCTTCTGCGGCCAGGCCGAGGTCGGCATCCTGCCGGTGCTCTGGCTGGTCGCGCCCGGTGCCGTCCCGGTCTGCTTCCGCTTCGCCGATGCGCTGCGGCCGGATGCCGGGGCGGCGGTCGCGGCGCTGCAGGCGCTCGGGCTGTCGGTCGAGATCCTCTCGGGCGATACCGAAGGCGCGGTGGCCCGGGCGGCGGCCGAGGTCGGCATCGCGGACTGGACCGCCGCCGCCACCCCCGCGGCGAAGGTGGCCCGCATCGCCGCGCTGCGCGCCGCCGGCCGCCGGCCGCTGATGGTCGGCGACGGGATCAACGATGCCGGTGCCCTGGCCCTGGCGGAGGCCGCCGCCGCCGCGCCCGGGGCGCAGGACCTGGCCCAGGGCGCTGCCGACCTCGTGCTGCGGGGGGAAGCGCTGATGGCCCTGCCGGAGGCGATCCAGGCGGCGCGCCGGGCGCAGCGCCTGGCGCAGCAGAACATCGGCTTCAGCCTCGCCTACAACCTGCTGGCCGTGCCGGCGGCGGTGGCGGGGCTGGTGACGCCGCTGGGCGCGGCCGCGGTGATGGCCAGCTCCTCCCTCGTGGTCATCCTCAATGCGCTGCGCGCTGAAAGGCTGCCCCGCCGATGGACTCGCTGATCATCCTGGTGCCGGTCGCCCTGGTGCTGGGCCTGCTCGGCCTTGGCGGCTTCCTCTGGGCGCTACGCTCCGGCCAGTACGACGACCTGGACGGCGCAGCCGCCCGCATCCTCTTCGACGACCCGCCGCAATCCCCGACCAAAGGGCCTTCCCCATGACCAGCAGCCGCATCGTCTTCCTGGTTCTTTCCGTGATCATCGCCCTGGTCGGGCTGCTGGCCGCGGCCGCCGCGCATGATTACCTCCACGTCTTCGGCCTCGGGCTCTTTGCCTTCGGCGCGCTCTTCGCCCTCAGCTGCGTGAAGCGCCACTTCGATGAGCAGGATGCAGCGCGCTGAAGGATCAGGCCGTGGGCGTGGCCTGGGACATGCCCTCGGCCCCGGCCAGCGCTTCCAGCGCGCCGAGGTCGGTCAGCGATACATGCCCGCGCGACGGCTCGCGCAGCAGGCCCTCGCGGCGCAGCGCGGCGAAGACCCGGCTGACGCTCTCGATCGTCAGCCCGAGGTAGTCGCCGATATCCGCCCGGGTCATCGGCAGCGCGAGTTCGATGCCCGGCTCGTGGTTCCGCCGTGCCGCCGCGTGCAGGGTCAGCAGGAAGGCGGCGACCCGGCCCTCGGCGCTGCGCTGCGCCATGGCGCCGAGCTGCTCCTGGGCGGCGGCAAGGTCCTCGGCGCAGAGCTCGAGCAGCCGGTGCGACAGCGGGGCGCAATGCCGGCTCATGGATTCCAGCCGTCCGCGGTCCAGCCGGCAGACGGTGGCGTCCGAGACCAGTTCGGCGTCGCAGGGATAGCGGTCGCGGGCGGTATAGCCGATGAAGTCGCCGGGAAAGCGGAAGCCGATGATCTGCTGCCGGCCATCGGGCAGGGACCGCAGCAGCTTCGCCGCGCCATCCACCAGGGTGAAGACGGCGGTGGCGCGGTCGCCCTCGCGGAAGACCGCGCTGCGCGCCGGCAATCGGAGGGTGGTGGAGGCCGCCGCAAGAGCCACCTGATCCAGGTCGTCCAGGGAATGACATAGGCCGCGCACGGCGCCGGCGCAGCGTTCGCATAGCACCGCGCTCGTCCGTCGCGGCAGGATGGAGCCTGACACGTCCACGGTTCATTACTCCCGATCACTTAGCGATTGCCGCCGGGTCCTGGCGCCGACCGGCACGGGTCTCAGCCGGTGCCGCATCGGTTTGAGGGCCATCGCTTCATAGCAGATAATCCACAGCGGACCTGCATGGGAATTTGGGGTGCGGAACGTGGCAGAAGCAGGGTTTCGACGGCTTCAGCCTGCCCTGTTCCTGATTTGATCCCAAATTTCATCCACAGGGTGATGAGGGGATCGAGGCGCCTCCTGGCACGGCACTTGCTCCACATCCGGGCAGGGACTGGGTCCCTCGTCGGAGAATACCATGCATCGCCGCAGCTTCCTGAAAGCCCTGCCAACTGCCGCATTGGCCGCTCCGCTGGCCGCGCCCGGCATTCGCAAGGCCGCGGCCCAGGCGGCGCCGACCCGCAACGAGACCCTGCTGCTGGTGCAGGAATACGGCCCCAATAGCCTCGACATGCAGGGCATCGGCTCCTCCCAGCCGGTGAACGGCGTGGCGCTGAACTGCTACGACCGGCTGGTGCGCTTCAAGCGGGTGAAGCTGGACGACGTCACCACCAGCTTCGACATCAATGCCCTGGAGCCCGAGCTGGCCGAGAGCTGGCAGGAGGCCAGCGACGGCACCAGCGTCACGTTCAAAATTCGGGCAGATGCCCGTTTCCATGGCGGACGCAGCGTCACCGCCCGCGACGTGAAGTGGTCGCTCGACCGCGCCGTCAGCATCGGCGGCTTCGCCACCACCCAGATGAATGCCGGCAGCCTGGAGAAGCCCGAGCAGTTCGTGGCGGTGGACGACAGGACCTTCCGGGTCGACTTCGCCCGGCGGGACAAGCTGACCATGCCCAACTTGGCGGTCACCATCCCCTTCGTCTTCGACAGCGAGCTGGCCATCCGCAACGGCGGCGGCGATCCCTGGGCGAAGGAGTACCTGAAGAACAACGTCGCCGGCGGCGGCGCCTTCAAGGTGGAGGCCTGGCGGCCCGGAACCGAGACCATCTATACCCGCAACGACGACTGGAAGAACGGCGACCTGCCGAAGCTGCGCCGGGTCATCGCCCGCGACATCCCATCCCCCAGCACCCGCCGGGCGCTGATCGAGCGGGGGGATGCCGACATCAGCTACGGCCTGCCGCCGAAGGACTTCAAGGACCTGGCCGATGCCGGCAGGATCAAGGTCGCGGCCGTGCCGGTGCCGAACGCCATCTGGTACGTTGCGCTGAATTCGGCGCTGCCACCCTTCAACAACCTCAAGCTGCGGCAGGCGGTGGCCTGGGCGCTGCCCTACGAGAAAATCATGCAGGCCTCGCTGTTCGGCCGCGGCGTGCCGATGTGGGGCGGGCCGGCGACCCCGGCCGCGCTGAAGTGGCCGGTGCCCTTCCCCTATTCGGCCAACATCGAACGCGCCAAGGCGCTGATGGCGGAATCCGGCGTGGCGCCCTTCAGCACCACCCTGCTGTTCGATGCGGGTTCCGGCACCATCGCCGAGCCGATGGCGGTGCTGGTGAAGGAAGCCCTCGCACCGCTCGGCATCACGGTCGAGCTGAACAAGATCCCCGGCGCCAATTTCCGCGGCGAGCTGAACAAGAAGACCGCGCCCATGGTCATCAACCGCTTCGGCGGCTGGCTGGACTGGCCCGACTACTTCTTCTTCTGGAACTACCACGGCAACAATTCCATCTTCAACATTCCCTCCTACCAGAACCCGGCGATGGACAGGCTGATCGACGGCGCCCGCTTCGCCCCGGATGCGGCGAGCTACGCGCAGAACGTCCGCGGCTTCCTCGAGCTCGGAATGCAGGAAGTCCCCTTCATCGCCATCGCCCAGCCCTTCCACGACGTGGCCATGCAGCGGACCATCGGCGGCTACCAGTTCTGGCCCTGCCGCGAGCCCGACTTCCGCTTCCTGACGAAGGGCTGAGGCCGGCATGCGCGGCGTGCTCTGGCGCCTGGCAGGCTCCCTGCCGGCGCTGGCGGCGGTGGTCGTCGTCACCTTCATCCTCACCCGCGTGCTGCCCGGCGATACCGCGACCTATTTCGCCGGGCCGACCGCGAGCGCTGAATCCATCGCCCAGATCCGCACCGCGCTCGGCCTCGACCGGCCGTTGCCCGAGCAGTTCTGGAGCTACGTGGTCGCGCTGTTCCACGGCGACCTCGGCATGTCGCTGACCACCGGCCAGCCGGTGCTGGTCGATATCCTGGCGCGGCTGCCGGCCTCGGCCGAGCTGACGCTCTGCGGCCTGGTCCTCGCCATGGCGGTGGCAATCCCGCTCGGCATCATCGCCGCGGTGAGGCAGGGCTCGCTGGCCGACCACGCCTGCCGGGTCATCGTCACCGCCGGCGTCTCGCTGCCGGTCTTCTTCACCGGGCTGCTGCTGGTCTATGTCTTCTATTTCCTGCTCGGCTGGTCGCCGGCGCCGCTCGGCCGGCTGGACGCCTTCGCCAGCGCCCCGCCGACGGTGACCGGCTTCTACCTGATCGATGCCGCGCTGATCGGCGATTGGGAGACCTGGCGCAGCGCCTTCGCCCAGCTCGTGCTGCCGGCCGTGACCCTCGGCCTCTTCGCCCTGGCGCCCATCGCCCGCATCACCCGCGCCTCGATGCTGGCGGTGCTGGGGGCCGAGTTCATCCGCACCGCGCGCGCCGCCGGCCTCGCCTCCCGGACCATCATCCTGACCTATGCCTTGCGCAACGCGCTGCTGCCGGTGGTGACGACGCTCGGCATGGTCTTCTCCTTCCTGCTCGGCGCCAACGTGCTGGTGGAAAAGGTCTTCGCCTGGCCCGGTATCGGCAGCTACGCGGTGGAGGCGCTGATCGCCTCGGACGGCGCCCCGGTGCAGGGCTTCGTGCTGACCATGGCGATCCTCTACGTCGCGCTGAACCTCACCATCGACCTGATCAACCGCGCGCTCGACCCGCGGGCGCGGCAGGCATGAGCGCCGCCGCCCTGCGCCATGCCCGGCACGTCGTCTCGGAGAATCCGGTCACCGGCTTCGCGCTGGGGCTCTTCGTCCTCTTCGTCCTGGCCGCCCTGCTCGGGCCGAGCCTCGCGCCGCACGACCCGCTGGCGAGCAACACCATGCTGGCGCTGCAGCCGCCCAGCGCGCAGCATTGGTTCGGCACCGACCAGATCGGACGCGACATCTTCTCCCGCGTGCTGGTGGCGACGCGGCTCGACCTCGGCATCGCCGCCGCCTCGGTCGCGCTGGTCTTCGCCGCCGGCGGCTTCGCCGGGCTCGCCGCCGGCTTTTTCGGCGGCTGGGTGGACCAGATCGTCGGCCGCACCGCCGATACCATCATGGCCTTTCCGCTGTTCGTGCTGGCGATGGCGATCGTCGCGGCGCTCGGCAACACCGTGCCGAACATCGTGCTCGCCACCGCCATCATCAACTTTCCCCTCTATGTCCGGGTCGCCCGGGCCGAGACGACGCAGCGACGCGAGGCCGGCTTCGTCGATGCCGCGCGCATCGCCGGCCACCGCGACATGGGCGTGCTGCTGCTGCAGGTCGCGCCGAACATCCTGCCGATCATGGTGGTGCAGATGTCGCTGACCATGGGCTACGCCATCCTCAACGCCGCCGGGCTCAGCTTCATCGGCCTCGGCGTGCGGGCACCGACGCCGGAATGGGGCATCATGGTGGCCGAGGGCGCCAGCTTCATCGTCTCCGGCGAATGGTGGGTGGCGCTGTTCCCGGGCGCGACGCTGATGGTCGCGGTCTTCTGCTTCAACCTGCTCGGCGACGGCGTGCGGGACATCGTGGACCCGAGGCGCCGCACATGACCACCGTCCTCGACGTCACGGATTTCTCGGTCGAGTTCCGCACCCGCTCCGGCACCGTCAAGGCGCTGGACCGCGTCGCCTTCCGCATCGGCCGCGGCGAGACCATGGCGCTGGTCGGCGAGAGCGGCTCCGGCAAGTCGGTCACCGCCTACGCCCTGCTCGGGCTGCTGGACGCCGCGGGGCGCATCACCGGCGGCCGCGCGAGCCTGGAGGGCGTGGAGCTGACCACTGCCTCCCCGGCGGCTCTCGCGGCGATCCGCGGCAGGCGGGCGGCGATGATCTTCCAGAACCCGCGCGCCGCATTGAACCCCATCCGCCCCATCGGCCAGCAGATCGCCGACGTGGTCCGCCGCCACGCCGGCCTCTCGCGCCGGGACGCCACCTCCCGCGCTGTCGAGATGCTGCGCGAGGTCGGCATCCCCGACCCGGTCCGCCGCGCCGGCGCCTATCCCTTCGAGCTCTCGGGCGGCATGTGCCAGCGGGTGATGATCGCCATCGCGGTTGCCACCCGCCCCGCGCTGCTGATCGCCGACGAGCCGACCACCGGCCTCGACGTCACCACCCAGGCGGTGGTGATGGACATCATGGCGAAGCTCGCCGGGGAGACCGGCATGGCCACCCTCCTGATCACCCATGATCTCGCCCTCGCCGCCGAACGCAGCGGCCGCATCGCGGTCATGCATGCCGGCCACATCGTCGAGGAGGCCGCGACCCGCGCGCTGCTGGCCGCGCCGCGGCATCCCTATACCCGGCGCCTGCTGGCGGCGACGCCGACCGCGGCCGGCGACCTCGCCGAGCTGCGCTCGATCCCCGGCAACCTGCCGGACCTGCGCCGGGCCGACCTGCCGCCCTGCCGCTTCGCCGCCCGCTGCCCGCAGCACCTCGAGGCCTGCGAGGCGCCGATGGTCTGGCGCGACATCGCCCCCGCCCACCGCATCGCCTGCTGGAACCCCGCATGAGCGGCATGATCGGCAACGACCCGACGCCGCGCGAGGCGGAGGGCCGCTACCTCCTCGACGTGGCGGAACTCTCGAAGCGCTTCCCGCTCGGCCGCCGCAGGCTCTTCGGCAAGGCCGCGCCCGCGATGGTGCATGCCGTCGACGATGTCTCCTTCACCCTGGCGCGGGGCGAGACCCTGGGGCTGGTCGGGGAGTCCGGCTGCGGCAAGTCGACCCTGGTGCGGCTGATCGCCCGGCTGACCGACCCGACCACCGGCTCCATCCGCTTCGGCAACCGGGAGCTGTCGGCGCTGCCGGCCAAGGCCTTCGCCCGCGACCCGGACCGCGCCCGGATCCAGATCGTCTTCCAGGATGCCGGCGAGAGCATCAATCCCCGCTTCACCGCCGCCGATGCCATCGCCGACCCGCTGCGCCAGCTCCGTGGCCTCGGCGGCGATGCGCTGCGCGAGAAGGTCGAGGAGGCCGCGACCCTCTGCGGCCTGCCGCTGGCGCTGCTGGACCGCTTCCCGCACCAGCTCTCGGGCGGCCAGCGCGCCCGCGTCGGCATCGCCCGCGCCATCGGCCCGAGGCCGGACCTGCTGGTGCTGGACGAGCCGACCGCCGCGCTCGACGTCTCGGTGCAGGTCACCATCCTGCAGCTGCTGGTGCGCCTGCGGGAGACGCTGGGCATCTCCTATGTCTTCGTCAGCCACGACCTGAACGTGGTGCGGCTGCTCTGCGACCGGGTGGTGGTGATGTACCTCGGCCGCATCGTCGAGACCGGGCCGGCCCGGGCGGTCTTCGACGCCCCGCTGCACCCCTATACCCGCGGCTTGGTGGCCGCGGTGCCGCGGCTGGACGGCCTCCGCGCCGATGCCCTGCGGCTGGCGGGGGACCCGAGGAGCCCGATCGACCCGGACCCCGATGCCTGCCGCTTCCATGGCCGCTGCCCCATCGGCACCGGGCGCTGCGGCGCCGAGATGCCGAAGCTGCGGCGCTTCGACGGGGGGCGGGAGGCGGCCTGCCATTACGTGGAGGCGGCCTAGCCGGAACCCGCTCAGTCGCCCCGCAGGCCGAGATCCCGGACCACGCCGCCCCAGCGCTCCCAATCCTCGGCGATGACCCGGGTATAATGCGCCCGGTCGCCGCCGACCGGATCGGCACCGAAGCCCCGCACCCGCTCCGCCACCTCCGGCAGGCGCAGCACCGCGTCGACTTCGCGGTTAAGCTGGTCCAGCACCGCCTCCGGCGTCCCCCGCGGGGCCAGCAGCCCGCCCCAGAAGGTCACCTCGTAGCCCGGCATGGCCTCGGCGAAGGTCGGCACCTCCGGCATGGCGGGAGAGCGCCCGGCGCTGGTGATGGCGATCGGACGGATGGTGCCGGCCTCCCGCAGCGTGCGGGTGGCGAAGAGGGAGTCGCTGGCCAGGTCGACGTCGCCCCGCACCAGCGCCGTCAGCGCGGGCTGGTTGCCGTTGAAGGGCACCAGGGTGAGTTCGATCCCCTCCCGCCGCATCAGCACGGCCAGGGAGAGATGGTTGATCCCGCCGGTCCCGGGATGGGAGACGGTGAGCCGCCCCGGCCGCTCCCGTGCCAGGCGGATCACCTCCGGCAGGGTCCGGGCGGGGAAGTCCGGGCGCGAGACCAGCAGCAGGGGCGAGGATTGCGCCATCGCCACCGCGGCGAAATCCTGCGTCGGGTTCAGCCCGGCGCCCCGGTTGACCAGCAGGGTGATCAGGGTGGAGGAGGAGGCGTAGAGGAAGGTATGGCCATCCGGCGCGGCCCGGGCGACGTGTTCCGCCGCCAGCAGCGTGCCGGCGCCGGGCCGGTTCTCGACCAGGAAGGTGGTACCCGGCAGCCGTTCCCCCAGCCGCGCCGCGAGCAACCGGGCCATGATGTCATTGGCCCCGCCGGCGGCGAAGCCGACGACGAAGCGCACCGGCCGTGCCGGCCAGGCCTGCGCCGCCGCCGGGCGGAGGCCTGCGGCGAGAAGCAAGGGCGCGCCCAGCAGGGTTCCACGCCGCCCGATGCCATCCATGCTTCGCCTCCCGGTGTCGTTGCTTGGCCGGCAGCATAGTGGCGCGCGGACCGCTAGGGCCAGCATGCCGCGTCAGGCGATGGGTGGCGTCCCAGCGGTCCGGATCGCCGCCCAGACCCGCTCCGGCGTCGCCGGCAGGTCGAGCCGCCGTATCCCCAGCGGCCGCAGCGCATCCGCCACCGCGCCCAGCAGGGCGGGCAGGGCGCCGACCGTCCCGGCCTCCCCGGCGCCCTTGACGCCCAGCGGGTTGGTCGCGGTCGGCACCGGGTTGCTCAGCACCGTCAGGCCGCAGAGGTCGCCGGCCCGGGGCATGGCGTAGTCCATGAAGCTGGCGGTCTGGAGCTGCCCCGCCGCATCGTAGCGGATGTGCTCGCCGAAGACCTGGCCCAGGCCCTGGGCGATGCCGCCATGGATCTGCCCCTTCACCAGCAGCGGGTTGATCACCGTGCCGACGTCGTCGACCACTACATAGGACAGCAGCGCGGCCTCGCCGGTCTCGGGATCGACCTCCACCTCGCAGATATGGCAGCCGTTCGGGAAGGTCGCGTCGCCCGGCCGGTTGATGAGCAGGGCGGAGAGCCCGAGGTCCTCGCCCATCGGCAGCGCCCCCGGCACGTAGCTCCGCCGCGCCAGCTCCTCGATCCCGATGCCCCGGTCGGTGCCGACCACGCAAAAGCGCCCCTCGGCGAATTCGATATCCGCCTCCGCCGCCTCCAGCAGATGCGCGGCAATGCGGCGGCCGCGGGCGATGATGCGCTCCGCCGCCCCGACCAGCGCGCCGCCCGCCGCCATCATCGAGCGCGAGCCGATGGTGCCGCGGCCATGCGTCACCAGGTCGGTGTCGCCGTTGACGAAGCGGATGCGCTCGGGCGGGATGCCGAGGCGGGACTGGGCGATCTGGCGGAACACCGTCTCGTGGCCCTGGCCATGGTTGTGGCTGCCCATCAGCAGGGTCGCGCTGCCGCCGGAATCGAAGCGGATCTCGGCGGCTTCCTCCATCGGGCCGCGATGCGGACCGCCGGCGCTCTCGATGGCATTGGCGATGCCGATGCCCCGCAGCCGGCCGCGCGCGGCGGCCTCGGCGCGGCGGGCCTCGAAGCCGGCCCAGTCGGCGGCCTCCAATGCCCATTCCATGTTCCGCGGGAAGTCGCCGCTGTCGTAGGTGTAGTCGAGCCCGGTGCGGAAGGGCATCGCCTCGGGCGGGATCAGGTTGCGCCGGCGCAGCGCGATGCGGTCCAGGCCCATCTCATCCGCGGCCAGGTCGATCACCCGCTCGATCGCATAGATCGCCTCCGGCCGCCCGGCGCCGCGATAGGGTGCGGTCGGCTGGGTATGGGTGAACAGCCCGCGCACCTCGGTGCAGATGTGCGGCGTGCGGTAGACGCCCGCCAGCCCGCCGACGTTGTTGGTCGAGGAGACCGGCCCCTGCCAGGCGAGGTAGGCGCCGAGGTTGCACAGCGTCCGCACCCGCAGGCCGAGGAATTCGCCATCCGCGGCCAGCGCCAGCTCGGCGGTCGAGAGGTTGTCCCGGGCATGCGTGTCGGCGAGGAAGCTCTCGGTCCGCGTCGCCGTCCAGCGCACCGGCCGGCCCAGCAGCTTCGCGGCATGCAGGCAGAGGACGTGCTCTTGGAAGGGGCTCTCCTTCATCCCGAAGCCGCCGCCGACATCGGGCGAGATGACGCGGAGGCTGCTGGACGGCACGCCGAGCGCGTATTGCGCGATCTCGTTCCGCATCACATGCGGCAATTGCGTGCCGGTGGTCAGCGTGTAGCGATCCTCGATCGGGTCGTGGCTGGCGAGCGCATTGCGCGGCTCCAGCGGGTTGGCGGAGACGCGGGTGATGCGGAAGTCGAGCCGGGCGACATGCGCGGCGCGGGCGAAGGCCGCCTCGACCGCGGCGGCATCGCCCAGGCGGAACAGGAAGCTTTCGTTGTCCGGGGCGATCTCCGGCCAGACCGCCGGCGCGCCGGGTTGCACCGCATCGGCGAGGTCGGTCACCGCCGGCAGGGGGTCGTAGTCCACCGCGATGGCCTCGGCCGCGTCCTGCGCCGCGGCCCGGGTTTCCGCCACCACCGCCGCCACCGCATCGCCGACGTAGCGCACCGCGCCATCCGCCAGCATGCGCCAGGGCGTCTGCGTGATCGGAGCGCCGTCGCGGCGGTGGCGCGGCGTGACGCAGCGCAGCACGCCGAGCTTGGCGACCTCCGCCATGGTCAGTACCACCAGCACGCCCGACATGGCGCGCGCCGCCTCGGCCCGGATGCCGGCGATGCGCGCCGCGGCATGCGGCGAGCGCAGCACGACGAGATGCGCCGCCGCCGGCGCCGCGATGTCGTCGACGAAGCGGCCGGCGCCGCGCAGCAGGCGCGGATCCTCCACGCGCCGCATCGGCGCGCCGATGCCCGTCCGGCCTGGCTGCATGAGGGCTTCCTTCGCTTCCGCCTCCGCCGAGGTTAAGCGGCCGGTGGCCGCGCCCGCAAGGCATCCCCGTCCCCTGGCCCGTCCCCCGGTCCGTCCCCTGGTCCGTCCCCTGGCGCCCGCCACCCTTTCCGGCGACACTTGCCGCAACAGGACATGCGATCCCGGAGGAAAGCGGCAGGATGATCGACAAATTCGTGCGGTCCATGGCGGAAGCCATGAATGGCATCAAGGATGGCTCCACCGTGCTGATGGCCGGCTTCGGCGAGGTCGGCGCGCCGCATGCGCTACTCGACGGGCTGATCGAGCAGGGTGCCGGCAACCTCACCATCGTGGTGAACTCGGTCGGCCGAGTGCACAAGCCGGGCCAGCCGGTCCAGGGCGTGCCGCGGCTGATCGAGCTCGGCCGCGTCAGGAAGGTGATCACCACCTTCATCCGCGCCGGCAGCATCGCCGGTGATGCGGTGCGCGACGGGCGGATGGAAGCCGAGGCGGTGCCGCAGGGCACGCTGGCCGAGCGCCTCCGCGCCGCCGGGGCCGGCGTGCCGGCCTTCTTCACCCCGACCGGCGCCGGCACGCTGGTGGCGGAAGGCAAGGAGGTGCGCGACTACGACGGCCGCGCCTGCATCCTCGAGCGGGCGCTCCATGGCGACGTCGCGCTGGTGGAGGCCTGGATGGCCGACCGCTGGGGCAACCTCACCTTCCGCGACAGCAGCCGCAACTTCAACCCGATCATGGCCATGGCGGGCAGGCTGACCATCGTGCAGACGCATCATGTCTGCGACCTCGGCCAGCTGCCGGCGAACGAGATCGTCACCCCCGGCATCTTCGTCGATCGCGTGCTGCATGTCGCGGCCGGCGATCCGAAGCTGCCGGCCTGAAGGAGCGCATCCGATGAGTGACACCGTGACGCCGCTGGGACGCAACGGCATGGCCGCCCGCGCCGCGCAGGACATCCCCGAGGGCTGGTACGTCAACCTCGGGATCGGCATCCCGACCCTGATCGCCGACCACGTGCCACCGGACCGGGAGGTGGTCTTCCATTCGGAGAACGGCATCCTCGGCGTCGGCCCGGCGCCGGAGCCGCACAAGCAGAATCCCTGGCTGGTGAATGCCAGCACCCAGCGCATCAGCATCCGGCCCGGCGGCAGCTTCGTGCACCATGCCGACAGCTTCGCCATGGTGCGCGGCGGCCACCTGGACCTCTGCGTGCTCGGTGGCTTCCAGGTGGCGGAGAACGGCGACCTGGCGAATTGGGCGCAATCCGCGACCGAGGTCGGCAAGCAGATCGGCGGAGCCATGGATCTCGCGGTCGGGGCCAGGCAGGTCTGGGTGACGATGGAGCACACGACCAAGCAGGGCCAGCCCCGCCTCCTCAGGCGCTGCAGCTACCCGCTGACCGCGCCGGGCTGCGTCACCCGGGTCTACACCAACCTGGCGGTGCTGGAGGTGACGCCGCGGGGCTTCGGCGTGCTTGACATCATTCCGGGCCTCGCCTTCGACGAGCTGCAATCCCGCACCGAAGCCACGCTGCACCGCGCCTGAGGAGGCGACCATGAAATTCGCCCTGCATTTCGGCAACAACAGCTTCCCCGATGGCGCCGGGGCCGCCCGCGTGGCGAAGCTGGCGGAATCCGCCGGCTTCGATACGCTGTTCGCCATCGACCACGTCGTGATCCCCAGGGACTACGCCACCCCCTATCCCTATTCGCCGACCGGCAAGCTGCCCGGCGACGACTCCAGCCCCTACCCCGACCCGCTGATCTGGATGGCCTATGTCGCGGCGGTGACGACGCGGCTGCGGCTGATGACCGGCGTCATCATCCTGCCGCAGCGCAACCCGCTGGTGCTGGCAAAGCAGGTGGCGACGCTCGATGCGATGAGTGGCGGGCGGATCGAGCTCGGCATCGGCGTCGGCTGGCTGCGCGAGGAATTCGAGGCGATCGGCGTGCCCTTCGAGCGGCGGGGCAAGCGGGCCGATGAATACGTCGCCGCCATGCGGGCGCTTTGGGCGACGGACGATGCCGGCTATGCCGGCGAGTTCGTCGCCTTCAAGGGCATCAACTGCAACCCGAAACCGGTGCATGGCAGCGTGCCCATCATCGTCGGCGGCAGCACGGAGGTCGCGGCGAAGCGGGCCGGGCGGCTAGGGGATGGGTTCTTTCCCTCCATCGGTTCGCAGACCGACATCCTGCCGCTGTTCGACGTGGTGCGGCGCGCGGCGACGGCCGCCGGGCGGGACCCGGCGGCGATCGAATTCCTCACCGGCTGCCCGGATGCCCTGCCGCAATCCGGCAAGGATGCGCGGGCTGCGGTGGAGGCGCGCCGCGCCGCCGGCGTCGGCCGCATCGTGCTGCCGATGACGGCCTTCCTGCCGAATATCGAGGAGAGCCTTCCCCGCTTCGGCGAGACGGTGATCCGCGAATTCAGCTAGGCGCTACATCTTCTTGCCGGTGGTCCAGCCGCCATCCACCGGCAGGATGCTGCCGGTGAGGAAGCCATTGGCCTCATCCGCCAGGAAGAGGATGGCGGCGGCGATCTCGGCGGGTTCCGCCCAGCGGCCCAGCGCATGGATGTCGCGGATGGTCTGCGCCATCTCGGGGTCCTGGAAGTAGCGCTCGGTCAGCGGCGTGCGCACCACGCCGGGCGCCACCGCATTCACCCTTATGCCCATGGCGCCGAGCTCCAGCGCCATCGCCTTGGTCAGCCCGACGACCGCGTGCTTCGAGGCGGTATAGGCGGCGCGGCTGGGGGCGGCCATCAGCCCGAGGGTCGAGGCCAGGTTGACGATGCGCCCCGGCCTGCCCAGCGCCACCAGCCGGCGGCCGAAGGCCTGGCTCGGCAGGAAGGTGCCGGAGACGTTGACGCTGATGACCCGCTGCCATTCCTCGAAGCTGAGGTCGAGCACCGGGCAGATCTCCCGGATGCCGGCGGAGTTCACCAGCACGTCGAGCCGGCCCAGCGCGGCCGCCGCCGCGGCGACGAATTCGGTGGCCGAGGCGGGGTCGGCGACGTCGAGGCGGACGGCATGCGCCTCGCCGCCCTCGGCGCGGATGGCGGCGGCGGTGGTCTCGGCATTGGCGAGGTCGAGGTCGCCGACCGCGATGCGGGCGCCCTCCCGCGCCGCGGCATAGCAGACCTGCTGGCCGATGCCGCTGCCGCCGCCGGTGACGAGCACGGCCTGATCCTGGAAGCGCATGGTGTTTCCTCCGGTTGTTTTGCCGGAAGGCTAGACGCGGGCCCCGGGCGCCGCAACCGGCCGCCCGGTTGACGACGGCTGCGCCTTGGCGCGCAATCCTGGCGACGGGGACCAACCCCGCTGCCTTCTTGGGGAGTACCGGAATGTCCGCAGCGCCATCGCGCCGTGCCGTGCTGGGCCTGTTGGGGGCCGGCCTGGCGATGCCGGCCCTGGGCCAGGGCGCCTGGCCGACCCGGCCGATCCGCATCATCGTGCCCTCCGTCACCGGCGGCTTCGACAATTACGCCCGGCTGACCACGCCGCGGCTGACCGAGCTGCTCGGCCAGCCGGTGGTGATCGAGAACCGGCCCGGCGCCAACGGCAATATCGGCATGCAGGAGGTGCAGCGGGCGGCGCCCGATGGCCATACCATCCTCTTCGCCGCGGTCGGCTCGCTGTCCATCAATGTCAGCGTCTATCGTGGCATGCCGCTGAACCCGGTCGACGACCTCGCCGCCGTGGCCTGCCCGGTCACCTCGCCGATGGTCTGGGTCGCCAATCCGGAGACCGGCCCGAAGACACTGGCGGAGCTGGTGGAGCGCGCCCGGGCCGCGCCGGGCAAGCTGGACTATGCGCTGCCCAGCGCCGGCACCATCAACCACCTGATCGCCGAGGGCTTCAAGCTGCGGCACGGGCTGGACATCCCCGCCGTGCCCTATCGCGGCACGCCGCCGGCGCAGCTCGATGTCGTCGCCGGGCGGGTACCTGTCATGGTCGACAGCCTCGGCGCCGGCTGGGGGCATATCAGCGCGGGCCGGCTGCGGCCGCTGGCGCTGACCTCGCGGGAGCGGTCGCCGCGCGCGCCGGAGATCCCGACCGCCATCGAGCTGGGGCTCGACCAGACCGACTACGTCGCCTGGTACGCCTACATGGCGCCGAAGGCGACGCCGCCCGGGATCATCGCCAGGCTGAACGCGGCGCTGAACCAGGTGGCGCTGGAGGATGCCTACCGGGACCGGCTGCGGGAGATGGGCGCCGGGACCCAGGCGATGACGCCTGGTGCGCAACTGGACTTCATGCAGGCCGAGCGGAAGAAGTGGGGCGACATCGCCCGCGCGGCCAATGTCGAGGTGGTCTAGGTCCTGTGGACTCTAGGGATTCCCGGATTGGCCG